>JACPUW010000004.1 GCA_016192035.1 Bacteroidota bacterium
CAAATTGTCTGAGTTATATCGCCTTTTATTCCAGATTAATTTAAAACCCAACGTTGCGACCGTCACCTTCGTAAATAAACTGCGCACGCTGCGTTATTACAAATTGTCTGAGTTATATCGCTTTTTATTCCAGATTAATTTAAAACCCAAGGTTGCGACCGTCACCTTCGCAAATAAACTGCGCACGCTGCGTTATTACAAATTGTCTGAGTTATATCGCCTTTTATTCCAGATTAATTTAAAACCCAAGGTTGCGACCGTCACCTTCGTAAATAAACTGCGCACGCTGCGTTATTACAAATTGTCTGAGTTATATCGCCTTTTATTCCAGATTAATTTAAAACCCAACGTTGCGACCGTTACCTTCGTAAATAAACTGCGCACGCTGCGTTATTACAAAAAAGCAACTATCTACAAATGCGCTAGTAGGCAATCAAATTTCAACCAAAACTTGATTAAATCCCTTGCGTTACAACTAAAGACGTCCATCCACTATTTCTTTCGGCAGGATACCCTTCACATCGTAAATCACCGCATTTTCCTTCTTCCATGAAGAAATATCTCCATTCAAGAACTCTTTATGCGCTACTGCCAAAACTATAGCATCATACGCTCTTTCTTTTGGCATTGCAACCAAGTTTACACCATATTCATGCATCACCTCAGCAGCATCAGCCCAAGGGTCGTAGATATCCACATCTATGCTAAACTCTTGTAATTCAGTATATATATCAATTGCCCTTGTATTTCTAATGTCTGGACAGTCTTCTTTGAACGTAATACCAAGCATGAGCACGTTGGCATTTTTAACAGGTATATCCTTTTTTACCATAAGCTTCACGGTCTCATCTGCTACGTACTTACCCATACTGTCATTCAAACGTCGTCCGGCGAGGATTATTTCCGGATGGTATCCGACTTCCTGTGCCTTCTGCGCCAAATAATAAGGGTCAACGCCTATGCAGTGGCCACCCACCAAGCCCGGCTTAAATGGCAAGAAATTCCATTTGGTACCTGCTGCCTCCAAAACTTCCGACGTATCTATTCCAAGCCTGTTGAAGATTTTGGAGAGTTCGTTCACAAAAGCGATATTGATGTCGCGCTGCGAATTTTCAATCACCTTGGCAGCTTCGGCAACTTTTATTGAAGGTGCCAAGTGGGTGCCAGCTTCAATTACTTCGCGGTAAAGCGCATCAACCACCTGCCCCACCTCAGGAGTGGAGCCACTAGTCACCTTTCTTATCTTGGTTACCGTGTGGAGCTTATCCCCCGGATTGATTCTCTCAGGCGAATAACCTACAAAGAAGTCCACATTACACGTTAAACCGCTAACCTTCTCCAGAACAGGTACGCATTCATCCTCGGTAACTCCCGGATACACCGTGGACTCATATACCACTATATCTCCTTTCTTTAACACGCTACCTACTGATTCCGATGCCTTGTATAAGGGGGTAAGCACGGGTCGGTTGTGTTTATCGGTAGGCGTGGGTACCGTTACTATATACACATTGCAACCCGCTATGGTATCTACCGAATACCCAAGATGTAGCCCCACCCCTGCTCCTTGGGTTGTATCAAGTACTTCCCCCAGTTCGGCCCCCGACACCTCCAATGTCTTGTCAGTACCTTGCCTCAGCTCATCAATGCGCTGCCGGTTAATATCAAAGCCGTACACCTGAAACTTCCGGGCAAAGGCCACCGCCAATGGTAGGCCTACATAGCCCAAACCCACAATGGCAATACTGTAATTATTTGGATTCATAAGCAATCAATTGTTTTCTACCGCTCCCATAGCAGGAGGCTATCCTCCCCGTTAAGCCATTCCGGTCTTTGTTCGTCGTGGCGATACACCACAAACTTGATCTTTCGCCCCAGCAAAGTTTGGGCCTTTTCCACCATTTCCATGAGTTTCTTCATGTCCAAATCCCCCACCAAGACCATGTCTATGATGTTTCCGTCCATGCCCCTGGCCATATCGCCGGTGAGATATACCTGCTCCAATTGGCCCAGTTGGGCCACAAAATGGTCAACCAACTTGTCTAGCCCCAAATGTTTCAACACAATGCTCCGCAGCTCCCCGAACAATGGGTGCCTTGTATTCACCCTGAACATCACCCGGTTTCCCTCCGCTTTAGACTGTACCAAGCTGGCCTTCTCCAAGCGGTTGAGCTCCACGCGCACCGCATTGGTACTTTCCCCAAACTCCGCAGCCAATCCCCGTAGGTAGGAAACCTGTTGGGGATTGATGAAGAATTTAAGGAGCAGCTTAAGCCTGGTCTTGGAAGAAATCAGTGCGTCCAACATTATAAGAGAAGATGTTTATACACAGCGGGTTACATAGCAGAATCGGGAAAATTCCCAGCGGTTATTCATGGCTTCGCCAGGTCAGTTACATAACCGACATTTTTCAAATGGAACAGCGAAACTACTCATTGTTGTGGTAGATGGTGCCTGAACAAGCTAGGTATTTCCACCAAGTATTCGTACATTTTTATTAACAACCTTATTCATAAGCATTTGAATAGCGTTAAATAATGTTATTGAGCACGCAAGGATGAGTACCATATTTACTCATTGTTGACTTATGGATGCGGCAAGACCGCTGCTGGCAGCCAAAAAAGAATCCCTATTTGCGCTCCGAATCGTAGCCCGAGCCATAGCCCGAGCCGTAACCCGCACCATACCCATACCCATACCCATACCCATACCCATACCCATACCCATACCCATACCCATACTTTGAGCCATAGCTCTTCTTATGGTCAAAATCATTGAGCAATAGCAAGGTGGTCTTTGGCAGTTGGTTGTGCTGCCACTTGGCATTGAGCATGGGAATGGCATCTTTGGTTGTGATGTTCTGCCGCAGCACCACCAGCACGTGGTCGGCCTTGGCTACCAGCGCATTGGCATCGGCCACAATATCCAATGGGGTGGTATCAAATAGAATAAACTCAAACCGCTCCGACAGTTCGGCAATCAGCGCGTCCATAGACTCCCCTTCCAGCAATTCCGTAGGGTTAGGGGGTATTGCACCAGAGATTATGACCTTTAAATTGGCGTTGGCGGTATCAAGCAGCACCTCCCCAAGGCCACACTGTCCGCTCAACAACTCCGACAGACCCTTGTCCTTTTTCAGGTTGAAGTCCTTAAACAACTGAGGTCTTCGCATATCGGCCCCAATGACCACCACCTTGGCACCGCCATAGGCCAAGATCTGGGCCAGGTTCTCGCTGCAAAAGGTCTTGCCCTCACCAGGCCGGGTAGAGGTAATCACAATGACCCTAGAAGGCACCCCTTTCTTAAACACATAGTGCAGATTGGTGCGCAGGTTTCTAAAAGACTCCGCCATCAAGGATTTAGGGGAATTGAAAATCTCCCCTGCCCTGAGGTACTTAAACCTGGGCACTATGCCGATCAAAGGAATGGCACTGTGTTTCTGAATATCATCTGCTGATTTGATGCGCCTGTCAAAATAAAACAGGCCAAAGAGCAACAAAATGGGCAGTGAAGTGGCCAAGCTTAAACTCAGGGCATAAATCTTCTTGGCATTGGGCGAAACCTGGTTGGCTCCCCTGGCGTATTCCACTATCTTGTGGTCACTAAGCACGGTAGCCCCTCTTATGCCAATGTCCAATTTCTTTTCTGACAGGTATTTATACAAGTTCTGAAACATTTCGTACCTGCGCTTAATGTTCACCATTTGCTGCTCCAGGGCCGGGAAAAAACCGAGTTCCAGCTCAATTTCCCTTCTACGATTGTCGGCTATTTGAATGCTGTTTTGCAAATCTTGTTTGAGTTGGGCCACCACCTCGGTCAGCGCCCGGTTGTATTCGTCCAACTGCGCCCTAAACCGCAAGGCAGCGGGGCTGGATTCGGCAAATTTTAGGTCCACCTTTTTAAGCGCCATCTCGGCATACAGGGTTTGGATGTTTTTTAAGGTCGTTTCTAGCAAGGAGTTCGAAATCCCGGTTATTACCGGTGACTTTAACTCATCAGCCCCCACGATGCCGGCCAAATAAGCTTCTACCTTTTCCAGGTATTTCAATTGATTTTCTAAGCGAATCACCTCTTCCAACTGTTCCTGGTAGCGGGTAAAAAGCATGGCACCCTTTGATTCGGTATTGATGATCTTATTGTTTACCCGGAATCGGGTGAGCTCCTGTTCTACTTTTTGTAGGGAGTCGCCAATTTCGGTAAGCCTATCCTGTACAAACCGTAGGGCCTCCTGGTAAGATGCCTGCTTCTCCTCTTTGGAATGCGCTATAAAGGCCTCCATCAGGGCATTTACATAGTCCTGGGCATAGGCCGCAACCACGTGTCGGGCAGACACGGTATATACCGAACCGTCTTCCGAAATTTCGTTTACCTGCACGGCACCTTTAAGGTCGGATGTAGCTGAAAGCGCGGAACGCAGTTCCACCATGGCCTTTGTATTGTGGTAATCATTACCCACCTCTATCATACCCTGAATAATAAACCCATAGGCATTGGGTTTTCCAAAACGGGCATCGGTTTTCAGCCCTGGCTCATCCTCCGGGCTTATTTGATACCCATCTTCTTGGAAATACACATCAAATCGTCCGAGTACCAAACTATCTCCTTGTTCCACTTGAAAAGGAAATTCGCGGGCATCGGTTTCCATCAGGCCGCGTATTCGCCCCTCACCATACCACCTCACGTCCAGTTGCATCTCTGTATTGGCCATATCGGCCACGGCAGAACTTTGCAGCACCCTGAGTGAATTTTCGTTTGGGTCCATGATGCGGGTCCGCATTCTCCCAGCGCCAAGCCCCTGCTGTGTGAGTTCCGCCAAGGGGTCTTGCTGCAGGTCTTGGTTGATCAATATCTGGCCCATAGCCTCGTATTGGGGTATGGAATAGCGCAATATCAAATAGGCCACCGCCAGGCCAAGAGCCAATGCGGCCAGGATAAAATACCAGTACCGCAACAAGAAAAACACAAAGGCCCCAACATCAAATGATTCCTCCTCCCGTTCGCGTGGTTGTACCAACTGTTCTTGCATGGGGCTATTGTTGATTCTGAAGGGTTAGATAGGCTATGTACATGGATAGGCTCAGGCTCAATAATGAAGCTATGGAACTCAGGTTCTGTAGAAACGTGCTCCCAAACCCCGCCATCTTGGCCTTGAGCGGGCGCACATAGATCACGTCATTGGGCTGGATATAAAACAAGGGGGAGGTCATCAATTTTTCTGACATCAAGTCAATGGAATACATCTTGGAACTTCCGCCCTCTTGGCGGATTAGCCATAATTGGTTTCTATTCGCAAAAGCCGTGAGGTCGCCTACCTGTGCCAGTGCTTGGTAAATGTTATACCGGTTCTCAAGCACCACATACCTGCCCGGGCGCGCCACCTCTCCCAGCACCGAATACCGAAGCCCTCCCAGTTTCACGCCCACATAAAAACTGTTGCGGGAGGTGAAGTACTCCAGTAACCGCGTTTCAAGCGTCCGCTTCAATTCTGCAACCGAAAGACCGGCTGCCGGTACATTGCCCAGCACGGGAATCTGCACAAAACCACTGTCATTGATGATATATCCCGTGAGGTAAAACAAATCGCCGCCTTGTCCCGCCATTTGTGCCAGATTCATGTTTTGCATCGTGGATGCCCTGAAAGTCTGGTCAAAAAACATGGCCCCGTCCTCACTAGGCGAGGTAATTTTTATATCAATGATGTCGTCCACCTGTAGTTTGTACTCGCTGCGCGGGGTTGCATAGGTGGCCACGGAATCTGCTGCCCGCTCTTCCAAGTATTGAAAATATACCTGTTTTTTGTAGGGAATGCAGCCTGAAATGACCATGGCCGCCATACAGGCAACCAATAGGAACTTGTGGGGTAACCGCTTACCGCGCATACGCTATAAAATGGGGGTTAAGTAGGTCTTTTTTATTGTATTGTAAGGCCACGCCCGCAGTATCCACCACACGGCCACCGCTTTCTTCCACCACTATCTGGGCGGCGGCGGTATCCCACTCCATGGTGGGTGCCAGGCGGGGATAGACCTGGGCCTTTCCTTCGGCTATCAAAAGAAACTTTAGGGAACTGCCCGCGCTAATCAATTCGGCTGACTCATACTGGGCCACAAACTTGGTGGTCTCTTCGTTCAAGTGCGAACGGGAAGCCACAATTTTCACAGCTTTTTGATTCTCTTGTATCGGAATGGAAGCCAATCTGGTTTTATTTCCTTCTTTGTCAATCCTATAGGCACCTTCCCCTTTCGTGGCGTGGTATAAGGCACCGCTTACCGGCACATATACCACTCCCAGAATAGGGTTCCCCTTGGCTACCAGCGCGATATTGACGGTAAATTCCCCATTGCGCTTGATAAACTCTTTTGTCCCATCCAGTGGATCCACCAACCAGCAATACTCCCAGTGCTTTCGTTCTGCATAGGGGGTCACTTTGCGCTCTTCAGAGATGATGGGCATGGCGGGAAAAGCTGACTCCAAACCATTGCATATCAATTCATTCGCCAGCTTGTCAGCTACCGTAAGCGGAGAATGGTCCCCTTTTACCTCTATATCCCAGTTTTCCTGGTCACTTTTATATATCTCCATGATCCGCTCACCAGCCCTTTTGGCAAGTTGGCAAACAAAATCTATTGAAACATCGCTTTCTGTGGCAGTCACTTTCTCAATTTAGCTTTGCAAACTTAAAACCACCCCAAGGTTTGAAACACATCTACCCCATTTTTGACCAACTATTGGGCAAAAACGAGAAGGAACGCCTGCTGAAACAACGCGGCAAAGTAATCTGGCTGATTGGTTTGAGCGGTTCGGGCAAGAGTACCCTGGCCAAGGCGCTTGAACGCCGCCTATATACAGCGGGCTTTGCCTCACAGCTCTTGGACGGCGACAACCTGCGCCATGGGTTGAACGCCGACCTGGGTTTCACAGATCAAGATAGGGCCGAGAACCTGAGACGGACTGCCCAGGTGGCCCGGCTCTTTAAGGAATCAGGCATAGTTACCATTTGCAGTTTTATCACCCCCACCGAAAACACCCGCCAAACCGTGCGCGACATCATTGGCGCGGAAGATTACCTGGAGGTATATGTGGACTGCCCCCTTGATATGTGTGAACAGCGGGATGTGAAAGGCTTATATAAAAAAGCAAGGGCAGGTGAAATTAAGGACTTTACGGGCATTTCCGCTCCCTTTGAGCCTCCCCTGTCACCGGACATATCCATCCAGACGGCCCTTTTGCCCCTTGATGACAGTGCCGAACAACTATTTCAGTTTGTCTTACAAAAAATTACTTATACAAATTCATGAGTTACAGACTCTCTCACCTAAAGCAGCTAGAATCTGAGTCCATCTACGTGATACGGGAGGTGGCCGCACAGTTTGAAAAACCGGTGCTGCTTTTCTCCGGAGGAAAAGATTCCATCGTGGTATTGCACCTGGCCATAAAGGCCTTTTATCCCGCCAAGCTGCCTTTCCCCATCATGCACGTGGACACAGGCCACAACTTTCCCGAAACCATAGCCTTTAGGGACCAATTGGTAGAGAAACTGGGAGTGAAGCTCATAGTGGCCTCGGTACAAGAAAGCATAGACAAGGGCAGGGCAGTGGAGGAAAAAGGGATCAACGCCTCCAGAAACGCCATACAGGCCGTCACGCTGATGGATGCCATAGATCAATACAAGTTTGACTGCGCCCTGGGGGGCGCCCGCCGCGACGAAGAAAAAGCCCGCGCCAAAGAGCGCTTCTTTTCGCACCGCGATGAGTTTGGACAATGGGACCCCAAAAACCAAAGGCCGGAGTTGTGGAACATATTCAATGGCAAAAAGAACTTTGGGGAGCACTTTAGGGCTTTTCCCATAAGCAACTGGACCGAGCTTGACGTGTGGCAATACCTTAAGGAAGAAGGCGTGTCACTGCCTTCCCTGTACTTTGCCCACAAGCGGCAGGTGATACAGCGCAACGGGGTGTTTCTGGCAATGACCGATTTCCTTGAAACGGCCACACACGAAATCCCCGAAGAAAGGCTTATCCGGTTTAGGACCATAGGCGATGCCACGTGTACGGGTGCCTGGGAATCTGCCGCCGATACCATTGACGCCATAGTGGAAGAAATAGCGGCTACCCGCCTAACCGAAAGGGCCTCCCGCGCAGACGACAAGCGGTCAGAGTCATCAATGGAAGACCGCAAAAAACAGGGCTATTTTTGATTAAACAATTTACTTACTGATATATAACAACCCAGAATATGGATTTATTGAAATTTGTGACCGCCGGCAGTGTGGACGACGGAAAAAGCACCCTGATAGGCCGCTTGCTATACGACACCAAAACCATTTTTGAAGACACCCTGGAGCAGGTGAAAATGAGCAGTGAGCGGCGTGGCGATGTGCACACCAACCTGGCCCTGGTAACCGATGGCCTCCGGGCGGAGCGCGAACAAGGAATTACCATTGATGTGGCGTACAGATACTTTGCCACCCCAAAGCGCAAGTTTATCCTGGCCGATACCCCAGGCCACATTCAATACACCCGAAATATGGTAACCGGTGCCTCCAATGCCGACCTGGCCATTATCATGGTAGATGCCCGCAATGGGGTGGTGGAACAAACCAAACGCCATTCCTTTATTGTGTCCCTACTTGGCATTAGGCATGCAGTGGTGGCCATCAACAAAATGGACCTTATGGGCTATGACGAAGCGGTTTTTGAGCGCATCAAACAGGAATTTATGGACCTCACCACCCGCATAAGCATACCCGACCTGCGCTTTGTGCCCATGAGTGCCCTGGATGGCGACAATGTGGTGGACAGATCGGCCAACATGCCCTGGTATAACGGCAGTACCCTCCTGCACATCCTAGAAACGGTGCAGGTGAGCAGCGACCACAACTTTATTGACAGCCGATTTCCGGTGCAGTATGTCATAAGGCCCATGAGCAACGAATACCACGACTACAGGGGCTATGCCGGAAGGGTGGCTGGAGGTATTTTCAGGCCGGGTGATGAGGTAGTGGTGCTACCCAGCGGGTTCAGCACCAAGATAAAAGCCATAGACAGTTACAATGGCCCACTTCAAGAAGCCTTCCCGCCCATGTCGGTTACCTTGATTCTCGAAGACAACATTGACATTAGCCGGGGCGACATGATAGTGAAACCCAATAACCAGCCCGATACCAGCCAAGATGTGGATGCCATGATTTGCTGGCTTGGCGACAGGCCCATGCAGCCCAATGGCAAGTATCTGCTCATGCATGCCAACGCAGATGCCCGCTGTATGGTAAAAGACGTGATCTATAAAATGGATATAAACACCCTACATAGGATAGAAGACGACAAGGCAATAAATATGAACGATATAGGAAGGGTAAGGCTCCGTACTACGCGCCCATTGTTTAAAGACGCCTATACCAAGAACAGAATTACCGGTAGCCTTATCCTGATAGAGGAAGGCACCAACAATACGGTTGCGGCCTGCATGATTTTATAGCCCATGCGCCAGGTGCTGTGCTTGCCCAACGGATATATAAGGCCAGTATGGATACTCATACTGGCCTTTTTGGTGCCATTGCCCAGGTTTAACCGCCACTGTGAATGGCTTGAGAGTACGCTGAAAACCAAAGCATCAGATGATGTACATTATATCAATTTGATAACCCATAGGCGCACGGGCCTACCCCCTACCGTACGCGCTCCCTTCGCTTACCGTTTTCTCATACCATACATGGCGGCACGGCTTCCGTTTGGCCCCTACACTTCACTCAACATGATTAACATATGCCTATGGGCGCTGGCCTGTGCATATATGATGCTGTACTTGAAAGGGCTGGGACTTTCTGCTACCGTGTTCAATGCGGGCACATTATTCTTTACCTGCAGTTTTCCCGCATTCTACTACACAGCCATTGGCTATGTTGACACCTGGCCCGTGCTGTGCGCCACGTGGGCTTTATATTTCTGGCCTATACTCGCCAAGCCATTGCCGGTCTTTCTTTTCTTCACATTGGCCGTAGTGGGAAAGGAATCGTGCATGGCGCTCCTTCCCTTTTTAGTGGCCAGTGCCTTCGTTCAAAACCCTGCAAATAAGAGTGCCGCCATAAAGGTAATGCTGGCGGGATTGGCCGGGATACTGGCGGCCACCCTGTTGGCACGTGGGTTGGCCCCCAGCCACAAGACTGATTTTATTTGGCTGCCAAATTTGGAATCAATGAAAAACAACCTGCTAAAAATCAGGACATTGCCTAGTCTTTTTCTGGGCCTGGGAATACAAGGGACAGTAGTCTTGGCAGTATTGGCAATTGGCCGGGGCAGGCAGGTACTAATGAACCAATGGCCCCTATTGGTTGGATTCGGCGGCTTTTTGGTTCTTTGGGGCTTCGCTTTGGTGGCGGCCTATGCCGATGCCCGCCCCTTATGGCCGGCCATGGTATTCAGCACCAGCTTATTTTGCCACTATTGGGCGGTGGCGCGAAACGGTTGGCAGGGTAACCACTAACTGATAGTTGAGGCTGGGCACCATCAAATACACCTTGTTTCCGCTTATCCGCTTTACCGTACCCACATAGCCATTAAAAGGCCCCTGGCCAAGCTTAACCTCCACGCCTTCCGTAATCTTTTCGGTTTCAATGTGCTGCCCCCCATACCGCTGGATAAAGGTGCGGATACCGGCCATTTCCTCATCCTTGATCAGGGCGGGCTGTTTTTCCCAATACATAAAGTTCAGTACGTGGGGGAGTTCCAGGATTTCCACGCGCTGTTTCCAAAATTCCTTGATGCGCAAAAAAGCGTAGGAAGGGAAAAAAGGGGTCCAAACAAGTTTCTTTCTGTCCGCCCATTGGCGCATTTCCTTCCGCATGGGGCAATACACCTCATACCCCCTGCGCTCAAGCAGGTCAACGACTTTTTTCTCCGCCCGGGGCATGGTATAGAGCACATGCCAATCGGGCGGCACAATAATCCCGGAGGGGGCAACCAATTGATTTTCGTTTTCCACGGGGGCAAAACTACTAGTGCCTCCTTTGTGTACATCCATTCGCCTGGCTTAATGGCCTATTTTAGGTCAATTTCACAATTTTCGAGGGTCTGACAGAGAACTTGGAGCAATTGAAATGTCCTTGGGGGCACTTATGGTGTCCATGCAGTCCGCATGGGCGGCAGGCCAGGTCTTGGGCCGTTTGGTGTACTTGGCTTCCCGGGGCCTTGGGGCCAAAACCAAAATCAGGCACAGTAGAGCAATAGACCGTATGGGTGGGGGTGCCCATGGCGGTGCCCAGGTGTGTGGGAGCGGAATCATTGGCGTACAGGGCAATGGCCCTAGAAATTAGGGCTGCGGACTGCAAAAGCGTGAGCTCGCCGCACACGGTTTTTACCTGGTGGGGCCGGTGCCCTGCCAATTCCTTTCCCAGTTCTATGGATTCTTGGCCACCGACTACCACTACTGGTGTTTCTAATGAATCCAACAATCTTATCCAACCCTCCAAGGGATACTGCTTGGTAAACCACACCGAACCGGGGGCCAACACCTGAAATGGGCCT
This sequence comes from Bacteroidota bacterium, assembly GCA_016192035.1. Classification (GTDB taxonomy): domain Bacteria; phylum Bacteroidota; class Bacteroidia; order CAILMK01; family JACPUW01; genus JACPUW01. The sequence goes on from JACPUW010000004.1 coordinate 11,523, forward strand.
TGGCAAAGGGGTTCTATGGCTTCATAATCTTGTGGATGGGGGTATAGACGAGGCAAGGCCTGGCTGGCCCTTGGCCACAGTGCCAATAATAAAGCGTGGTTGCGGTCAAGTTCGTGCACGCCGGGCCCATAGCAATGCCCAACCCGTTTTGTAAAGAAAATTGACAATGGATTCTTTTGAAAACCAACCACCTGTCTGGCCCCCAGGGCAAGTGCCAGCAGGCCAGAGCTCAAAAATCTATGGCAATTAATCACAACATTGGGTTTCCAAGTGCGGAGCGCATTCCCTGCACGCCATAGGGCCTTCCATTTCTCTCGTTTGTCTATGCCATACACCCTAAGGACATGTGGGTTATTTGCCAGGATGTGCGCGCATTCTGATTTAACTACCACGCATATGTGCGCGTTAGGGTGTAGCAGCGCTATGGACTCCAGCAAAGAGGTCATGAGCACCACATCACCCAGAAAAGCGGTTTGAATGACGACAATTTTCAACTAGGCCGACACATTGAACTCCCTAAGGGCATGGTTTAGCGATGTCTTCTTATCGGTTGATTCCTTTCGTTGGCCGATGATAAGGGCCACAGGCACTTGGTAGCTACCGGCGGGAAAGTCCTTGGCTACCGTACCGGGGATGACCACCGACCTGGGGGGGACATAACCTTTGTATTCAACAGGATTGGAACCACTTACATCAATGATGCGGGTTGAGGCCGTAATCACCACATTGGCGCCCAACACGGATTCTTCACCGATATGGGCCCCTTCTACCACTATGCTGCGCGAACCTATAAAGCAATTGTCTTCTACAATGACCGGTGCAGCCTGTACGGGTTCAAGCACGCCGCCTATGCCCACTCCCCCGCTCAGGTGTACATTTTTGCCAATCTGGGCACAAGAACCCACGGTAGCCCAGGTGTCCACCATGGTGCCTGTACCTACGTAAGCTCCAATGTTGACAAACGAAGGCATAAGGATAACCCCTGGTTCAAGGAAAGCCCCATAGCGCACTATGGCATGTGGCACCACGCGCAGCCCCAGCTGGGCATATCCGGTTTTTAAGGGTATTTTGTCAAAGAACTCCATGGGGCCGGCCACCATAGGCCTCATGTCGGAGATGGGGAAATACAGAATGACCGCCTTTTTTACCCATTCATTCACTTGCCACTTGCCAATGGCAAGTGGCCCTGCTGTTCGGAGTTGCCCTTTATCCAGCATATCAACCACGGCCCTAATAGCCGCTTTGTAGGTGTCTTGCCCCAAAAGTTCCCTGTTATCCCAGACTGCTTCTATTTGTTTCTTAATCACTTCCATTTTCTATATCCTTATAAATCAATAGTTGGGTTTGGTCTATGCTCAGCAATTCATCGGTTTCGGCACGGTCCCAATTGTACAGGGCTGCCCTCTGGGTGCTAGACTGTATGGGCGCAGTGCCCATTTGTTGTCCTTTGGTATCAAATACCAAAAGCTCATTTGCCGTGGTATAAATGGCCAAATACGGCTTGCCTTTGCTCGATATGAGCCACTGGGCCGTGGATATGGGCTCGTTGAGCGGCAATTTGAGGAGCAGGCCCAAGCCTTGGTCATACACCGCCAACAAACTTCCCTGCCAGATCATGAGCTCTTTACCTCCTTCACCATCAAACTGTACCCATGCACCGGCAGGGGCATTGAATGCCGTTCCTATGGGGGTTTTCTTTACCGAACCGTGGAGCCCTACTGCTACAAAATTTCCCATGGAATCAAGCCCAAGCAATTTGCAGTCAGAAAGTTGGGCTCCAAACTGAATGGTAAATGCCGAAACAAAGGGCACCTGGCATGCAATGGGCTCTACGGCTTTTTTGCCATTGGTGAGCCATACATATACATTCCCTTGGTTATCAGACAAAAAGAGATATGTATTTCCGTTTTTAACAAAGTACTGCATGGGGGTTCTGGCTTGGGCCTTTAGCACCATGGGGTTCCAGCCCACGAGTGGTATGCCCTTGGCGGAATAGCCATAAATGCCTGTTTTCCCGCATGGCACAAAAAGTTGTTGTCCCCCACTTTCTTCTAGGTCTATCATAGACACTTCGGCTACCAGGGGTTTGGGCAAGGCCATTGGGTAACCGCTCACCGCGCTCCCGGTGCGGTCCACTAAGTGTAGGTGGGTAGTGGTGCTGAGCAAGTACTGTATTTTTTTATTGCGGTACAGGTCCACCTCTATGGGCATACCCCTCAATGGAGTGCCCAGCTTATACGTCCAAACCGATTCATTGGATTGATTTATCACATGCACCATGTCCTTGGCGGCCAGCAGCACTTCTTTTTCCCCCGTGTGGTGGTTGCTCACCAAAAAGGGGCCTTCTAGGAGTGTGCCATCGAATGAACGGCTAATAGGCTGATTGGATGGCGACTGGTAGCCGCTACCGCTGGTATGGAGACAAATGTGGCTGAAAAAGCCTTGCTCTTGTTTTACCAACCTGAACGAAAAAAAAGCGGTATTCTTCACCGGGCTGGCCATTCGGGTATAGAATTCCCTTGCAGGGCCATCCAGTAAGTCGCCTGGCAAGGCAAAAGACCTGGCCGGGTGCACATAAAACAGGTAACTGGCCGGCTGTGCCATCCACTCCCCTGTCAATCCGTAGTCCGGGCTATTGACAAAAAGATTGCCCCTTTTCTTGTCCATCCACCATTTCCTGAGGGTGGCTTCTGTATTGGCTATAATCAAATATCCTTGATGTATAGACCAATACGGTGTTGACAACAACGATGCTTTGTTTCCAAAGAGGAAAGGGAGAAAATCGCCATTGGGCAGGCGCCGCACCACAAAACTATCGGCCTCTGTTTGCCAAGCAGTGGTGTCGATTGCCGACAACAATCTATGCAGGTTGGTTTCATCGGCTACCGATGCGAAAAGGGTTAATTCGTTGCCAATATGGTGATTGAACGTATTAGCCGCGCCAATGACCCATTCACCGCCCAGGGTTGGCGCCAGTTGGCCGAGCAAATCCAAGCCCATGGCCTTTTGCAGTGAATCCACTTCGGTTGCCCGGCTGGTATCGAGCATAATAGCCCTTAGCCGATTTTCTGCCGAATACCCTCCGTGTGCTTCAAAAAATGAAACCTTGTCGCTCAATATGTTGACAACTGTCAATGGGATGGGTTTCCCGTAGTTGCCGTGGCCAAAAAAAGAAGTGGCATTGGCCCCAAGCACTTGTCCATATAGGTTAATGCCCTCATTGTCCACCAGGGCGCTGAAGCTCCCAAGGCCATTCCAGTTGGCAAGCTGGTCGTGCCAAGCGGCCCCATGCTGGCTGCTCAGGAGGGGCATCACCCAAGGCAACACATCAAAATTGACCCAAACAGAGAGGTCGGCATTGCCCATTTCAAATTCCTTGAAACGAGAAAGCGTGGATTCCGCAAGCGATTGTTTGGCGCCCTCTATAAGCAAGGCGTGCTGGCTAATCAGGTGCATTCCATTGTATGTCAATTGAAAAACCCCATCACCCACTACACTGCTGTCCATCGTGGGCGCAGGCCCAGCTCCTATTTCGGCATAGGCTATGGCAATCAACCCAAGCCTATCGGCACCCAATCGGGCCACAGCCCATATTACCTCCCCATTGTAGCCCGAACGCAAGAGCAAATCATTGCCCGCCCTGTACTCGGCTGAGAGTTGATAAAATAGGGTATCGGACAGTAAATGTGCCAAAAAAGGGTTCTGAGCTATGGCCTCATCCAGTGGCATGTTGGCCTCTGGCCGTACCGCAACAAATGTTTCTGAGGGCAAGGCCAACAAAAGGGAGGGCGATGCCCCTGGACGGGGCATATTCCTAAAATACACAACCGAACCCAGTATGACACAGGCAAGGAGGCCAAGGGTAACCAATAGATCCTTTCTCATACGGCAAGGGGCTCACAAGTACGCGGCATGCCTGCAAAACAACCGATTAAAAATGGCAACGGAGCGGCGGACGTATAAACCATTTGTGTAAAATAGCCTTATGAAAAAAACGCAGCCCACCAAGCCGAGTAAGTTTGCCCCTTCACACGCCATAGCATTCTCGATGAAAATTCCCTCGCTGCTTGTTGCAATCATCACCTTGATAGCTCCAACTACCGCCAAAGCCCAGGAAAAAATGGACTTGGCGCAGTGCATAGCCCTTGCCAAAGAAAACAACTTGGTGCTAGAACAGGCAAGGTTGGGCTTAGAGCAGTCAAGCGTGCTGGTAACCAGTGCCCGCGAAGCCAGGTACCCAAATGCCAATGCCTTTATAGGTAACAATTACAATTTTGGCCGGACCATAGACCCTTTTACCAATGCATTTGTAAACCAAAATGTTACTGCCATATCAACGAGCCTAAGCTCATCGGCTACCCTATTTGCCGGCCATAGGCTCCGCCACAACCTATTCAGTGCCCTGCTCAACGAAAAGGCAGGCGCGCTACACCTAGAAGCAGTGGGAAACAATGTAGCACTTGATGTAACCGGGCTGTATATGAGCGCACTCATGGCCCAGGAGCAGGTAAGGGTGGTGGAATCGCGCATGGAGCTCACCAAATATCAGCGTGACCAAGCGGCCATACTCGTGGAGGCGGGTGCCTCTGCCGAAGACAGGCTTCTGGCACTGGATGCCCAACTGGCCAGTGACGGACTGATGCTCACCAATGCCCACAACAACTTGGCTGCCGCCTTGCTGGACCTAAATTCATATATACGCCCAGGCACGGCTCCTGGTATAGAACCCCTGCCCATGGGAACTGAACTGCCGAAAGTGGAAACAGTGAGCGAACTGGAACTCATGGGGCTACTAGAAGACAATTTTGAACGGCAGCCCCAGGTTACCCGTGACGAAATCCTGCTCATGGCCAGCGAGATTGACATATCATCGGCCAAGTCGGGCTATTTACCGCAACTCAACTTCACGGCCAACATAAACTCCCTATATTCCTCCCGTTCGCAGCAAGCCATAAACCCCCACGATGAAACATTTGAGATAGGGTTTGTAGAGGGCAGCCTAGAACCGGTTTATAGCACCCGCCAGGTATTTGACTACACCACACCGGGTTTTTTCAATCAAATGGAGCGCAATTTTGGCCAATCGTTCGGGTTTAGCCTGTCCATACCCGTGTACAACAGAAACCAAATAGATGCCTCGGTGCAGCTGGCGCAAATAGAAAACCAGCGCAGCTACCTACAGCTACAGCAAACCAAGATCGCGCTGCAGCAAGACCTATATGCAGCCTGGTTGGCTCTTGAAGGGGCTGTTAAGTCATTTGAATCGGCGCAAACGTCAAAAGAGGCGCAAGAAAGGCTAGTGGAATTGAATACTACCAGGTTTGAAGCCGGCGCCATAGGTTTTTTTGAATACCAAACCAGTATAAATGCCCGCACTGCCGCCGACCTGGAATGGGCCAGGGCCAAGTTTGAATTGGTTTTTAGACAGGCAGTTTTTGATTTCTACCGTGGGGCCTATACTGAAAGGTAAACCGTTTATTTACAAATCATTCATTCAATAATCCAGAAACGGGCAGGGCGGTCATGGAGATTTAATGGTGGAGTATGCCTTAGCTCAAAGACATTTGCCCCAAATGCGCAAGCCATGATTGGGTTCATGGCCGCTAAGTAGGTCCATTTATAGTATTGGGAATTGAGAGATAAGAAAAGTACCTATCAACACGCCACCAAGATACTGGTGGTGGGCAGCGGTAGTTGGGCAACAGCCTTGCTCAAGATATTGTTGTTCAATAAAAAGAATGCCTATTGGTGGCTGCGCAAGCAGGAGGTCATAGACTTTATTTCGGCTTACCGGCACAATCCCAAGTACCTGAGCACGGTAGAAATAGGTTTATCCCCCGATAAAATGGGGACTGAACTAAAGGAACTTTTGGTAGATAAGGACGTGGTGATCCTGGCGGTCCCTTCGGCCTACCTACCGGAAGTAATAGAAAAAATTGAACCCAGGAATTTGGCAAATAAGGTGTTGGTATCGGCCATAAAGGGCACCGTGGCAGGCAAGAACCAAGCGGTACACGAGTACCTACAGCAACAGTTTGGCATAGAAAGCAATAAATATGTAGCCATAACCGGCCCATGCCATGCTGAGGAGGTGGCGTCGGAAAAACTGAGCTACCTCACCTTTAGCTCGACTTCGCCCAACCAGGCACAGGCAGTTTCGCGCCTGTTTGCCAACCGGTTTATCAAGACCAACACCACGACCGATGTGGCGGGCACCGAATACGCCGCCATACTGAAAAACATCTATGCCATACTGGCGGGTATATGCCAAGGGGTGGGCATGGGCGATAACTTCCAAGCCGTGTTGGTTTCCAACGCCATGCAAGAAATGAAACGATTTCTGGAAAGTGCCTACCCCATGGAGCGCAACCTGCTGGAAACTTGCTATATGGGCGACCTGCTGGTAACCGCCTACTCACAGTACAGTCGCAACCGGACTTTTGGGCGCATGGTAGGGCGTGGGTACTCCATCAAGTCGGCCCAGATAGAAATGGACATGGTGGCCGAGGGCTACTACGCCACTAAATCAATTTATGAAATAGCTCAAAACCTGCGAATTGCCACCCCCATGATAGACTCTGCCTATCACATACTCTACAACAATGTGGCACCATCCATAGAAATTAGCCTATTGGCCAGCCTTCTTAATCAACAATTGAGCTAGGTATTGCACACAAAAACGGGGCGTAGTTACTTTCGCCTTCCTTAACCTTGCGGATTATTTTAGGTGGAAACCGAATTACATATTGACCGCTACATAGTGCGGCTGCTACAACAGCACAATTGCGTGGTAGTGCCTGATTTTGGCGGTTTTATAGCGCGCCATACCCCGGCCAGGCTGGCCACCTCAGGCCTACTCATGTACCCGCCCGGAAAGGTGGTGGCTTTTAACCCAAACCTGTGTGTGAACGATGGGCTGCTACAACAAGAGCTGGTAAGGCAGCATGGCAACAACCACGTGTGGGCCGAACTGGTGATAAGGCAACAGGTACTTGCCTGGAAAAACACCCTCACACAAGGGCATACCCTATCAATAGAAGGCCTGGGCTTTATCAATTATTCTGAAAGCCTGGGATATAGGTTTAAGCAATTGGCACTGGCCAACCTTTCGCCTGCCTGTTACGGGCTCTGTATCCAAAAGGCACAGCCCATGACCTTGGTCAAACACTCGGATAATCTTTCGCCAGCACTTTCGCTACCCCATTCTCCACAAATTATCTATTTAGAAAAAATGCCAGCTAGCTATAAGAAATTCCAACGGGCAAGCATTGCTGCCATTGCATTGCTGAGCCTTTCTGCCGCTTATCTCTATTTGCTTAGTTTCAACCCCCGGTTCATTGACCAGGCCGGTCTCAACTTCTTTAAGGTTCCCATTCTGGCCGAAGATGATTTGAACAGGCTTGAACAGGCCAAAACGGCTGATACCGTATTGGTTGAACCGGAATTAGGGGTGGATATACAAGAAGAAAAACCCAGGGAAGAAATTGGTGCAGCGGCAGGGCACACCATCAAGGAAGACCACGCCATAGAAACCAAGCAAATAGTTGAAGATGTACTAGATGCACCTAAGGAAGAAGTAGCGGAAAAAGAAACCACGGCAGAAGCCACAGGCGCCATGCCCCAGGCAGATAACCTGGCCAATGGATTTTATGTCATAGCCTCTGTGGTATCATCTGCCGATAAAATTGGCCTTGAAGTAAGCCGGTTTAAGGAAAAAGGGTATAAAGCCACAGCCATACCCACCGACAACGGGGCCTACCGGATAAGCATAGGGCATTTCAATACCAGGGACAGCGCCCTAACATTCAAACAAAACATACTGAACGACAACAACATAAGCTCCTGGATACTGATAAAATAGACTGACCAAATGATACACCTATTGCTACAAGCCGATGGATTGCTAGACCAGCCCATGGAAGAAAAATTATCCATCATGAATATGCTCATCAAGGGTGGCTGGATAATGGTACCGCTCCTACTACTTTTTGTATTGGCCATTTACATATTTCTGGAGCGATACTTCACCATCAAAAAAGCATCAGCGGAAAACCCCACGGTGATGAACAAGATAAAGGACTATATAAAGGAGGGCGACCTGGAACTGGCACTTGACTTATGCCAACGCACCAATACGCCCATTACCCGCTTGGTAGAGAAGGGACTCACCAGGATAGGCAACCCCTTGAGGGAAATACACGCCGCCGTAGAAAATGTGGGGTCGCTGCAGATTTACAAACTGGAAAAGAACCTGGCCACCCTGGCCACCATCTCTGGCGCAGCACCCATGATTGGGTTTTTGGGCACCGTAACGGGTATGATCAGGGCCTTTTACAACCTGTCAAAAGCAGGAAACAACATAGACCCCGGCATGCTGGCCGGCGGTATTTATGAGGCCATGGTTACCACGGCGTTTGGTTTGGCGGTGGGTATTATAGCTTACGTAGGCTACAACTACCTGACCTCCATGGTAGAAAAACTAGTGTACCGCATGGAGGCTACCTCTGTAGAATTTATTGACCTACTCCAAGAACCCGCTCATACTTAACAGATATGGCCATTAAAAAAACCAGTAAGGTGCGGGCCGACTTTTCCATGGCTTCGCTTACCGATATTATTTTCTTGCTGCTCATTTTCTTCCTGCTCACCTCTACCGTAGTGGCACCCAACGCGCTTAAGCTGGTGCTGCCCAAACACAGTGAGCAAACCCTGGCCAAACAAACAGTCAACGTTTATATAGACGCTGACAACAACTACTTTATATCAGAGCCTGATGGTTCGGGTATGGAACCTACCTCTGCTGGTCAATTAGAAACCCTATTGGCATCCAAGCTTTCATCATTCCCCAAATATGAAGCTACCATAGTGATCAAAGCCGACGAAAACATTCCCATAAAGGACATAACCTCCATTATGTCAATGGGAAACAGATTAAGACAAAAGGTAATCCTAGCCACATCACACGAATGAGCCGTGGAATTCAAACAATAAAAGCATCAGGTGGCGGTTTCAAATAAAACCCTATCAATATGGCATTTATAAACAAAGACCGGTTTGCCGACCTTTTTAAGGACAATGATGATTCTGTAAACCGGCGCAAATCACTGTTCATCACTACCCTTTTGGTTACTGCCCTGGTGGTCATGTTCACATTTTTTGGATTTAAGACCCCCCTACCCCTCCCTGCCGAAGAAGGGGCTTTTGTGCTTGTGGGATTTGAAGAAGGCGACCCCGCCGAAGAAGTGGTGGCCAAACCCACAAAAGAAGTGGAGGCTGATGAGACGCTGGAAAAGCCAGATGAAGAATTGGTGAGCGAGCCAAGTGCCCCTAAGGAAGAGCCTGAGTTGGAAACCGGATCGGAAACTGATGCCCCACAGGTAACGAGCAAGGAAACCGCAAAAAAAACAACTACCACCGCCAAAGAGGAACCGGTAACCAAGGAAACGCCTGCCACGCCAAGCAAATCTGAGGGCGAGGAATTGGCTGAAGACCTGGGTGACTTATTAAGCTCAAGCAAAAAAACACCTAAAGGTGACGAGACCAATAACACGCGAAGCCTGGGCGAAAACGCAGTGACTTTTAAGAAAACCGGGTTTGGATCAGTGGGCATAGTGGAAGGCACCGGCCTTAGTTTGCTAAATATGCCCGACATAGATGAGAAGACCCAAGAAAATGCCGATGTCTTTATTAAAATAAAAGTGGACAAAACCGGTAAGGTACTCGAGGCGCGAAATGACGTTGCCCGGAGCACTACCACCAACCTTAGCTTGATCAATAAATCGATAGAAAACGCCAAGAGGTCAACCTTTACGCGTACCGATACCGGGGTCATGATAACCGAAGCGGTGCTTGAATACCGTTACCGATTGAACTAAGCACCAGCCCCCAGCCGATTGGACTACCAAGAAACCCTGGAATACCTATTTGCGCAACTGCCCATGTTCCAGCGCATTGGGGCAGCGGCGTACAATAAAGACCTGGCTAATACCATTGCCCTGTGTGATGCCCTGGGCCGGCCCCAAGATCGCCTCCAATTTGTGCATGTAGCGGGCACCAACGGCAAAGGCTCTGTTTGCCACGGCTTGGCATCCGTATTCATGGAATCAGGCTTCCGCACAGGCCTGTTCACTTCCCCCCACCTGGTGGACTTTAGGGAAAGGATACAAGTGAATGGCCAATGTGTGGATAGGGAATTTGTTGTGGACTTTGTGGCCAGGCACCAAGCCGTCATTGAAGCCATTAAACCGAGTTTCTTTGAGCTAAGTTTTGGATTGGCATTGAGCTACTTTCAGCACATGAACACACAAATGGTGGTGCTGGAAACGGGAATGGGCGGGCGGCTGGACTCCACCAACATTGTAGTCCCCGTATGCGCGGCCATTACCAATGTGGGCTATGACCATATGCAGTACCTGGGCCATACCCTGAAAGAAATAGCAGGGGAAAAAGCCGGGATAGCAAAGTCAGGCATACCCCTGGTGCTGGGACACTCCAAAGAAGAGGTACAACAAGTAGTGGCCCGCCATGCCGCACAGGCTGGTGCCCAATATGTGTATGCCCCACAATGCTTTACTGCCCGTAATAACCCCTGGATATGGCTGGAAGGACAGGGATTGGGCATGGAAATACACCATCCATTAAAGGCGGATTACCAGTTGGACAATACGGTTACGGCAGCCGCCATCTGGCAGCAATTGCCCCCTGACTGGCGCAAGGGCCCTGCCCATTTAAAAAGTGGGCTTGAGCGGATGCAGCAAAATTTTCCGCTTAGGGGCCGGTGGCAGGTAGTGGGTACTGCCCCCAGGGTGGTATTAGATGTGGGGCATAACGCGGATGGCCTTTCGGCCATATCGCGCCAACTAGCATGTGAATCCTATGATAACCTGCACATTATTATTGGCTTATCGGCCGATAAAGAACCAAGCGCCTGTGCCATGCTGCCCAAGGATGGCCTGTACCACCTTTGCCGGGCCAAGCTACCCAGGGCCATGGAACTCCCTGTGCTTGAAAACATAATTGGCCAACATGGGCTTAGGATACAGGCAAAACACCTGCACGTGCAAGATGCCTACCTCCATGCCCTGGCCCAGGCCGGCACCAACGACTTGATACTATGCATGGGGAGTGTTTTTGTGGTGGGCGAGTTACTGGAATTCCTGGGGCAGGGCTAGGCTACATTTGCCCAATGACCACGGCACCCATTATCATACATACCGACGGCGCCGCCACCGGAAATCCAGGCCCAGGTGGGTATGGCATAGTGATGCAATATGGCCAGCACCGCAAGGAATTGTCAAAGGGCTTTAGGCTCACCACCAACAACCGCATGGAACTATTGGCCGTAGTAGATGCCCTTAAGGAATTGAAACGCAGGGATCTGGATGTGTTGATCTATACCGATTCACAGTATGTGGCACACGCGGTGGAGAAGGGCTGGCTGCTCAATTGGATGAAAAAAGGATTTAGGAACAAAAAAAATGTTGATTTGTGGCGGGATTATATTGAAGTATCCAAAGGCCTCCATTTGAAATTTATCTGGATAAAGGGGCATGCCGGACATATAGAAAATGAGCGCTGCGACCAACTTGCGGTACAGGCCTCCATGAGCCCTAAGCATATAGACCTGGCCTACGAAAATGGGATCAATGGCTAAACAGAAACTTACCTACCGCTGCTCGGAATGCGGGCATACATCGGTGCAATGGACAGGCAAATGCGCTAGCTGTGGACAATGGAATACCCTGGCCCAAGAGATAGTCCAGGCTACCAAAACGGGCCCCACCTCCGGAACCCTAGTGAATATAGAACAGAAAATCACCAAATTGGGTGAAGGCCCCACAGGGCCCGAGGTGAGATACCCCAGCCCTGACCCTGAATTCAACCGGGTGTTGGGGGGTGGATTGGTGCAGGGTTCACTGGTGCTGGTGGGCGGCAAACCCGGCATAGGAAAATCTACGCTCATGCTCCAGCTCGCCCTTAACTGGACAGGAAAGACCTTTCTCTATTTTTCAGGTGAAGAGAGCATAAACCAGGTACAGCTGCGGGCGGGCAGGCTCCCACAGGTAAACCAGGATGTATATTTTATGGCCGATACCTCCCTGGTGGCACTGGAAACAGCCATAGAACAACTGAATTGTGATGTGGTGGTGGTTGATTCCATCCAAACACTGCATTGGGACCAAATAGAATCATCGGCGGGCAGCGTGGTGCAGATCCGCGAATGTACCAACCGGCTGATGCAGCTTGCCAAGGCCAAAGGATGTGCCATTTGCATTATTGGCCATATAACCAAAGACGGGTACATAGCTGGCCCCAAGGTGCTTGAGCACATGGTGGACGTGGTGCTCTATTTTGACGATAGCCAATTGGCGTATCGGTTTGTCAAGTCAACCAAAAACCGGTTTGGCACTACCAGTGAGGTAGGCATCTATGAAATGACCGGTCAGGGCTTGGTGCCGGTGGCCAATCCATCGCAGATATTCATAGAAGAATTTGGCCAGGGCGCGCCAGGGGTGGCCATAGCCCCCGCCATAGAAGGCATGCGCCCCATGCTCATAGAGGTACAGGCCCTTATTAGCCCATCATTTTTTGGCACCCCCCAGCGCACTTCAAATGGGTTTGACTCCAAAAGGCTGGCCCTCCTGCTGGCAGTTTTGGAACGGCACTGTGGCTTAAAGCTGGGCCAAAGGGATGTTTTTCTCAACATAACAGGTGGCATGAAGGTGAGTGACCCAGGTATTGACCTGGCCGTTTGTGCCGCACTGGTATCGTCTTACTATGATCTGTCCGTGCCCAAGGGGATGGTATTTTCCGGGGAGGTAGGGCTCACCGGAGAGGTGAGGCCCACCCGGCTTTTTGCCGAGAGAAGTACCGAGTGCAGCCGCCTGGGTTTTGGCAAGTACTGCCACTCAGCCCGCAACGATAAACCCAAGGCCAACATAGGCTCGGTGCCACTGGCCAACATTGCTGAATTGGTGAAATCGGTGTTCAAATAGGTTCAGGTCCCCTTATATAGTCCTTATCCATTTTCTGTACCTGTTCTATGAGCCAACCCTTGTTGTTAAGGAGCTTGATTTCCTGTATGTCCTTTTTGATCTTATCAAATTTCTCCCGCTGTTCAGGTTTCAGTTTAATAAGTTTTACTGTAAAGGAAATCAAATTGTTGTAGCTATTGATATGCGCTTTTGACACCAGCTTGTTGCGCTTGAGGTACATTCTAAAACTCTCACAGAATGAAAACAATACTTCCTTTTCGTCTTGCTCAAAGTAAATCTTGAGCAGGAGCGATTTGGCATCCAGAGCATAGAAGGGGTCATCAAACTCCACCCTTGACAGCAGCCGGGCAGCATCAGAAAGTTTGCGGGTGGACCAGTATAACAAGGCAGTATTCATGGTAACCGAGTTATTTCTCTGGTCTTCAGGCAAAAAAGCACTATACCGGCCAATAAATTCTTGAGCCCAATCAAATTTTCCCAAATGACAGGCCACGGTAACCATATTTTTAAAATTGGAAGGCGACAACTCACCGTTAACCAGGGCAATATTATGTGAGAGAGATGTTTGAAACAGGTCAAACAGCTCTTGTAGGTAGGTTTTCTTGCCCATATTGGCCTTACCTATGCAGTAGTTCTGGGCAAACTTGAACAGCTCCACGTTATGCGTCTGGTCAAAGTGCGGGGAATCCTTGTGGAGCACTTCCTTTAACTCAAAAAAATACCGCTCGTCATCGGGGTATTTAAACATCATGAGCGATTGGTAGTACGCCATAATGAGCGGCTGGTGGCTCAGGTCCTTACTCGCCACAAAATCCAAAATTTCTTCGAGTAAAAACAACTGGAACGATGCCGAAAACACCTTTCCGTAATTGGCCTGCATGCACCCGTACCGCAGCTTCTGTAGAATAAAAAAATCGTCAAGTGCCTGTGAAGCATTGGTTACGTTAATCTTGCCCTTTCTTCCTTCCCTATCGGCCAGGTACTGGTTTAGCTCCCGTTCCAGCAGAAACTTCTTGTAGTACATGTATTCACTTCCAAACACATCATTCTTGAGCATGTCGGCCCTCATTTGCCGCTCCAGCCCCACAAAATGCTTGTCAAGTCCTTTGTCCTTGTAGTAGTGAAGTTTATTTAGTTCCAGGTAGTGGCGGTCGTCATAAAATTTCTCTACCGCCACAAATTCTTCCAGCAGCCGCAGGGCATCACTGAGCAAATGCCGCAATTTAAGGTCATCATATATCTGATTCTCAAATATGTAACAATACAAATTGCTTCTTTCCAAAGGCTCTTGGCCTATGGTTTCCAACCTATTTGCCTCTATAAAATCGGCAAGCCTTAGGATGCCCCGGTGTTCTTGGATGTAAGGCGAGCGCAAAAATTTGAGGAACCGCACAAATGCCTTGGGTTCCAATGTGTGCAGTGCCACAAAAAATTTATTACCTTTCACGGTCTAACAAGAAGGTTAAATCTGGTTTCTATCCGACAAATATGTTGTATAGTCACCATAATACTAAATTATTTGATTGACAGAAGGAATTTCCATTTGGTCTATACCGAATGCACATCCGACAAACTTTCAAATTTGTATGACAATAAGGAGTAAATAGCCGCTACATTTGATTTGTAATTAAACTTGATGAGCATGAGTACTACACTTTTACACACAAAAAAGGCCCTGGCAATAGGGTTTTTGGCACTTGGCCTCCTGCTGCCAGCCCAAGTTTGGGCCACCTTGCTTGGTGCCGAACTGGGCTACACCCTGGGCAAAGATTCCATCCGGGTTACCCTCATCACGTTCGACGACTTTGCTTCCCAGCTTTCAATAAACAAAACCGTGGTTCTCAGTGCCAAGAATAGCACCACAGAGCTTAGCCTTACCCTTTCTCAGGTTGCCCAAAAAGATGTTACCCCGGTATGTTCTTGGGTTTGCACCAACTATGAATCACCCTATTGCAGGTATTCAAAAACCCTGGTAAAAACGATTTACTCTGCCAATGTATCCCTGGCTTCGCTGGCAACCACCGATTGTGAAATTACCATAACCTGGTCAAGCTGCTGTAGGCCGGGCGGCGAACAGGATTATTTTCTTTCCGCCATGTTCAACCGCTGCATAGACGCCACCAATGACAATCCGCGATTGGCCAATGACCCCTACCACTACACCAATGTAAATGAGCCATACTCTTACTCTTGGATGGCCCATGACGCCGATAACGATTCACTTGTATATGAATTGGTTCCAGCTCGTCTGAGCCAATCGTCCAATTTAGAATATGACAAAGGGCTTTCCTATGAATACCCCTTCTATTTTGAAGGCTACCCCAACAATACCGACGCTTTCCCCAAGGGTTTTCACTTGTCAAACCAGAACGGCCTGCTGCGTTTCCAACCCACAAAAACAGGAAAATCGCCAGTGGCTGTGCGGATAACCGAGTACCGGAAAGGTTTAAAAATTGGAGAAAAAACAAGGGAAGTGTATATGACCGTTGACTATATGTCAAAGAGCAAACCCCTGGTATCAGGAATTAATGGGGGATCCAGGGAGTCGGTTACCGCCTGTCTGGGCCAAAAAATCTGCTTCTCCATAGATACCGACGATAAGGATGCAAATGACGCGGTTGACCTGACATGGACCACCGATATACCGGGAGCTACCATTCAAAAAAATTCAAACAAACAACCCTCCCTTCAGTTCTGCTGGACCCCTTCAAAAAACGACATCAGGGATCGGACCTACCATGTGTCCATTAGGGCCACTGACAACAACTGTGTGTATAAGGGAATATATGAGCGAATTATTGAAATAAAGGTAATTAGCCCATTTGACGTATCGTTTGCCTCTACAATTACCGGTTGTGGTATAGCCCAGTTAACCGGTGAAACCAATGCCAAAAACGAAAACAAACTCAAATTTGAGTGGCGCGTAAACGGTAACACCTATTTCGGCAACAGCCAAGAGGTGAACCTGGGCGAAAGCGGTACTTATGATGCCAAACTAATTGTAACAAATGATATAACCGGCTGTTACAATGACTACAAGGGGAGCATAGTTATTCCCGCCAAACCTGTGGTGGAAATAGATGGCGCACAGCTAGCCTGTCCGGGCACCCAAGTAGGTTTGAATGCGCGTGGAGCGCTCACATACACATGGAAAGATAGCCTGGGCAACGTACTGGGCAACAAAGCCCGGCTCGATTTGGAAGCTACGGCCAATAGTACCTTTTTCCTCACGGGAACAGACAAATTTGGCTGTGCTGCCACCAGCAAACACTCCTTAAGGATACATGAGATTGACTTGTCTATATCTCCCATTGAATCAATAGTTTGCAAGGGCACAGAGTTTGAAGTATCCGCCACGGGCAGCGAGCTTTTCGCCTGGTCGCCCATGGGCCTAAAAGAAGCCGATGACCTTTCCGCCCGATATGTGTTGCTTAAGAATGAAACCATTTCGGCCACGGGCACCGACAAAAACGGATGCATAGGCACGGTAGATTTTACAATGGCAATAGACCAGGACTGTGTGTGGCCGGGCGACGTGAACGGCGACTTGGATGTGAACAACCGCGACGTATTGTACCTGGGCATGGCCTACGACGACCGGTTTGCTTCTGGCCAATCACCCTTGCCTTCGCCTGTATGGACACCATACCGCTCTACCGACTGGCCAAAATCATTTGCCAATAACCGCAACTACAAACATGCCGATGCCGACAGGAGTGGACGGGTGGATTATCTGGATCTCTTTGTGATAGACCAATTCTATACCCGGCAAATAACCTACACCAACAAATCTAGCAACAACAACGGCACAAAGCTCTATTTTGAATACAATATTGATAGCCTGAAAGGCAAGAAAAACATAGAGTTGGACGTGTACCTGGGCACCTCCACCGAACCCGCCAAAGACGTGTACGGCATCGCCTTTTCCGTGGACTACAACAAAAGCGTGGACACTTCCACCATAGATTTCAATACAGACGACTCATGGCTAACCGAGGGTTCTGGCATGCTAAAATTGGTGAAGAACATCCCTTCAACCGGCAAACAGGGCGGTGGAAAAATTGACATCGCCTTTACCAGGACCAACAAAACCTCTGTTTCGGGCAATGGAAAGGTGGGTTCGGTAAAATTTGTGGTGGACGACAACCTTGACTGGAAAAAGGTAATGTACATTGAGTTGTCACTTGACAACATAGAGATGATAGACCATGAAGGCAATATTATAGAGGCATACGGCACTGGCGCAAGCATACCCCTATCTACCATTCTATTGGGAATTGACCCCCTGCCCGCAAATCCTGGATACCACCTTTACCCCAATCCAGTGGCCGGTGGTGCATGTTTGAACCTGAGCATTGATGAAAAAATTGGCGATGTGACAGTATCGCTGCTTGACCTTACCGGCAAAACCATGACACCTGCCAAAGGCCTTTCCGCTGGACTGCACAGCTTTGAAACCACACATGCTCCAGGCTATTACCTAGTTAAGTTAGAATCTTCGGCGGGCACACATTTCTTGCCCTTTATAGTGGAATAGGGTTACTCTTTTCCTAACTCCCCTGTCAATAGGCACTGCGGCCTTTACTTTCGCGGGTTACCATACCAAGGCATTGCCTCCATGCGCCTGCGAAACATTCCAGACCAAACCGTAGCCCAACAAATTCAAGATGGGCAAAAGGACATACTTGTGGCCATATTTGAGCGCAACCTGGCTACCTGCCTTAATCTGGGAATAAAATATCAATTGTCTGACAAACAGGTGCATCAGTTCCTGGCACAAGGCGCAGTGGCCGTTTGGTACTTTTTCTCCAAAAAGCCGTGGCTCACCAGCAGGCACAAAATAGACTTCATGGTAGAGTACGTGTTTGTGCGCTTGGTGCAGCGGCATGTACCCACCGCCAAGGGGCGATACCTTTTTGAAGAATTAGACCCATATGTACAGCGCGTAGAAGAGCATGCCAACCCAGTGGAGCCCGCTTTGGTAAACAACCTAACTTTACTCTCAGACAATCTACTGCAGTCACTCACCCTAAGCCTGGGCGATGGCCGTGGGCTCTGGAATGTGGGCCAGCTGATGGGTAAAAGCGAGGAACAAGTGGAAACCATGGTGGCAAAAGCCGCCATAAAGTGGTTTGGCCTATTGCGGCAAAACCTACAATTGCCCCTGGATACCGATGGAATAAAAAAGGATGTGGACCAATTAATGTCCTATCACCTGGGGTTACTCAGCCCCACCGACATGGCCAGCATAGAGGTGGCCTTGAGCACCAATCCCCACATAGCCCGTACCTACAAGTCCTTTCTTCTGTTGGACTCCACTGTAGGGCACTACCGCACCACCAGCCTCTTGGGCATGGTCCTTGGCAAGTCGGCCAAGAGGCTCACCGGCAACATCTGGGGCAACCGGTGGAGTGTGGCATCGGCCATTTTTATTGCCCTGGTGGGCTTGCTTATTTGGTATGCCAAGCGGCACCAACTACCTGCCACTACCCCTAACCCCAATGTAGAAACCCATGATGCTGAGATTCGATAAATACCAAGGCACCGGCAACGATTTTATCATGGTGAATGCCTTGCCCGACAACCTGAACGTAACCCCCGAACTTATTCGCAACCTGTGTGATAGAAAGTTTGGAATAGGTGCGGATGGGTTTATCCATATTCGCCGCCATGCCGATTATGACTTTGACATGATGTATGCCAATAGCGATGGACGGGAATCGAGCATGTGTGGCAATGGTGGACGCTGTGCCGTGGCCTATGCCAATAAAATGGGATATTTCAATGGCAACAAAACGGTTTTTAAGGCCATAGATGGGATACACCATGCCCAAATCCTCCCTGACAATACCGTGTCACTTGGCATGAACGACGTACTAGAAGTGGTACGTGAAAACGGAGGGCTTCGACTGAATACCGGTTCACCCCACTATGTGGGTTTTGACCACGACCAGCAAGGGCCTATAACAGATTTTGTGGAATGGGCAAGGGCCATCCGTGCCTCGGCACCTTACCGGGATGCCGGTATCAATGTGAACTTGGTGACACCTAAGGGAAAAGATACCCTGCAAATGCGCACTTTTGAGCGCGGGGTAGAAAATGAAACCCTGTCATGCGGCACCGGTGCCGTGGCCGCAGCCATAGCCTGGCACCAACACGCGGGCCTGGGCAACGGCACTTTTTCCATAGGCATTCACACCCCGGGCGGCAAACTGCAGGTAGGTTTTGCGCATGGTGGAATATATGAAAAAGTAGTGCTCCAGGGCCCGGCCAATCACGTATTCTCCGGCCTAATACCCATAGGCACATGAGGATAGAGACTTCAAGGCCGTATAGGCTCATTTATTCCTTACATCTGGACTCGGGCATTGGCCCACTTATACAGTCATATGCCGTGCAAGAAACGGAAAATGGAAATTTAAGCCTTCATTATCAAAAACTTACATCAGCCAGTCTTCAAGATTACCCAGAGTTTTGCACACCTGAAAACAACACCATCCAGCGCATTATTGATGAGTTTTCTCCGGTAGCCATCAAAAACCGCTTTGGGCGAAAGACCGACAAGCCCACCGATTTTATGAAAGGTTTTTGTACCCCTGAAAACCTTGAAAAACTGCTCACCCCCTATGTACAAACCCGAATGCACCGCATATTGCAGGCGCTCAAGGGGACCGGGATATACCTTTATGAACGCGATAACCCTACGCATGCCCAATTATTTGTAGAAGAAAAACCAGCCGATGCCATTTTTCACTTTGAGCGCGGGCCTGAAGGCACCAAATATTACCCTGTGCTTTTCCACCAGGGCAGATATTTGGATATCTCGGTGTGCAAGTGCCACTTATTGGTTAACGAAAACGCCTGGATCCTTGTGGGCAAGTCCATTTATCATTTCCCCGATAACATAGACGGCATCAAGCTCAAAGCCTTTTTTGACAAGCCCTTTATCCAAGTACAAAAATCTTCGGAAAAGATCTACTTCCAAAAATTTGTGCGTCATACCGCCGAGCACTATCCGGTGGTATTCAAGGGGGTGTCAACCTCTACCCTGGCGCTGCCTCCCGTTTTTTTGGGCACCATTACCAGAAATTACCCCAACGTGCTTCACATCAAGGCGCAGTACGGGGCCAATACCATAGACATAGATTCAAGACAACCCCGTTTGGTATCGCTGAAAAATACCGAAACGGATTTTGAAGCCATTTGCTATGAACGCCAAATGGATGCGGAACAGCACCTATGGCAGGTGCTGGAAGGCCTGGGGCTTGAGTATAAAAAAAATGCCCGCTTTGTATTGCCCGAAGGGCAAAGCCTAATGGCGGTCATCAACGAGCACTTCAATCAACTTAGGGACTTGGGCTTATCAATTGAACTCCTGGCATTTGAAAAGAAATTCAGGCTTTGCCAACCCTATTTTAGCCTTACCCTACACGATAGCGGCAAAACCGATTGGTTTGACGTAAAAGCCATTATCCGGTTTGGGGAATTTGAGGTGCCCTTTGCCAAGCTTAAGCGCAATATCCTGGACAAAGACCCACACTACAAATTGCCCAACGGCGAATACGCCTTGATACCGGAAGCGTGGTTTGCACAGTACCGATACTTGTTTGCCTTTTCTGAAAACCATGACCAGCAAGTAATTATAAAAAAACAGTTTGAGCATCTACTGTCAGGTGATGGACTGGGCGTAAATGGAATTGACAGCCATGAAACCAGCGCTGACTTGGCCCCGGCCAGGCTGCCCGTCCATTTGTCGGGGGTACTAAGGGAATACCAGAAAGTGGGTTTTGAGTGGATGTGGAGGCTCAAGGAAACTGGGCGTGGCGGGGTATTGGCCGATGACATGGGCCTGGGCAAGACCCTGCAAACCATCACATTGCTCAGTGCCGTGTATCAATCGGGCAAAGTTGCGCAGATAGACCTTTTCAATTTTGCGCAAGCCACCACCGAACCCACATTGATAGTAGTGCCTACCTCACTGGTGCATAACTGGGCCCACGAGCTTGACCGATTTGCACCCCAACTGACCTATTTGGTACACTATGGACCCAGCCGTGCACAAAACGCCAAAGCTTGGAAGAATAAAAATGTGGTAATCACCACGTACGGCCTTATCAGAAATGACCTTGAACTGTTGCAAACCACCGTTTGGAAATACCTGATCCTAGACGAGAGTCACTATATAAAAAACCCCATGGCCAAGGTTACCAAGCACCTAGGGCTCATTACCGCCAGTCACCGTTTGGCACTCACCGGCACGCCCATAGAGAACTCTCTCACCGATCTATGGTCACAAATGAATTTCTTAAACCCAGGTGTATTGGGCAGTTTTTCCTTTTTCAAGTCAGAATTTGTAATCCCCATAGAAAAGAACGACAGCGAAATACAAAAGATAACCTTAAAGAAGCTCACGTTTCCATACATCATGCGGCGCACCAAGGAAGAAGT
The DNA here is from genome assembly GCA_016192035.1 of Bacteroidota bacterium. Classification (GTDB taxonomy): domain Bacteria; phylum Bacteroidota; class Bacteroidia; order CAILMK01; family JACPUW01; genus JACPUW01. The sequence goes on from JACPUW010000004.1 coordinate 32,966, forward strand.
AGCCCCCGAACTGCCCCCGCTCACCGAGCAATTGCTGTACTGTGAAATGGATGACCTACAGGCCCAACTGTATGAGGAGGTGAAATCACAATACCGAAACCTGCTTACCGATGCATCCACGCTAGACATGAAGAATAGGTTTGTGCTGCTAAAAGGGCTCACGGAACTTAGGCTCATAGCCAATCATCCCCGCATGTACGACCCTCAAAGCACCCTTCCGTCGGGAAAGTTCTTTGAAATTGCCCACCGCTTGCTGGAAATACACGAAAGAAAGCATAAAATACTGGTTTTCTCACAGTTCACACGGCACTTAGCCCTTTTTGAAGAGTATTTGCAGCGCATGGGCATAGCCTATTCGCTGCTCACCGGAAAAACCCGCGACCGCCAATCTGCCGTTGGCCGTTTTACCCAGGGCCATGATTGCAATATATTTCTCATTTCGCTCAAGGCCGGGGGCACCGGGCTAAACCTTACCCAGGCCGACTACGTATTTGTGCTGGATCCTTGGTGGAACCCATTTGCCGAAAAACAGGCCATAGACAGGGCCTATAGGATAGGACAGGACAAAAGTGTGTTTTCGTATAAGTTCATAGCCAAGGCATCCATAGAGGAGAAAATACTGCGGCTGCAAGAAAGGAAACGATTGCTGGCCAAGGAGTTCATACCCGCAGCTGGCAGTCTCGACTTTGATATTGAAGACCTAAGGGAGTTGTTTGCCTAAGTGTGGCAGGGCCACGGCTACCGGTTCATGGAGATAAGGAACTCCTCGTTGTTGAGGGTATGTTTCATCCTGTCTTTCAAGAATTCAATGGCTTCTTCAGGGTTCATGTCGGTAAGCATTTTGCGCAGGATCCACATACGTTGGAGTATGGTCTTGTCCACGAGCATTTCTTCCCGGCGGGTGCTTGATGCAGGCACGTCAATGGCAGGATATACCCGCTTGTTGGCCAGCTTTCTGTCAAGCTGCAATTCCATATTGCCGGTACCCTTAAATTCTTCAAAGATCACCTCGTCCATGCGCGAACCCGTGTCGGTAAGGGCGGTGGCCAGAATGGTTAGCGAGCCCCCGTTTTCCACATTTCTTGCTGCACCAAAAAAGCGCTTCGGTTTGTGCAAGGCATTGGAATCCACTCCACCGCTCAGTATCTTGCCCGAAGCGGGGGCAGTGGTGTTGTAAGCCCTGGCCAATCGGGTTATGGAGTCGAGCAGGATCACCACATCGTGTCCGCACTCTACCAGCCTTTTGGCCTTTTCCAGCACTATGCCGGCTATGCGCGTGTGGCGGTCGGCGGGTTCGTCAAAAGTGGACGACACCACTTCGGCCTTTACGTTTCGGGCCATATCGGTCACCTCCTCAGGCCGCTCGTCTATAAGGAGGATAATGAGATAAATCTCCGGGTGATTTTTGGCAATTGCATTGGCTATTTGCTGTAGGAGAATGGTTTTGCCCGTTTTTGGTTGGGCCACTATCAAGCCACGCTGCCCCTTGCCTATGGGTGAAAAAAGGTCAATGATCCGGGTGGAATACTCGTCCTTCTTGTATTGCAGGTTGAGCTTTTCATTGGGAAAAAGCGGCGTAAGGTGCTCAAAAAGTACGCGGTCGCGCACCTCTTCGGGCAAGCGGCCATTGATGCGGTCCACCTTTACCAGCGCGAAATACTTCTCCCCCTCTTTGGGTGGCCTCACTACCCCGCGAATGGTGTCGCCGGTGCGAAGGCTAAAGAGTTTAATCTGTGATGGCGAAACATATACGTCGTCGGGGGATGGCATATAGTTGTAATCGGCGGAGCGCAAGAACCCATAGCCTTCAGGTATAAACTCCATTACGGCTTCGCAAACGATATGCCCCTCAAAATCATATGATTTGGTAAGTGAATGGTCGTTGCGTTGTGGCTGTTGCTGGGCCGACTGCTGGCCTTGTCGCGGTGCTTGGTCTTGGCGGTTGAAGTCTCGGCCTTGGTCATAGCGCTGGTTTTGGCCATATCGCTGGTTCCGGTCGTCCCGTCGCCTCTCTTCATATTGCCTGGGTTCGTTTCTTGGCATTTCCACACGTTCCGGTTCGCGCCTATCGGGCATCAGGAGCGGCGATTCAATTCTTTCCACGGCTACTTTTTCATCTTCGGCACCTGCACTCTCCTCTTGCCCATTTCCTTCATTTTTAACGGGTATGCGTTTCCTCAGGCGCTTTACCGCTGCGGCATCGTCCCCGTTTTCCAACCTTTCCATACTTGCCACTTCCCCTTTGTTTTCAGTTGTAGGTACATCAAACACCACCGCATTGGCGCCTGTCACATCGGTAGGGGTTTCTACCGGGGCCAATTCTGTCTCCGGTGGCAATATGTCTTTATGAATCAATGATTTAATAACCTTTGGTGCGGCAGGTTGGTCTTTGTGCATTTCCTTGATCTTATTGGTCAATTCCACTACAAGCTCGGTCTTTTTTAGCTTCTTATAGTTCTTTATGTCAAAATCTTTGGCCAATTGTTGGAGTTCGGCCAATAAACGCGCGTCAAGCGTTTCAATATCAATCATGGGTATAAATGTGGTTTTTCTGAAATAACAACGCCGGATATACAGCTAAGGATTTTGGGTAAGAGCCTGCCAATCGAAGAATTGCGTAAGTGCTGCTCTCGGGGGCAAATATAGGTTTTGTAAAATATCTCAAGCCAATATGCGCAGGGGCTCTTCTAAATATTGGGCCAGGGTTTGGAGAAACCGTGCCCCTACCGCGCCGTCCACCACCCGGTGGTCACATGATAGTGTCACCTTCATGGTGTTGCCCACTACCATTTGCCCATTTTTTACCACTGGCTGCTGTACTATGGCGCCTACAGCCAAGATACAGGCATCAGGGGGATTGATTATGGCCGTAAATTGCTCAATACCAAACATTCCCAAGTTTGAAATGGTAAAAGTGTTTCCAGAAAACTCCTCAGGTTGCAGTTTCTTGTCCTTGGCCTTTTGTGCCAGTTCGCGCACTTCGGTTGATATGGCTGCTATGCCTTTTCTATCGGCATGTTTCACCACGGGCACTATAAGGCCCTCGTCTATGGCGGTAGCCACACCTATGTGGATATCTGAATGGTAACGCAAAAAATCGCCGTGCCATGAGGCGTTAACCTTGGGATTGGCCCTCAGTGCCGCCGCTACGGCCTTTATAAGTATGTCGTTGTATGAAACCTTGGCCCCCAAAAACTCATTGATGGCCGCCCTTGCCTCTACTACCCTGTCCATGTCCAGTTGTCGGGTGAGGTAAAAATGCGGCGCACTGAACTTACTCTCCGAGAGCCTTCGGGCTATTGACTTGCGCATTTGGCTGAGCGGCACATCTTGCGCTGCCCCACTGGAGGCATATGGCACTGCCGCTACCCGGGCAGTATTTGCCGCAGGACTATAGTTCTCCACATCTTTCTTCACTATCCTACCCCCTTCTCCGCTTCCCTTTAGTTGCCTCAGGTCAATGCCACTATCACTGGCCACCTTGCGCGCCAGCGGCGAAGCCTTTATCCTTCCCTCATTCTCCGGCCCGGCCTTTTCGTTAGTTATATCATTCTTGTCCAATACGTTTACGTTTTCAACTGGGACAGGGCTATTTACTTCCGCTTCAGGTGCCCCTGTGTTATCCGGCCCCTCGGCGGCAGCCTGCTTGGCAGCCTGTAGCGCAGTGCTTATGTCCTCACCGGCCTTGCCTATCACGCACATGATCCCGCCCACGGGTACCGTTTGTCCGGGCTTTGCCTCAATATGTAGGAGCACCCCGCTCACCTGCGAATCGAAATCCATGGTAGCCTTGTCTGTCTCCACCTCGGCCAAAACATCACCAATTTTCAGTGAATCACCCACTTTAGCAATCCAGTTTACCACCACGCCTTCTTCCATGGTGTCGCTCATTCTCCTCATTTTAACAACTTCGGCCATGATATGGGGATGCTTTTTATCAGTTATATATTTAATTACAAGCAAATAAGCCGCTTGTATTGGGGCAAAATTACATCAGCCCATAGGCAATAACCTGCACCCGGGCACTTTGTTTACCCCACGGCCTGGGCAAGTCCATATCTATGGCATATGCCCCTGGGAGTATTTTTGACCCAGTACCAAACCATAGGCCAAATACTTACCGATATGAAGCAATACCTTGATTTGCTAAGACATGTAATGGAAAATGGGCAAGACAAGGGAGATAGGACAGGTACCGGTACCCGCAGTGTATTTGGGTATCAAATGCGGTTTTCCCTAATGGAGGGTTTCCCTTTGGTGACCACCAAAAAAGTCCACCTTAAGTCGGTGATTTATGAGTTGCTATGGTTTCTGCGAGGCGACACCAACATACAGTACCTCAAAGAACACGGTGTGGGTATTTGGGATGAATGGGCAGATGAAAATGGCAATCTAGGGCCTGTGTATGGGGCTCAGTGGCGCAGTTGGCCTGGGCCTGATGGACGGATACATGACCAAATAAGCCAAGCGGTGGACACCATTAGGCGCAACCCCGATTCCAGGCGGATCATAGTGAATGCCTGGAATGTGGCCCAACTCCAGGATATGGCCCTAACTCCTTGCCATGCACTGTTTCAGTTTTATGTAGCAAACAACACGCTCAGCTGCCATATGTACCAGCGCAGTGCCGACCTGTTTTTAGGGGTTCCCTTCAATATAGCTTCCTATGCACTGCTCACCATAATGGTAGCCCAGGTGTGTGGATTGACCCCAGGTGATTTTATCCATAGTTTTGGCGATGCCCATATATACTCCAATCATTTTGAGCAGGTGAATTTGCAGCTGCAACGCAGCCCCAAGCCCCTGCCCTCCATGAGGCTCAATCCGGCCATTACCAATATTTTTGGGTTTGACTACGGTGATTTTGAATTGCTGGGATATGAACCACACCCCCACATTAAGGCACCAATAGCCGTGTAGCATGAAAGTATCCATAGTAGTGGCCGTTGCCAGCAACTTGACAATTGGCAAGAACAACGACTTGGTTTGGCACCTACCCCGCGATTTGGCCTATTTTAAGCGGATAACCCTGGGTCACCACCTCCTTATGGGCAGCAACACATTTAAGGCGCTTGGCAAACCCCTGCCCAGGCGCCGCCACATAGTAGTGAGCAGTGGCGGATCTGTGGGGTATGAAGAGGTTTCCGTGGTACAGTCGGTACGCCAAGGAATTGAGCTAGCGCGGCAACGTGGTGAAACGGAGCTCTTTGTTACCGGGGGCGGACAGATTTACAGGTACTGCTTAGAACAGGGACTAATTGACAAGTGCTATATCACCCGGATACACCAAGATTTTGAAGGGGATACGCAGTTCTTGGGGTTTGAGCCTAGCCGGTGGAACCTCATTGGCAAGGTGGATTACAGCGCCGACCAAGACAATGCCCAGGCCATGAGTTTTGAGCACTACGCCAAGAAAATGGCCTAGTATGCCTTGGCAAATAGCACTTTACGGGTAGAAGGCTTGCCCGTAAGCACGCAAGTGCCTGGCTCATCCGCGCCATCCAGGGGTATGCACCTAATGGTTGCCTTAGTTTTTTCCTTTATCTCCAGCTCGGTAGCAGTGGTGCCGTCCCAGTGGGCATACACAAACCCGGGCCGGTTGGCTATCATGTCCTCAAATTCATTCCAATTGTGGGCATGATATATATGCGACTCCCTGAATGACAACGCTTTTTGATAAATAGCCTCCTGCATTTCACCAAGTAGGCGCTCTATTCGGATGTCAATGCCTTCAATAGGCACGTTTTCCTTGGTTTGCTCATCCCTTCTGGCCAATTCCGCAGTACCGTTCTCTAAGTCGCGGAGCCCTATGGCCAGCCTTATGGGCACCCCCTGCAATTCATATTCGGCAAATTTCCAACCCGGCCTTTGGTTGTCGCGGTCATCGTATTTTACCGCTATGCCCCTGGCCTTAAGCGCGCCAACAATTTCCTTCACCCTAATGGTAATGGTTTCAAGTTGTCCCAAATCCCTATATACTGGCACTATCACCACTTGTATGGGTGCCACCTTGGGCGGCAAAACCAAGCCTTTGTTGTCAGAATGGGCCATGATCAGTGCACCTATAAGCCTGGTGGACACGCCCCAAGAGGTAGCCCAAACGTGCTCCTGTTTTCCTTCTTTATTGGCAAAAGTCACATTGAACGCCTTGGCAAAGTTCTGGCCCAGAAAATGGGATGTGCCGGCCTGGAGCGCCTTACCGTCTTGCATCATGGCCTCAATACAATACGTCTCTTCTGCGCCCGCAAACCGTTCATGCGCCGTTTTTACCCCCTTTATAACCGGAATTGCCAGGAACCTTTCGGCAAAATCGGCATACACATCGAGCATCTTTCTGGTTTCTTCCAGGGCTTCTTGGGCACTGGCATGGGCCGTATGTCCTTCTTGCCAAAGGAACTCAGCGGTGCGCAGAAACAAACGGGTGCGCATTTCCCATCGCACCACATTGGCCCACTGATTGATAAGCAAGGGCAAATCGCGGTATGACTGTATCCAATTCTTGTAGGTGTTCCATATGATGGCCTCACTGGTGGGCCTCACCACCAATTCCTCCTCCAACTTGGCATCTGGATCTACCATGAGCTTGCCCTTATGGGCTTCGTCGGCCTTGAGCCTATAGTGGGTTACCACTGCGCATTCCTTGGCAAAACCCTCCGCGTTCTTTTCTTCAGCCTCAAACAGCGACTTTGGCACAAACAAGGGGAAATAGGCATTCACATGTCCTGTTTCCTTAAACATTCTGTCCAGTTCAGCTTGCATCTTCTCCCATATGGCATAGCCATGGGGTTTTATTACCATACATCCTTTCACCGCCGAGTGCTCGGCCATACCCGCTTGTTTCACAATGTCATTATACCACTCTGAGTAGTCCTCTTCTTTTGGGGTTATTTTGTCGGCCATGTAGCTTTTACTTTGGAATGGTAATTGGGTTTACACGTTCAAGAAATCGCAACAAACTTAAATACCATACTACGATGGCACAATTACAAGTACACCGCACGCTAGGAATGGGCAAATGGACGCTAGCCTTTCTGGCCTTCGTTCCCCTGGTCCTTACCTCTTGCCAAACATCAAAATACACGGTTACCGATGGGGTATATTACAACCCATTGAAAGACAAAAACCAACTGGACGAAACCATGGGGCGCGGCGAACCCGCTTACACTGTGGTGGACAAGAGGGGCGAAACAGAGATAACGGAACCTAGCAACGAACCCGATACCCGTCCAAAAGTCTATACAGAAACCGACACCACACACTACAGTGGAAGCAATGTGGTGATAAACAATTACAACGGTGATTATTATGACTTTGACGACGATTATGGATACACCCGTAGGATCAACCAGTTTTACTACCCAAGCGCTACATCAAGCTACTACAGTGGCTGGGGCATGTATGGCCCTGGTGGGGTTGTGGTTACCAATTATTACTATGACCCGTGGTTTTACGATCCCTGGTTTGGCCCTAGGGTAAGCTATTCCTACAGCTATGGTTACGGTTACTCTCACTATACCACCTGGTATGCTGCCCCGGGCTATGGCTGCGGATACAATGCCTTCAACTGCGGATACAACTGCTACAATCCCTGTGGCTGGGGCAACTGTGGCTCCGGCTATACCGGTGGTTGTGGCAGCAACAGGTACTACCGGGGGTACAGAAATGGGTATAATGATGGGTACTGGGACGGGTACAACGATGGGTACTATGGCTACAATAACTACTATGGCGACCCCAGGTGGAATACGAACCAACCAAATAGCGGTTTTGGACCCAGGAGCACTGTATATAACCTAGGAACCACCCCCGACAATGGCGGCCGCAAAGACCTGCCCCATAGAATGGCCGCGCCGCATACCGAAACAGCCACCATGCATGTGGACGACCATCTGGTGAACCGCGCTAAACGGGCCAAAAACAACGACATAGGAACGACAAGAAGCGAACCCTATATCACCCCCTACCGCAGCGCAGTGAACGGAAATGACATAGGCGTTTCAAAACCTACGGTTAAGTCAGGAACCTTACCCAACAGGACTGACGCGACGAATACCAGAACAACGCCCACGGGCACACCGCCCAAAGAATATACCCTTGCCACCCGCAATACGGTGCGCGGTGGCTCGGCACCAACTAACGACTATGTAGTGACCATAGATGGCAGAAATACCATAAGCCGCCACAGGGAAACTCCTTCTGGCACAAGCAATCCTTCCGGCAGGCCGGTGGTAACCGGTGGGGCTCCGGCTACCCGGACTAAAGAAGAAGCCACAATTGCCAGCCCCAATACCGGCAGCCGCCCACAGGCCCCTCAGCGCACCAATACCACAACCGCGCCCACAAACCATAGGGTATCTGATACCTACAGGCCTTCAACTCCCACCCGAACCATACCAAAAGAGACCGGGGCACGCATGTCCAAGCCCAGCACCCCTACGGGACCCTCTAGGCCATCAGGCACTGTTTCGCCAGGTACCCACAGGCCCAGCGGCCGTATAAGTAGCCCATCGGGAAGCAGCAGGCCCACCAGTGCATCGCCCAGCCGCAGCAGTACCCCCACCAAGCCAGCGGGTGCCAGCCCCTCAAGGCCCAGCAGTGGCTCCAAGACCCTTCCAAAACGATAACATTTAATTTTCATAAAATGAACAAGATCTGTGTATTACTGGGTTTCATGGTGTGCGCCGCACTACAACCCATCCAAGCTCAAAATATGTTTGACGCGCAGAGGTACAGCACCCCTCTATACCAAGCCAATGCCCGGGCACTGGGCATAAGCAATGCCGTGGGGGCACTGGGTGGAAACCCCCTTTCATCTTCCATAAACCCTGCGGGAATGGCCACGTTCCCGGTTTCGGAGTTCAGTTTCGGGTTTGCATACCAACAAACGACAAATACGGCCAATTATATGGGAAACAGCCAAAAAGAACCCAAATACAACCTAAATGTGCCCAGTATGGCACTGGTAATGGCCGGGGAAACCCAACCCAAGGACAACTGGGTAATGCGTTCCTTTTCTATCACCGCCAATAGGGCCAATGGTTATAGCCGCGCCATAATGTTCAGCGGACTAAACCAAGAGAGTACCATCCTGAACCGCTTTGCCGAAGAAATGGACTATCTGTGGTTCAATGATTTGGATATTGATTCGTCCACCTATGGCGGGTTGGCTTACTTCGGTTATTTGATAGACCCGGTCTATGGGGCAGATTCATCCATTAGCCATTTTGCCCCTTCTATGAAAAACCCTGCCGACCCCAATATCATGCAGCGGCAGTCTATTCGCAGCCATGGCCAAATCACGGACCTGAACATGACCGTTGCGGGCAATTATAAAAACAAACTCTTGATTGGTGGCACCATTGGTTTTCCCCTGTTGACCTATACGGAAAAAGGCAGTTATCAAGAAGAAAACCTAAACCATGCAACTGACAATTTCAACAGCCTGGCCATAAAACATACCCTAACTGACAATGGGGTGGGGATGTTTGGCCAGATAGGTTTTATCCTAAAACCGTTGCACGCCATTCGCTTGGGGGCCTCTATCAAAACACCCACTTTCTACTCCATCAACCGGTCTTTTGACGTGGAATTTGAATCAAACACCGATGCGTCCAAAAAAGAGCTGAAACCCCAAGGCCACGATTATGGTTATACTTTGGTAAGTCCCTGGAGCACCACCTTGAGCGCCGCCTTTGTTATCAAGGGTTTTGGCTTCATTTCAGCCGATTATAGCTATTCAGACGGAGCCAATGCCAGGCTTATGACGGTTGGCGAACAAGGGGACTATAGTTACCACCAAGAAAACGACGATATAAGGGAGGCCCTATCACCAAACCATCAAATACGATTGGGGGGAGAATATGTGGTTGGCCCATTTGCGCTTAGGGCAGGACAGACCTTAGGCACGCGTGCATTTAATCTTGGCTATATGCCCGATAAAGACATGTACCTTACACAGCTCACCACCTTTGGGCTGGGCTACCGGGAGGCTAAGTTTTTCATGGACATAGCCTATGCCGTGGCTAGCCGCAATGCGTACTTTCAGCCTTATTCCCTTTCATATGCCGATGTGGGCGGCGCAGAAATTGCAGAAACCCGGACCACTGTGTCCATTACTGCCGGATTTACCTTTTAGTGACTTTTGCATTTCCGTTTCTAAAACCCACCTGACCAGCTTAGGTGGGTTTTTTTATATGGGTACGGCTACCTTTCAGGCCATGAACTTGCTCCAACAACTCACAGCACTGCACGGCCCTAGCGGCAACGAATCGACTATCAAATCATTCATAATAAACTACATAATGGAGCGATCCCCCCTTTGGAAAGTTTCGCCGACCATAATTGACCAAGGCGTACAGGACGGACTGTTGCTGGTATTTGGGGAGCCCCGAACGGCAGTGTATGCCCATATGGATACGGTGGGTTTCATGGTGGCGTACCAAAATAGGCTTTCTTGCCTGGGCAGCCCAGATGTGGACGGAAAATGGCTTCTGAACGGATATACCTCCAAGGGCGCGGTTTCAGGCCATCTGCAACACGGAGATGGCATGCTATCCATTGGTTGTCAAGGCGAATTGCCCAGGGGCACCACCTTGTGCTTTGCGCCCGCTTTTTCCATAAATCCACCTTACCTAACCTCGCCCTACCTTGACAATAGACTGGGTGTATGGGTGGCCCTTCAACTATGTCAAAGCCTGCAGAATGGTGCAATATCCTTTACCACCCATGAGGAACATAGGGGAGGCACGGCCCAAAATATGGCCCGGATACTTTTTGAAACCTATGGTACCAACCAAGCCTTGGTATGTGACATTACATGGGTTACCGACGGGGTAATACATGGCGGGGGTGTCGCCATTTCGCTCAAGGACAGCTATGTGCCCAGAAAAACGTTTACAGATAAAATAGTAAGCCTAGCGGAGGCAAGCGGCATTCCATACCAGTTAGAGGTGGAACACAGCGGTGGATCGGATGGCAGCACCCTGCAGGCCTGTCCTTATCCTGTAGATTGGTGTTTTGTGGGAGCTCCTGAGCGCCACGCACATTCGCCCCGCGAAACCGTGCACCTGCACGATGTGGAGTCCATGTTGGCCATGTACAAATACCTAATGGAGCATCTCTAGCGCCTAATTTTTAGGCTCAGGTCCAGGGCCTTTGACTTTTGTGTCAGGGCGCCGGAGCTGATAAAGTCCACCCCGGCCAGGGCAAATTCACGGATGTTGTGCATTCCTATGCCTCCTGAAGCCTCGGTAACCTTTTTCCCCGCTATCTCGGTCACGGCTTGCCTTACTCCCTGAGGGCTAAAGTTATCCAGCATAATCCAGTGGACCCTGTTTAATGAAAGTGCTTCTGCCACCTCCACCATATTCCGTGTTTCTACCTCTATCTTCAAGTCTAGGCCGTGTTGGTCCAAATAGTCGCATACCCTATGCACTGCCAGGGTAATGGAGCCACACTGGTCCACATGGTTGTCCTTTACCATCACCATATCATACAGCCCCATCCTATGGTTTTGCCCGCCCCCCATGCTCACGGCATATTTTTCCAGCACGCGCAAACCGGGTGTGGTTTTCCTTGTGTCCAGTAGTTTGGTGGGTGTACCCTCCAGCGCGCGCACCATGGTATGGGTCCAAGTGGCTATGCCACTAAGGTGCTGTACCAAGTTGAGCATCAATCGCTCCGATGTAAGTATCTGGGCCGTTGACCCCTGTAGTTCGCAAATTACTTGTCCTGGTTCCATCGGGTCGCCATCGTTGGCATGTACCGTACACGATACATCCGTAAAATACTGTCCATATAGCAGGTGGGCTATACATGTGCCCACCCAAATGCCTTTTTCTTTTGCCAACAAGTGTGCATTGGCCCGCGCGCCAGGTGAAACTGTGGCCAGGGTTGTCACATCACCTGAACCCACATCCTCCATCAATGCCCTTTCTATCAACCCTTTTATTTCGCCCTGGTGCTGCTCTAACAGCCTGTCGTTATTCCCCATTGTCATGTATGAACTCCATTTCCTGTATCCGGATCAATCCGTCCTTATTGGAATACATCACCAGCGTGCGATAGTTGCCCAAGTCGGTTTGCAGGTATCCTATTATGTATTTCGACCAATTGGACGCACCACTGTGCTTAGTTTCAAACGATCTGACTTTCACCTTTTTAAAAAAACTCACCAAGATGTTTTTGGCTTGCACCTTACTGTAGCTGTTTTGTATATCATAGCCACCGCCTTCTACCTTTAGCTCTATTTGTCCATCAAAGTACTCTGAAAGCGACAAGGCATTGCCGGCCTTCAATGCCAATTCTATGGGGCGGTAGTCAACCTGCTGATTGGCATACAGCAACATACCAATAAAAAATACGGAGAGGCCTTGCAGTAACATGATTTTGGATGCTTTTACAAATGTAGGTTGTCGATTTGCCAAAACAATGCCATAAGGCCATTCTGGGCTGGTGGGAAGTACTTGGCCTGGCCTATGGCCATCTTTGTGCCATGAAAACGAACAAAGTTGCCCTTATCATACTAGATGGGTGGGGCTTGGGCAGCCAAGACACTAGGGTCAATGCCATACTTAGTGCGCCCACCCATGACGTGGATACCATCATGCAAGAGTATCCCACCACCCAGCTACTCACCCATGGAGAAAATGTGGGGCTTCCTGATGGACAAATGGGCAACTCTGAAGTGGGCCATATGAATATAGGGGCTGGCCGCGTGGTGTACCAACAGCTCGTCCGTATCAACAAAGCATTCAGGACAAAAGAAGTGTACGCTTCCTTGGCACTTCATGGTGCCCTGGCCCACGCACAGGCCCATGGCAAGAAAGTGCATCTTATAGGGCTTCTTTCCAATGGTGGTGTCCACGCTCATATTGACCATTTTAAGGGAATAATTGATTTTTTCTCCCACCAGGGTTTCCATAATGTATATGTACACGCTTTCACTGACGGGCGCGATACGGACCCAAAATCAGGTTTGGGGTTTGTGAACGAAATAGATGCTCACCTAAAGGCAAGTGGTGGACAGTTGGCCACCGTGATAGGTAGGTACTACGCCATGGACCGCGACGGAAAATGGGATAGGATAGCCCTGGCCTATCATGCCATGGTGAACGGCAAGGGGGATGTTTCTACAGATATGCTTCATTCCATTGACAGCATGTACCACAAAGGCATAACCGATGAGTTCTTGCCGCCCATTGTCTATGGGCCCAGTGCCCATTCAGGTAGGATATCCACTGGCGACGTGGTAATCAACCTCAACTTTAGGACTGACCGAGGACGGCTAATCACCCGCGCACTCTGCCAGGAACCCATACCTGAACACCAAATGAAACCACTTGACATTAGGTACATTACCATGACCGAATACGACGCCAGCTTTTCCGGGGTTGAGGTGCTTTTCCCTTCCATTGATTTGACCAACTCCCTGGGGGAGGTGGTGTCTAGGCACGGTTGTACCCAGCTAAGGATTGCCGAAACGGAGAAATATCCGCACGTAACCTATTTCTTTTCGGGTGGCCGTGAAAACCCTTTTGAAGGGGAGCAAAGGATCATGGTTCCATCGCCCAAAGTGCCCACCTACGACCTAAGCCCAGAAATGAGTGCCTGGGGCATAGCTGCCCAATTGCAGCTCCATTTATTGAAAAACCAGCCTGATTTGGTGGTACTAAACTTTGCCAATACCGATATGGTGGGACATACTGGCGTGTTTGGTGCGGTGGAAATAGCGGCGGCTTGTGTAAGCACCGCCTGCCGGTATGTACTTAACCAATTGCTTGACAAGGGCTATGCCTGTTTGGTAACGGCCGACCACGGCAATGCCGAACAAATGGTAAATCCCGATGGTAGCCCTCATACGGCGCATTCCACCAATCCGGTACCATTGGCCTTAGCTACTCCCGATAAGCGCAAACTGCGCTTGCGCCCCGGCATTTTGGCCGACCTGGCCCCTACCATTTTAGCACTTATGGGATTGCCCAAACCCGATGAAATGGATGGCCAAAACCTCATTGATCCCGGTTAGCAGTGTGGGTATCCGTGAAAAGAAATGGAAACCGGTTTTATCATTAAACCACTGAAATAGTATGCCTTAAATAGCGGCTTTCCTTCTGCAAACGAAAGGTCACACCAACCGCAAGGTAGAAAGCCCGCCATCCACGCCCATTACCTGACCGGTAACCCAGTCCGGGTCATCAGAAAGCAGAAAAAAAGCGGCCGCTGCCACATCTTCTGGTGTACCATAGCGGCCTAAGGGATGACGTTTGGCCGCCAATCCCCTCTTATTCTCATCGTTTAACAGCCTTGCTGCCAAAGGAGTATCAGTAAGTGACGGGGATATACAGTTGAATCGGATGTGCTGGCCTGCGTACTCGGCAGCCAGGGTTCGGGTAAGGGCCTCCACGGCCCCTTTGGCCGTAGCTACCCCGGCGTGCATGGGCATACCCTGATTAGCGGCCACACTTCCAAACAAAACCACAGAAGACCCGCCGGCCAGTTTGAGCGCGGGCAGCCAAGTTTGGATCACTTTAATTGCACCCAACACGTTGATTCGGTAAGCACCCTCAAATTCATCCAATCCGGTACAGTGAAAAGGTTTAAGCACCATGCTTCCAGGGCAATAAGCCAATCCATGAAGTTCCGAAATGTCAAGACCAGGTACCTCACCTAAGATATCAGCCTGTACGTATAGCCCACTGCCCCTGTTTGAGGGCATGGTCTTGCTGATACTAATTACCCTGTTTTCTGGATATTTACCCAGTTTGTGTACTAGGGCGGCACCTATGCCCTGCGACCCGCCCACTACAAGGAAAGTTTTCATGCTTGCCAAAACAAGCCACCGGCAGGGAGGTTTAGCCTCCTACAAGCCAATGTATTTGAGAAACTCCTGGCGGATGGATGGGTCATTGAACTTACCGCAGTACTCGGCAGTAACCGTACTGCTGCAGTGGTCTTGTATGCCCCTTGACGACACGCACATATGCTTAGCATCAATCAACACGGCCACATCATCGGTGCTCAGTGCCTCCTTCAGTTCATTGGCTATTTGGATGGTCAACCTTTCCTGGACCTGTGGACGCTTGGAGTAGTACTCCACGATGCGGTTGATCTTAGAGAGCCCAATTACCTGTCCGGTAGAGATATAGGCCACGTGGGCCTTGCCATAGATGGGCAAGAAATGGTGTTCGCAAGTACTGTTTACCCTTATGTCCTTCTCCACCAACATTTGCTTGTAATGGTACTTATTCTCAAAGAGTGACATACTGGGTTTGTTTGCCGGGTCAAGGCCCTTAAATATTTCTTTCACATACATTTTTGCTACCCTCAAAGGGGTGTCTTTCAGGCTATCGTCTGTTAGGTCTAAACCCAATACCTGCAGTATCTCTTCAAATTTCTTTTCTATCAACTCCACCTTTAGGTCGTCATCCAGTTCAAAGGCATCTTCCCTAAGGGGTGTTTCTATTGATGTCATCACATGGTCGTGGTGTATATCCCGGGACATGTGGCTTGGCAATGCACTATTTTCTTTTGCGTTCATGAATTCGTTTTAATCGGGCTTTCAAACGCACGCCCGGTCAATTGGTTCATCAAAGGTTGGCATTCTTGCCGATATTGCCGTCCATAGTCATGATATAACAGCGCGAACCAAGGCAACTATAAAACACAACAAACCCGGCTGGGAGCCGGGTTTGTCAAAAAAAGCAGGCATTAAATGTGGAACTTGATAAGTACTCCTTATCGGCTAATCGGTCATCGGAATTTAAGACGACAACAGGCTAAGAATAGTTGCACGTGCGGGTAAATTGAGGCCTACGGCCAAACCCTGGGGTTATGAAAGTGTTTCCTTGATTTTAAAGTAAACTTGCAGTCAAGAAGTAGGCTCTGTTTCATTACATACACTTAGAAACCAAATACTTAATATAAAATGCCGACTAAAAGATTGTTTGTGGCGATACCGCTACCCGAGTACGTGAAAGACGATTTACTGAGCACCATTCCCAGGGGCCAAAACCGCGACATACGCTGGACTGACCGGGACAACCTTCACTTTACCCTTTCATTTTTAGGAGATAGGGAAGAAGCCGATTTAGATGACCTCTGCAACCAAGTAGCGGCTATTGCCGCCAACCGCTATCCTTTTAGGATGGTGTTTAAGGGTTTTAAAACCATGTACAAAGACCGAAGGCCCAGCATGGTATGGGCTGTGTTTAGGGAAAGCCCTTCATACCTGGAGTTTGCCGCCGAGTTTGGCAACGCTATGGGCGGCGACCTGCACACCGAGCCCATAGCACACGTGACCCTGGGGCGCGTAAGGGCCAGCGCGGGAAAATTTGCCCGTACCCCTAAAATGAACCACATAGTGCCTTTTGAACTTGATATAGACCACATTGAACTCTGGGAATCCAAGTTCGGCGACTATGGCATAAACTATTCGCTTATCAAGCGGTTTGAAATGAGAGCCGAGCCAATGGACGACGAGGAGGAATAGCTCAAATTAACCATCAGCCAAATACATGACTACTACCACACAGACATTGCCCTACAAGGTTAAGGACATAGGGTTGGCCACCTGGGGCCAAAAGGAAATACGGCTCGCCGAGGCCGAAATGCCAGGCTTGATGAGCCTTAGGGAAGAATATGGCGGTTCAAAACCGCTAAAAGGGGCACGCATAGCTGGCTGCCTGCACATGACCATCCAGACCGCTGTGCTTATTGAAACCCTCATAGAGCTTGGGGCACAGGTGAGCTGGTCATCATGCAATATATTTAGCACCCAAGACCATGCAGCCGCTGCCATGGCCGCTGCCAACATCCCCGTTTATGCTTGGAAAGGCATGAACGAGCAGGAATTTGATTGGTGCATTGAGCAAACCCTATTTGCATTTGAAGGCAATAAGCCGCTCAATATGATACTGGACGACGGTGGCGACCTGACCAATATGGTACTGGACCGCTACCCTGAACTGGTAGCCGGCATTAAGGGCCTTTCGGAGGAAACCACCACAGGGGTACACCGGCTCTACGAAAGGATGAAGAAAGGTACCCTGCCCATGCCTGCCATCAATGTAAACGATTCAGTTACCAAGTCCAAGTTTGACAATAAGTATGGCTGCCGGGAATCGCTGGTAGATGCCATAAGAAGGGCTACGGACCTCATGCTCGCGGGCAAAGTGGCCGTGGTAGCCGGTTACGGCGACGTGGGAAAGGGTTCTGCCGAATCCCTGCGCAACGCCGGTGTGCGCGTGATAGTAACCGAAATAGATCCCATATGTGCCTTGCAAGCGGCCATGGATGGCTATGAGGTGAAACGCATGTCAAACGCTGTGCCCGAATCTGATATAATAGTTACCGCCACCGGCAACAAAAACATAGTAACCGGAGCGCATTTTAAATCAATGAAAGACAAGGCTATAGTTTGCAACATTGGCCATTTTGACAATGAGATAGATGTGGCTTGGCTCACCAAACACTACGGCCAAACCAAGGTGGAAGTAAAACCTCAAGTGGATATCTATAATGTGGACGGACATGAAGTCATCCTGCTGGCCGAGGGCCGTTTGGTGAACCTGGGTTGCGCCATGGGCCATCCTTCTTTTGTCATGTCAAACTCATTTACCAACCAAACCCTGGCGCAAATTGAGCTGTGGACCAATGCCAGTGCCTATAAAAACGAGGTATATGTACTGCCCAAACACCTGGACGAAAAAGTGGCCAGGCTTCACCTGGCCAAAATAGGCGTAGAGCTGGATGTGCTTAGCCCGGAACAGGCCGAATATATAGGCGTAAGCGTGGAAGGCCCCTATAAACCAGATCAATACAGGTATTAATCAAGTGATAAATCCTTAAGAAATTTGACCAATCCCTTGAACCATAGGGGTTGGTCATTTTTTTTTCTAAGCCATGACCCGATTAAGCGTAAACATAAATAAGGTAGCCTTGCTGCGCAATTCCAGGGACAACGGCCTGCCCAACCTGGCCCGGTTTGCCTTGGACTGCGAAAGGTTTGGCGCAAACGGAATTACCATCCACCCCCGGCCTGACCAACGCCACATTCGGTTCAGCGACCTTGCGGAGCTAAAACCCCTGCTCCAAACCGAACTCAATGTGGAGGGTTATCCCTCCGATGCGTTTATGCAATTGGTATGCGAAGTACTGCCCAAACAAGTAACCCTGGTGCCCGATGCCCCCGGCCAACTTACTTCCGACCACGGCTGGGATACCATAAAGAATCAGTTGTTTCTCAGGGAGATATGCGAATCGCTCACAAGCAAAGGGATTCGGGTATCACTATTTGTAGATGCCAATGTGGAAATGGTGGATGCTGCCCTGGATACCGGGGCGCAGTGCGTAGAGCTATATACCGAACCCTATGCCAACCAGTTTTCGCAGGGCAAAAGCGACATGAAACCCTACGTGGATGCCGCCAATATGGCCTACCTACTGGGTTTAATGGTACACGCCGGCCATGATCTCAACCTGCACAACCTCCCCCAATTTGCCAAAATGGTGGAGCCACTCCATGAAGTGTCCATAGGCCATGCCTTAGTGTGCGATGCCCTGTACTATGGAATTGAAAATACCATAAGGCTATACCAAAACTGCTTACACCATTAGCGGGAAATTACGCCCTTGGGTACCCCTGTAGCTACATTTGCTGCCTCGAAATCCTATACTAACCATTTACAATTATGACAAGTTTTTCAGCCCGAAAGGAACACTTTGAAATGCGCCACATAGGCCCCAATAAAAACGAAACGGCGGCCATGATAGCCCGTATCGGTGTGTCGTCGGTGGACCAATTAATAAGTGAAACCGTGCCCGCAAACATTCGCCGAAAGGACAAGATGGAACTGGGCGCCCCCATGAGCGAATACAAACTTCTACAGGAATTAAAGGAAGCTGCCGGAGCCAACAAACTTTTCAAATCATATATAGGCCAGGGATACTATGATACCATAGTGCCTCCGGTAATCTTGCGCAACTTGCTTGAAAACCCAGGATGGTACACTCAGTACACTCCCTATCAGGCCGAAATAGCCCAAGGGCGATTGGAATCCCTGCTCAACTTCCAGACCATGATCATGGAACTCACCGGCATGGAGCTGGCCAACGCCTCATTGCTCGACGAAGGGACCGCCGCCG
Organism: Bacteroidota bacterium; assembly: GCA_016192035.1. Taxonomy (GTDB): domain Bacteria; phylum Bacteroidota; class Bacteroidia; order CAILMK01; family JACPUW01; genus JACPUW01. The sequence goes on from JACPUW010000004.1 coordinate 52,109, forward strand.
CTGAGGCCATGCACATGATGCACGCCGTGAATAAGAAAGGAGGAAACAAACTCTTTGTGGGCGACAAGACCTTTGACCAAACAAAAGCCATACTCGAAACCCGCGCAGAGCCCCTGGGCATAGAAATCGTCTATGGCAAATACCGCGACTTTACCCCTACGGAAGAGTTCTTTGGGGCCGTGGTACAGTATCCGCGTGAAGATGGCAGTGTGGTGGACTACAGCGATTTCACCCAGCTATGCCACACCACGGGAACCTTGGTGTGCGTGGTGGCCGACCTCATGTCGCTAGTGCTCCTTACCCCTCCGGGCGAAATGGGCGCCGACGTGGTAGTGGGTTCCGCACAGCGATGGGGCGTGCCCATGGGATATGGTGGGCCACATGCGGCCTTCTTTGCTACCAAAGACGAATTCAAAAGGCAAATGCCTGGCAGGATAATCGGAGTGTCAATTGACGCACAAGGAGATACTGCCTATAGAATGGCCCTTCAAACACGAGAACAACATATAAAGCGGGAAAAAGCCACCTCCAATATCTGCACGGCACAGGCATTATTGGCCAATATGTCGGCCATGTATGCGGTGTATCACGGCCCCGATGGGATCACGTCCATAGCCAAACGCATACATGGATATGCTAAATTGGCCGAACTGGCACTCACGGCTCTGGGAATAGATCAACACAACAAGGACTACTTTGATACCCTTATGCTCCATGTGGGCAGCGAAAAGCTAACGGCCATAAGAAGGGAGGCTGAAGCGCGTGAAATCAATCTAAGGTATTTCCCAGATGGCGTACATATTGGCATTTCCATGGACGAAACCGTGGACATGGACGACCTGGCCAAACTTGTTGGCGTGTTTGCCCATGTGTATGCTCAGCCGCAACCCGATTTGGAAGCGCTATCGTCAAAGGCTAGCCTGGCCTATTCGGGCCCTTTGCAGCGCACCAGCCCTATACTCACCCATGGTGTTTTTAGCCGGTACCAATCGGAAACCGAAATGCTTAGGTATCTAAAAAGACTGGAGAACAAGGATTTATCCCTGGCACACTCCATGATTCCACTGGGCTCATGCACCATGAAGCTCAATGCCACCTCTGAAATGATACCAGTAACATGGCCTGAAGTGGGCGGATTGCATCCTTTTGCCCCGGCTGGCCAAACGGCCTTTTACCAAAAAGTATTTGCCGAATTGGAAGCACAGCTCAGGGAAGTAACCGGTTTTGAAGCCATATCGCTTCAACCCAACGCCGGTGCCCAAGGCGAGTACGCCGGGCTCATGGTGATACGGGAATACTTGAAAACCACCGGCCAGGGGCACCGAAACATCTGTTTAATTCCCGCCTCGGCTCATGGCACCAACCCCGCCTCGGCAGTGATGGCAGGCATGAAGGTAGTAGTGACCAAAACCAGTGCTGATGGCAACATAGACGTGGAAGACCTAAGGGAGAAGGCCCTGCTGTACAAGGACAACTTGGCTGCCCTAATGGTGACCTATCCGTCAACCCACGGGGTATTTGAAGAGACCATAGTGGAAATATGCCGGATCATACACGACTGTGGAGGACAGGTATATATGGATGGTGCCAACATGAATGCCCAGGTAGGCCTTACCTCCCCAGGGCTTATAGGCGCCGACGTATGCCACCTAAACCTGCACAAAACCTTCTGCATACCCCACGGCGGCGGTGGCCCTGGCATGGGCCCCATAGGTGTGGCCAAACACCTGGCCCCCTACCTGCCCAGCCACCCCGTAGTAACTACCGGCGGGACGCATGGCATGAAACCCGTATCGGCAGCCCCTTGGGGCAGTGCCAGCATTTTGCTCATTTCTTATGTGTATATCAAGCTAATGGGCGGCCAGGGGCTTACCAATGCCACCAAATACGCCATACTCAATGCCAACTACATAGCAGCGCGCATGGAAGGCCACTACGAGGTACTCTACAAGGGCAGCCAGGGGAGGGTAGCCCACGAGCTAATTCTTGACCTGAGGGCATTCAAAGTGGCGGGCATAGAGGCCGAGGATGTGGCCAAGCGGCTGATGGACTATGGGTTCCACGCCCCTACCCTCTCGTTCCCCGTGCCAGGCACCATTATGATAGAGCCCACCGAGAGTGAGGGCAAAGCCGAACTGGACCGCTTCTGCGATGCCCTTATTGCCATACGGGCTGAGATAGAGGAAGTGAAGACCGGCCTGGCCGATGCCCACGACAACGTGCTGAAAAACGCGCCCCACACCCTCAAGGTGATCAGTGCCGATACCTGGAACCACAGCTATTCCCGCCAAAAAGCGGCATACCCGCTGCCCTGGATTACCCATACCAAATTCTGGGCTACCGTGGGCCGGGTGGACAATACCTATGGCGACCGCAACCTGGTGTGTGCCTGCCCACCCATGGAAGACTACGCCGATATGGCCATGAATGCTTGATTTAATGGTATTTATGACCGTTACGGCCTAAATGATTGCCATTGAAATAGCCGCCTGACTGCTTTTTCTTAGGCCATTTGTACCGCTAAATAGGTGTTCCGGACGGTTTCACCCTAAGGTGCTTAAAATTCATTTGCGGCCCAGGCCGCAGCCTTTATTCTTCAAGCATATTAGCTTGTAAATTAAGACCATAAATCTTTCAAGGCCAATTCCTATTGAAACATTGGTTCTTTGGGCAATAAACTTGTTGGGTGTAATGACACCTTAACTAAACGTTGCCATGAAACCACTTTGCCTACTGGCGCTACTGCTCGGTGTGGGAAACACGATAAGCCTGGGAAACACGGCGGGATTATTTGAATATGACAAAGAAGCCATTGCCAGCCAATTCGGGGCAATTGACCATTTGGAAGCCTATCTCAACCAACACGATACCATTGATTTGAAAGGCTATTTCCACTGGGGCAGCCGGGCAGTTTGGGCTTGACTGGCAACAGTATCGCCCGAATGGAGGATTAGGCGTTTCCCACATAGACTGGGATGCCTTTGCTTGGGGTTTTTGTTGCCCCTCGCTGGGTGTTTTTGTCATGCTGGTAAACGAACACACGGATAGGCACCAAAAATGGAGCTTTGTCCTAGGCTGGGTTGGGTATAGGCTGTTTAGTGGTTTAATGCATTTGGCGTTTTAATTCAAGTACTTAAACCCTATACGGATCCATACGCCGAGTACTGGCATGAGCCTATGGTTGAAAGCACTTAGCCCAAGAAACATAGCTCAGCCATATGGCATGATGGGCTAACCCAGGCGCACCATGCATCCTATTTTATTGTTAACCAATACTATACCTTTCCGGAAGAAAAATTTATTGTTAATAAGCAGGGAGTAAGTGTGAAAATTCTGTTTACGGGTAGTATCCTTGTTGGCCATAACCAAAAAACAAACACACTATGCAACTGAAACACGTACTCGTATGGGCCATTGCCTTTTTTGGCCTACACACCGCCGCCATGGCCGCCACTGCCGATCTATTTTCCTACGATCAAGCAGGGGTAGAGTCACAATTTAACGCCCTGGAAGACCTGGATACCTATCTGGATGTAAACACGGGTACCACCTATGCCGATCTACAGTCCAGCGGCACAGCTAACCAATTTGATCTCAACTGGAACCAGTTCAATGCAAATGCTGCATTTAGCTTTTCCGATATGGATTGGGGCTCATTTGCATGGGGATTCTGCTGCTGGCCCGTGGGATTATTTGTAGTTCTCTTGAATGGCAATAAGGACAGCGACCAAAAAATGAGCTTCCTCATTGGTATCGGGGTAAATATTGTTTTGGGTGTCATCGGAAATTTTGCCAGGTAGTCGCTTACCTTTGGTGTAACATAGAATGGCCGTCTGATTGACGGCCATTTTTTTTATGTCCACGGAATTTTTTTTACAAACATGACCTGCGGGTTCTTATCCCAATTAGCATGGTTGTATGTAGAAAATGCCCCATCACATCAAATGGCCTATCATAGCATTCGGTAAAAATGGGCAATACGCGCCCAAATTTCCTGCATTAACGACCTATCAAATTGTTTAACAATGTATTATGTCCCAAAAATATGATTCCTTTCATTCCCATTAAGTCGCTCTTTACAATTAGTTTACGTAAATTTCCTCGTATGAAATGGGCCATCCTATCCGTATTGGTACTGTCACTTGGTTTTGGCAGCAGTGAGGGTCCCAGTAGCCCTTTTCGCATTTCCATGGACTTTTCCATTAAGGACAAAAGGACCGATGGCACATTTTCCCTGCAAAAGGGACGCGCCTACTATGACAAGAACCACCGGAAATTGTATTTCGCCCTAACCTTCCCCAAGGCCCAGGGCCTCCTCACCACCGACTCGGTGATGTACCTTATGGAAAACGGTAAACTACTGGAAGCCAAAAGGCTGCCCGGATATCTTGACCTTAGCATCTTTCATCTGTGCCTGTCGGGCAACCTCAACGAATTTGGCCTGGGCAATTCCCTATTTACCCCAGTGAAGGTGGAACAAGACAAAGACATGGTGATGACTACCTGGGAAATGAACAAGAAAATCAAGAAATCCAACCGCATCACCATCATTACCTCCCTGAAAGAAGGCAGGCTATACGGAGTAGTGATACTCAATATGGAGGGTGAAGTAACGTCTAAGCACTTTTACGAAAACTATGCGCAGCATGAGGGTACCTGGGTACCCGGCAAAATTGTGCAGATTCAAATCACCGAAGCAGGTGAACAATATAGAATAATGGAATTTAATAATATACTAATCAATGAGTTTGGCAAAGAAAATCTGTATAATTGCCCTCTGCCTACCCTGGCTGGCACTGGCAAATAACGCGCAGGCGCAACCCGCTCCCAATCCGCTGCCCGATTTACATGGCCAAATGGCCACACATGAGCCTACGCTCCGCGCACAATGGGGCATAGGCGCAGCGGGCAATGAATGGCAATTGGCTTTTTTTGGACTCTTTTACTTCTATAAAAGCTTTATCTCATCCCAAGACAACGCGGTGTGCAACTTTCAACCCAGCTGCTCGGTGTATGCCGTACACGCCGTAAAGAAAAAAGGTGCCTTAGTGGGCATTTTGGCTTCCTTTGACCGACTAACCCGCTGTACTGGGCTCAACAACAAGGATTATAACCGACGCAATGACAACTTGCTCCTGGAAGACCCGGTTTGGTAGCCTCGCTGTAGGCTTGTTGCTGGCATTCCCGCTCTTGGCCCAGCCCGTAGCCTACACCAATCTATATGGCCCGCAGGCCAGCACCCGATTTGCCCAGTACCTATACCAAACAGGTAACTATGGGCAGGCTGCCCTAGAATATGAGCGGCTCATGCTGGTAACCTCCGCCCGAAATCAACCGCTTATGGCAAAAATGGCCCTGCGGTCACACCGAAAGGATGGCAACTTGGCGGCTGGGGAAAAAGTGGCCCTGTACTGGATGAACCTGGCGACCGGGCCACAGGCCAGTTTTACCATAGAGTACGCACTACTGCTCACCGCCCTGGGCCGGTATGATGAATCCAACCACTTACTCCATGACTTGGGAATACCTGAAACGGATAGCATGGGCTTTATCAAAGCGCTAAACCTTACCTACTTGGGTGATTTTTTACCGGCCAAAGACCTGCTCAAACAATCATCACTCACAGGCGATTGCCATGTTGCACTCCAATCGGCCATAGCCCAGGGATTGGCCCTGAAGGAAAAAAAACCTGGGCTGGCAGTGGGCCTGGGTGTGGTTCCTGGCCTAGGAAAGATTTACACGGGACACTATGTGGATGCGGGAGCCAGCATTTTGTTTACAGGGATTATGGCCTGGCAAGCCTATGTGGGTTTTAACCATCGCGGTACCCGCAGCGTATATGGCTGGATTACCGGAAGCCTGGCTACTGGGTTTTATTTGGGGAGCCTATATGGCAGCCACCACGCCGCACTGGCCCACAACCGAAAACATATGGAATCCATAAGAAATGAGACTGATAGGGCTTATCATCTTTTTATATAGCACATCCTGGACTTGGGGGCAAACCCTTCCACAAACCATGGAATTGGGCTTGGCCCAGTTTGGTCAACAGCATTTTCTTGGTGCCTCGGCCAGCTTCCAGCGGGTCATTTTCTTTGATTCCCTGGGCCAGTATGCCCCGCAAGCCCAGTGGCACCTGGCCAAATGCCTGGCCGCCATGCGCAAGACCGCACCGGCACTACTGGCTTTTGACCAAGCCAAAGCTTTGGCCAGCAGCAGCTTGGACATAAACGACATAGCCCTTGACAAGGCGGAATACCTAATACGCCAAAAAGACTGGCTCAAAGCACTCGTTGAGCTGTACCAACTTCAAGGCCTAAGCCCTGATCAGTCAAAACTCGCCGAATACCTCAAGGGCACGGCCCTTTTTGCCACCAACGACCTGGATAAAGCCCATTATGCATTTGCCCAGGTGGTGCCTGAAAATAAGCACGCACAATTGGATTCAATTTTTCAGGAAGCCCGCAAAAAGCTCAACCCTAAAAGGGTACGCAGGGCAGAGCTTTGGAGCCTGTTTGTCCCTGGTAGCGGCCAGTTTATTTCGGGCAATTTGAAAGGCGGAATCAACTCCCTGCTACTGGTGGGCGGCTTGGGGTATTTGTATTACAACACCGTGAATACCTATGGTTTAATGAGTGGCGTGATGACCGTGTTTCCCCTGTTTGCCCGCTACCACGCCGGAGGGATGGAGAACGCGGGCCTTTCCATGTCGCAGCGGCAAGAACGTTTGCGCAGTACCTATTTTGACCAAATAGTCCATTTGGTGCCCACGAAGGATTAACATAGAAAGAGCCCATTTAATTTTGAACAAAAACCACCGAGTACCATGAGAAAATTGATGGCATTTGTATTGGCCATGGCCCTATTGGCAGGATGTGCAAGCAGCACCATGATTACCTCCACTCCCAGCGAAGCCGATGTGTATGTGAATGGGGAACTCAAAGGAAAGACCCCCTATAAGCATGAGGATGAAGAAATAATTTTTACAAAAACACGGATAGAACTCAGAAAGGAGGGCCATCAAAATTTGAGCACTTCCATTACCCGCGATGAAGAAATCATGGTAGAGCCGGCTGTGGTTGGCTTCTTCTTTTGGCCCGTATGGCTGTGGGTCATGGGCTATAGCGATGAGCACCATTACGATCTGTTGCCCAATACCTCGGCCAGCCCAAAGGGACTGGAAAAGGCCATTATCGATTTATGGGACCTCTACTCCAATGGGATTCTCTCAGAGGCCGAATATGCCGCAGAAAAAAGCAAGGTGCTGTCGAAACCCCTGGAATACACCAAAGAAAAAGTTGATGCCCTCAAGGAGCTGAAATCACTCTTTGATGCGGGCAAGATCACCGATGCGGAATATACTGCCGCCAAAGGCAGGGTGTTGGAATAGGCTGTTTTTTTGGCAATTGCCTGCTTCCATAGTTAACGGCCCTCATATTCCCTCGTAATACCTCTTGGACTGTCCATTTTAGGCAATTGCTGATAAGCAAAAGCCCTTCAATATGTCTAAAGTTCCAATGTATCTATCAGAACGGCATTGATTTTCAAAACGTCCTTACTATCTAACCTTGCCCGTTTACTTACAATTCTGTCAAAAGAAATGGCCCTGATTTGATGGCACAAAGCGTAACTGTCAGCGGTAAGCCCAGCCGTTCCCTTCGGAATTTTTACAATAGTGTACAAACTATATTTGGATTCCTTGGTTGTCAATGGAATAACAACCGCCAAATCAAGATTGTTGAATGATTTGATAATAACACAAGGTCTTTCATAACCTTGCTCATGTCCTCTGATTTCCTTTTGGTGGAATTCCAAGGTCCACATTGATAATTTCGCCTTTGGTAAAATTCTGCCTCATCAATTTGAAAAGTTTCTGGCAAAATCTTCCAGGCCCAAATCAGCTAGCTGTTTTTGTTCTTGAATAAAACTATTGTCAAAAGATAGCTTGGAAAAAGATTGTCCCGAAGAGCGGTTTTTTAATATTCCCAGTTCTGCTGCTATCGCCGAGTATTCTTGTGCCGCATCAGCAACTAAAAATGCCAACTCATTGATTGTCTCGTCAGAAATTTCAAGTTTGTCATTTCCAATAATGTCAGCCGCTACGAGAACAAATTCAATGTGCAATGAAGCGTTGGTCCAGTCAACAATTCTTTGTGCCGTTTCATCGTCAAGATTTGCAAACGCCAATGAAGCAATGAACTGTTGATATGTTATGTCAGGAAGTTGGGAAATGTTTGAAATGAGATTGCCGGTTGAAAACCCACTTGTCCCATCCAATGATTCTACAACTCGTTGGTTGCACCGCAAAGCGAACAAAAGATTTTCGGTCAAAACTTCAAGTTTCCTCTTTGATTTCAATTTTTCAATTTGAGGTAAAATATCCCTAATCATTTCAAGATAATCCAAATTCTTATCATTTGCCAAATATTTAAGGGCTTTGATCCGCAAGTTAAAAACCTGACTGAGCATATCTTCTGATTGGGCTTGAACTTTTCTGCCCGAAGTGATTATAGCCTTAATGTCGCTCGAAAGATGGTTCAGCTCCTTCTTCAACGGATTTTCAAGCTGAGAATAAAGGCTATTTCTCAACTGAAAACAGATTACGTCGTAATTCTTTGCTGTGGCTATCATTTGGCTGCCGGGTTTCTATTTTGTTCGTTCAAGGCAATTAAAAAAAGGGCACTTTAGGTTCAGTCGATCGGTATTTTCTTCGTCGCGCTAGTGTTTCCACCACCACCACCTACACCCAAGGTTGGCTTGCTTTTTGGGTTTACCCAATTATTGGCAACTTGCGCTATGTAGCTCATAATGTATGGTGTTACAAGTTACAAAGACAAATATAATCACAATTAGACCACTTGGTAACCAAGCCGCGCCCGTGGCTATTATCCTGACAGCCATTCGGGGTTATAGGCGTGGTTTTCAAATGTTTTCAGAAGTAACTGAGCTTGTGGAAGGCCCGGCCATTTGCCATATATTGGGGGGGGGATTAAGGGTGTTTACGGGCTACCGCAACCCTGCCTGGTGAACATGACTAAAATGTCGCAAGCCCCTTTAGCTAGCCAAATAACAAGCGTTCACCAGCCAATAGCCCGGTGTGGCGGCCTTTTTCATAAACTGGCACCCCGTTTACATAAGTAGATTCTATGGTATTGCCAAAACGGTGACCATCCAGCGGTGTCCAGCCGCATTTATACCATACCTTGCTGTTTTCCACCACACTGGGTTTGCCGGGCGATACCAATACCAGGTCGGCCTTGTAGCCTTCGCGCAGGTAGCCCCGTTCCCTCAGCCCAAAACACTTGGCCACCGCGCCCGAAGTGCGCTCCACCACGGTTTCCAGGTCCAATTTCCCTTGCTCCACTAAATCAAGCAGCATGAGCAGTGGATGTTGCACCAAGGGAAGTCCTGAAGGGGATACCTGGTATTTACCCTGTTTCTCGGTCCAGGTATGCGGCGCATGGTCAGTAGCTACCACATCTATGGTTCCATTGGCCACGGCCTTAACTATGGCCTCGCGGTTATGGGCGGCCTTAATGGCGGGGTTGCACTTGATAAGGCTGCCTAGCCGGGCATAATCACCTGAATCAAACCACATGTGGTGTACACAGGCTTCTGCGGTTATCCGTTTGGTTTCCAGCGGCTCCTTATTGCCAAAGAGTGCCAGTTCCTTTTCGGTACTTATGTGCAGCACATGCAGCCGTGTGCCGTGCTTTTTGGCCAGCTCCACTGCCCGTGAGGATGAAGCAAAACATGCTTCTACACTCCTGATGGCCGGGTGCTGGTCCATGGGTATGTCCTCGCCATAGGTATCGGCGGCCTTTCGCATATTGGCCCTTATCACATCCTCCGATTCACAGTGGGTGGCTATAAGGTGGCTACACTTGGAGAATATATTTTCAAGGGTTGTTTCATTGTCAACCAACATATTGCCTGTGGAAGAACCCATAAATACCTTTATGCCGCACACCGAGTGTGGGTCCAGGTCCAAGAGTTCGCGCAGGTTGTCGTTGGTGGCGCCCATGTAGAAGGAAAAGTTGGCTGCCGAGACTTTCTTAGCCCTGGCAAACTTGGCTTCTAGGTGCCGCGCCGTGGTAGCCTGCGGTTTGGTATTGGGCATTTCCATATAGGAGGTTACCCCACCTGCCACGGCAGCCCGTGATTCGGTGGCCATGTCGGCCTTGTGGGTATAGCCCGGCTCCCTAAAGTGCACCTGGTCGTCTATCATGCCCGGCAGCAGGTACTTACCCTCTGCATCCAGTTCCACGTGCCTTATAGTCAAGTCGCTTATTTCAGGGGCTATGCGTTCTATCCGGTCTTTTTTTACCAGCACATCGGCGTAGCGCTTGGCACCATCGGCCACTATGAGGCAATTTTTAAACAAGTAGGCCATGAAGGGAAAAAATGAGCCTGGGCCCTTAGTAAGAGGGCAGCAAAACTATGGGCATGAGCAACATGGTGAGTTCCTCGTCCTTTGAGGCATCGGCTGGGGTAATAATACCAGGACGGCTGGGCTCAGAGAGCATAATTTTCACTTCTTCCGTGTCAACCACGCCCAACATCTCGCCCAAGAAACGGGCACTAAACCCTATTTCCATGTCTTGACCATCATATTCACAAGGCAAGCGTTCAAATGCTTCGTTGCTAAAGTCAATATCCTGGGCACTAATGTGCAATTCATTGCCGGCCAATTTCAAGATGACCTGGTAGGTGGACTTGTTGGAAAAATTGGCCATCCGCTTAAGCGAACCCAGCAATTCTTGCCGGTTGATGGTAAGGGTAAATGGGCTATCGGCGGGGAAGGCTATGCCATAGTTTGGAAACTTGTCGTCTATAAGCCTGCATACCAGCACAAAATCGTTGAACTTGAACTGGGCATTGTTGCTGCCAAACTGAAGCTGCACCAGCACGTCTTCATTGGGTAACACTGATTTAAGCACGTTTAACACCCTTTTTGGCACCACAAAGGAGCTGTTGTTTTCAAACACAATGTCTGTCCTGCTGTAGCGCACCAATTTGTTGCTATCGGTTGCCACCCAGTTCACTTTTCCGTCCACCATTTCAAACAGCACACCGGTCATGGAAGGGCGTAGCTCGTTGTTGCTGGTGGCAAAAAGGGTACTGTAAATCACGTTTTGGAGTACGCTCACATTAAACTCCACCCTATCACCGCGTTCTACCTGGGCCATTCGCGGAAAATCGTCCGCCGTTTCGCCGCTTATTTTATACCTACCCTTGTCTGAGGTGAGCTCTATGTTGTTGTTGTCAGGGTTTATGGTAAAGGTGATGGGCTGCTCAGGCAGTGTTTTTAAAAAGTCAATGATCAATTTGGCCGGTACGGCTATCCTACAGGTTTCCTTTGACTCTACCGGTATGGACGACTGCATGGAAGTCTCCAGGTCGGTGGCCGTGATGACCAGTATGCCAGGCTCTACTTCAAACAAGAAATACTCCAGTATGGGAATTACCGCATTGGAGCCCACAACACCTGATAGCTGAGATAACTTTTTTAGCAGGGTTGATGAAGAAGCAATGAATTTCATGATGTTATCTGTTGCAATTAAACCTTAATAAGCCTGTGTGTAGCGTTTATAGCGACGGGCAAAAGTACCTATTTAGGCATTTCCAACCTATCAAATTTCTTAAACAATTTGGCTATGGCCCTGGGCTGGAGCACGGCAATATAGTCTATGTCATGGCCCTGCACATATGCGTAGTACAGGGGCATCTTGTCTTTATCTTCTTGCACCAGTATGGGTTTTGCCCGCACCACCAACACTTGTTCCACCGCATCCTTGTCGCGTTTCCAAGTAATGGTGCCAAACAGGGGCGCTTGGTTGAGTACGGTATCCAGCATTTCCGTGGTAGGCGGCAACAGCGATTCGGCGTACACCTGGGTCAAATCCATGAATACTTCCTTGGCCCGCAAGGGGTTTATCGAAAACGAAGTATCGCGCTCACTGTCTTTTACATAAGCGTCCACTTGGCCGTTGGGCAGGTGTTCTACCCTATAGGGCACCCTGTCCCAACCCTCTACCCATACGTCCACATAGGCCAGGTCCACCGCTTGTACATGAAACAGGCGCTTGCTTCGCCAGTCCCTTTCATCCAGAAAGAACCTGGGCAATATATTGCCGTTCCAGCCCGGTATGTGTACGATATAGGGACTCGGCACCTCCTCCCCTCCTGCATACACATAGCTACCCAAACCATCCGCCGTGGCATTGCCCACATAAATCGTCCGGTCAAGTTGCCCACGCTTATACACCTCTACCTTCACATGGGCCACCGTCATTTCCTTTATCATTTCACGCGCATCAATGGCGCTTAGCTGTGATTTGATGCGCATTTTCACCAGTGGCTCAAATAGGTTGTGCAGGCCCTGGGCGTCAGCCCTAAAGGCACCATTCACCCACCATCCACCCGGTTTGCGCACCAGGTCTATGCCCCCTCCGGTAGGCCTGGCCATAAATATCCGGTCAACAAGCTGTGTATCCTTAATCTGGAAATAATCGGCAGGTACGGGCATGTTGGTACCCGTGTGGGTGGAGCGCAGCCACCACCAGGCCAGTAGGCCCAGCGCCAGTGTGGCCAGTACAATAAGGTTTGCCTTTTTCATGCTTTTGCTTGTTTGCCAAAACGCCTACGGCGAAAATAGGTATAGCCCAGCCCCGCCAGTGCCAACACCAATAAGGGGGCTACCAGGTTTATCTGCTGCCAAAAAGCCCGTTTTTCCTTGACTTCCGCCTGGTCCAACATGCGCAGTTTATAGTCCTTGCCCCGTAGTTCAAATAGCCCCCGGTCGTCCAGCATATAGTCTGCGCAATTCATTACAAAGGACTTATTGCCAAAAGACTTGCCGGTGAACCTGTCATATCCCAGGGCATACTTCTGGCCGTTGAGCGGGTTTACATGGTTGCCTATCACGTCGCCGTCCGATACTACCAGCAGCTTGCCGGGTTTGTCAATTTCAGTAAAACTGCCGTAATCGGGATTCTGGAGGGTGCTTGGAGCCAACCTATTCTTATAGAATGAGGTAAACTTCCCTTCGAGCAGTACGGCCAGGTTTTGGCCCCCTTTTGAGAAAAGGGCGGGTTCCAGCTTGATGCGCGCCAGGTCAAGGGTGATGCGGTGGGGGTGCTGCACGGTACGCGAGTTGGCGGAGCTCTTGATCAATACGGTTTTACGAATGCCCGGGCTTGGCAGGGTATCTATGCTATTGGCAAACTGAAACCACACCAGGCCCAGGTTTTTTACTATGGGGTGGGTGGTCTCTGGGCTCACCAAGGGATAGTACGGCCATGGCCTAAAATTGGCCCCACCGGCACTACTGCCCGCAAACACGGGTATGGTATGGCAATTATAGTCTTGCACCAAGTCTAGGTTCACCCGTACCCCGTACTTAAACAATAGGTCGCGTACCTGGTGTGGGTAGTCAAGTGTGGTGGTATGCGGCTGGTTTCTAAGGCTATCCATGCTGGCCACCAGGCTTTCGAGAAACCATAGCACCTTGCCCCCCTTTACCAGGTATTGGTCTATTTTGTACTTGTCCACATCGCTAAACGTGCTGTCGGGTTGGGCTATGATTGCCGCGTGGTACTCCTCTAGCTTGCCTACCTTATACTTGGTTAGGTCCACTCGCTCTACCAAGTAAGACTGACCCAACTCATTGGCAATGTCGGCAGTGCGGTTCGCCGACAGCTCGCCGTGGCCCACCACGAACGCGATTTTCTTTTTGATGGGTTCCTGCAATTTGGCTATGGCGTTGGCCAACTCGTACTCCACCCCCATTACGCTGTTGTGCAGCACCATCTCTGGCGACATACCCATTTGGTCGCGCAGGAATGACACCGGCACTTCGGCCTCGCCCAGGCGCACAAAGGCCGCCGGCCACACTATTTTATGTACTATCTCATCTTCGCGCAGGTCTTCCAATTCAAAACTTTTCAATCCTTTGCCCTGCAACTGCACAAAAAGATCGGCCCTTTCCTTTCCTTGGGCCAGTTCATAGGGATCCAGGAATTCATATACCACTTGGTGGCCGCTAAGTATGGCCAGCTCGTCTAGGGTTTCCATTATAGAATTTCTGAGTTGCCCAAAACCAGCCGGAAGATCGCCGTCCAGGTAACAGGTTACTGACACGGTTCCCTCCAGCCCTTCAACCAGGGCCTCCGTTTTGGGCGACAGGGTATAGCGTTGGTCTTCGGTGAGGTCAATCCTAAAGTAGAGGTAGCTGCCCAGTAGGTTGGCCACTACCACCAAGGCCAGCACCAGCACCGGCTCCACCCAGGCATTGGCCCTCATATTCTGTACTTTCTTATTATTGCTTACCATTTTCTCAGGGCTACCCTCGCTTTGGTCAAAAAAACAAACACGGCCACAAACCCTATGAAATACACCACGTCACGGCTATCAACCACCCCTCGGCTTATGCTGGTATAGTGCTGCTGCAACCCCACAAAACCTATGGCCCCGGCCAGTGGACGGAGGGCTTGGAGTGCAAGCAACCAATCGGTGAGGCCGTAGAAAAAAAAACAAAGCAGGAGGGCCAGGATAAATGATACTATTTGGTTATCGGTGAGCGATGAAGCAAAGACTCCCATGGAAACGAAAACCACGCCTATGGCCAATAAACCCACATAAGAACCCACCGTGGCACCTGTATCCATATTGCCTATGGGATTGGCCAATTCATATACCGCAAAGGCATACACCAGGGTAGGCAGGATGGCAAGCCCAACCAATACGGCACCGGCCATAAACTTTCCCATCACTATCTGTATGTCAGAGATGGGTTTGGTGGCCAGGATTTCAAAAGTGCCGGTTTTCTGTTCTTCGGCAAAACTGCGCATGGTAATGGCAGGCACCAAAAACATAAAAACCCAAGGGGCTATGTCAAACAATTGGTCGAGTGTGGCATAGCCTTGGTCAAGTATCCCGCTATCGGGCAGCAGCCAGAGGAATATCCCGTTGATGGTGAGAAATACCCCAATGGCCAAATAGCCTATTAATGAACTGAAAAACAGGCTTATTTCCTTCCACATTACCGCTATCATGCCGCTGTGGTTTCTTTGGTTAGGTTTCTGAATATGTCTTCCAGGTTTTCCATAAGGGGCTCCATATGCAGTATGGGGTTATTGCCATCTACGGCAAGTTGAAAAGCCGCTTCGCGCACGGGGGCCTTATTGCTGTGATAGACTATATACTTACCCTCCCGCTCCATCACCTTGGCCACCCCAGGCAGCTGTTCCAACTGGGGTAAAGGTACCGGGCGCATAAACGCCAATGCCAGGGCCTGCCTACCCGAAAACTGCTCCATTAGCTCGTGCAGCGGGCTGTCGGCCACAATTTTACCCCGGTTTATTATTATGGCCCTTTGGCATAAGGCATTCACTTCTTGCATGATATGGGTACTCATTATCACGGTTTTCTCGCGGCCCACCGACCGTATCACCCCGCGAATCTCCTCAATCTGGAGGGGGTCCAGCCCTGATGTGGGCTCATCCAAAATGAGCACCTCGGGGTCGTGGAGCAGGGCTTGTGCCAACCCCACGCGCTGGCGGTAGCCCTTAGAGAGCTGCCCCAACTTCTTATGTTGTTCCCTGCCCAGTCCCGTAAGGGCTATCATGTCGGCTATCCTTTGCTTCGACTTGTTGCCCAGTTCATGCAGCCTTGCCGCAAAAGCCAGAAACTCGCGCACATACATATCCAGGTACAGGGGGTTGTGCTCAGGTAGGTACCCCACTTTCCGCCTCACCTCCACAGGCGCGTCATAAATGCTCAGCCCGCACACCGATGCCTCGCCACCCGATGGCTCCAGGTAGCAACTGAGTATTTTCATGGTGGTGGATTTGCCCGCTCCGTTGGGACCCAGCAAGCCCACTATCTCTCCCTTTGACACAGTAAAGCTCAATGAATCAATGGCTTTTTGGGCACCATAGGCCTTGGTGAGCTTACTTACCGAAACCGACAAATGAATGGATGGATTTAGTGAACGCGCGAAATTAGCCCCTTGGCAGCCTAGTGGGCACAGGGTATATACAGGCGCACCAGGCAAATGGGCCAATAGGCCGCCGCTGGCTATATTTGGCCAAATCCGCCATGCCACTCAGCATCTACATCTCCTCGGCAGGTTCAGGCAAAACCTATACACTGGCCAAGGAATACATAAAACTCTTGCTCCAGAATCCCTATGGGCACCCCCATATACTGGCCGTGACCTTTACCAATAAGGCCACCCAAGAAATGAAAGAACGGATACTGCACTTTTTGGATGAGTTGGGCAAAGGCAACAACCCAAGCCTCCTGGGGCAGTTGGTGGCAGAAACCGGCCTCTCACCGATCTTGATAAGGGAAAAATCCTTGTTGGCCCTCAGCCATATCCTGCACCACTACGCTGATTTTACCATCCTGACCATCGACTCGTTTTTCAATAAGGTAATCCGGGCTTTTGCCCACGAGCTCAGGCTGCCCCTGCGCATGGAGGTGCAGCTTGATACCCAAGAAGCCCTGGACTATGCCTATGACCGACTGATGGTACAACTGGACATAGACCCACTGCTCACTGCCTATCTCACCAATTTCATTTATCACCGCATAGAAGAATCAAAAGGCTGGAGGATAGAAGAGGACATAAAGGAGTTGGCAAGCGAACTCTTCAAGGAATCCTTCGACCCAGTTTTCCAATCCCTCCATAAAGTCTCTATGGATAAAATTGAGGCATTGCTGGCTGATATCATGGACTATATGAAAACCGTGCAGCATACCTTAGCGGGTTTTGGCAACCAATGGAAAGATGCCATGGCTACTTATGGACTTTCGGTGGACGATTTTACCTATAAAAACAAAGGGGTAGGCGCTTTTGGCGGGCACATGGCGCAGCTGCGCACAGACAAGCTGAAAGAACCCGGCACACGGGTAATGGAGGCCAAAGACAACGTAGAGAAATGGTATGCCAAGGGGCATCCGCGCAAAGACCAAGTGGCCGCTTGCGTGGAAGAACACCTGATGGGGCTCTTGCACCAGGGTTTGGATTATTGGGCCCAACATCAAGAAAAATACGTGGTATCAAGCATCTTGCTGCGCAACCTGCACGCGCTTGGGGTGCTATACACCCTGCACGAGCACCTCAAGGCATACCGCGATGAACACAACAAAATCCTTATTTCAGACCAAAACCGACTCATAAATGAGGTGGTTAGCCAAGGGGAAATACCCTATCTCTACGAAAAGATAGGAACCCGCTACCAGCATTTCTTGCTTGATGAATTCCAAGACACCTCGGCAATACAATGGAGCAATTTTAAGCCCTTATTGGCCAACGCCTTGTCAGAAGGAGGGCAGGTACTGGTGGTAGGTGATGGCAAACAGAGTATATACCGGTGGCGCGGTGGGCGCATGGAACTCCTTATGGAACAAATCCATACCGACCTGGCTGGGTATGTCACACCCAATAGCCTTCAGCACTTGGCTGCCAACTACCGCAGCCGACAGGATATCATTGAGTTTAACAACCTATTTTTTTCTGGCATTTTACAGAGCGTCAAAACCAAATATCAAATAGAAAGCCCATTGGCCGAGTTGGCTTTTGGACAATCAAGCCAAAACACCACACCGCATACCCAGCCGGGCGGCATGGTGAGCATAGCCCTATATGAGCCCACCGACGACGAAAGCGGCGATACCGAAGATACCTATGCCCAAATAGAAAATGACGTACTCGACAGGATAGAACAACTTATAGCCCAGGGATATAACTATGGTGACCTGGCTTGTTTGGTGTGTACCAACCGCCAGGGGGCCCGCTTGGCAAATTTTCTTCACGACCAGGGACTGCCCGTGCAGAGCAGCGATTCTCTACGGGTGGGCCACGCTCCGGTGGTAAAACTCATAGTGGCAGTGATGCGCTTGGCACACGACCAAGACCAGGCCTTAGTACGCGGGCAAATTATTATGTTACTGCACCATATAGGGTTTCTTACGCCCGTGTCCCTGCACCGGGCACTCACACAGGCCAATGAATCCACTGAAGGGTTTTTAGCCTTGCTGGGCGAGCGGGGCCAATACTTGTTGATGCCCCCCATGGGCAGCAGCCTGCTCCACCTGGCTGGCCACATAGTGCGCCAACTGGGGCTTGAGGGCCAAGACCCCGTGTTTACCCAGCGTTTTTTAGAGCTGGTATATGCCTATGAGGCCGACAACCAAGGCCACCTGAGCGACTTCCTAGACTGGTGGGAAAAGACGTCATACAAGCATTGCATACAGTCTCAACCCATTGATTCCGTAACCGTTCTCACGGTTCACCGTGCCAAGGGCCTACAATTTCCCGTGGTACTATTTCCGTATGCCGACCGCAACATTAACCCCATGCCAAATTCCATTATGTGGTGGCCCAATAGGCTCTTTGCCCACCACGACCTGCCCTTTGTTCCATTCAATTTTTTAAAGGGGCTTGAAGATGGCCCATATGCTGAGGAATACGCACAGGAACTGGAGCTTAGCATGGTGGATGCCCTCAACTTGACCTATGTGGCTTTTACCAGGGCGCAAGACCGCCTGTATGTATTTGTGTCAGTGAACAAAAGGGGGAGCACATCCAAGATTTCCAATTTGTTGAGTCACCATTTGGAGCATGATCCAGGGCTGGCTAAATACATGGATGGAAGTGTGATGGTGTATGGCGATACCCAAACCCCAGTGCGATCTACCCAAATGGCAACGGTGGGTATGGAACTGGACCGGCTGGCAGTAGGCACGGAAAAAGTGACCGGCATAGCCAGGCCAAGCATAGGCCTAAGCGACCTATACGCCGATGGACAGGAAGCCCCACGCCTATCAGGGATACTGGCCCACAAACTGCTCCAGATGTGCCTGGATACTCAAGACACCGAACATAGCGTACGGCGGGCAGTGGCCCTGGGCCTGGCCACCGAAGAAACCCAGCTAGCATGGAAACAGGCGTTGGACCACATACTGGGCCACGAACAACTGATACAATGGCGAAAGGAAGCGGTAGCTACCTACCTGGAGCGCAGTGTGATATGGAAAGGCGATGTGCTCCGGCCCGACGTAATCTATGTGCTACCACAGGGGGTGATAGTCCTGGATTTTAAGACCGGTACCGAAAGGCCTGAAGATGCGGAACAGGTAGCAAACTACTGCAGGACCCTAGCAGGCACCCAAGAGTGGCTGGGCCAAGAAATGCCGGTGAATGGATACTTGCTCTACACAGAAAACCTGGGCCTACGCCAGGTATGCTAGCCGGTACTTACCGCCACCCTACATCAACACAAAGAATATCAGCCAAGTGAGCAGCAAGACCGGAAGCAAGAATGGCAAAGAGTACTTCACCACATAGCCCATAAAAGAGGGCATTTCAATGCCTATTTGTTCGGCAATGGACTTCACCATAAAGTTGGGCGCATTGCCTATATAGGTCATGGCACCAAAAAATACCGATGCCACCGATACGGCAGCCAGCTCCACAATGTGCTCAGCCGAAAAGGCAGCTACGCTGGCAAGGCTATTCATGTCATAGCCGTACTTGCCCAGGGCCGCCGAAAGGAAATTCATATACGTGGGGGCATTGTCGAGCACCCCGCTCAGGCTACCGGTAAACCAGTATAGGGTGTTCACGGTGATGTACTGTGGGTTCATGGATGCAAAATGCTCTACCAATTGCAGGGCTGGCATCATGGTGCCAAAAATGCCAATGAACAGAAACGCCACCTCCTTAATGGGTTCAAAATTGAACTCATTCCTCTTAAGACATTCTTTGTCAGAAGTGTAAAATGCTGCCGCAGCCAGGGAGAACATGATGAGTTCTCGCACGAAACTTAATTTGGTCAAGTGCCCGTCATGCTCCAACGGCACATAGGGCAGCCACTCCATTTGGTTGGGATCGAGGAACACTGCCCCAATGGTTAATACTAAAAACAAGATATTGCGCTGTCCCCGTATGCCTACCCTTCCACTAAACTTCTCGCCCTGTGCTGGCATCACCGGGTTGCGCTTGAGGTCACGCGCATCAAGGAAATAATAGATGAGGGCCAGGAGGCCGATGCCAAATGCCCATTTCACAAAAATGTGCACAATGGTCCAGGTAAATGGAACGCCTTTGAGAAAGCCTAAAAAGAGCGGGGGATCGCCCACGGGGGTGAGGCTACCGCCCACATTGCTCACCATGAATATGAAGAAAACTATATGGAAAGCTTTGATCCTTCCTTTGTTGAGCCGAATAAACGGCCTAATGAGCAGCATGGAAGCCCCAGTGGTGCCTATCACATTGGCTATGATAGCCCCCGTAATCAGCAGTGCCACGTTGGCCCCAGGGCTGCCTTGTTTGTCCCAGCCCAGCAGGATACCACCCGATGCCACAAATAGGGCGGTGAGCAGTGAAATAAAGGAGATGTATTCAAAGAGAGCATGTATGGGCTGGTGGTGGTTGTGGAGCATAAATACGTAGTAACCCGCCACTGCCAAGCCCAGCCCAATGGCCACCTTGGGGTAGTGGTGGTGCCAGAAGTGCGCATAAAACAGAGGGCCTGTGGCAATCATGACCAAAAGGCCAACAAATGGAATTACCAGCCATACCGGTGGCATTTTGGCTTCATGCCCCCCGCCATCTTCGTTCCCCTCGCCATGTGTATCGGCGGCATGGCCGCCATCCTCATGGGGTAGGGTATGTGCCGTGGCAGTATCGGCATGGCCACCGGCGGCGGCCAAGGCCAATGTAGGTAGGCCACCAAACATGGCCAAGAAGAGCCCAAAGACAAGGATTGTGTGTTTCATTGTAATGTGGTAGGCGTGAGTACTATATGTTGAATTAATAGCCAATTTCGGCCAGTGCTATTTCAAAACCCCTGGCCATAAGGCCCAATTTGGGCTGGTTGCTGCCAAGCACCTTTCGCAGGGCACTGGTGGTAGCCGCGGTCACATCGCCAAAAATTCCGGCTTCGGTCAGTGTGATGTCATCTTCCATAAGGTAGGCAAAAGTGCGCGCCATGCCCATATTGGCTATGAAGTCGGGTATCACGGCAAAATGTGCGTCAGCCCAGGCTGCCGTAGGGCCGTAGAAGATGGCCTCATCGGCAAATGGCACATTGGCCCCGCAGGCAATTACCTCAACCCCAGATTGCTTCATGCGCTCCAACTGGCCCATCTGCACCAAGCGGGAAGCCGCGCAAGGCAGAAATACCTGTGCAGGCATGTCCCATATCTTGGCGTTTACTTCGTCAAACGACAGCAAGTTGCTTGATTCCAAGTAATTGCCCTGCCGTTCATTAAATAGTCGGGTTATTTCTTCAAAGGAAAACCCATCTTGGCTTAGCAGCCCGCCCACGCGGTCGATGATGCCCACCACCCGGGCGCCTGCCTGTGCTTGGTACCAAGCCGCTGCGGCAGCCACATTGCCCCAGCCCTGCACAATTACCCGCATATCCTTTAGCGATTGACCTTGATTTTCAAAATACAAGCGCACAGATTCATGCACGCCCCATCCGGTAATCATGTCGGCCACCAGGTACTTTCTGGCGGGATCGGGGCTGTACTGGCTGTTGCCCAGCACCATAGATACCCCTTGCTGTAGTTGGCCTATCTTCTTTTTCTTCTGAATGCTGTCTGGGCAAAAATGGCCCATAAGTACCCCCTCTTGCGGATGCTCCAGCCCCATGGATGAGGTAATGGGCACCACTTCGCGTGCTTCGTCAATGTTAAGGTCACCCCCTGTGCCGTAGTAGTTTTTTAGCAAAGGCAGCACTGCGGCATACCAGCGGCGCAATACCCCTTCCTTTCGCGGATCGGCAGGATTGAAATTGATGCCCGACTTGGCCCCACCTATAGCGGGCCCCGCGCAGCTAAACTTGATTTCCATGGTTTTGGCCAGTGACACCACTTCGTGCTTGTTGAGCCCAAGCCGCATCCGGGTGCCGCCACCGGCAGCCCCCCCGCGCAGCGAATTGATTACTACCCAACCTACGGCCTCTGTTTGGTCATCATGCCATTCAAAAACCACCAGTGGCGGCTTTTCTTCAAATTTCTTAAGTAAATCCTTCATTTCACGTGTGGGAAGGGGGTATGTGAAAACGGCGGCAAAAGTAGCTCAAGCAACCCAAGTATCCCATGTGGGGTCATAGGGCATTCAGGCCCCTGGCAGTAGCCCTAAACCAAAGGGACAGCAACTGATCGGTATCGCTAAATGTACCGTGTTCAGCCAAATACCCGGTGCCCGCGCCATCATCTGTTGGTATAGGCTTCGCCCATCCTTTTTGCAAGAGGGTGCGCATTACATCGCGCACTACTGGAATGGGTATTCCGGTTTCGGCTGATAGGTCGCATATGTTACCGTCAAGGGTGAGCCGCTCCAGCAGCCTCTTTTCTAGCGGGTCAATCACGAAATTTCCTGTTTTTCCATTGGTAGCCCTGCAGTTTTGACAAGGGCAGTATGGCCACTACATAGAGTATTTGAGGGAAAAAAGCCAAAAGATAGGCCAAAGCCCATTGCCTGGAAGGCAGATCGCGCTGCAGCGCAAGATAAAAAATGGTCTCTACCAGTGCTTTGGTGGCCAACATGAGTGCCAGCAAAGACCAAGCACCCGGAGTAAAAAATCCAGCCAAAGCCAGCACCAAAATACATACATAATACAGATAATCAAGAGCTAGGGTAAGCACCAGCGATGGCCGGTCATACCCGGCATTTTTTGAAGTCCACCGCTTGCGCTGCTCCAAAAAAGCCCTGGGGCTTGGGCACGGCGGCGTGGTAACCACCAACTGAGGGTGCAGGGCAAAGTAAAGTTCAAAAGGATAACGGTCTTGCACCTTGTGCATAAACCAAATATCTTCTCCACTTTCGGTAGTGGGGTGCTCGTTGTAACCGTTGAGCGACTCATATACATCCCTGGGAAAGGCCAGGTTGGCCCCATTGCACAAGTAGGGTTTATCGCGCTGTATATACGCGGCGCCGAGTCCCACCAATCCCTGAAATTCCAATGCCTGCATACGCTCAAACCACGTGCGCGCCGGATACATGGTTACCGGGGCCGAAATAAACTTGGGTGCGTACCTGCCTATAAAGGCAGCCATGATCCCCAAATAGCCTGGAGAAAATGTACAGTCGGCATCGGTGGTTACTACCCATTGGTTGGCCGCGTGCCTTACCCCGATTTGAACGGCAATTTTCTTAAAGTTTCTTTGATGTGTTACCCGCATGGATGCCAGGTCAATGGTTTTCAGCCTAGGGGCTATGCCCAGCGCATGGGCTTCTTGCGCCACTATTTGCATGGTCTGGTCGGTGGAATGGTCGTCAACCAGTACAAATTCCACCAAGTGGGCTGGGTAGCTGAGTGAAGCCAAAGACCTAAGCAGGTGCTGCACATTATCCGCTTCATTTCGCAGGGCTACTATTATTGAAAAAGATATAGGGGGCACTTCTGACAAATGGACATACCGAGGCAATCGTTTCCAAGCCCAAAAGGAGAGCATGAACTGAAAGGCATAGTGCAGGTTGAGCCCCAGGGCTACCACGGCCAAAAGTGCGGGCATTATCCTCGGTGGCTTTTAGCAAAAACAGCCAAAAATGCCGAGCGCGGGGCAGGTGCCAATGCCAATAACGCCAACCCGCAAATAGATGGCAGGAGCAGGTTAACCAACCAAATAAAATAACTGGCTTGTATAATGCCCAATTGGTTGGACGAGAGAAATCCTATGAAATAGGAAGCCAATGCTCCCCTGAGCCCCAATCCAGCCAGGGCAGAAGCGGGTATAAGCGTGAGCAGGCCATAGATAAGGCTGATGGTAGATAGGCCTGCAAGGGGAGGCAGGGCTATGCCAAACAACCAAAGGGCCAGGTAAAACTGGGTACTGAACACCAAAAACCGCAGGGCCGACAAGGCAATAAAAATATAGGACATGCGTACAGAAAAACGGGTGAACGACATGATAAACAGGCGCAAATACCGGTTTTGGCGACGTGCCCACCTGGCTATCCTGCGCCGCATGACTGCACCGGTAAGCATAAGGCCAAGCGCAGCCAATCCATAGAGCAGTGGGTCCAGCATTTGGCCGCTTTCTTGGAAATGCCATATAAAATACAGCCCGCCCGCAAGCCCAAATGACAAGGTGGCTATGATCTGGGCATAGCTCAGGTGAAGTGCGCTAATGACGGCGCCAAAATGGTGCTGTGGTTTAACAAAAAACACTTTGCCTATGTATTCGCCCAGGCGATTGGGCATCCAGGTACTCACTGCCACCCCTACCAGCGTGGCCCTAACTGCACTGCCCCAGGGGGTAGGTTCCAAATCGCTGACCGCCCATTTCCATTTGAGTACTTCTATGCCCCAGTTGAGCAGCATGAGCACACAAATGATGGCGAATAGAAATACATTAAACGGGGTAACCGCGGGAAACTGCCACGCAACCTTGCCATTTAGGTAAGGATATAGGGCAGAAAAGACATAGTAAAACCCATAGGCCAACAGGGCTAACCAAAAGGTTGCCAACAGGGGCCTTAAATAGGGTTTGAACCGCGCCTGCATATCTTTGGGTGACAATAATACTATCAAAATAGGTTCCCTAACCGGGCACCGCCCACAGCCCGTGAAGAAGAAACGCACCATACTGGGCATAGACCCGGGCACCAACATACTAGGATGGGGCATAGTGAGTGATGGCCCCGATGGGCTTGGCCTGGTAGATCTGGGTCACCTAAACCTGAGCAAGATAGAAGACCCTTATGAGAAGCTCCATGAGATACACCACAGCGTAACGACCATCATAGCCAATTACAAACCCACTGAATCCAGCTTTGAATCGCCTTTTCACGGAAAGAATATCCAGTCTATGCTCAAGCTGGGAAGGGCACAGGGGGTGGCCATTGCGGCCTGTTTTGCCCAGGGGCTTAGTGTGCATGAATACGCGCCCAAGAAAATCAAGCAAAGCATCACGGGCAATGGAAACGCTTCAAAGGAGCAGTTGGCCAAAATGCTCCAATCCATACTGGGCCTGGTGGAGATACCCAAGTACCTAGATGCAACCGATGGCGTAGCGGCCGCAGTGTGCCATAGCTATCAAAATGCTATTTTACAGGGCAATGGAAAGTCATATAGCGGATGGAAAGCTTTTTTGGCACAGCATCCCGATAGGGCCAAATAACGGCCCCGTTTTAGAATGATTTTATATAAACCGAGCGGCTATGTCTTGGGCTATGCCTTCCAGTTCCCGATGGGTAAATGAAGCTTTGGGCCTGGAGAATTCTATGTCATACGCACTGGTGAGCGGCACCAAATGGATGTGGGCATGTGGCACTTCCAAGCCCACCACTGCCATGCCTATGCGTTGGCAGGGAATGGCCAGTTCCATGGCCTTGGCCACCCGCTGGGCAAAGAGCATAAGGCCGGACAGGAGCTGCGGTGGCAAATCAAAAAACTTGTTTATCTCCGTTTTGGGTATTACAAGCACATGGCCCCGCTTTAGCGGATTGATGTCAAGAAATGCCAGAAAATCATCGCTTTCGGCTACTTTGTAGCAAGGAATTTCACCTTGTACTATTCGGGTGAATATGGACGCCATGATCTATATTCCTATATTAAGTACTTCCAACTTGATATTGCCTGCGGGTACTTGTATATCCACCACATCGCCCACCACCTTGCCCAGTAGCCCTTTGCCTATGGGTGATGCTATTGATATCTTCCCTTCCTTGAGATTGGCCTCCTTTTCAGAGACCAATTGGTAGGTTACTTCCTTGTTTATCTTGTGGTTTTTCACGGTAACCTTGCACAGGGCGGTCACTTTTGAAGTGTCAATGGCCGACTCGTCGAGTATTCTGGAATTGCCAATGATGGCCTCGAGTTTGGCAATTTGGGCTTCCAAATGGCCCTGCTCATCCTTTGCGGCATCATATTCGGCATTTTCCGAGAGGTCACCCTTTTCCCTGGCTTCGGCTATGGCGTTTGACAAGCGCGGACGCTCAACCGACTTGAGGAACTTGAGCTCCTCTTGCATTTTTTCAAAACCTTCACGGGTAACATAGGTCTTTTCGGTCATATAAGTGCTTGTTTACCTTTAATCTATAAAACAAAAACGTCTGCAAGGGGGCTTGCAAACGTTTATTTTTGGCGTACAAAGGTATGCTACGTACTAAAAACCAAGCAACACGCCCAGGGTATGGATCCCCGTGTACTTGTTGTAGGTATCCCGGTACGAATAGTCTATGCCAAGGGTTTTGCCCTCGCCATAAGGCAATTGGAAAGTAGCCCCAAAAGTGGGGCCACTGGCTACGTTGGTTGACAGTTCCTCATTGAATATCTGCTCTTCATATGCAAAGCCCCCCCTAACAAAAACCATGTTCTTATAGCTGTATTCGGCGCCCAGGCTAATCACGTCGCGGCCAAATGAATTGGCCATAAAATTTGCGGCCACATTGACCCCGCTACCTGCGCCAAGCACCAGCACCTTGTAACCCACGCCAATATTGAGCACCGAAGGCAGCTCAAAAGGAGCCACCCGTGATTTCATGGTCCTGGCCGTGGGGTTTAGCACACCGTCTTCGGTTGCCCTTCGGTCCACCCCATCGCCTGAATAGCTCATGGCAGGGCCTACGTTGCGCAGCGAAAAACCCAAGGTGAGCCTTTCATTGATGCTTTGGTACTGAATGCCCGCATCTATGCCCACGCCCATGGCGTTCATGTCGGCTATAGACTCTGAAACCATGCGAACGGTAATGCCGCCACTGGTTTGCTCAGAAAAGGCATAGGCAAAACTTAGCCCTATGTTGGTGTAAGTGGGTGAAAAAGTGCCCAATGTGCCATCGGGAAAATCTTCGGTGGTGCGGTAGAATTCGCCCATGTCAAACGACATGATGGAGAATCCCAGCGCTGCGGCATCGCCCAGTTTGGCCTTAAAACCAAAGGAATTGATATTGATACCGGCCCCACCAAACCAATTGGTACGGGTGAATGCAAGTTCGTTGTTGCTGGAGCGCACCAAGCCTGCCACATTTAGCCTGATAGCCTCAATGCCCATGATGCTTGATGAATTTGCCCCTGCCCAGCCAGTGCTGCGGGCCCAGGGATTGATGAGCAAGTGGGTAGCCCCGGCTTCTCCTATCCGGTCAGGATTTCCGGCCTGGGTGGTGCCCGCCATGAGCAGCAGCCCAAGTATTCTTGTTATGGTCTTTATACGTATCATGCTGTAAATCATTAGTGTTGGTTATTAAAGTTAGAAAGTGTCCAAGTCTATGGGTTTCATTACCGCAAAGAACTTCACCGTGGTGCTGGCCCCTATTTTGGGCGCATCTATATGTATGATATACACTCCGCTGGAAATGGGCACCTTAGCTTCATTTTTCAAATCCCAAAGCAATTCGGTATTATGGTAACCGGTGCCACTTGAGCCCTTGTTGAAAGTCTTCACCAATTGTCCATTTACTGTGTAAATCTTAATGGTGCATTCCTCAGGCAAGTTGGTCAATTTAACTAAGTTGTCAATCTGTGATGCCTCGTAATCACTCTGGGCATAATATGGGTTGGGCACTACCCGCACATTCTTTAGCGCTTCCTTTCCAAAGTCAGCTGAAAACTGGGGGGCTACCGATGCCGTGCTAAAGGTGTAGTAAGGCATGTTGCCGTTTTGTGGGCTTTCGGTGGTGGCATAGGTCTGGTAAGGACGGTTAACCCGCACGCTAATCCGGGTTTGGGTAGGTACCAAGCCGTCTTTCCACGACTTGAGGTCATACCCGGTGGCCAACATGGCCGGCATGACCCATGTGGCCGCCGACCAAACCCCACGCAGGCGGTTATCCGTATAGTCACCTGAGGCGGGATCCAGGTACTTGGCGTATTGTTCGCAGCCGTCGTAGGTGGTTTCATAATTGCCACCACCCACTTTGAACCTTGATTTACTTCCAATTACGTAAATGTAATGCATACCACCGACTATGGCTCCCCCATCGGCTATCACAGAAACGTTGGGATCGGCCAGTTGAGAAGATGGGTTCCAGATCATGTCTTTGGCATTGTCTTGTTTCAGCAAGGAGTTTTCGCCAATAATGATATTGAGCCTCTCGCCCGACTCCACATCAATGGCGTAACCTGGGAACCAAGAAAATCCTTTTGAACTGCTGCTATATCTAGGGTTGCCGGATGCATCGGGCTCCAATTCAAGGGAGGCGTGTTGGCGGATTTCAAACTTATTGGCCCCGCCCTCCGTGCGGTTGGGGTCTTCGCCCATTTCACATACCAACACGCGCGACCATTTGCTGCGGTCAGAGGTGAAAACCAGGTCTATACTCGGCAGGTCATAGAAATTCTCGCATTCTAGGCCATAACTGGGTGCCTGGCATATGCCAAAGGTAGAGAACCCATTTTGGGCAGTGCTGCGCGATGTGAGCACATAGGGGGCCATCATACCGTTGGCCACCGTTTTATAGATTCCTTTTTCGTCAAGCAAGCCCATGGATGAGTAGGTAACATCATGGATACCAACCAATGCGGTCCTGTCTTGGTTTAAGTAAGATCCCGATCTAATCCAATCATAAATAATGGCCAATTCCGTGTTGGTGTTTTCTGACTGGGGCAGGGCTGACAACCACTCCACGGCATCATCTTCAAACACCACCTCGCTGCCTATTAGGCCGTTGGTTTGATCACCGGAACTGCCCAGCGGGCCATATTCCATACCGGCTTTTATGGAAAAGCCCCATTCGCTAATTACCATCTCGTTGTCGGTATAAAGCCCCCGTTCACCGCGCAGGGTTTCCCTGGTGCCATTGGGGTTGATCTTGGTGAGCACCCATAGCACGGAATCAGCCTTCTTTCGGCTGTCGTTCAGGTTTTCCGAGGCTTTTGTCAACCGGTTGGTTGCCAAATTCAAGTCATCCAATGCTTCGCGGTATTCCACCCATAGTTGTGTGGTATCGGCTTTTAGTGCGCTGATTTGATTTTCAAGCAGCACTTTGGCAGCGGCGTTGAGTATGGAATCGGTAGTTGATAGGCTGCCACCCAATCTGGCCAGTACGCGTGTCAATGAGTCTTCCTTGAATTTGAGCTCGTTCTCCGCCTCGTCCAAATGGGATTTGGCCGTATTTGAAACACCTATTGAAGTATTGTACTCCCCTTTTCGGGCGCGCAGTGTTTGCTCTAGGTTGCCTATATCGGCCAATAGTACCTCTCCATCCG
The DNA here is from genome assembly GCA_016192035.1 of Bacteroidota bacterium. Lineage (GTDB taxonomy): Bacteria > Bacteroidota > Bacteroidia > CAILMK01 > JACPUW01 > JACPUW01. The sequence continues at coordinate 81,280 of JACPUW010000004.1, forward strand.
TTCCCTCTGCATCCCGATCAATAAACCGGAGTTCAAAATCGGCAACGGGCACTTTTAGCGGGTCAATGATTTTGATCTCCACCGGACCATGTCCAATTTGATAGGTAGGCGTTTTAAACTCATTGTCAGTGATTATCTTAAGTTCACTCTCTTCGGTCAATTTTATAAAAATGCCGCCATTGCCCTTTCCTTCCAAACGGGTAATCTCTGGCCCATCGCCATAGGCAGCTTGAAGCTTGGTACCGTCATAAAGGATGTCGGTTTGTCGCGGGGTAACAGCTATCTGGGTAAAGCGGCGGCCCGCCAGGTACTGTCGGGGTTCATCGGTGCTGTTTTCGTCGGCGGCAGCATAGGCCACCAACAAGAAATGGTAGGTTTTGTGGTTGATAAGCTTGGAATTACCTGATGCAAAAGCATCGTCGGTTATGCGAATAACATGCTCTATGCCCTCATCGGCACCGTCCACCATTATAGAGGGTATGCTTTCGTCCACTTCGGGGTCATACTCCTTGTTTACCAATCGGCTAATGCCATCCTTAAGGTCCACTTGCCAAACCTGCCGGGCAAAATCTGCATTGTACAATTGGTCAGGGGTTACTTGAGATGTGAGCAATTGGAACAGTTGGTAACCCTGGAAGGCGTATTCTACTTGTCCTCCATCGGTCGATATTTCAGTCTCCAGATAGTTTTCGGTGGCCACGTAATCCTCGCGGCCCATCATGAGCACTACCTCCCTATCCAATTCTACCGATGCAACAGCAGGAGCATCAGGGCCGTCAAGTAGGTCAAAATTGTTGTTAAAGAGTTTTTGGGCTTTGTCATCGGCCAGCAGCAAAAGGTCATAAGAACCGGTATTGCCACCGCTAGAAGCCCTGGCCCATACTGCACCTACCGTCACCCTGTTCACAGCACCTGGCCGCAGGGTAAATGGCCCAGCCGATTGCAGGAATCGCCTGTCGTTGGGTTGGTTGTTGGAGTTCACTTCGTTCCATCCGTTGGCGTCCCGTGGGTCGTCGGGAAACATAAAGTCGGTACACCCTCCGCTGGCGGTGGTGTTGCCATTGCCACCAAAGCTTATGCAGTCGCCATTTTTCCACCTACCTATCAAGTAGTTGTAGAAGTCTGAACGGTTTTCGCCCCTGGGGTTTCCATAGGGGGTAAAATTGTTGTCGTAATAGACAAACTTGGACATGGCTATATCCTCATTTGGTTCGTCCACCAAGCCGTTGCGGTTGTTGTCTATGCCATCGCCCTCATATATGGTGGGCATATCGGTATAGCCTTCTGCCCTATACCACCAGTAATAGGTGGTATCCATTTCGTCGGTAAGGCCGTCGCCATCGTTGTCGCGTCCATCACCGTTTCCTCCCGGAAACACCACTTCCTTGTCGGCCTGGGGCCCTTCAAAAAAGTCCATCCCTACTGATGGAGGGTTGGAGCCATAGCCAAAGGCACCGTCATCAAAGTTGTCGCCATTATAGCAAATGCCCAAACCCCGCTTAATATCACAACCTACATAGTCATCAAAAGCATAGCCAAGGTCGGCATCCACCCACTGGCCAAAATAGGTACTGTCCAGTTGTTTTTGACCGCGGTTAAATATGGTGGTTTCATAAAAGGTCATGTTGTTGATTTCGTCGTTGGTAGCAAATCCAAAGGCCATAGTCCTGAACTCTAGGCCGATTTCGGGCGAACCGGTCTCGGTCTTTAGGTTGCCCACGTCGTTATATACATACCAAAGGGCCTTGTCGCCCTTTATATCGGGATAGTCACCGGCAGCGGGGTCGTAGCTAGGTCCGCCGCCCACATTCATATACGGGGCCAAGAACCTGGCTTCGTGTTGGTCAGCACGGCCATTGCCAGGCCACTCCAGTATGTTTTTTGGGATTTCCGACACGCTACCGTTGGCCTCAAATTCTTCTATAAACGCGTCGATTTCCTCCCTGGTTACTTGAAAGATACGGTCCCAGTTATCGCAGTCCGTATCGTCCACGGCCACCGAAACCGTGTCTATGGGACCAGGCCAAAGGTCATTGCCCCCAAACTGTCTATAGGTCTGCGCAGCGGTGTGGATATTGCCATTGTTTAGCCCTCCTATCCATATGGAACCCGCAAACAAGGAGTGCCTCCGGGGTTCGTTGGAACCATCGGGCACTTTTGGTATCTCGTACTTGGCAGTACCTACCAGGTCCCACCACATATCGCCACCATTGAGAATGCGGGCCCGTACGTTGTTGATGTCCAGGTCAGCTTGTTTTGATGCGTTGACGCACCTGGCCTTTAGCCTTTTGTTGGAGATTGTTGGGCGCTTTTCTTCACCTGGGAGTTTATCGGCCAGTGCCGGTACCTGGGCCAGTAAAAGGAGCGAGAGTGTTATAATGGAAAAAACAAGTTTCATGTTCTTATTCATTTTATTGGTTTAGAATGACATAACAGCACCCAACCTAATGAGTCTGGGTCTGGTATAGTTACTGGGTTGCTCCATTTTCACCGTGTAGAGGTCTATGTAAGAATTCATGTTGCTGGTACTCAGCATGGCTTGTTGTCCTTCGGCCGAGCTCAGCCAGCCATCGTCGGTGGGCAGGCCGGTATATCTATACAAACCCACAATGTTCCTGGTATTGAAAATGTTTTGCGCCCAGACATAGACCGTAATAGCACTTGCCTTGCCGCCCACTTTCAAGCCCGAGAGCTCATCGGTCTTTCCACCTATGGTGAGCGGGAAGGATTTGTCAATTCGCAAGTCCACGTTGTACAACCACGGATATCGGTTTCCATTGATGGATCCATCTATATTGGATCGCTGCTGTACACCTATGGCCACGGCCTGGGTCACGTTTTGCTGGCCGGTGTAGGGGGCACCCGACATGGCACTGGCTATCAAATTGATCCCAGCATCGGCAAAAATTTGCTTCCCCTTCTTGCTTACCAAGCCATTGTAATCTGTACCTCTTTGGTACCTGTAATCTAGCGACAAGACAAAGTTGTGCCTGCGGTCAGAGCCTGTGGGCTGCAAGGTGCGCAGGTTGGGCTGGCCTGCGTTGATCATGGCAGCCTGGGTGGTGGCACTGGAGCCAGTGGCATTGGCAAACTGTAGGGTATAATTGGCGTCTATGGTCACATTCTTGTTGTTAGAATACTGACTTGGGCGCAGCACATAGTTGAAAATAAAGCCTTTAACGGTTCCAAAGTCTAAGTTTCCATAGGTTGTGTAGTCTATAGGGTAGGCATAGCGTCGCGGTACGATTTGGATCATGTCGCGCAGTTCCTTATAGTATGCGTTCACCTTGATGGCCATGTTATCGCCTATGGTTTGCTGGAAGCCCAATTCGTAGCTAATAGTCTTCTCGGGCATCAAATTGGGGTTGCCAATGGCCGATGTGGACCGGGCAGGCAAGTAGTAGTATGCATCAATGGTAGCCACATTGGCTTCTTGCGGACGCTGGGTGAGCACATCGTAATTGGCAAAGAACATGGCCCTATCATTAATGGGGAAGGATACCGCCACCCTGGGCATGATATTGATCTGAGGGCGGTAGTCTTCAAATGAATTCTCGGTAAGGCCTATCTTGCTCTGCTCCTTGCTATCGGCAAAAAATGTGTAAGGGGCTATGGTACCGGTTTGAGATTGTTGGGCAATCACGCCTGGGTCATTGGTTTCTGAGCCATCGGCCGTGTACCACGTAGTGCCGTTCCTATACCCCACCACCTTGGTAGGAGCGTATGGATCATCCACATACACCACATAGTCACTGCCTATGTTGCTTGGGGCCACGTGCTCGTTCAACCTGGCATCGTTGGTCAATTCACCTACCGTTTTCACGGGGTACAAGGAATATTCGTCCTTGAGTACCCATTGGTTGGCATCAAATCGGTCAACCCTTAGGCCCAGGCGCAGGCTCAGGTTTTTGTAGATTACTTCATCCTGTATGTATCCGGCCATATAGATAGGATTGTATGGCGCTATAAGCCGCTCAGCTTCATTATCTAAATAATCGTTGATGGAGGGACGTCCCTTTACTTTTTCGCCAAGGTGGTTATAGCCATAGTAGGCTACCGTGCCGTTCTGCAGCAGGTCATCGGCGCCAAACCACTCTAGTTGGAAGATGGATGGATCGTAGGCATCGGGATTAATAAAGGAAAACTTGTTAATGCGGTTGCCATTTACATCTTCGGCTTCCTGTTCCATGAGGTATGCCCTGAAATTCTTGTCAAAATTGGTCTGTTGGCCCTCATTTAACACTTTGGTAAATTTCACGGTATCCAAGAAAGAACCTTTGGCCTTGTGCAATTCATACCCGTAGAATTCGCCATCGGTGAATACATAAATGGCACTGTCCATGGCGGTAGAACCAAACTTGATATGCCGGTTCACCGATTGCCGCATGGTATTCCAGAGTCCTGCTGCATTGATGCCATAGTATCTAGAGGTGCGCTCTTCATACCTGAATCCCACTTTGATGTTGTGGTTTTTCACGGTGCCGTTTAGGGCAAAGTTGAGGGAAACCTGTTCCTCTTGGGACTTGGCATATGAGGTATATGGTGTGCCCACGTCATACCAAAGTGAGTAGAGCAAAGGCGGGGTAGTTCCGTTTATTAAACCCCCATTTTGTTGGATTTCACTTAGGTTGAATACCCTGTTGTTGCGGAATCCAAAGTACTGTTTGGTGTAGTTGGCAGAGGTAGGGTTGGCGGTGCCAGGGGTAAAGCGAACGGCGGTATCAAAAGGGGTTTCTTGCTCATAGAGCGCAAAAAGGCTAAAGGCAGAGTCCGTACCCTCATTCAGTTGGCGGAATCCCCATCCATATTTCTGACGATAGATATCGAATTTGCCCACGTGGCCATAGTTAAATTCATTTTCCTGGTGCCTGGGGTCCCACCTTACGTTTTGAAAAGTGGTGTAGTCTAACTGTATAGAGTACCCAGCATTTTGAACAGTGGAATTCTCCTCACTTTTAAATGTCTGACGGAGGCGCACATAACCTGCATAGGTTTCATTGGTGAACTCCGAGTTGTTCTCATAGTTGAGCAGGCTATATGAGTAAATATAGTCATTGCCGGCAAACCGGTTTGCCCTACCGCCCAGGGTCAAAAACAAGTTGTCGTTGATTAGCCAATCCACTTTTCCGTTTAGGTTGTAGCTGGTACTGGCAGTATTTGGCTTTACCTTCACCTTGGTCATGTCGTCCTTGGTAATGAACTCTGAACGGGACACAAACCCAGATCCAATAGGTGATGGGCGCAAGGGGTTGTTTTTGATGTCGTTGATCACATCTTCATTTACCTGCCAAATGCCAATGGGCGATGGGTCGGGATCCAAACGATAGTTAAAAGTGCCCGACATGAGGTAGCCTACCTTGGCTATGCTGGCACCTGACACGGTGTCAACCACTTTTCGCAGAATAGGACCGGTGGAAAGTAGTTCAACGGTGTTGTACCCAAATCCATCCAAGCCCTCTGAGGTGATCACCTCAGCCCTGTTAAAAAACACGTTGCTGGGCCGGCGGGTGGTTATGTTCACCACGCCCGAGGTGGCATCGCCAAATTCGGCAGGGATACCCGACTGATACACTTGGATTTCACCATAGGAAGAAACCGCCACAGCGCCACTACCACGCACCGGCATACCATCTATATAGGTAATCACCTGGTTTGAGCGGCCTCCCCTTATGACCGGATCTCCACCGTCAACCGACTGGACACCACCCGTTAAGGCGATAACCCCTGTGGCGCCACGTACCGGCAGGCGGCCTATCTCTTCGGTGTTCTTTGAAGTAGATCCGCCATAAGACTCCTTAATCAAAGGCTTCTTGTCCTCAACTATGACTTCAGGCATGATAATGTCATCGGGCACCATCTTAACAAAAATTTCTGTGATGTTACTGGAGTACACCGTAACACGCTGCTTGTGGGTGTTGTAACCCAAATTGGTGACTTCAATTAGATAACCCGTGGGCTCCAGGTTGGATATGGTAGCCACTCCTTCTACATCGGTGGCATTGCCCTTAATAAACTGATCGCCGATTTTGACCACCACGTTGGCCCCAATGATGGCCTCTCCTTTCTCATCGGCCACATTGACCTTGATGGTACCCGATGTGACTTGCCCCAAGGCGGGGAAGGCGCATACGACAATCATTATCAGTGTTTTGTAAATGTGTTTCATACGAACTTTTCGTCGTTAAGTTTTCAAAAATGGAACATTTTGGTCATATTGACTTCATCAATCTGACATTTCGGGTGGTAGCCTTGCGGCCATGGATGTACATCAAACAATGCTGGTGCAAGGTAATCCTAAGACTGTCACGGCATGTATGTCATTACATAGCTGTCGCAAAAGTTTCATACTTGGATTATTGGTTATGCCTTGTTAAGTGCCGACATGAAATCGTCCTTCTTGCGCTTAGAAACATACACGGTCTGGCCGTCGCTCATTACCACATATCCCCCATCACCCCTTACGTACTTAGCTACTTCGTTTAGGTTTACCAAGTGACTGTGGTGTACCCGTACAAACTGGTAGGGCGAGAGCAGCTCCTCATATTCCTTGATTTTTTTGCTAACCAGGATCTTTTTATGCTCCTTGAAAAAGAAATGGGTATAGCTCCCATCGGCTTCGCACCGGATTATATCGCTCACATTGACAAAAGTGAGCCCATCAGAACTGGGCAGGGCAATCTTGTGCTTGCCTCCACCGGCTTGGATGTTTTGGAGCAGGATTTCAAAGTTCCTTCCGTGCTGCTGGGCGGCCAACCGCTCCCTGGCTTTGGCCACGGCCTTGGTCAATTCTGCTGGGTCAATAGGCTTTAGCAGGTAATCCACCGCGCTCATTTTAAGTGCCCTTAGGGCATAATTCTCAAATGCCGTGGTAAAAATGACATGGAACTGGTTGTTGCCTGCCTTTTCCAGTAGGTCAAACCCGGTACCGTCTTGCAACTCAATGTCAAGGAACAACAAATTGGGCTTGTGTACCCCTATGGCGTCCAGTCCATCGGTTACCCCTTCGGCATGTGCCAGTACTTCTACCTCGGCGCAGTACTCCTGCACCAGTGCGGCCAGCGATTCGCGGCTGCGCTTTTCGTCGTCAATGATAACTGCCTTCATGGTTTCAATTGTTTAATACGTGATTTACTCCTCTATGTAATCGGCTATTGCTATTAGTACCCGTGTGCCCCCTACTGTGCCATCAGCACAGGGCACATCAGAAACCTCTACGGTATAGCGCCCTTTGGCGGCTGCCATAAGCCCAATGCGATCTTGGGTAACCTTCATGCCCAATGATTGGTACTTATTGGTTTTCAATGCTTTGATTTCAGCAGCTCTCTGCCTGCCTACCCCATTGTCTTCAATCGAGATTTGGATGCCCCCGGAGGTGCGCGCTACGCCAATGTGCAATTTGCCCATCCCCCCGGGTTTGTTCTTTATACCATGTATTATAGCGTTCTCCACGTAGGGCTGGAGCATCATGGTAGGGATTTCAATATCTTCGGCATCAATTGATTCGCCTATTTCTATTTGAAAATCAAAACTCTCGTTAAAGCGCAGGCGCTCCAGGTCTATGTACAGTTTCAGCGTATCAAGTTCATCAGACAGAGCTATATACTCAAGTCGGGTGCTGTTTAATATGGCCCGCATTAGGGTGGCAAACTTGCTTAGGTAGTGGCGTGCGGCCCCCTTGTCGTTATTTTCAATAAAATGCTGTATGCTGTTGAGTGAGTTGAATATAAAGTGTGGATCCATTTGTGCCCTTAGCGACGACAATTGGTGCTTGATGGATTCCCCCTCGGCACGCGCCAGTTTGAGCTCCGCCTCTACCAACTGCCGTTTGGCGCTGTTTCTCACGGTTTTTACCACCATAAAAGATACCCCGGCCACCATGAGCAAGGCAAGTACGAAGAGCATGGGCTGAAACCACCACTTGAGGTACACGGGGGCCATGATTTGCAACTGTACCGCATCACCGGTGGTATTCCAAACCCCGTCATTATTACAGGCCTGTACCCTAAATGTATATTTTCCAGGAGGTAGGTTGGTGAAAGCCGCGCTGCGCCCAAATCCCAAGTCCACCCAGTCTGAATTGAAACCCTCCAGCAGGTACCTAAACTTGTTAAGGTGGGAATTGACATAGCTAAATGCCACAAATTCAAAGAATATGGCATTGTTGGTGTATTGGAGTTGAATTAAATCCTTGTCAGCGAAACCCAAAGGCCCTACGGGTTCTCCCGGGTGATAGTAAGCCGAGATGTGTACGGGCGGGGCATAGGCATTTATGGACATCTCATCGGGATGAAACGAGTTGAAACCCTTGATACCGCCAAAGTAGATACGCCCGGTGTGCGCCCCCCTACAGTATGCCCCTTGGTTAAATTCATTGCTCTGTAAGTTACACGATTGGTCGTAGTTTTTAAATCTATGTGTTTCGGGGTTGAAAGCCGATAAGCCAAAATTGGTGCTCATCCAGATTAAACCCTCCCTGTCTTCCACAAAACCATACACCACATCGTTGGCCAATCCGTCTAACTCTGTAAATGCCGTAAATATTTGTTTTTCTTGATTGTACAGGTTAAATCCCCCACCAAAAGTGCCTACCCATACCCTACCCTTATGGTCTTTGTATATTGACATGACCTTGTCATAGCTTAGGCTGCTGGTGTCATTCGGACTGTGGGCCAGGTGGGTGATGCTGCCGGTGGAGGGTTGGATCACGGCTATGCCTCCCCCAAAACTGCCCGCCCACACCTCATCAGGCCCCACCATTTCTATGGCCAATACCGTATTGCTGCTAAATGTCCTGTTTTCCTCCGGATTTATATTGTACCATATAAAGTTGCCCGTTGCGGTATCCAGGCAGTTGATGCCCACGTCGGTTCCTATCCACAGCCTGCCCTGGCCATCAAATTTTAGGGCGTACACAGAGTTGTCACTGAGCAATTTCCCACCACCCGTGCTATCCTTTTTGTATGATTTAACCACGCCTGTGCGCGGATTGTACCTGGCTAGCCCATGCCCTAAGCTTCCTATCCATATATTCCCATGTTGGTCGGGCGCCAGTGCCCAGATTTTTTCCAAATGTGAAAGCTCGTCAAAATGCCGGTAAGTATGGCCAAGAATTTTGCCTTGGCCGTCAAATTGGTGGCCAACAAGGCAAAGGCCTCCCCCATCGGTGCCCACCCACACATCCCCTTCGGCGTTTTCGGCCAGGGCAAAAACCCGTTCGGTGCCCTTAGCTGCGCGGAACTCGGCCTGGGGCCTATAGAGCCTAAACTGGCTTATGTATCGGTCATATTTGCTTATACCGCCATGATAAGTGCCTATCCACACCACACCAGAGCGGTCTTGCACTATGGAAGTGACCACATTATCAGAAAGTGAATATTCGTCGCTGGGATGGTTGGCAAACCGCCTAAAGGTTTTATCATTTGCCGACAACACGGCCAAACCACCTCCATTGCTGCCCAGCCATAAGGTGCCATCATTGGTTTGGCATATGGCCGTAATGGGTTTACCCGCTTCCCCAATCTCATCATGTTCAACCACCCTGATTTTTTTTAGGCTTATGTCCAGAAAAACCGCTCCCATGTCAGTTCCCACCCAGGTTCCTTCAGGCAATGCGCAAATGGCGTACGCCGACGCATTGTTCAGGGCGAAGTACTCCTCGGTGGTTGGCAGTGGGGTAAGCTCGTTGGTCTTTCTGTTCCAAATGGCAAGTCCATAATCGTGGGCCACTAGCACATCACCTTTACCTGTAATGGCTATATCATTTACTTTAGAGTAGGATGCATCGTCAAATTCGATGGAAGAGAACGACTTCCTGTCGTATGAAATATCAAGGCCCAAATAGGTTCCCACCAATAAAAAGGAGTCGTGTTCCAGCACCGCATATACATCGTTGTGGGAAATCTGGTGTTCACTGCCGGTATTTTGAAAATTTTCAAACGCATGTTGGTCTGACCTGTAATAACTTAGCCCTCCTCCCAGGGTGCCTATCCAGAGGTTGCCTCCCGATGAAGGCTCTAGGCAAAAGATGAAATTATCGGCTATGGAATGAGGGTCACCAGGCCGGTTCCTAAAATGTATAAAATCGTAACCATCATATCTGTTAAGGCCATCGGCGGTGCCTACCCACAGGTAGCCCACCTCGTCCTGTGCCAAGGCCAGTACCGAGCTCTGGGTAAGTCCCTCAGAAACCGACAAGCGCCTGAAATTGATCTCCTGTGCCATAAGTACATGCGCCAGGAATGGCTGGAGCCAAATCAGTGCAAGGGATATGATGTTAGCGCGGGCCAAAGAATGGGTTGTTTGAAGCGGGGTCAATTTAAGATTTGTTAAGACCACCTATTCATTGCAGTTCACACCTGAGCTGATACATGCGATAAGTGGTAGTTGGCTCAAAGGACTCCCATTTTTTGAAGCAGGAATTGGTGCATCTTATCGCGGGCTTCGTAGGTCCAGCCGGCAATATGCGGAGTGACAATAGCCCTTTCCGATTCCAGCATTTTGTCTATCAGGGCTACGTCCCCATCGCTGTTCTGAATTAAGGGTTCCTTTTCCAGCACATCAAGGGCGGCTTTTAGCACCTTGCCTCTCTCCATGGCCCTATATAATGCCGGAAGATGGCAAATAGCTCCTCTTGATGTATTTATAAAGTAAATGGGCCGGTCAAAAGCGTCAAAGAAAGCATCGTTGGCATAGTGGTAAGTCTCAGGGTTGAGCGGCAGGTGCAGGCTCACCATCTCGGCTTCTGCAAACACCTGTTCAAGGGGCACCAAACCAGTCCCCAAGCCATCCACCTGGTATTTATACTTGTCGTGGGGAAGGAGCTTTACCTCAAATCCCCTGATTTTGTTGCAAAAAGCCAAGCCGGTGTGGCCCACGCCAATCACACCCACTGCCCTGCCTTGCAGCTCTATACCGCGATTTTCTTCCCTTATCCAGGCGTGCCGGCGGGCCTCACCCACTGCCTTCACCAGGTTGTTGGCAAGGCAGAGCAATAAGCCCAGGGTGTGCTCGCCCACTGCGTTGGCATTGCCTTCGGGGGAGTTTATCACGTGGATATGGTGCTCTTTGCAGTATGCCATATCAATGTTATCGAGTCCACTTCCTGGCCTCAGCACTAGTTGGATGGCCGAAAAATGGGCAAAAAAACGCTCATGGAGCTGTAGGGCACTCTTTATAAGTATGGCCTGGTACTCATTGGGCAGGTCATACAAACCCTGGTTGTCTATCATTGGCCTGTATTCCAGCTCATACCCCTTTTTAGAAAGGGCATCCATAAAAAAAACGGGACACTCATCACAAATGAGCATCTTGGGCGCTTGGGCTTTCATGGGCACAAATAACCGCAACCCCAAGTCAAACCGAACTTAGTATGGCACCTTACCCTTTGAGCCAAATGGCCAAGCCAATAAGTTCATCCAATGACAGTGCCTCAGCGCGTTTGCCCAGCAAGTCAGTTGGCCATGCACTTGGATCCTTGCCTTGGAGCAAGGTGGACAATGCATTTCGCAGTGTTTTGCGTCTTTGTTGAAAGGCGGTTTTAACCACCTTAAAAAGCCAGGTGGCTTCTAAACCAGGCACTTCGCTGCGATACCTTACCAGTCGAATTACCGTGGAATGTACCTTGGGCGGAGGCACAAAGGCGCCCGGTGCTAAGTGAAATATGGTCTCTACCCGGTAGTAGGCCTGAACCAGCACGGAGAGAATGCCGTACTCCTTGCCTCCGTGAGATGCGGCCATTCGCTGGGCCACTTCTTTCTGGAACATACCTACCATTTCGGGAACCATACATCTGTTTTCCAGCACCTTAAATACTATTTGGCTCGACACGTTGTAGGGGAAATTGCCACAAACGCCCACCTCTTGGCCTTGGTCATGCAGCGGCCACTTTAAAAAGTCGGCTTCCACTACCTCCACACCACTGGGGCCATATTTGGCCACTAAGCCAGGTACCAAGTCCCTATCTATTTCTACTAGGCAAAGCTTGCCACCTGTCGGCACCCGGTTTGCCAGGTGCTGGGTAAGCATGCCCGCCCCAGGGCCTACTTCTATAAGTGTATGGTAATGTGTGCCCCAGCCCTCAATGGTTGCGCCGATCCTTGCTGCTTGGTTGGTGTCCCTAAGAAAATGCTGGCCATATCGCTTCTTGTATTGCATGAAAGACAAAGGTAGCCGCCCCGTGCGGCAGCCCCCTACCCCCAATAGGTTTTAATATTGCAGTCATATTAAAACCCATACATGAGCCACGGCGCTAAAAAACAGCACCCTAAGTTAGCCATTACCATAGGTGATATTAATGGTATAGGGCCGGAAATAATCATAAAGGCATTTAGGGAAGACCGATTTCTGAACCTCTGTACGCCAATCATTTATGGGAGTGCCCCAGCCATGATTTTCTATAAGAAGCTCCTACAGAACAAGGGCTTCATTTTTCAGACTATCCAGCACCCTGATGAAGCCCATCCCAAGAAAATAAATTTGGTAAATGCTTGGGAAGAAGACATTAAAATTCAGGTTGGAGAACCTACTCCCGCCGCAGGCAAGGCCGCTTTTAGGGCACTTTCCCTTGCCATGGAGCACATAAACTCCGGTGCCTTGGAAATATTGGTAACAGCGCCCATACATAAAAAGAGTACCCAACAGGGAGGAATGAACTTCCCCGGCCACACGGAATACCTGGCACATGCCTGCAATACTGACCAGCAACTCATGGTATTGGTGGGTGAAAGGCTGAAGGTAGCCGTGGTAAGTGGCCATGTTCCATTGGCCAACGTACAGGCCGACATAAGCAAGAAAAAAGTACTAAAGGCCATAAAAGCCCTCCACCGTTCACTGCTTGAAGACTTTGGGTGCAATGGGCCACGTATAGCCGTCCTGGGGCTTAATCCTCATGCCGGAGAGGGTGGCACCCTGGGCACCGAGGAACAAGACAGCCTGGCTCCCGCCATGGAAGAGGCCGCCCGCCATGGAATCACTGCCCTGGGCCCCTATCCTGCCGACGGTTTTTTTGGCACGGGGCTTTACAAGAATTTCGATGCCGTACTGGCCATGTACCACGACCAAGGATTGGTTCCCTTCAAACTCCTGGAGTTTGAAAACGGGGTAAACTTTACTGCGGGCCTGCCCATAGTGCGTACCTCACCTGACCACGGTACGGCATTTTCCATAGCCGGAAAAGACCAGGCAAGCGATCAGTCCATGGTGGAAGCCATATACCTAGCCCTCAAAGTTTATCATAACCGATTGGAATACAAGGAATCCAATGCCAATCCACTGGGCACTAAGGTAGAGCGCCAAAAAGACCGCGAATAGCCGCTTTTTTGCCCATTGCCGTGGCAAAAGAATATTTACCTTACTTTTGCAAGCCAATTTTTTTTGAAGGTGTTTCATTTGCAGGATTTTACCATCAATTTTGGAAGGCTCAAACCCGGCAAGCACGTATTTGACTTCCAAGTGGATGATACCTTCTTTGCGCACTTTCAGCTAGATAGCATGTTGAACTGCAGGTCACAAACCAGGCTTACCATTGATAAGCCCAAGGCCAATCTTATGGATTGGAACTTTGCCATTGCAGGCAGGTCTGATTTTCCTTGCGACCGCTGCAACGACGTGTTGTCTTATCCAATAGGGGGTAATTATGAAGTAATTGTGAAACTGGAAGATGGGGCTTCACAGGATGAGGATGACATCATTTTCCTTCCCAGCGACAGCTATGAATATAACATAGCGCAGCTTGTGTATGATTTTCACTTACTGAGTGTTCCGTTCAAGAAGGAATGCCTTCGCCAGGACCACCCCAGTTGCCTGGAGGCCAACCGAATATTGAATGGTGGAAGTGGCAATCAAAATGGCAATGGCCTTGACCCGCGTTGGAATGAATTAAGAAAACTCTTATAATCAAATATTTAGCTTAAAACCATGGCACATCCTAAACGGAAAATCTCCAAAACCCGACGTGACAAACGAAGGACACACTTCAAAAGCGTAGCCCCTACCCTTAGCACCGACAGCACCACCGGCGAAGTGCACGAAAGGCACCACGCACATGAGGTGGACAATGTGATCTACTACCGGGGCAAGGTGCTCTTTGAAAAACCCCAAAGGGCAAGTGCTAAAAACCAATAACTTTCGCCTTAGCACATGGTGAGAATAGGCCTTGATGCCATGGGTGGCGATTTTGCCCCTGAATCGCCGCTAAAAGGCATTGATTTAGCACTGACTGAACTGAAAAGTGCTTTTGATGTGCACCTCTATGGCCCTGGGCATGTACTGGATTCCTATACTCCGGTTGTGGCGGGCAGGGTGGTGAAGGTTGAGGCGCCTGATGTCATAGAAATGGGTGAATCGCCTACCAAGGCCATTATGAAAAAGCCCAATTCAAGCATTGCCCTGGCTTTGGCCCAACTCAAGGCAGGCCACATTGACATGTTCATCAGCGCGGGCAATACCGGTGCCGTTTTGGTAGGGGCAATGTACACCGTAAAAGCCACCGAAGGCGTAATTCGACCTGCCATAGCCAGTTATGTTCCCAATCTCAAAGGCGGGTTCAGCATTTTACTCGATGTGGGCGCCAATCCCGATGCCAAGCCTGACGTGCTTCATCAATTCGCTATTTTGGGTAGCCTTTATGCCCAGTATATGTTTAACAAACCCACCCCAAAGGTGGGACTCATTAACATAGGTAGCGAAGCAGAAAAAGGCAGTTTGGTGGCACAAGCGGCCTACAACCTGTTTAAGGATAGCGATAAGATCCACTTTGGGGGCAACATGGAGGGGTATGACGTGTTTACTGGGGAGTATGATGTGATGGTGTGCGATGGATTTGTAGGAAACGTACTGCTTAAGACCGCTGAATCGCTGTACAAGATTTTTGGCAGCAAGCTCCACGAAGACCCATTCATAAAAAAGTTTGATTATCAATATTATGGGGGCACCCCCATTTTGGGCATCAATAAACCTGTTCTCATAGGCCATGGCATTTCATCGCCCAGGGCCTTTGTATCCATGATCAGCCAAGGGGTGGAAATGGTGAACTCGGGTTTAGTGGAAAAAGTAAAAACTACATTTGAGCCCTAATCCAAACGCTATAAATGCATAAAACAACTGCCGCCATTACTGGGGTGGCTACTTACCTGCCCGAGTACGTGCTCTCCAATGCCGAACTTGAGAAAATGGTAGATACCACCGATGAGTGGATACGTACCCGGACCGGAATTAGCGAACGGAGGATACTCAAAGAAGAAGGCAGGGGGGTAAGTTTTATAGCTGAAGAAGCCATCAAAAAGCTTCTCACCAAGACCAACACAGACCCTAACGACATAGAGCTTATCATTTTTGCCACGGTTACGCCTGACCATATTTTTCCCGCAACGGCCAATAAAATAGCCTACAACCTGGGCATGAACCGGGCATGGGGTTTTGACTTAGAGGCGGCGTGCTCAGGATTTCTGTATTCCCTCACCATAGCCTCCAAACTTATAGAGGCAGGCATGCACCGCAAGGTGCTGGTGGTGGGTGCCGACAAAATGTCGTCTATCATAGACTATACTGACCGCGCTACCTGCATCATTTTTGGCGATGGCGGGGGCGCCGTACTGCTTGAGGCCAACCAAGAAGGCAATGGCCTGATAGACTCCACCCTGCACAGCGACGGCGTAGGGGTGCAGTACCTGCACATGAAAGCCGGTGGCTCAGTAAAACCACCCTCCATAGAAAGCGTGATGGCCCGCGAACACTATGTGTTTCAAGAGGGTAAAACGGTTTTCAAGTTTGCCGTGACCAATATGGCAGATGCTTGCGAACAAATAATGAAACGCAACAACTTAACGAGCAACGATATACAATTTCTTTTGGCCCACCAGGCCAACCAGCGGATCATTGATGCCACCGCACAGCGCATGGGATTGGCATCTGATAAGGTGCTCATGAACATTCACCGCTATGGCAATACCACCAATGGCACCATTCCGCTCCTCATGTCAGATTTTGAAAACAGGTTTCACAAAGGCGACAACCTAATCTTGGCTGCATTCGGTGGCGGCTTCACATGGGGGGCTACCTATCTCAAATGGGCTTATTAATTGGTCGCAACAAAAAAAAACAGTTTAATCAGTACACATGGCAACTACCGCAGACATTAAAAACGGGCTTTGTATCCATTATAACAATGACATTTACCAAGTTATAGAATTCCTGCACGTAAAACCGGGCAAAGGGCCCGCCTTTGTCCGTACCAAGCTAAGGAGCCTTACCAACGGCAGGGTGCTCGACAATACCTTTTCATCAGGCCACCGCATAGAAACTGTACGGGTAGAACGCCGATCCTTTCAATACCTCTACCGAGAGGAAGCAGGTTTTGTACTCATGGACAATGAAACCTTTGAACAGGTGACCATTAAGGAAGGCCTAATAGAGAACAGCAACTTGATGAAAGAAGGCATGACGGTGGAAATGCTTATAAACGGGGCAACCGAAGAACCCCTCACCGCCGAATTGCCCGCCACCGTGGAACTGGAGGTTACCTACACCGAACCAGGACTTAAAGGCGATACAGCGACCAACACCCTTAAGCCCGCTACCGTGGAAACGGGGGCCGAAATAAAAGTGCCTTTGTTCATCAATACTGGGGATTTCGTTAAAATTGATACCCGAAACAATACCTACCTAGAGCGGGTAAAAAAGTAACTGTATGGATATAAAACAAATACAGGATTTGATCCGATTTGTGGCCAAATCTGGAGTAGAAGAAGTAGAGTTGGAGCAAGGCAATTTCAAGCTCACCATCCGCACCAAATCCACGGGTTCAGAACCCTCGCCAGCACCTATGTACTACCCACAGGCCGGTTATCTGCCTCCCTTGCAGCCATCCCAATCGGTTACCTCTGCCCCAACCACGGCGGCAGCCCCACCTTCCGCCGAGATGCTGGCACCCTCTGCGGGCACTGCCGCAAGTGCCACCAGCATAGAGATCAAGGCTCCCATGATAGGCACTTTCTACCGATCGTCAGGCCCAGGCAAAGATGCCTTTATAAAGGTGGGCGACCGGGTGGAAAAAGGCCAGGTAGTATGCATTATTGAAGCCATGAAGCTGTTTAACGAGATAGAATCTGATGTTTCTGGCAAGGTGGTGAAAGTGCTGGCCGACGATAGTTCACCCGTGGAATATGACCAGCCCCTGTTCTTGGTAGAGCCCTAAACCCCGTTCGACATGTTCAAAAAAATATTGATAGCAAACCGAGGGGAAATTGCCCTGAGGGTCATTCGGACTTGCCGTGAAATGGGCATCAAATCGGTAGCCGTATATTCCAAGGCCGATACCGAAAGCCTACACGTGCGGTTTGCCGACGAGGCGGTATGCATAGGCCCCCCACCCAGTGCACTGTCATACCTTAACATACCCAGCCTCATAGCGGCTGCTGAGATAACCAATGCCGACGCCATTCATCCGGGTTACGGGTTTTTGTCAGAAAACGCCAAGTTTGCCGAAACCTGTGGGCTTAATGGCATCAAGTTTATAGGCCCCACACCCGATATGATCAATCGGATGGGCGACAAATCCGTGGCCAAGGAAACAGTGAAAACGGCTGGGGTGCCTACGGTACCAGGGTCTGATGGCTTGTTGCCCGATGTGAAAACCGGCATCAAGCTGGCAGAAACCATTGGTTATCCGGTCATTATCAAAGCTTCGGCAGGTGGCGGCGGCAGGGGCATGAGGATCATCAAATCGCCCGATGAGTTTGAAGCAGCATGGGAATCGGCCCGCAAAGAAGCCGGTGCCGCATTTGGCAACGACGACATCTACCTGGAAAAATTCATAGTGGAGCCACGGCACATCGAAATCCAAATAATTGCCGATCAGTACGGCAATGTTGGGCACCTTTCGGAGAGGGATTGCTCCGTACAGCGCCGCCACCAAAAACTCATAGAAGAATGTCCTTCGCCGTTCATGACCGAAGACCTGCGCACACGCATGGGCGAGGCCGCCATAAACGTGGCCAAGTCAGTGGATTATGAAGGCGTGGGAACGGTAGAATTCTTGGTGGACAAAGACAGGAATTTCTACTTTATGGAAATGAATACCCGGATACAGGTAGAACACCCGGTAACCGAAGAGGTGATCAACTACGACCTGATACGGGAACAGATAAAGGTGGCCGCCGGCATAGCCATATCAGGCCGAAACTACATACCCAAGAAACACGCCATAGAGTGCCGCATAAATGCCGAAGACCCGAAGAATAACTTTATGCCAAGCCCTGGGCTCATTACCGACCTTCACAAACCGGGGGGGCACGGGGTAAGGGTTGATACCCATATATATGCGGGCTACCGCATCCCCCCAAACTACGATTCGATGATAGCCAAGCTTATAGTAAGCGCCAACACGCGCGAGGAAGCCATCACACGCATGGAGCGCTGCCTGGAGGAATTTGTGATTGACGGAGTGAAGACCACGATTCCGCTTCAGTTGGCCATCATGCGCAACCCCGACTTTAGGGCAGGTAACTTTACCACCAAGTTTATGGAAACCTTTGAATTCTAGCGGCAAATTATTTTTGGGCCTTGGGTTGCCAAACTTGGGAAAACCATATCTTTGCACTCCATTTTTCAAAAGATATTCGTAAAACACGCTGAAGATGGACAGTTTAAGTTATAAAACCATATCGGCCAACAAAAATACCGTGGTACGCCAGTGGTATGTGGTAGATGCCGAAAACCAAACCGTAGGCCGTTTGGCATCCAAATTGGCCAACATCATCCGCGGCAAGCACAAGGCCAGCTTTACCCCCCACGTGGACTGCGGCGACAAGGTGATAGTGCTCAATGCAGGCAAGGTGCGTTTTACCGGAAAGAAGCTCAAGGACAAGGAATACCAAACCTTTAGCGGCTACCCCGGTGGTCAAAAAATAGCCACCGCCAAACAGCTTCTTGACCGAAAGCCCACCCATGTACTCTACCACGCGGTAAAAGGCATGTTGCCAAAAAACAAGCTACAGGCCGTGGCACTCAAGAATTTGTTGCTCTTTGAAGGTAGCGAGCACCCGCACGCTGCCCAGCAACCCAAACCCCTGAAATATTAATATCCTTATGCATTACATCAACGCCGTAGGAAGAAGAAAGACCGCCGTGGCCCGCGTGTATGTCAAAGCCGGTACAGGTGCCGTAGAAATCAACGGGAAAACCCCCGAAGATTTCTTTGGCCAGGAAAACATATACCGAAACGTGACCCTTCCATTTGAAAAAACCAATACCAGTGGACAGTTTGACGTAAAGGTCAACGTGTATGGCGGAGGGTTCAAGGGACAGTCAGAGGCCATTCGCCTGGGCATCTCCAGGGCACTGGTTAAAATAGATGAGAACCACAAGCCAGCACTCAAGGCCGAAGGGTTTATGACCCGCGACCCACGTATGGTGGAAAGAAAGAAGCCCGGCCAGAAAAAGGCCCGAAAGAGCTTCCAGTTCAGCAAGCGTTAATCATTTTCTATCAATAATGTCAAAAGTAACTTTAGAACAGTTGCTGGATGCAGGCGTACACTTTGGCCACCTAAAGTCAAAGTGGGATCCCAATATGGCGCCCTACATCTTCATGGAAAAGAACGGCATCCACGTGATTGACCTGTACAAGACCATGAAGAAGTTGGACGATGCCTGTGGCGCGATCAAGAACATCGCAAAATCCGGCAGGAAGGTCTTGTTTGTTGCTACCAAGAAACAAGCAAAGGACATAGTGGCAAGTGCCGCCCAGAGCGTGAACATGCCCTTTGTTACCGAACGTTGGCTGGGCGGTATGCTCACAAACTTTACCACCGTGCGCAAATCCATTAAAAAAATGCAAAGCATTGAGAAAATGGAACAAGACGGCACGTTTGACAACATGGCAAAGAGAGAAAGGCTCATCCTGCTGCGCGAACGCGACAAGCTGAGCCGGGTGCTTGGGGGCATAGCCGAACAAGTGCGCATCCCTGCCGCCCTGTTTATCGTGGACGTTAAAAAAGAGCACATTGCCGTGGCCGAGGCCAAAAAACTCAACCTTACCTCTTTTGGCATGGTTGACACCAACTCCAACCCCCGTGTGGTGGACTACGCCATACCGGCCAACGACGATTCTACAAAATCGATTGAACTGATTACCAACTTGATGCGCGACGCCATTATCGAAGGCATCGAAGAACGAAAGCGCACCAAGGACGATGTGAAGCCTAAATCGGGCACACAGGTTATCGACATGTCGAACATGCAACCCATTGAAGAGTAAACCCTTCAATAACAATAATCTAATTCATGGCAATAACTGCTAGTCAAGTTAACGAACTGAGGAAAATTACCGGTGCGGGCATGCTGGATTGCAAAAATGCCCTTACCGAAACCAATGGCGACATGGATGCCGCCATAGACAACCTGCGCAAAAAAGGCCAGAAAATTTCTGACAAACGCGCCGACCGTGAATCGAATGAAGGGGTGGTAATGGCGCTCACCAATGCTGAAGGCACCAAAGGCATAGTGGTAGAGGTGAACTGCGAAACGGATTTCGTGGCAAAGAATGCAGAATTCATTGCCTTTGCCCAATCAATAGCCGACGTGGCCTTGGCCCAACTGCCCGTCGATAAGGCTGCCCTCCTCGAGTTGTCGCTCAACGGACTTTCGGTTAAAGACCGGCTACTTGACCAAATGGCCAAGATTGGCGAAAAGATAGAAGTGTCTAACTATGAGCTGCTCCAAGGTGCCAACGTGGTTTCCTACATCCACGCCGGCAACAAAATTGGCGTATTGGTGTCGCTAAACCAAGCCGGCACAAAGGCAGCGGCCGCAGGCAGGGATGCGGCCATGCAAATAGCTGCCATGCGCCCATTGGCCGTATCCAAGGAAGGGATACCCCAGTCGGTGATAGACCGTGAACTGGACATAGCCCGTGAACAAGTGCGTGCCGAAGGCAAACCCGAAAACATGGTGGACAAAATTGCCCAGGGCAAGCTGGGCAAATTCTTCAAGGAAAACACCCTGCTTAGCCAATCATTTGTAAAAGATGCATCTAAGACCGTGGAACAAATGCTCCAGGACGCGGACAAAGGACTTACCGTTGAAAATTTCAAAAGGCTGGGAATAGGCGTATAGAACTATTCAAGCAGCACCAAACAAAAAGCTACCGGAAAGGGGGTCAGGAGTGGCCCCCTTTTATTTTATACGCCTACCGGTGCACCCTTTGGGCAGGCATTCACCCACCTTTACCTTTCTTTGCGCCGCAAATCATACCATGAAATTTCAAAGAATATTGCTCAAACTAAGCGGAGAGGCGCTGATGGGTACCAGGGAGTACGGCATAGAAACCACGGCACTGAGCCACTATGCCAATGAGATAAAGTCTGTTGTTGACTTGGGCATAGAGGTGGGCGTGGTAATAGGAGGGGGCAATATTTTTAGGGGCATGCAGGCTGCACAAGACGGACTGATAGAAAGGGCACAGGCCGACTACATGGGCATGCTGGCCACCCTAATGAACGGCATAGCCCTACAAGGAGCCTTGGAGAAAATTGGCGTTTATACCCGGCTCCAAAGCGCCATAAGCATAGCTGAGGTAGCAGAACCTTTTATTAGGCGGCGCAGCATAAGGCATATGGAAAAAGGCAGGGTGGTCATATTTGGCGCGGGTACGGGCAATCCCTATTTTACCACCGATACCGCAGCCGCGCTCAGGGCAGTGGAAATACAAGCCGATGTGCTTCTCAAAGGCACCAAGGTGGACGGCATTTATACCGCCGACCCCATGAAAGACCCCGATGCGGAAAAATATGAGGTGATTTCATTTGACGAAGCCTATGAAAAACACCTTAACGTAATGGATATGACGGCGTTTACCATGTGCAAGGAAAATAAGGTGCCTATCGTGGTATTTGACATAAACACACCCGGCAACCTTAAAAAGCTGGTCCAGGGCGACGCCATTGGCACTGTGGTATCTTACTGAACCCCATATGCCGGGCATATATACCCGTTCTTACCCAATTAATTGTTGGCGGTGATAAGTATGGGCAATACCCCATTCAGGATAAACTGAACACCAATGCTCATGGTAATGAATCCCATGATTTTGGTGAGTGCTTCCAAGCCTGCGGAACCCAATATGGGCAGTGCCTTGGTGGAATAGCGGAAAGACAAGAAAACCGATAAGCCCACTATCAATATGGCCACTACCAACAGGCCATACTTTTCGGCCGAGTCAGCTTTGGTGCTCATACCTATGATGGCTGCCATGGCCCCAGGGCCGGCCAACAGGGGTATGGCCAGGGGGGTAAGTGAAATGTCCTTTTTCATTAAGCCCTCATCCTTTGATTGCTGTGAAAGGGCTGGCTTTTCTATGGAATTGAGCAGTAAAAATCCAGACCTAAGGATAATGAGCCCCCCGGTGATGCGCACGCCCTCCAGGCTTAGTGAAAAGAAGGTGAGAATAAACGAACCGGCAAAAAGAAAAACCAAAAGAATGAGCACCATGATAATGGCACTCTTGCGCGCCATGAGTTCGCGGTGCCTTTTTTCGTCGTTTATGGTAAGCGCCAAGAACACAGGCATGGTGCTGATGGGATTAACCACCGAAAAAAGGGTTGCCAGCGCCCCAAGCAGGTACATGCCATAGGCCTCCATACAGGTGCAAAAGTAGTGAGCTAAAGAACGGCTAGTAGGCGGGTTTTACCAACTTGGTGGCGTAGAAGCTCCCATCATTAAACTGTACTCGGAGCACATACACGCCCTGGGGCAAGTGGCCCACAGGCAGTGCACTTCCATTTTCCACCCAGGCCTTGCACGCAGTTTTTCCCGAAAGGCCGGTAATCACCAAATACCCCAATTTGTCCTGGCCATCCCACCGCACATGCAGTACCTCGTGCACTGGATTGGGGTACACTTGAATATTGCTCCTGGCAGGCGAGTTGATCATGCCAATTCCCGAATCTGCATATCCCTCCAGGAAGTACAGGCCTCCCCGGTAGTTGCCCAGCAACAGGTCCAGATGCTTGTCGCCGTTCAGGTGGCCTACCGCAGGTATGGGCTCCCTGCCAAAATCATGGTAATAGCTCGTATTGGTTACCTCACTATAAATCTTGTCGCGCTCCAGGGTGGCGGTGTTGTTTGCCAAGTCAAGGTCATTGTAGTAGTTCAGCCGTCCAAAGTTGTCGGCCACTATCAGCTCATCCTCGCCGTCACTGTCAAAGTCGCCCATCACCGGTTTGGAGAAGCCTATGCTTACAGTGCCTACATTGATTTCCAGCCAGTTGTCGTTCTTGAGTGCCAATTTACCGCTGGCCTTATCCCAGGCGTAATAGGCCACCTTGCCCACAAAATCACCCAATATAAGGTCCATCTTGCCGTCCCTGTTCACGTCATGCACAAAAGGTGCGGCATTGTTGCTCACCTTAATATCCATAAAATCATCTGATTGCCACTCCCATTTAGGGGTACTGGTAGGCAAGGCCATATTTTTAAAAAACGCAATCCTGCCATTTACCAACCCTATGAGCAGGTCTGGGCTGCCATCGTTGTCGGCATCGCCAAACGTGGGATGGGCATACGGGTATTTATGTTTGGTGAGTCCCAGAAAATCGGTATCGGCCAATTCAAAGAGAGGACGGTCGGGGCTTCCGATATTTTGGTAGTAATAAATCCGATAAAAGGCACTGTCATACTCAAAGTTGGTATAGGGCGATGGCGAAGCGACAAATAGGTCTTGGTCACCATCATGGTCATGGTCAAAAAGTGCTGGGTAGCTCCTTTCCCCCGTCTCTATGGTCTGCCCCTGAATAAAATCGTCACGCACGAATTCAAAAACCGGCTTTTTGTTGGTCCCCTTATTCCTGTACTGCCATGTGTTGTACACCACAAAGCGTTCTTCTTGTGAACCAGGGGCCAACACCAGGTCATTAACCCCATCAAAATCCAAGTCGCACCAATGGATGGAAGGAAAAAGATCCAATTCTACCGGTTTGGTATTCTTGGGCCAACTGTAAGTTGCCCCAATCATGGTATCTTTTACATGTGGGGCTCCGCTCCGTGGATTCCAGCCATTTTCCAATAGGGTGATGTGCTTTGATGACACATCGGCCAGGAGCAAATCCATGTCTCCATCATCGTCCATGTCTATGGGCAGCATATTGGAGCCGGCGTGTTGGCCCTTTTTAAAGAGAAAGCAGCGGGGTGCGAAAATGATGCTGTCGTTGTTGTCAGACTCCATAAACCTACCCCAGCAGTAGGTAGCCACCACCATGTTAAAACTATCGGAGTGACCATACACTTCCTGGCTTTGATTGCTATAAAAAGTGATATTCCCTCCCCCTACGTCAAAAGACAACACATCCATGTCGCCATCGCCGTCTATGTCGCCTACCCCAGGGATATCTGCCGGCGATATGTATAAACCTATCCGCATGTCTATGTCAGGGTCATAGTGCTTTATATCATCGTTGTATAGCTCAAACAACAAATTGCCGTTGGCAGTGACGTTCTTGTACACCATGGCCCCTCCAATTCGGTTAGCCGTAAAAATATCCATCTTGCCGTCCAAGTCAAAATCTGCCAGACGGACCCACGAATAGCATTTGGGCAAGCGCATTTCATATCCCGGCGCATGGTCAAACCGTGGCTTGTCCCCGTCGCCGTTGCCCAAAAAGACGGTTAAGTAATCGTCAATATTGTCAAAGACAAGGAGGTCTTCTACCCCATCGAGGTCCACATCGAGATTGGCAAATTGTGGCCGGTGAAATCCCCCCGTAAATGCTGAAAATGAAGTATCGCCATTCACCAGCAAACCCGGGCCGGCCGACATTTTAAATACATAAACCGTTTGTGCCTCTTGGGCGGTGAGCGGAATGGTGAGTGCCATAAAAAGGGCACAAGAAACCAGCAAGCGATAGATAAAAATGGGCATGGGAGGCACTATTTATGTGCAAGGTATGGCAACCAGTGCATTTTCAAGCGCCGTCATCATTTGGTTTTGGCGGCAATAATGACACCTGTGGCACTCAGGCGACCGAATGGGCAAGGGGGATACCTTTGAAGAAAAATCCCCCCCGATTTGAGCACTGAGCAGAGAAGCATACTGGTAACCAATGACGACGGAATTACCGCGCCTGGCATACGCCAACTGGTAGATGTGGCAAGGTCATTTGGAAAGGTAACGGTGGTAGCCCCCGATAGCCCACAGTCGGGCATGGGGCACGCGGTAACTATTTCACGGCCCATACGGCTGGAAAAAACCGACCTGTTTGATGGCATAGAGAGCTACGAATGTTCGGGCACCCCGGCCGATTGTGTGAAGGTAGCCGTGGACCAGATACTCCACCGAAAGCCTGACCTGGTGCTATCGGGCATCAATCATGGGTCAAATGCCAGCATCAATGTACTGTACTCTGGCACCATGTCAGCTGCCATAGAAGGCGCCATTGAGGGCATACCCTCCTTGGGCTTTTCGCTTACCAACTACTCGCGCAATGCCGATTTTGGGCCAGGCCTGCCCTTCATCAGGCGATTGATCCAGCGGGTAATAACCCAGGGGCTACCTGAGGGAACCCTGCTCAACGTGAACATACCCAACCCCGAAGATGGCCAGGTAAAGGGAATAAAGGTTTGCCGCCAGGCAAAAGCCAAATGGGAAGAAAACTTTGCGGAAAGGACAGACCCCCATGGGCGCAATTACTACTGGCTGGTAGGTATTTTTAAGGATTATGACCAAGGGGAAGACACAGACCTATACGCCCTGAGCAAAGGCTACGTTTCAGTGGTGCCCACCCTTTTTGACCTTACCGACCACCACTTTATAACAAACCTAAATACCTGGAACCTCAATGAATAACCAAGCCAAGCTACTTGTTAGAGGGCTCCTGCCCGCTATGTCCATCCCCCTGCTGGGAATCGCTGGTTTTTACCTATATAAGTTTGCTGGGCAAGACCTTAGCTATTTCATACAAACGCTCACCAGCCATTCACTTATGGCACCCGTAATCAGCATTTCGTTACTGCCCAATGTGTTGCTTTTCTTTTACTATATCAACCGCCAACGGTACAAACAGGGACAAGGGGTAATCTTTGCCCTCCTGCTTTATGGCCTGGCAATAGTGTATTTCAAGTTTTTTGCCTAGCGCTGTGAAGTACTATTTGGTAGCGGGAGAAGCATCAGGCGACCTACACGGCGCGGCACTGGCAAGGGCCATAGCGCAGCTTGATACCACTGCCGAGTTTAGGTACTGGGGAGGCGACCAAATGCACGAAGCCATTGGGCATCCACCCGTGGTACATATTCGCCAACTGGCGTTTATGGGTTTTTCAGAAGTATTAAAAAACCTGGGCACTATCCTTCAGAATTTATCACGCTGCAAGCGCGACCTGGCGGCGTTCGGGCCACACGTGCTGATACTCATAGACTACCCGGGTTTTAACCTGCGCATGGCTGCCCATGCCAAATCCCTGGGCCTTAAAGTGGCCTACTACATTTCCCCTCAAGTATGGGCCTGGAAAGCAAAACGGGCTTATGCCATCAAACGGCATGTGGACCGGATGCTATGTATCCTTCCCTTTGAAGTGTCTTTTTATCAAAACTATGGGTTCGCGGCGCAGTTTGTGGGCCATCCACTCCTTGATGCCATCCCCCCCCAGAAACCCCTGGCCGAAAGGTACCTGCATGGCCCCATTGCCCTGCTGCCCGGAAGCCGCAAACAGGAAGTACAGCGAATGTTGCCGCTGATGATTGAAGTGGCCAAATCCAGGCCACAAGAACAATTCATGGTAGCCGCAGCCCCCGGACTTGACCTGCAATATTATCTTAACTGGAAATTGCCGGCGAACGTGGCACTCTGGAAAAACGGCGCGTATGCCCTGCTGTCACAGGCCAAGGCAGCGCTGGTGACCTCTGGCACGGCTACCCTTGAAACTGCCCTGCACCACACCCCAATGGCCGTTTGCTACAAGGGCAATCCCTTAAGCGTGGCCATAGCCCGCAGGCTCATTCAGGTGAAATACATCTCATTGGTAAACCTTATAGCCGACCGGCCCTTGGTTAGGGAGCTCATCCAGTCGGGGTGTAGCCCTGCATCTTGCGCCAGTGAGCTAGACCAATTAATGGATAGCGGGTACAGGGAAACCCAACTAAACGGGTTTAAGGAAGTGCGGCAGATACTGGGACAAGGCGGTGCTTCTCTACGCGCTGCGGCAGCCATTCATGCATTGGCAAGCTCTACCGGGGGGAAGGGCCGCTAATTCGGAATACCCTAGTACTTTCGCTTTGAAGAGAGAAGTGAAAAGTATGAGAACTTTATTGGCCTTGCTGTGCCTGGCACAGCTTTTTGCAGGATGTGAGGTTGAGGAATTCCAAGACCTGGCCTCAGAGCTGGTGGGTACCTATCAAGGTGAAGCCAGCGACGACTTTATACGCATGAAAAACCAGGAAATCATTGTTTCCAGGATTTCTGACCACCTGATAGAGGTAACTCCAAGTATGGACAACATGATCACAATCCCATTTAGGCTGGAAATAGTGCAAGATGGCAAGTACGTGAAGCACACGCCCGATGCCGTTGACATAAGCTTTGAAGCAACCATGAGCGGTGACCGGGTCAAACTGTCTTTTCAGGCAAACAATCCCTTACACTCATTTGATGGTAACAGGAAAAAATAATTTGGGGGCTTGTATGTAGAAATCCCTAATTTGTGCCTTCAAATGTTAAAGGTATGAGGTTCACCAAGGTTTCATTTTATTTATTATTTGTCTTATTTTTAACTATTTACAGCCTTGACCTAATGGGCCAGTCCTGTCAGGTGAAGGTGTTTGCCAACAAGGAGGGCATATGCAAAGGAGCACAGGCACAACTGAGGATCAGCCTGGCCGACACCCTGCCTACCTCCCTCACCACCAACAATTCCCAGCGCGGCAACATGTTTACCCTGGTGGCCAAGAACGACATCATTATTACCCATTTTGATGGGCACCCGCAATCGGACACCAAGTACGCCATATACTACAAAACAGGCACTTATGTAGGCGCCGAGCGGGATAGCACCCTGTGGACCCTGTTGGGGAGGCACTATAATGTCAAGTCAAACGGCACCGGATACGCTACCAGGATACCCATCTACTTTAGGGTGCAGGTGAAAAAGGGCGACTCGGTTTCCTTTTACGTGAGCTCCACCACCTCCGTATCACAGAACTATCTAAACGGCAGCGTACAACACGCCGTGTTCTCCACCGACAACAACCTGTTTATGCGCGAGGGGGTGGGGCTTGACTGGCCTTTTACCCATGCAGCCATTACGGGAATTTTCGCGCCCAGGGTATGGAACGGAACGATCTACTACGAACTAGACGCGCCCAAAACGGTGAAATGGAGTACTTCAGAGACCACCGATACCATTTATGTGCGCCCCACCAAATCAACCACCTACTTTGCCGATGTGAACTTTGGCACATGCAAACTACGGGACTCGGTAAGAATAACGGTTGAAAACCTCAGTGTTGACCTAGGCCCCGATAGGTACCTATGTGCCGGGGGCAGCATACAGCTCGATGGCGGCACTGCACCCAAGGGAACCAAGTACACCTGGAGCCCCGGTGGCCCAGGCAACCGCTTGCGCTCCTATTCCGCCGGGGGGGTCAAATCTGTTTCCGTGGTTACCCCCTTTGGCTGTAAGTACACCGACACGGTGGTTATCAATGATGTGACCTCACCTTCGGTGTCACTGGGCAGCGACAAAGACCTGTGTGAAGGGGATACACTATACCTAGACCCTGGGACATATGGCGCCAAGCACACATTTAAGTGGAATACCAACGATACCACCCGCAGGCTCATGGTCACTGCCGGTGGAAAGTTTGCGATTACGGTAAAGGACTCTTTTGGTTGTGAAGGCAAAGGATCTGTGGAGGTGTTCCAGAGGGCCACGCCGGTGCCTGACCTGGGCAAGGACAAGGAAATATGTGAAGGCAAGGAATTTGTGTTGGATGCCGGATTTAGCGATGGAAAAACCACCTATTTGTGGTCAACAACAGAAACCACCAAAACCATATCAATAACCAAAACCGGAAACTACTCCGTGTTGGTAACCACCGAGTTTGGATGCCAGGGAAGGGATACCGCCACCTATTTTTTCCATGGAAATCCCACCAGCCCCATGGACCGCAACGTGTTTGCCTGCAAGGGTAGCGAAATACTCCTTGATGCCGGTGGGCACGGCCCTGGCAGTGCCTACTCCTGGAGTACCGGCCAAACAACACAAACCGTAAAGACTACCAATGCCGGCGATTTCTTGGTGACGATAACCGACTCGTTCAAATGCACCTACACCGACACCATAACGGTAGTACACCGAAAACTGCCCAAGGTGGACTTGGGGGCCAACCTCACCATCTGTGAGGGATATACGGCCAAGCTGGACGCCGGCTATAACGATGGAAAAACACACTACGCCTGGAGCACCAGTGACACCACCAAAGACATTACCGTGAGTGCATCGGGCACTTACTCGGTGGTGGTAACCGACTCATTTGGATGTGCCAACAGCGACGAAGTAACCGTGGTGGTGTTTCCCCTACCAGTAAGTGGATTGGGGCCTGATACCTCCGTATGCAGCAGCGAAACCCTGACACTAGACCCCGGAAGCCATGCCAAATACCTGTGGAGCAATGCCGCTACTACACGCACCATTACCGTGGGCCCAGGCACCTACTCGGTGGAAATTACCGGAGCCAGTGGGTGCACCCTTGTGGATGAAATTACGGTAAGCCTCCTGCCCACCCCCGAATCATCCTTTACCCATGAAGTGGCCGGCGGACAGGCCATGGCGTTTGAAAGCACTTCTAGCCATGCCGTGGGCCACAAGTGGAATTTTGGCGATGGCGGCACGGCCACCGGCAAAAAAGTAACCCATTGGTACAAAACATCTGGCGACTATACCGTGACGCTCAAGGCCACAAACCGCTGTGGCGAGGACGAAAGCAGCTATTCGGTGAAAGTAGATCCCAGTGGACTGCCCGAGTCAACCAGGGCGGTCTTTTCTGTTTACCCCAATCCGGCAAACGGAAGCTTTATGGTAGAAGGCCCAGCGGGCAACCTACACCTAGCCATAGTAACCTTACAGGGCAAAACCCTTGACATAGTGAGCGTACCCACGGCAAATGGAGCCTGGAAAGTTGATTTGGCACAGCTGCCTGCCCCAGGCATCTACTTGTTACAGGCTACCACAGATGACGGTTTGCGCTGGTGCCAGCCCATTCAACTTGGTTTCTAGGTCTATACCAAGTCCATCATAAGGTATTTGCGCTCTGATTCCGGGTCGGTGAGCTCAAACGGCCTTTGGCTGTCCCAGATTTGTTCCAGTAAGCTTACCAACCCCTTGTGGTAAGCAACAAAATGGGGCAGTGACCAAGCATTCTCCGTAACGGGCACCACCATGCCAGGCCCACCCTTGGCCAAGCTAAACACCACTGGTTGAATAGATTCTGATGGATTGTTCATGAGATAGACCAGTGCATAAAACAGGGTTTGCATGGCCGGGGCATACTGCGCTTTGGTAAACAGGGGCAACACCTTGTCTTCCTTGGTTACCGACAGTCTCACCGAGCCTGTTTTATAGTCCACCAGGCGTTTTTTTCCCATTACCTCATCCAGCCGGTCCAACTGGCCTTTGAGCCTGATTTTCTTAGGCCCATCTGTCGTTTGAATGGGTATATCATAATAAAAATCAGCACTCTCCAAAGCCCGCAATACCAGTCCCTCGGTGTGCAGGTCAGTGGTAATGGCATTCTGGGCCATTTTGAGGCACACGTTAAAAAACAAGCGGTTTCGCCCCCTTAGCTCTGCTGGTTGCAGGTGCATGACTTGCTCCAGGTAGTGCCCCAGGGTAGGCACCAATTTTTGTTGCATGGCCGCCATGAGGTGTGGCCCCAACTCTTGGTGCAGGTATGGGGTATAGATTTCTTCAAGGGTGTGGTGTACTATGGTGCCCATGGCTATGTGGTCCACTTCCTCCATCACCAATTGGGGCTCCATAAAATTGGCCACATACCTCAGGTAAAACTGTATGGGACTCTTAATATAGGTAGATAGGGCCGATGGCGACATACCGCGGCCTACCTCCCCTTCTTTTACCTCATAGCGCGCCAGTGATGCCATAGCCCACTGGTCTTTGTCCACCGACCAATCACGGTAGTTATTGACCTGTCCCTTAAGGGTATATACCTGTTCTTTGATGGATAGGTGGGCCAATTCCTGCTTTATTTGGCGGACAAACCGGCTCATCTCGCCCTTGCCTTCCCCGTCGGTATCGGTATTGTAATACAGGTACACATCTTGGGCCCTGTGCATCATGCGGTAGAAGTAGTATGACCACATGGCGTCGTTGTCGCCAGTGGTTGGCAAACCAAAAGCCTTGCGCAGCGCGTGGGGAATAAGGGTTTGGCGCTTGCCCGCGCGGGGCAGTACGCCTTCGTTGGCCGAAAGCACAAATAAACAGTCAAAATCTATGGCACGGGCTTCTAGCAAGCCCATCACTTGCACGCCCGTAAGCGGTTCGCCCTCAAAAGCAATGCTCTGTCCGCTCAGTGCTTCCTTGAGCAGGGGCCAGGCTTGTGGCACATCATCATTATTAAGGTATCTGGCATAGAGCTTAGAAAATAGCTTGATCTGTTGCAGGGTGTGCAGGGCTATGTGCTCACCCACGGCTTCGCCCTTAGCCTTGGCCAGGAGGGCTGCGGCGCCCATGAGTTTTTGGTAAAGTTCATGGGCAGTGTGGGCAGGTGCCAGCAGGCCCCGCAACCCAGGGTGCAGGCCAAATGTATCAAGCCATGCCAAAGGGATGTACACCATATTGCCGCTAAGTATTTCTGCTTGCAGCCTTTGTGATTCCCCATTCATAAACCCTTTCATATCAGGGTGCCTGAGCACTTTGAGTACTTTTCGGTAGGCAAACGATTTCTTATGTGGATCAAAGTGTGCATAGAGCTGTGCCAGGTCGGCCAGGAGCGACCATAAAGACGTGGAAACCAGCGGCAAGCCCATAGTGATGTTGTAGGGAAATGGGAGTCCGGTCACCACTTGCAGCACTGCCCTTATAGACTGCTCATCAGGCAATACCAAGCCTGTGCGCCCGTTGCGCCGGTTATGAGGCAATTCGTTCATTTGTTGCCACATGGCTTGGACCATGCCTGTGGTGCCAGATGCGCCAACCACTGAAATCTGCTTGTGCCCGTGGGCCAACCTGCTGGGCAATTGATAATCATCATGACCCCTGCCCCCCCACAGGGGAAACTTGCCCCTATTCAGGCGCATAAAGTGTCCGGCCTGGTGGTGAGGGGCCATATAGTGCGCGTCGCAATCAAAGAAATACAGTGTCTCATGGGCCAGTCCTTCCATTAGGGTAAAAAGGGCTTCGTCGGCAGGTGTTAGGGCATTGAACCCACATATGGCCAGGGTTTTTCCGCCCAGGTACGGGGCCAGTGCCCCTGGACGCAAAATCAACTGGCGCTGGGCCATAGCCCCGTAAGCAGTGCCCATTTCCATGAGCCGGTGGTGAAAAGAAAAATAGAGTGCCCCCATAAGGCGCCACAGCAAGATGAAATCCAACTGCACCCCCTGGGCAGGTTTACCTGAAAAATGTGCCCAAAACCGCTTAAAATGTTCGAGTTGCTCAGGCGGCAGCGAAAAGGAACCCTCCAGGTCGCGCAGCTGGGCCAGGCTTGAAAAGAGCAGCTTGGGATCGGCCAGTGCGGCATCCATGTCGTTAAAATCGGCTATGATGGTTTCTCCCAGCGGAAAGAACCTTAGCAGGGGCAGGGGTTCGTCGGCAGGATCCAGGAGTTTCAGGTAGCAGCCATAGAGCTCAAACACCAATTGCATGGGGTCCATCACCACCAAATGCCCCTTATTCTCTACCAATTGGCTAATGGAAACGCACTCAGGCAACAGCAGGGGCCCATCCATGGTCTGGGCCATATGCTGATGTACATAGTGGGCAGGCCGCTTGCCCGGAAAAAGCAGTAGGGTTTGGCCCCAGGCCACCCCCCTATTCTGCAAGTCGTGGATCACTTCTTCAATAAATGTCATAAGCCGCAGGGACAGCAAAACGATAGGAATGGTAAAAATAGGCTGTTCACACGCATAGCAACCGTACCCCCCTTTTTTTTCATTGGCCGGCAGGCCGGCAACAAGTGCATACTACGTGCCCACTGGCATGCTGCACAGGCCCTGGCCCAGCCAGTGGCCCACCTTCAGCTCTTTACCCAGATTGTGGCAAAAGGCTGTTAAACTGCCCATTACCACCCATTATCCATGTATTGGCCACTATATATGACTGGCCATGGGTTATCCAAATTTGCCCTAACCTTGTACCGCCGGAAAGCTTGGAAACCCGGCATTGTTAGCCTACCCTTCATATGAACGACCGATCGATACACATACCCCATAGCCCACTGCCGCGCATAGTAGTGATAGGCGGGGGATTTGCCGGCCTGGAGCTGTGCAAGCGCATAGACGACACCAAGTACCAAACGGTGTTGCTTGACCGGTACAACTTCCACACGTTTCAGCCGCTGCTGTACCAGGTGGCCACGGCAGGCCTGGAACCCAGCAGCATATCGGGACCACTGCGCAACATATTCAAAAACAAGCGAAACTTTCATTTCCGCTTGGTGGAAGTGGACAAGGTATGCGTGGATGAACACGCAGTACACACCACCCAAGGAGCGCTGCGGTTTGACCTGCTGGTGGTGGCCAACGGCACAAAGACCAACTACTTTGGGCACAAAGAGAAGTATGAAGGTGCATTTCCGCTAAAGCAAACCCCACAGGCACTGGCCCTTCGAAATAGCACCCTTCGCAATTTTGAAGAGGCCCTTTCCGTAACCAACCCCGACGAAAGGCAATCTATGCTGAATGTGGTGGTGGTGGGCGGTGGCCCTACCGGGGTAGAAGTATCTGGTGCTTATAGCGAACTAAGAAACAAAATTTTGCCCTGTGACTATCCGGAGTTAGATTTTGGGCTCATGCAGATCCACCTTATAGAGGGTAGCGGCCAACTGCTGAACGGCATGAGCAAAAAATCACAGGAAAACGCGCTCAAAGCACTCACCAACATGGGGGTACAGGTAAGGCTCAACGCCAGGGTAGTTTCTTACCAAAACCATGTGGCTACCCTCAATGACGGAACCGAACTTAGGGCACATACCCTGGTATGGGCTGCCGGGGTCACGGCCAACTTGATACCCGGGCTTGAGGCCTATGCCCAAGCACCCAGCAACCGGCTATTGGTAGATGGCCACCAACTAATTGTAGGCACAAAAAACGTGTATGCCCTGGGCGATATAGCCCTAATGCCTGGCGGAGACTACCCCAATGGGCACCCCCAGTTGGCCCAGGTGGCCATACAGCAAGCCAAGTGCCTGGCCAAGAACCTACGCCACGGTACAGATACCGAAAGGTGGACGGCGTTTAGATACAAGGACAAGGGGAGCATGGCCACTATAGGTCGCAACCAAGCGGTGGTGGACCTGCCGGGCAATATCCATTTCCACGGCGGGTTGGCCTGGTTTATCTGGATGTTTGTCCACTTGATGGCCATCATAGGTTTTAGAAACCGGGTGGTCATCCTAATGAACTGGATATGGAACTACTTTACCTATGACCGCAGCATACGCCTGATCTTACGGGCAGGGAGCTAGTTTGAAACGTGAAGGGGCCTGTGGTTAGACCCCTGGGCCGCCACGGCATGGCCCTTGGCCTCTGGGACTATATTTGCCCATATGTACTTTAAGTCAATACCAAATGCGCAATTAACCCTTCGCTAAAAGATTAATGGACAATCAATTACCTACTTATAGGCCTTACTGGTGGGTGGCCAACCATTACAATCAAAACCCTACTTGATGATTCCATAGCCTAACCTATTAATTCAATGAGAGATAACAAGGATAAATGAGTAATAAAGCACAAATAGGGGAAGCGATAAAAACCGTAGTAAGCACCATGATGGATAGGGTAATGAACAATGTACTGTGTACGGATCCATTTATAAAGGAAAAACACCATTCGGCCAAGCCACTCTATGCCGCACTTGTTCCAGATGAAATATTTAAGGGAGCGCATTTTGAAAGAAGGTTCGTTACCCCATTTGGCAGCGTTTGGGAAAAACTAGCGCAAGTGGTTGCCAATGAAACCCATGGACATTGCATAGTGGGGCATAAAATTGATGGAGTTATTGGTAATGAGTGCCTAAGGCGGATTCAGGAAGTGTTGAATAGCCTTGAAACCAAAACCAAAGGAAAAGATAGGGTAAAGGCCAATTGGTCAAAGGAAATTAGCTACATACTAGCAGGTGGCGGCGAGCCCATTCCAGTAAGTGTTACCTGCGACTTATTCATTCACAATCAAGTAACCGGGAAAAAATACGCATTCGAGCTAAAAGGGCCATTGCCAAACAGTGACCAAACTAAGGTGAGTAAAGAAAAGATATTCAAACTATTGGCAATGAATCCCAAAAAAATTGACTTTGCTTTTTTTGCCCTTCCATACAATCCCTATGGTAAAAAACCCGACTATTCCTGGCCATTCCCCATGAGATGGTTCAATATGAACGAGGACGAATGTGTGCTAATTGGCAATGAATTCTGGGACTTAGTTGGTGGGGACGGCACATATAAGGCTTTTATTGCAGCGATAAATTCACTGGGCAAAGAATATAAGGAAAGAATATACAGGGAGTTCTTAGGGATGGAGCCTCCGCTAGGCATAAATGAAGGTTTACTTAAGTAGGAAAAGATGAAAAAAGTAAATTTCAGTTTTATAGATCTTTTTTCAGGCATTGGCGGATTTAGGCTGGCCATGGCCAACAATGGAGGAACATGCATACATTTTAGTGAAATACACCCAGATGCCATTCAGGCTTACTGTGATAACTCAAATGAGCCAAAAGACAAGAACCTTGGTGACATTACCAAAATCCACAGTCTGCCCTGCCATAACCTTCTTACGGCGGGTGTTCCTTGCCAGAGTTGGTCTATTGCAGGCAGGAACCTGGGATTTGATGACGATAGAGGGCAACTATGGAACGACACTTTATACTTGCTTGACCAATCAAAGCCCGATGCCTTCATTTTCGAAAATGTAAAAGGTTTGGTAGATCCAAGAAATAGAAAAGCCTTGGCATTCATTCTTGACAGAATCAAGGATGCCGGGTATTTTGCCAAACATTATGTGCTTAATTCTTTTGATTATGGCGTGCCTCAAAACAGGATCCGCGTATATATCGTTGGGTTCAGGAGTAAGAAATATGCAAACCTGTTTTGCCTTCCAAAACCCATTGAAAAAAAAGTAACCCTGGCCCACATCCTCAGTGGTGTTAATGGAAATATACTGTCCCAGGAAAAACCGGTGCCCCAAGATCTGTTTGGCAACGCGGTTGCGCAGAAAACCATGAGCTTATCCACGAGCAATGGCCTTAATGATTACTTTCTATTCAACGATATAAGAAACGGACACTCCACTATTCACTCTTGGGATATAATAGAAACTACCGACCGTCAAAAGGAAATATGCTATCTGCTACTCAAGAACAGGAGAAAAGGAACCTATGGATGCTTAGACGGAAACCCATTGTCGCTTAAACATTTTCAAGCTTTAGACCCATCAATCGATTTGGCTGATCTTGACGGTTTGGTTGGCTTGGAAATTTTTAAAGAAGTGCCCTACGCGTTTCAGATAAGCTCCCAACTTCCAGACAAATTGGACCAAAATGAACTGGCCCTTATAGATCAATGCAATGGAAACTTTTTGGTAGTGGATGAAATAAAAACCAAGCGGGTGCTTAAACTGAAGAAAGTCCCCATTGCCAAAACCCTGCAATCATTGGCAAGAAAAGGCGCCTTGTCATTGATTGAAACCAGGTATGACTTTAAAAACACCAAGATTAGCACGGGGCTCAAGGGGGTCAATAGAATTTTTCTTCCCAGTTCCAATATATTTCCAACCCTGGTAGCGAGTGACACAAACGATTTTGTAACCACACAAATAATTGAATCAAAAAATGTTACGGAATATAAGAGCCGTTTTATCCGGGAAGTGTACAATAAGGAAAATTATAGGCGCATTACCAAGGAGGAAGCCTGTTTAATACAGGGTTTTCCCAAAGGTTACGCACTTCCCCAAAACCGGGCTAGATGGATGAAACTCATAGGAAACAGCGTATCTGTTCCGGTAATTGACGCTCTGGTGAAAGCCATTATTGAAACAGGAGT
This sequence comes from Bacteroidota bacterium, assembly GCA_016192035.1. Lineage (GTDB taxonomy): Bacteria > Bacteroidota > Bacteroidia > CAILMK01 > JACPUW01 > JACPUW01. The sequence goes on from JACPUW010000004.1 coordinate 118,532, forward strand.
ATTTGACCAATTGCCCGGCGAGGCAGGGACAGGCGCTCCTACCCTGGCCAGCTTACCCTCCCCCGCCCTTGCCTTTCCTGGGCCATAATCCACATTCATGGGCCCATAAAACCGTAGATTTACCCTCGTGCTTTTGCCGCCTATGCCCCAAATTAGGTACTGGTTTCTTCTCTGGCCCATACTAGGGCTTTTGGCACTTAGGATATGGTCTGTGGGCCACCGGGAATATTCTGGCCGCGACGAGATTTCTAGCTACCTGGCCATTAGCGGTAGGGGCATGCAAGCGCACCACGCTATAAGTGAAAAATTGGGTGGTGATGGCGGCGAAATGTCCGTGGCCCAGTACAATGACCTGTTGTGGAAAATGGCCCCATTTGCCTGGGATGGCATTACTGAAAAGCTCAACTTTCAAGACAAGCACCCCCCACTGTATTTCTGGTTGGCCCACCTCTGGTGCCTGGTCTTTGGGTTTGGGGTTGGCAGTTTGCTGGCCATGCAGGTGCTGCTTGACACGGTATTGTTGGCCTTACTAGCCTTTAGCGCACGGCGGCAGGGCGTGTTTTGGGGATTTGGCATGGCGGCCATCGTGTTGTGCCACTCCTCGTTCAGCGAATCGGTGGTACTGGTTAGGCACTATCACCTACTGGCCATAATTGCGCTGGCATTCTGGCAGTTGGTATTGTCCGGGCCAAGCCCTGTTCGAAACCTGTCACTGGTAGCCGTAACGGCGTTGGGCCTTTACACCCATTATTTTTTCACCCTTCTGGCCCTGGGGGCAATGGGCGCATTGGCCGCCACCCATACACCCTTGTGGCAACATTGGCGCACGGGTGGGCTTGTGGCGGCAGGCGCCCTGGTTGCGGTGGTGGCCTATCCACCGGCATTTGAAGCCCTTTTTCAGGAAAGGCATTTCTCCCACCCCTCTGGCGGCATGGCGTTAAAATTTGCACTTTCTGGCCCCCTAAGACTATTGTTGCCCACTACGGTACTAGAATTGGCCAAACCCTGGATGCTGGCCCCTGCCTGGCCACTGTGCCTGGCCGCCACGGCCTGGGCTTGGTATAAGGCAAGCCCCGGTGTGAGGGCAGCCCTCCTTTATGGCCTGCTGGTGTATGCCCAATGGTGCATCCTACTCATGCTGGGCAAGCTGCCCCTGCATACTTTTATTGGAAACCGGTATATGGTGGGGGTGGCAGTAGTGTTTCTGCCGGCTGTGGTGGACTTGGCGCATGGGTACGCAAAATCCATGAATCGCCCCTGGGCGGTGCCCTGCCTCTGGGTTGCCATGGTGGTGGTGAGCTTTTACCAACACAGGCCCCTACCTGCCATAGATATAGGCGGCAAGGTGTATATGGCCCAGCCCATATGGCCCATGGCGGCCCTCCTGGCCGAGCGCATGGCCCCCGCCGATACCCTGGTAGCCCTGCCTATGGACCACCTGCGCTACTGGCAGTACGGCCAGCCCCTGGTGCTGCCCAGCTATAAACTTCGCCTCCTGCCCCTGCGGGGCAATAAAAGGGTGGACCGGCACTTTTTGATGAAACAATGGGTGAGGGTGCATTAAGCCGATTCAATTGTTTATTTGCCTGTTGGGATTTTTAAGAAATTATTTTCAAGTCGGTGTCACTTTTGCCCATTGGCGGGTTGTAACCTTGCTAAAAATCTACTAGAATGAAAACTCCTTGCTCCTTGCTCCTTGCTCCTAATCCTTTACCCTAGCCCCGCCTTGGTTAGGGGGCAAAAAGATTATTGATATTTTTAACATGACCGGAAAGATGCAGGAGATTGACCTTCAGGTGCACGGATCACAAGCCACGGTGGGCCTGGGCGGTTTGCCCAATGGGTGTTATTCCATAAAAGTAACCCTTGACAACGGCATGGCCCACGCCGATTATTTCATCAAGCTCTAAGGGCATGAAAAAACCGATGCCCGGATACCGGCCGCCCCAACCCTTTTCTTGGCCCGCCATGCTATTCTTGGCGCTGGCTCCATACTGGGCGGCCATGGCCCAGACCGACAACGGCATCAACCTGGTGCTAAACCCCTCGTTTGAAACCAATACCGGCTGCAACGACTATAATCATCCCGATCACAAGGGGAGCTATTTCAAATACTTGCCGCACTGGAGAAGCGCTGCATTGGGTGTCAATGCCCCTAGATACTGGAACTTCGATACCGTCTGCAACCTGATCCGCCCTTATTTCCCCAACTATAACCACCCCCGCACCGGCACCTCCTGCATCTTTCTTTCCCTTTTTTATCAGAACTATTCAAAATCGCTCACGGCAGAGTATCAAATTAAAACCTTTTTGAGGGGCGAGTTGGCCAAACCCCTGGTCAGGGGGCGGAAGTACTTCCTGTCGTTCCATGCGGTGCTGGACCAGACCTGGCCTAGGGCAAAACTCGACTATGGCATCAACAGCCTGGGCTGCTATGTACATTCCAATGATTTCAGCTTTAATTCATCCCCGATTCACGGTATGCCCGATTCTTTGATCGTCGAATACCCCCACCAGCTTAAGCCACAGGTGCGGTGCAGCCCCGACCGGTTTATCACCGACTCGGTCCACTACAGGGAAATATCGGGGGTGTTTACCGCCAATGGCGGGGAGCGGTACATCACCGTGGGCAACTTTACGCCCAATGCCATAACAGAATACCGCCTGGTGCCCAAATCAGGCAACTGGGGCGAACCCCACTGCCTTATGGTGGTGGACGATTTTACCCTCATCCCTTATCCCGATTTGGGCCCCGATACCTGTTTGGCCGGTGGCGACACGCTTGTCCTGCGGGTGCCGGGCTACATCCATTTGCCCCCATCGGCCTTCACTTGGTCAACCGGCCACACCGGCGACAGCCTGGTGGTGGGCAAAACCGGCGTTTACTGGGTGGAATACTCGGAAGGGTACACCACCGTGCGCGATACCATACGGATACAAAAAACGGGCACGCCCATTGGCCTGCGAATGCTCAAGCGAAGGACAAGCGCCTGTGAAGACAGCCTGGCCCTCACCATGGACAGCACCAGGTTTTCCAATTTCAAATGGAGCACGGGCCATACCGGGCCACGGATCTTCGTGCGCCAAAAAGGCAACTATTCGGTAAGCTACCAAGGGGCAAACGGATGCCGGTACAAGAGCCAGACCACCGTGTCCTTTCCAAAACCCTGGGTAGAGGCCATCGATTCGCAGTATTGCTTCCACAGATACGCCGAGCTTAAATGGCTCAAGATCAGGGACGGAAAATTTGATTACCTGGCCTGGCAAGACAACACCAGGAACGGCAAGTTCAAGGACCGGGCCATAGGCGATAGCGCCGGGGCCAACCGGGCGACTGTTTGGGACACCATTTTGGTGGTGGCCCACCTGGACGGCTGTACCTATACCGATACACTGTTCAGCAGGGTGTTTCCCTGGGGGATTCCCAATTTCCAGGGCGACCAGATGATCTGTAACGAAAACCAAATATGGAATGTAAACGAACCCAGCCCCGGTAAGGTGGGTGCCCGCACCAAGGTGCTGTGGAGCACCGGCAGCACCGATTCCTTTATCAGGATAAACAGGGCCGATACCTACTGGGTGAGGACGGAAACGGCGAGAGGAGGATGCGTATATACCGATACGGCTTACCTGGGGTACAGCCCATTTAGCGTTAGGGACCGGTGGATATGCCGGGGCGATACGGTGAGCATGGACCTTAACCAGCTCCTGCCATTTGGCAAAGGTTTTGAAAACCCACCTGTTAAATGGACTTACAACGGTGAGCGGTTTGATTTTGATTGGTTCACCTCCACAAAGGCCACGCTCCGGGGCGCGGGCACCTATACCTATCTAACTCCCCTTATGAACATGGAACACGAGCCCCCGTATTCCTGCCTTGTTTATGATACGTTTGACGTTTTTTTCGACACCATCAAAAACGTGCTGCCCGCCGACACCACCATCTGTAACTCACCCAGGTACCGTTTGGTGCTCAGGGAAGTGTTTGACAGCGTGTCATGGGCGGGAAACCTGGACTTCAAAGACGCCGATGTGTGGGCTTATGCGCCCTTTGGCTCTTTCGCGGCCACGGCATACCGTAACGGCTGCGTGGCCCATGATACCATGGCCATTATAGCCGATTCCCTGCTCTATGCCGTGGTTGGGCCCAAAAAGGTTTGCCCCGGCGGAACCACCCATCTCCGGCTTGCCGCCGACCCTGGCACACGTTGGGCGTGGGGAAACGACAGCCTATCGGTTCTTGCCGGCGCCGGCACACACGGATTTTATGTCTATAACAGTGCCTGCGGCGTGCATGATACCATAACCATTTCCCTTTTTGTGCTCGATACATTGATCGACCCATTTGGGCAGGATACCTTTTGCGCACTCGATTCCCCCATGTTCTATGCCACGAGCAGTGGGGCCTGGTTTGAACTGGACGGCGATAGCGTAGGCCCCTCCATCAGGCTTGAAGACCAGGGATACTTTCATGTTACCCTTAATAACAAGTGCCACTCCCTGGAGCGGTTCCTGTTGGTAAACGATCGCTGTGCCGTACTGTCCGTACCCACGGCATTTAGCCCAAACGGCGATGGGCTCAATGACTATTTTGGGATGGTGGGGCTGGATTACATTTCTTTTTCGTGTAATATATATGCCCCTAATGGACAGCTGCTGGCTACCGGCACAAACCCCGAATTGATATGGGACGGCAAGGTTAGGGATGACTATGCGCCCTTGGGCAATTACTTCTTTGTTGCCCGGATAGTGGCGGATAACGGAGAGGAAAGTGAACTGAGCGGTTGCATCAGCGTGGTGCGCTGACAATCACATAACGATATCCCTTTTTTCGAAGCCCAACAAGCACTTTTGCCCTTGGTGGTTGATACCGCCCTCCTGGCCGAGCGCATGGCCCCCGCCGATACCCTGGTAGCCCTGCCTATGGGCCACCTGCGCTACTGGCAGTACGGGCACCCCCTGGTGCTGCCCAAAACCGCCCTTAGGCAACTGCCCAAAAAGGCCAAGAAAAGGGTGAACAAGGACTTTTTGATGAAGCAATGGGTGAGGGTGCACCCTGAGTAGGCGGCTGTGTGCCCCGCTAATTGCCCATAGGGCACCTCAAATCATAAAAAACCTATTTGGAAAACTTCTAAATAATTTGTTTAGAACTATTCTAAATAATACGTTTGCGCCATGCAATACGCACATTAATGGAACATATAGACTTACGCAAGGCGCAGGGCCATTGGGTGCTGGCCAAAATGGGCAAGAAAGTGCTGCGGCCCGGAGGCAAGGAGCTTACCGAAAAACTAGTACAGGCGCTGGACATACAGGGCGACGATACTGTAGTGGAGTTTGCTCCAGGACTGGGGTTTACGGCCCAGATGGTGCTGGCGCGGCAGCCCAAAAAGTATGTGGGGGTAGATGCCAACGAGCAGGCGGTGGAACTACTGCAAAAAAAACTTGCCGGGCAGGGCAGGGAAATCCACCTGGGGAACGCTGCCGAAACTGGTTTACCAAGCAGATTGGCCACCAAGGTATATGGCGAAGCCATGCTCACCATGCACGCCGACCACCGCAAGGGTGAAATAGTGCGGGAGGCCTACCGCTTGCTGCAGCCTGGCGGCCTGTACGCCATACACGAACTGGGCCTTACTCCCGGCAACCTAAGTGATGAAAAGAAAGCGGAGGTGCAGCGCGACCTGGCGCAGGCCATACGCGTGAATGCCCGCCCACTCACTACCTCCGAATGGCGGCATGTGCTGGAAAAGGAAGGTTTTGTAGTGACCTACACCGCGAGCAATGCCATGCACCTACTGGAAGCCAAGCGGATGATAGACGACGAAGGGTTATGGCGTACCCTACGCATAGGCTGGAACATAGTGCGCAACCGCGCCGCGCTGCAAAGGGTGCTGGAAATGCATCGCGTGTTTAGAAAGCATGCGGCATGTATGAACGCGGTGGTGATGGTAGCCCGCAAACCCCTTGGCTAGTGTACTATAGATGACTGTCTAGCTGCGCCATGAGCGCTTCTCTGGTAAGGGTGCCGCTGTGCTGCCACACGGCTTTTCCCTGTACAAAGAGCATAAACACGGGCACGCCACTTATGGCGTACTCCTTAGCTATATCCTTGCTCTTGTCCACGTCCACGCGCAGCACGGTGGCGCGGCCCTGGTAGTCGGCTTCCAGTTGGTCCACTATGGGGGCCATGCGCCGGCAGGGGGCACACCAAACGGTATGGAAATCAACCAGTACGGGTTTTTCGGTGGCCAGCACCTCGCGGAAATCGTCCATGCTCAGGGTTTGAATGCCGTGGTCTTCGATAGCCTGCGCGTTGGTAAGCGAAAAGCCTGATGCCTCCCAGGCCATTACACCCCCCTGTAGGTTATATACCTGGGCAAACCCGTTTTTGATGAGTTTGTTGGCCGCGCTACTGCTCCTGCCCCCTGATTTGCAGTACACATAGATGGGTTTTGTTTTGTCCATCAAGTTGATTTTCTTCTCAAAATCGGGGTCATATATATCTATTACGCTGGCCTGGCCTATGGTGCCCTGTGCTACCTCGCCGGGGGTCCGCACGTCGAGCACTATGCCGCTGCCTGATGACACAAGCTCCTTAAACCGTTCTGGGCCTATGTCCTGGACTTTTGGCTTGGGTTTTTCTGCTTCGCCCGTTGTTTCTGACGCGGTGTTTGTGGTGTCGCCCTGGCCCTGCGCACAGGCACTAAGAGAAACCAACGAAATGAGGAAAAGGAACTGGATGCCGTGTTTGAGTATAATGTGTGTATGCATAAATGATGCTTCTCTAAAGGTTAGAAAAAAGCCTGATGGGCGAAATATGGTGTGTGAAAGGGCCAGAAACCCCTATGCCAATGGAAAAGTTCGGACAGTTGCCTGAGGCCGCCAACCCTGGTTTGGCCTGTATTTGATTTTGTAGCTGGGCGGGGTGCATGCTGCTGCCGTGCAGGGGGCAAAGGTAATAGCGCGCACCCCTGGCAGTTCTTAGAGATTTGGGTTGGGGCAGGCTTGACAGCCCTTTACCTTTGGTGAGATGGGCCATATGGATGATCCCAACGCCATGCCTGGCATCTTATCACCGTCATTTAGCAACCGGGCACCATCCGCGCATAAAACACACGGGCTGCCGTGCCCACCGTACATGCTATGAGGTAGTCATTATCGGCTCCTTCCGTTATTCCATAGCGTTTCACCAGGTCGGCAGCGCTCGCCTTATGGTTGCGCACCAGCACATTGGCCCTATCCAGTGGCCCTTCTATCACTTCAAACACCCTTCCGGGAAAACCCTCAGGCACGCTGTCAGACAGCAGCAACTGGGTGTTGGCATGGGGTTTTCGCAAGCCGTACCGGGTGCCCAATTGACCGGTGGCCCCCAGCTTGATGATGGCCGCATTGGGCTCCAGGATATACCGCCACACAGACGGCACCCCTACGGCTTGTGGGGGCACCTCTGGATTATAAGCCTCATATACTTGTGGAATAGCACTTTGCCCTGTCCAGTGTACGGCCACACGGCGCAGGGGGCCGGTATGGCCCACGCGCTGCACGGACAGAATTTCCCTGCACTCGTTTTTCACGGCCACCACATAGAGTGCTTCTAGCTGCTGCAGGTGCCGGGCCAGCCAGTCCAGGTCCACCATGGGGCTATACTTGCACAGCACCATGCCAAACCGCTGCAACAACTTACCTTGGAGCGCTATGGGGTCGGGCTGATACTGCCCTGGCCCATATACCCGTTGGCCGCCCACCCGCCTTGATGGATCTAAGTACACCACCTGTGCCTGTCGGTCTATGGTGTCAATAAACCCTTGGGAATCGGCCACATGCACTTCTACCCCATCCAGCCCCAGCTGGGCCAGGTTGCCCTGCGCACAGTAGGCTAGCTGCGGGTCTTGTTCCACGTACTGCCACCGGCTACTGACCCGCGCCAGGTAGCAGGTATCTGCGCCCAAGCCACCGGTGAGGTCTATGCCACACATGCCCGGTGGGATGATGGAAGCCTTAAACCCCGCCGTAATTTGAGAGGAGGCCTGTTCTACCGCCTGGCGTGAAGGATACACAATACCAGGGCAGCCAAACCACTCAGGGAGTTTGTGGCGGGCCTTTTGTAGCCCGTAGAGCTGCATGCCCAAAAATTTGGCCTTGTCGCCCAGCCGCTTTAGATGCTGAAGCACAAAGGCATCGGGCGAAAGGTGCAGGTGTTCAAGCAGGTATGGGTACCAATCTTGGGCTAGTTGATGCAGCCCCGGTTGGCTGGGCGAAACATTGTGACATGTCAATTGTCAATTGTCAATTGAGCGGCAAGCCTTTCGGGGGTAAAAAACTCAGGGTGCAGCACCAAATGGGCCCGGGCATAGAACTGTGAGCGTTCTTGGAGCAGGGCATGCACCCGCCCCCTTAGCCCTTCGCCCTCGGCCAGCCTCAGCATAGGGCGGTCGGCCTTGGCTTTGCCGAGCCTTTCCACCAGTTGTCCTTCAAACAGTTTGAGATACACCGTATAGCCCTGGGCAAGCATCCAGTCCATATTGCCATCTTGGCAGGGAGTGCCCCCGCCGGTGGCTATCACCCCTGGTTCGCGTGCCGCCTGGCGCAGTGCATCTGATTCGTACTTTCTAAAGGCCTCTTCGCCCATCTCGTCAAACCATGAGGGTATGGGTTTACCCGATTGGGTTTCTATCCACTCGTCAAGGTCAGTAAAGGGAATCCCCAGCTTACCTGCCAGTTTCTTGCCATAAGTGGTTTTGCCACTGCCCATAAACCCTACCAAAAAAATATTGCGGTCTATCATGTATGGTGGTGCTTCCTTGGTTATAGGGCCTTATTTCCCATCAGGGCCAGTATGTCGCTGGCCTGTGGCATTCTGGTAGATGGCCATTTGGCCAGTATGGTGGTGCCGTGGAATAGCACCAGTCCCGGGTTGCTCCTAATCACCGTTTTCAGCATGGTTTTGTCGGCTTGTAGGTAGCCCAGTCCCCCACCCAGGGTTGCCACTTGGTCGGTAGTGCCTGCCGTGAGGTGGTAGGTAGATACCTGCTGCCGGGCTAGTTCCTTTTCCAGGGCCAGTAGGGCCGGGTGCTTGTCACTGTCTGCCCGTTCCAAATCATACTGTATGGTAAGCAGCTTATACCCAGGGTTGTTCAGGAAAGTGTCGGTCACATCAACCCCTTGTTTATCAAGGAACACGAAATCATGAATGGGTGCCGGTACGCCGGGGTCAATCACCTTGTCGCGGCGGTCTATGTAGGTGTAGCTGTCCAGGTCGGGGTAATTGCCCAGTTGGTCCATGGGTATTTCTATCTCTTGTCCATTTTTTTCATACACAAACACGATTTCTATCACCGGTTCACGTATGCTTTTCATTTTCTGGGCTATATCGGTTCCCACCTTGTATGGCCTAAAGTCTATGGCCGGCAGGTAGCGATAGGTATATACCGGAAAGGCCAAAGAAGCCAGCGCGGCCACGGCGGTGAGCTTGTTGCCCATGCCACTGGGCAGCAGGGGTTTGATATGCTTTTGGCCCCTGAGCAGCAAGAGTATGAGCCCCAGCACCGCCAGGTCTTTGGCAAAAGATTGCCAGGGGGTGAGCGGAATGGCGTCGCCAAAGCAGCCACAGTCGGTTACCTTGTTGAAATACGCTGAGTAAAAGGTGAGAAAGGTGAAAAACAGGATCATGGCCAGGAGCAGGCGGTTGACGGTGCGGGGAGCCTGCCCCAGCAGGAGCATAATGCCCAGGGCCACTTCTACCACACATATGGCAATGGCCATCCACATGGCCAGTGGCACCAGCCATAGGGTGCCAAACACTTCAAAATATTCTTCCAGTTTATACCCAAAGCCCATGGGGTCATTGGCTTTGATAAATCCCGAAAAAATAAAAAGTACCCCCACCAGCAGGCGGGCCAGGTTAGTTATTGCTTTCATGGTGTTGATTGGTTTCCCCGTGCTTGATCATGGCAAATACGGCATAGTTGATTATGTCCATCAAATTGGATTCAATGCCTTCAGATATGGTGGTTTGTCCTTGATTGTCTATTATTTGGCGGATACGGAGCAGCTTGGTAATGATAAGATCGGTAAAAGAGGTAGGCCACATATGCCGCCATACTTCCCCGTAGTCGTGGTTCTTCTTCATCATAAGTGCCTTGGCCGTTTCCAATTGTCGCAGAAACATGCCTTCTAGTTGATCAAAGGGCATAACCTGGGCACTTGCGGGGTCTAGGGGCCCCAGTTCCATTTGTACCAGGGTCATGGCGGCGTAGTTTACCAGCCCAATGCACTCCTCCAGGGGGCCATCGTCCACCATTTGCTGCTGCTTTTCTTCTATGGTGCGCATGCGTTTGGCCTTGATATAGAGTTGGTCCACCAGGCTGGGCACCCGTAGCACGCGCCATGAGGGGCCGTAGTCTTGGTTCTTGGCCACAAACACCGCCCGGCATTTGCTTATGGCATAGGCGTACTGTTTCTCGGTATCTGCCATGGGCTTTATGGATGGCCAAATGTATTGGCCTAGGGCGGGCAAAAGTAGTTAACAGGGCTTTAAGGCCACATTTTGCCGGCAGTTGCCCTCAGGCATCCGCCCCAGCATGTGCTTAACTATGGGTATATACACACATCCTACACCCATTGGGGTTATGGGTGCTCAAATTCCATTTCAAGGGTTTGGCACCCTTGCCGTCCGTTTTTAGATATCACCTCAGGCACCATTCCCTGTACCCTGTGCCACGACAGGCTTGAGCGGGGGGTAAGTTAAAAGGCGTTGGGTAAAATGTGCGTAAATCTTTGGATCTGTGATGGATATTCCACCCCTTCGGGGTTTTGCCATGGCCTGCCATGGTCAGAACAATAACGGCCGTGTAGGTACAGGGCATGCCGGTCCCTACACCCCGTGCCACGTGCCACTACCCTTTGCTTTCCCTTCAAGTTTACCCGTAAATATCCTTTCGGTGTCCCAGGTCTATGACATCAACCAAAAGCATGTCGTCAATTACTTCATAAATAATCCGGTAGCTTCCCACCCGGATACGTAAGCCGTCCCGGTACCTAAGTTTTTTATAGCCCATGGGCCTTGGATTCTCTCCGAGTCTATAAATGGCCTCCTTAATTTGGGTGTAGTACGGTTCATTGATCTTTTCAAGGGCACTCATTGCGCGTTTGCGCAAAAAAACCCTATATGCCATCGCCAGTTTTTCGGTTAGCCTCAATTAACCTAAAGGCATCGTCTATTGGCATAGATGGTCTTTGGTCTTTCTTGCCTTCATCATATAGCCTTACATCTTCAAGCTCTTCCAGTTCTTCCAGAATAGCCTCATATACACTCATTGGGAGCACCACCGATAGCTTTTTGCCAAAGCTATCAGTAATAAACTGCGGATTAACTCTTATCATATCTAATGATTTTAATTACAGCGCGTTACATAGTCTGCTACTCAATACGAAATTGATTCAACCAAAGTTCTCTTTGAACGTTTCCGATGTACTTGCCAATACACCCACAAAGTAAGCACAGCCGTACCAATATCCCTTAGGTAAAAAATGTAGGGGGTGGATATTCAAAATCATCCGTACGGTTTCCCTGTTTCCCGTCCTGGCCCCACACTAAGCAGATTTTGCTGTATTGCATTGGTTGTGTGCGGAATATGCCACCCCTTCGGGGTTTTGCCATGGCCTGCCATTGTCAGATGGATAACGACCGTGTAGGGACAGGGCATGCCCCATGCCCCATGCCCCGTGCCTATTTTTGAGCATCAAAGCCGCAAGCCGACCCCCAATGCCCAAGCGACAGTTTGACCACGAGGATATAACCCTGCTCAATGCCCTTCAACGACAGGGCGACCTAAGCCTGCTCCAACTGAGCAAAAAAGTGGGGCTAGGCATTTCCACGGTCTTTTCGCGCATATCAAGGCTCAAAAAAGCGGGCTTGCTGCCCAGCATACACTACGCACTCAATAAGGAAGCCCTGGGATACCGGGAGGTCTTTTTGGTGAAAATCAATGCCCGAAAGGAAGACCAAGCCCTGTCTGCACTGGAAAAAACACTACTCGACGACGGGCTGGTAGAGCAGCTATGGCTGCCCCACACAGACGACACCATGGGCGCGGCGGTCTATAAGGCACTGGTGAGGGCCCGGAACACGGCAGCTTTTGGCGACTGGTGCGCCAAACTCATTAAAACCCACCAGTGCATGATAGAGCATGAGCGCGTGGACATACTCCTAAAGGAACGCAGCAGCCTTAAAGTCACCCACCACGACCTGCCCGCCCTGCGCAAACTGGAGGAGGATACGGAGTAATTGCCATCGACCCCTGTAGGCTTTGCGCCTTAAATGGCTTAGGCACCCATCTTTCCCGGCCCACTGGGCTTCACAAGTTGCATTCTTGTCCCATCAGTGTTTCTGTGCCAATCGTTCTACACCCTGGCCCTATTTACCCTAGATTTGTTATCATCTCATCATTACTTACATCTTTTCACATGATACCATCACCTACCCCACCTTATACCCCCAACTGGAACATCTTGTGGGGCAACGGCAACCATGAGTACCTGAGCGATTACCACCTGGGCGACAAAAACCAGGGATGCATGAAGCCAGAAATCTATTTGGACGGCACCTTGTTTTTCTACACCAATGTGCAGCAAACCGCCACCAGTTGGTACAATGGCTGCTATGGCTCACTACTGCCCCCGGCATCCATAGGCCCGCTGCCCGATAGCCCAAAAACGGAAGTGGAAATGGAAATGGCCGTGTACCCCAACCCCGCCCATGACATGTTTACCCTGCGGTATGGGGGCTGGGAGCCTGGCGCAAGGCCAGAACTCACCATACTCACTACCACTGGACAAGTAGTTTGGCAACAAAAAATACGCAGCTACCAAACAGAGGTAAGTACCCGCCATTGGCCCCGTGGCATATACTTGCTGCAGGTGCATGATGCACACCATGGGCTGATTGCCAGAAGAATTGCCATTGAGAAATAATGTTCACCCACAAAAAATCATTGCTCTTGGTCTCTTGCCTGTTTGCCCTCTGCCGGGTAAATGGGCAAGAGATCCATAAGCTGTGGGACTTTGCCGTATGGAGCGAAAAAGAGCAGTTTTTTATTCAGTATATCGTTCCAATACATAATGATACCTTACTCGCCATTGCCACTTTTATTGGAAATGACACTGTTTATACGCGCAGGGATACCTCAATCATAAGCTCTTCCTATGGTTCGTTTGACATTGCTTTGATTTGGCTGAGCCCCAACGGAAAGATTTACAGACAAACAGTATATGGAGGGGATGATATTGATCTTATCTGTGATATGTTCACCGATAAAGCTGGTTATTGGATGTTAATAGAAAGTCGTTCAAGCACATCTTCTGGAAATATCCCTTTTACTAATGCGGATAGCAGTGGGTCCAAACCCTATCAACTTATGCTCCTAAGGCTCAATCTTAGTGGCAAATTGGTGAAAACAAAAATTTTTAACAATGGCGGAGTAGGTTCCAGAGGTTACTATATGGAGAATACAGATCTTGGATTCATTATAGCCGAAAGGTTAACACTTTACTATAAGTTTACGTCTAAACAAATTAATCAAATCTTTTACTATAACACTACATTTGATTCGATACTTTGGCAAACGAAGACATCATTCAAAATGAATTACTTACGGCTTTCAAATATAGATAGCACAATAGTGCTTGGACAAGACTTGCGAAAATGGAAAACCTATAGGGAAACATCAGGTAAATTATTGCTAGATACCATTTATGGTAGTCCAAATAGTAATCTTGGTTATCCCCATTCTTTGCCCAAATTAAAAAGTATTATCCATTTTACCGTTTCAAATTTCAATAAAAACGGCATAAAAACAGAGGACAGCAAAGGTCTTTATGATTTGTGGCTTGTTAATATTGATGGGGACGGTAAGGTGTTATGGGATAGAACACTTGGAGGTAATTTTGATGACGGGCTTATGTTTGGAAAAGTTGTTGGTTTGTTAAATTTACAAAAACGAATTACCCTAATTGAAACAGACAATAGAAATATATTACTTGTATCAAGTTCAAAATCAAACAAAAGCGGCGACAAATCTGAGAACCGCAGGGGCGGCTATGACTATTGGCTCCTGCTCCTGGATTCATCCGGCCAATTGCTCGCAGACAAAACTTTCGGTTCTAACGAAGATGATTTTCCCCTCGGCCTTATTCAGTACGGGCCCAACCGCTACCTCACCTGGGGATACAGCAGTGGCAGCAAGGGATTTGACCGCACCGACACCTTATCCAACAGCATAGGCGACAACTGGTTGGTAGGCTTTTGCATAGCCCCTCCCAGTGAACTCAACACGGCCGATACCTCCCTGTGCCAGGGCGACAGCATCCTGCTTATGGCCAGCCCAGGCTACCGGTACAAGTGGAGCACCGGCGACACCACCGCACAGGTCTGGGTGTCAAAAACCGACTCCTACCACGTGGCCATTTATGGCGAAAACGGCTGCAATACCCTGTCGGATACCGCCTTTGTACAGTTTGCGCCCTATCCGTCCGCCCATATTTCCACCCACACCGACACCAATGTCTTTTGCCAGGGCGACAGCATCCAACTCATATGCCCCACCGGTTTTTTGGCCTATGCCTGGAGCAACGGCGACACCACCCCCTACTCCTGGGCTTCAAAACCCGGCATGTATTACCTTGACCTGGTTTCTTTTCCCCGTTGCACGGCCAGGGCTGACAGCATGGAGATTTACGAAACCACGCCGCCCACCGCCGGGTTTTCCATACTCCCCGCCAAATATCTATGCGACAGCGCACTGGCAACCCTGGCCGACGGCAGCAAACATGCCCTTACCTCCCTTACCAAATGGTATTTTGGAGGCGCGGCATCCCTTTCCAATCCCACACAAGCCTACTATAAAAAAAACGGCAACTATGCGGTAAGCCAATTGGTGAGCAATGGCGTATGCGCCGACAGTGCCTTTGACACCCTAACCATAGCCTTTGCGACTACCCAGGCCGCGCTCATCCAAATGGCCGATACGGGGGGATGTGCGCCCGACACCGTCACTTTTGCCCTGCCCGACACGTCCATCGTGGATTCGGTTTGGCTCCTTATAGGCCCAGATACCCTCAGGGCCACGGGCAACTACACCCATGTTTTTGCCAACGAAGGCAACTACCGAATTGTCTTAAAGGTATCTAGCACCAATGGCTGCACCAGCTTGGATAGTACCGGTTACCGCCTTTACCCACAGCCTGGGGCGGCCTTTGCCCTGCTCGACAGCACCGCCCTCTGTGGCGAAAAACGCTATGCCTTTCTCAACCTATCCCTGCCCAGATGGCCTGCTACCGCTGCCTCCAAATTCACCTGGACAACAAACGACAGCCTTATTTCCAATACATTACCCATTGAAGACACCCTACATGTCTCGACAAATAGGGCAAACAAACTCAGGATAAGCCTGATGCAACAGATAGGCCATTGCCTTGATAGCCATTCCATGCAGCTCTGGCCCCTCATTGCCCCTGCTCCAGTGGCAGCTGCCATGGTGCAAAACACCCGGTTTTGCGCGCCCGATACCCTTTGGTTGCTCAACCAAAGCACCCATGCCGACAGTGCTGTCTGGCTCATAAACCGACAACCCATGGACCTTTCGGGCAGCCGCACAGGCGTGTATATCGATTCGGCATCCTTCCTTTCCGTGCAATTGCGCGCCTTTTCCCTTTCGGGCTGCGCCGACAGCCTGTCCCTGCCATTGCAGGCGGAGGCACTGGCCAAGCCCAAGGCCTATTTTACTCACAGTCAATCAGGCACCTGCCCGCCGTTTCAAGTGGCCATTGATAGCATAAGGCCCCACATACCGGGCACGGCATTGGGGTGGGCGCTCAACGCTTTGGATACTTTTATCGGCCAATCGGCCCCCTTTAGTTTTGCTATCCAATCATTTACCCAAACCTGGATGCCCCTACGCCTGGTAGCCAACAATGGCCATTGTTCTGATACTTTCACCCGGATCATGGAATCCCGGCCACTCCCTGTGGCCGGTATAGGGCACACCGACACCGCCTTTTGCGTGCCACACCGCCTAGAGCTGATAAGCCGCAGCCTGGGCGCCGACAGCCTGGGCTGGATAGGCCTGGGCGCACAGGCCATGCACAGCGATACCATTGTTTACCAAATAGTTGACCCCGGAACCTATAACCCAAGTTTGGTGGCCATTACCAAGCACGGTTGCCGCGACACGGCCTTCCTAGCCCTAAGGGCATACCCACAGCCCGATGCCTCGTTTTCTTTCGCCCCACGCCATGGCTGCTCCCCTTTTGAAATACAGGCCTGGCCAACCAAGGCACGCCTACCGGGATTTGGATACCGTTGGCTGTACAATGGGGATACCTCGTTTACCTACCCAGATTCCTTTTCCTTTACCGCCGAAAAAACACATCCGTACACCACTGGCCACACCCTGCAACTGGTGGTTTACAATGCCCACTGCAGCGATTCTTCTCAAATGAAACACATCGGTTTTATGGGGTTTTCCGATTCGGCCACCACCGTATTGCGCCATGCCTCCGTGCGCGATTCGGCGGTGGCCCTGGCTTGGCGCCCGCTGCCCGCCGCCCGGGGCTACCTTATAGAGCGCGCCGAGGGAAGCATTTGGCAGGCCATTGGCACGGTGCACGATACATCATTTACCGATTACGGGGCTGCTGCCAATGACCCACGCCGGTATAGGGTGCGCGCCCAAGACTCTTGCCAGGCGCTGGCCCTGCCGGGCAATTGGGCAAGGCCCATGGCGCTTACGGCCAGCCTCCGGTTCCCCGGGCCCACACTGTCACTTGAATGGCAAGCCTACCGCACCTGGCCCGGCGGGGTGGGCTCCTACTCGGTGCAGCAATGGAACGGCCACAGGTTCACCACCCTAATGCGCACGGCTTCGGAAGGCGTTTCCCTGTCCACCACGGAGCCCCTTCCACTGGACTACTGGATATTCCGGGTGGTGGCTTATGCGCACGGCGGGCCTGACTCCAGCGCCTCCTGGCCTGCTATGGTCTTGCCCAGCGGAAACCCTTACATCCCCAACGCATTTAGCCCCAACCACGACGGGACCAACGACTTGTTCGCCGTACGCCTTCACGGGCAGGAACCCTATGAAATCATGATATTTAACCGCTGGGGCAACCTGATTTTTACCGGCGACGAAAGCCATTTCTGGGACGGCACCTACCAGGGCAAGCCCCTGGCCTTGGGCGATTATTGGTTCCTTATGGCCACCGCGCAACATCAATTGACCGGCATCATCACTTTAATAAAATAAGTAAAAAACTGCGCCATGAACCACTCCCTTCGCTTTGTTATCCTATTGGCCGCCTGTGCTTTCCTGGCCCCGGCCCATAACCCCGTCTTGGCCGTCAACGCCGTGCGCGGCGCCGAACTGAGCTACCAGGCCCTGGGCGGGCGCAAATACCTGGTTACCCTCAAAATGTATAATTTCTGTTCGGACCAAACGGTGCCGACCTCCTATGACGTGGTTGAAAAATCGGCCTGCGGCACCAAGGGCCATACCCTTGTACTCAGGTCCAGCCGCCTTATTTCACAAACCTGCCCCGGTGCCTGCCACTATTGCAAGCCCGGCACCTGCAAAAACATCACCCTGCAGGAACATGTATATACCGGCACCGCCGTGTTGCTCAACAATTCCTGCTGTGAGCGGCGCATCTTTATCAAGTTCAAAATGGGTAGGGTCACGGGAACAATTGACAAAGACCTGTACATAGACTGCATGGTGAACACCTGCCTGGCCCGGCCCAACAATTCGGCCCGGTTCAACCTGCCGCCCATGGTTGTGCTGAAGCCAAAAAAATCCCACCTGGTTTCATTCGGCGCCTTTGACCCCGATGCCGACACCCTGGCCTATGCATTGAAAGCTTCCCTGGAAGACAGCAACAAGGTGTTTTCCTACAATACCAAGTGGAAACTGAACGCCGCCACCGGCGTTTGTGGCCTCCCCTATGCCAAATATTGGGGTTGGCTCAAGTTACAGGTATCTGACATAAGGGATGGCCAAGTGGTGGGGTATGCCACCAGGGAAGTGGAATACTACGGCATAGGCACCAATGCCAAAAATACCATACCCTGGGTCACCGGCATAGATAGCTCCACCTCATTCAAAGCCGATTTCTGCGTGGGCGCGCAAAACTGCTTTACCCTATATGCCAATGATTCAAACGCCAACGATTCGGTTTCGCTCCTGTGCGGGGACTCTATCCCGGGATTGCAATTCTTGACAAGCCCCTACCAAAAGGAAAGCGCAGTGGTGTGCTGGAAACCCAGCCCGTCCGATACCATAAACCACACCTACCACTTGACGGTGAGGGCCCTGGACAATGCCTGTACCCAAAGGGCCTACAGTGACGCTGCCTATGTCTTGCACCTATACCACGCCACCCTGCGCCCCACCTATTCCATAGATTCCTGCGGCACGGTGAGCTTTTACCCCAGGCTGCGGGTAGCCGCCGGCGACCCCAAAAAGATAGGGATACGCTGGTACGGCGACGATGGGCTAAAGTCTGATAAGGCACTCACCACCAAACGCTATTCGGCCAGCGGCAAACACACCTTCTATGTAGAGGCCTACCACAAGGTAACCGGCTGCATCATGGCCCTGGATTCGGGGGTGGTTGACCTGCGCCACACCGTGTGGGTGGGCCTGCCCGCCGATACCACCGTGTGCAAAAACAACCCCGTGCGGCTGGCAGCCCACAAGGCCAGGGGATTTGGAAGCCTGTCTTTCAAATGGAGCAAGGGGTCATCCACCGCCGATACCCTGCTCACCTCATTTTCACAGGCCGAAAGCGTGACCGTGGTAGTGACTGACCAAATAGGCTGTGCCGCCAGTGCCACGGCGCAAGTCTCCGTTTTCGCCAGCCCCACCTTTGGCCCCCTGGCCGATTCGCTTGTTTGCCCCCTGGCCGATACCCTATACCTGCAAACCACGCCAACCGGGGGCGCCTGGAGCGGCCATTTGGTGACCGGGGCCATGTACCTGCCCACCCCACTGCAGGCCAATAGCATACAGCAAGTGACTTACCACTACACCGATAGCCACGCCTGCACCACCGCGCAACCCTACCAGGTACAGGTATATACCCTGCCCCAAGCCCATGCAGGCCCCGACCTGGCCACCTGCCAAACAAGGGGCCAAATAGCACTTGCGGCCACTACCAGGGGCCTTTGGCTACCCGCCCATGGCCTTATTGACAGCACCTTGCACACCGACTCCTTTGCCCCGGGCAAATACCTGTTTGTATATAAAAACACCTCTGCACTGGGCTGCACCAACACCGATACCCTGGCAGTGACCATTTATGCCGGCCCCACCGTTTCCATTGCCATGGCCGATAGCGCCTGCGCAGGCAACAGCCTTATACTACAGGCTGTTCCGGCAGGCGGACAATGGCTTGTGAACCAATTATCCCACCTGGGGACGAGTTACTTTATCGAACCTAAGGCCAGCGGGCCGCTGCACCTTTTCTACCGCTATGCCGACAGCCTGGGCTGCCGCGATTCGGCGGCGCAAACGGTTCAGGTGTTGGCCGCACCGGGCGCAGCCATTGTCACCAGCGATACAGGCCTGTGCATCAATGCAAAACGCCTTGCACTAAGGGCAGGGCCCCTGGGCGGCGCCTGGCTTGGCAAGGGCCTGCTGCTTGACGGGACAAGGTCGTGGTTCTACCCTGAAAAGGCCGATACGGGACGCCACCTGCTGCTATGGGCAATTACCGGCCCCAATGGCTGCCAGGGCCGCGACACCCTCAGCATAGAGGTATGGCCTCAGCCCGAGGCCGGTTTCACCTACCGGGCCAAGAATTTTCAATGGCCCATTACCATGGCCTTTGCCGACGGGTCAACAGGCCGCCCTACTACCTGGCATTGGCAGTTTACGGCTGCCCCAGGTGATACATCCAAGCGCCGCAACCCCAATTTTACCTTTGCCAAAGACCACGGCCAACGGGTGGCACTATATGTGGGAAACCGACATGGATGCGCAGACACGGCCACACAAAAATTGGACTTTGAAACGGTGGTGGGCCAGTCCCCATTTACGCAAGGGCACATGGCCGGATATGAAATATGGCAACAGGCCGGCAGCCTCTATGTGGGCCCAAAGGGACAAACGGCAACCGTGCATGCCCAATTGTTTACCGTGCAGGGCAAGTGGCTGGCCGCTGCCCATGCCACCCCAAATGGCACCGCTCAATTTGATGTAAGCCACTTGCCAAAAGGCATTTATCTGCTTAGGCTACACAGGGACGGTGTCTTTGAAACCGCCACGGTACTTATCAAATAGGCATCCATAGGCCCCAGTGTTGGTGCGCCACCGGCCCTATGGTTTTGGAAACAAACACACCCTACACCCATTGGGGTTATGGGTGCTCAAATTCCACTTCAAGGGTTTGGCACAAAACCCAAGACCCGGGCTTAAATCTAGGTCAGATGATCGGTTGTATCGTGTTGATTGTGTTATGGATATTCCACCCATTGCGGGGTTTGGGGCATAGGCGGGCCCTGAACCACGGGCTGGGCCCCTGGCTATAATCATGACACCCCTAACGGGGTTTTGGGAACGAAAGGCGCGCCATGTACCACGGGCGGTGCCCGTGGCTATAATCATGACACCCCTGCGGGGTTGTTTGTAACAGATTAACAATGGGTTGCGGCGGTGGCTATGAAGATGCCGCCATTTGGGCAAGAAGTTCCCGCCAAATCTAGGTTTGCTACCTGATCATCACCAATTTGCCTCGGCTTATTTCGGTATTGGCGTTGACAAATCGGTAGTGGTACACCCCTTCGGCACGCTGGCCCAGGTCTATTTTTATCTGGCCTGCGCTGCCCCTTGCCTGTATGGTGCGTATTACCCTGCCGGTAAGGTCAGTGATTTCCACATAGGCCCCATCGTTTTGGCCTATTTCATATTCCAGCATGGCATAGTGGGCAAAAGGGTTGGGCCATACCCAAATTTGTTCTGGCTGGTGTATCGAGGCAACCCTGTTGGGCACCGGGGGTTTGGGCATTACGGTGCCAAGCATATCAAACTCGCAGTCTTTGCAACTACTCTGTGTGCCACAGGCATTGGCAAACGTGGCGCACACGTTGTATATGCCGTTGGGCACGTTGGGGAACACATAGGTAAAATCAACGGAATTGCCACTGTAAGTGCCGGTGCCATCATCGAAATCCCAAACTATGTCGGTGTAGTCTATGGGGGTGTGGAACACCGTGAACGAGGCACTGAACGGGCTGCCGCCTGGGTTGATGGCAAAGGTGATGGAGTCCAGCGAATCCCTGTACAGCACCACGTCGTCCAGGCCCACCAGGTTGCCGTTTTGATATACCGAGAGCAGGAGGGTATTCACCTCGTTGGGCGCAAAGGCATAGGGCTGGGCAATGCCGGGGTTTGACACCAGGCCTGCCGGGCTCCACAGGTAGTCATATCCCGATACCGCCGCTGTGCCCACCTGTATGGAGTCGTCAAAACAAATGGTGGTGTCGCGGGTGGCGTTGGCCACCGTGTTTACATAGACCAGCACGGTATCGTAATTGGTGCAGCCATCGGCATCGGTAGCACTCAGGACATAAGAAGCGGTGCTTGAAGGGGTGGCCGTGGGGGCCAGTATGTTGGTGGCGCTCAGGCCAGTGGATGGGCTCCAAGCAAATGAAGCGGTGCCGGGGCCCACACTGCCGCCCAGCACGGGGTGGGGCACGGCGGGGCTGCCATAGGGCAGGTACCTGTCAGTCCCGGCCGAAACCGTTGGGCCGTCTTTTATTCTCACTATCAGTGAATCGGTGCTAATGCCACAGGGGTTATAGAGGGTGAGCAACACCCTGTACTTGCGCCCTGAATGCAAGTATGCCATCCCATATTAAACCGCTATAGCTATCTTCCTGTTGAAAATAGGTCCTGTCAGGTAAGAGCATTTCACTATACCATTCAACAATATTAGATAAATCTGGGTCATGCCATAGGCTATGGTCCATTTGTTCCGTGAACAGGGGAACAAAGTGTTCAATTGATAATGAACGGGAAGATTTCAAAATGGCAAGCACTTTCATTTGCCAGAGCCCTTCAGGGCCATATTTCTCATTCCCAGTTATTTCTGGGCGCACGTTTGTATAAGATAAGAAAAATGGAAATAGATTTTCCAATGAATGTCTTGCGTAGTGAGGCCCCTCAGCAAATCCATGATCGGTTTCGCGTATGGTTTCATGCTTGTACAGGGTCTTCAATGTCTTCCATGTGGCCGTGTTAAACCATCTGTCTGGATGCCAACTATCATTGTAAGAAGTAGATGAATAATCAGCCAATACTATGCTCGCCAAACCAACAGCACCGCTTAATTGCAGGGCATGATTGTCATTGCGCATAAACCCCGAAAACATTTGGGTACCTGAATAATAAATATGGCGGGTATAGCACTGTAGCAAAAATCCGCAGTCGTTCACATCGCTATCGTCTGGATAAACCGCTTTCAAATAGTCATAGGCTTGTAGAAGCATTATCAAGTTCTTTTCAATCCAGTAATGTTTGGAGTACCAGCTAGAAAACCAACCAGTCCAGTACAAGTCGTCGTTTCTGTTTTCATCCTTTTCAAGTCGTTTTATGATGGAAGTAGCCCTATTTTTTAGTGCGGCAATATCCGTGGTGCCTAAGGATACACCTTCATCATTAAAACCGGCCAACAACACAAATGCACAAGCCCTTGCCGTTTTGGCAGCAGTATAGTTGCTGTGCCCTTCAGATTCTTCAGGGTCGTAATATAAGTGTTCGGTGTTCTGGGCTTGGTCGTATATGTTTTTATATACAGCGCGGAATTTTGTCCATGGTTCTAGCGAGTCATCATTAAAAGCAGCACTCAACATTTCTCGTAGATTAGTTAGATTTTGAGTACTACTTTTCAAGGGATCAAACCAATTATTCTGGCCCCAGCGGTAAAAAGTGGTTACCGGATGCTGAAAATGGAGTGGATTGCCCACTATCTCAAGGTTTTTGCCCACGTTCTTCTCATTCCATTTGGCAATTTTTTCCGTTTCGCAGTTACAGTGGTGTTGTGCGCAGCATAGTATTGGCAGAAAAAGAAGTGATATTTGAAATAACTTTTTCATGACTTGATTTAATTTGTTACAAATGTATAAGACTCACGCGTGCAAAAGTTAACAAGCTTTAGAAATCCGAACTGGGTATTATAGAAGTTCTCCAAATTCATAAAACTGTCCTTTCCACAATATAATACAGTTGAATTTGTATTATTGACAATATTAAAGTACAAATTATTATAAAAATGGAAATGACCCATTGGTGAATCATGATAAGACCCAAATTCAAGTGCGTATGCTTGATTTACACTAGGATAATCTGAAAATGATTCATTCCTACTCGAAATTATCTCACATATAGCACCATGAGTTATTCTCTGTATCCTAAGGTAATATAAAATATCTCCTCTTCTATTTTCGCATTTATAGTCGTAAGTTTTGACCTCATCTGCAAAATATGCACACCTACACCCTCCGCCGTTCCAGGCATCGCCGGTTATCTCTATGGTATCGGTGTCATAAAGCTCAAAAACCAAGGTATCGCCTTCAATGGTGTCGTTGGAGTAAAGATAGGTCAGCTTTTTTTGTGTACCGTCATAGG
>JACPUW010000035.1 GCA_016192035.1 Bacteroidota bacterium
GCACCACGCGGGCACCGACCCAGAAGAGCGCAAGCTGATAGAGGACGAGCAGGAGGCCTGGCGCACGTTCACGGCCATGTTTGAAGAACAGGCCCATGAGCTCATAGATGCGCTTAAGAAGAAGGATAAAATACTGAAAGAGAACGAAATTTCAATTAAGGAGAAAGACCTAGCCCTTGAAAGGATGGCCCGGGAGCTGGAAGAAATGCGGCGAAAGCTGGAGGGCAAGTAGTGTGGCCATATGGGTTCACCAGTTTCGGTAGGCTGCCGATGTTCAAATCAATTCCATTACAGGCTTGTTCAGCGGCCCAAATAGTGTGTCCTTTGCGCCATGCGAGGCAGGCTCTGGGCTGAAATCAAGAAAAATACTTCTCTGGCTATCCCAGTGGTACTTGGACAACTAGGACACATAGTTACCCACCTGGCCGACGCGGTGATGGTAGGACGACTTGGCGCTGAGCATCTTGCTGCTGCCTCATTTGCCAATGCCGTCTATTCCGTTTTGCTGGTTTTTGCCATTGGTACTTCGGCAGCAATTACCACCTTGGTGGGCAACCATCATGGTGCCAATAGACGTGATCAGGTAATCCATACCGTAGGCAATGGTTTTTGGCTTCTGGTTATTATGGCCTCCCTGCTTTGCCTGACGGCGCTGTTCACGAGGCCCTTGCTTTACCACTTGGGCCAGCCTAACCACATAGTGGTCTCAGCCGTTTCTTATTTCGGCATTTTGTCTTGGTCCCTACTCCCACTTATGGGTTTTTTGGTGATAAAGAATGCGTTTGATGGGCTGGAATGGACTACGCCAGGTATGGTCATTAGCATAGTGGCCAATTTGATCAATATTGGCCTGAACTACATACTTATTTATGGGCACCTGGGCATTGGGCCAATGGGCCTCAACGGTGCCGGCCTAGCTACCTTATTGGCGCGGGTTCTTATGCTAATAATGGCATTGGCCATTCTATATTGGCATCCTAGGGTCAGGTTTATCCGCTTTTCATTGTGGAAATTTTTGCCATCACGTAAACATTGTTGGGAAATATGCTCCCTGGGCCTGCCCATAGGTGCGCAATACCTGCTTGAAGCTGGTGCATTTATTTTGGCCGCAATTGCCATTGGATGGGCAGGAAGCCAAGACTTGGCAGCGCATCAAATCGCTATTGGCATAGCGTCTTTTACCTATATGTTCGCCACCGGTATTGGCGCGGCTGCTACCATACGGATTAGCAATGCCTTAGGAGCCAACCAATTGGGATTGCTACGTATAATTAGCCGTTCGTTACTCCTTATGATCTTGGTGGTGGAGGCTTTTTTTGCTATCTCTATTGTGTTGTTACACAATGTGCTGCCAAAGTTCTTTGTGGCCGACGAACGGGTCATGACCCTGGCTGGCTCACTCTTGCTGGTGTCTGCCTTGTTTCAGTTGGCCGATGGGGTACAGGTGCTACTAATGGGGGCCTTACGTGGGCTTTCTGATGTGCGAATGCCTACCCTTATTGCCTTGCTTTCATACTGGGTAATTTCTTTGCCCATAGGCTACTGGCTCATGAAATCCTTTGAACTTGGTGCTGTAGGGGTGTGGTTGGGCTTGCTAATTGGGCTCTCGTCTGCCGCCATCCTGCTCGCCTGGAGATACTTCCGATTGCTCAAGGGCATGTCGCCGCACTACCCAATCCCGGCAACCCAGCCAACACATGTGAGCGGGTTGGATGGTTAATTTCGACTGTATGTACGCTAATAGGTTTTGTAAAAGGTTCCGCGATTATTTGGCCTTGTTTTTTGTTTGCCAAGTAGTTGCATGTGGACCAGGGGCCAATAGGGATCCAAAATCCACTGAGCGGAAGGTAGCAGTCCTGGCTTCACCGCTAAATCATCAAGTGCTTCGCTACGGCGACATTCTGCCCGTACAATTAAAACTTGACCCGAAATACTTAGATCAAATAGATTCTATTGTGTTGATTATTAATGAAAAGAGAAAATTTTTAATAGACAGGGACAATCCAAACGCCCAATTACCATTGGAGAATATGGCTCTGGGGAGGGCCAGTGTGCTGGTAAGGATACATCTCAATAGCCGAACACAAGAAAACAAACTGGCTTATATAAAGATACTTAGCAATATGGTTCCCCTGTCCTATACGTATAGCACCATAGCCTCTTATCCACACAATGTGCAGTCATATACCCAGGGCCTGTTGTGGCACAATGGCTTTTTGTATGAAAGTACCGGACAGCGCGGATTTTCAAAACTGCTCAAAGTGGACCTGGCTACAGGCCAGGCCTTACAATCACATGACCTCGATAAGTCATTGTTTGGTGAAGGATTGGCTCTTTGGAAAGATCGTTTAATCCAGCTCACCTGGACATCGGGCCTCGGTTTGGTGTATGACCTTTCATCGTTTGCCGAAAAGGGCAAGTTTAGTTATCCGGGCGAAGGCTGGGGGCTAACCACCGATGGTTCACATCTCATCATGAGCAACGGTACCAACGAATTGGCCTTTTTAAATCCAGAAACCTTTGCCAAGGAACACTCCATATGGGTGATGGACCACAAAGGCGAGGTAGATAAACTTAATGAATTGGAGTTTGTGGAGGGCGAAATATGGGCCAACTACTATGAATATGAGATATATCGCATTGTTCGCATTGACCCCAAAACTGGTCAGGTGACTGGATATATTGACCTAACTGGATTGATTGACAAAGACCGTCATGAATCAATAGACGTGCTGAATGGCATAGCCTACGACCCGGTGGGCAAACGCCTGTGGGTGACAGGAAAATACTACCCTAAGTTATACCAGATTGAGGTACTTGTGGCTGAGGACCTTTAGGGAATGGCTAGAATGGTTTGCCGTGTGTGAGCCGTATAAGGCGCCTGGCAACTCCGGGCAGTGGCCGCAATATGCTTATGGCAAGGGATGATAAATGGGTATTGAGCAACAATCCTTGTAAACGCCTGGCCGTCTGAACCCTGAGTCCAAATGCGGCCCGCCAATCACGTGCATGGTGGGTTTCCATGCGGGTTCTATCGGTCAATCCCCTTAAATATCGGTCTAAGTGATAGGCTGCCAATTGTGCCCCATGCAAGGCCATGCTCATTCCATTGCCGGTGAGAGGGGTAATCATCCCTGCCGAATCGCCGGCCATTAAACTATGCTGCCATACGGTCCCTTTATCTCCAAATGAAACCTGTGAAATACTCAAGGGGTGGCTGTACAAATGCTCCGAATGACTCAAATGATGGGCCAAGTAAGGGTTTCTGGCCAAATAGCGATGTTCTAATTGGCTAATGGAGCCAGCCTTTTGCAACATTTGGGCAGTGGTAAGGTAGCAAAAACAGGTGCGGCCGTTTTCCACCCGGCTTATACCGGCATATCCCTGTTCAAAGAGGTGAAGCTCTATCAAGTCATCGGGTATATCGCTGCGCAAGTGGTACTTAATGCCTACAAAATTGTTTTTCCGGTCAGGGGTACTTGTGGCAAATCCTCGGGGCTTGTCCAGTTTTGACCGTTTGCCGTAGGCCGCTACTACCGATTTAAATTGAAAAGGCCCACAATCGGTCTGTATTTCAAAATCGTCGGTCATGGGCCTATGTAGTATTGACTGGGCCCTAACCCCTTGCAATACTATTGCGCCTTTGGCCAGGGCTGCATTGGCCATGGCATCATCAAGCGCATAACGGCTAATGCCATAGCCGCCCAATGGAAGCGGGGTTTCAAGTTTTTTCCCGCTGGGATGTGTTATTGCAAACCTGCCTATATGTTGCCCGCCAAGGGATTCAATATCCAAACCCAGTTTGCCCAAAAAAGGCAGGCTTTCATTTGAAAGATACTCCCCACATACTTTATGTGCTGGATAGTGCCCTTTTTCAAACACCACTACCGAATGCCCCTGCGATGCCAACAAATTGGCGGCAGCCAAACCAGCCATGCCGCCTCCAACAATGCCAACTTCATAACTCATTGCCCGCAGTCTTTTTGTATGACTACCAACCATCTAAAAGCCCAGATCCATGTTATAGTCTTGGAGTGCGCGGGTATTTCCCGTATCAATTGGTGCAACTCCTTTTTGGTAAATGCCTTAGCTACAGATAAACAGGCATCGTGACGTACCAGGTAAGATCGGGAGAGCAGGCGGGTGAGCCATTTAATGGAAAAATAGGCAAACCAATGTCTATGTAGGTCATTCAGAATAGCATAACTTGCTATCCGTAGCTTGGTGTTGAACAGGGACTTCAGCTTCTCTCCATAAAGGTGGTGCCCTACCAATGAGCTCATGGCAACATTATATTGACCCGTAGGCAGGGATTCAAAATCAAGGGTTTGGTATGCTATTGGGTATCCCATACTATGCACCTTGGCATAGGCTATGGCATCAGGAAGCAGGTCTATTCCAGTGAGTTCTACTTGAATCCCGCGTGCCGAAGCCCAATGCCATATGGCCCTTAGTGTATCGCCACCGCCACAGCCTAGATCCACTATGCGCATGGTACCCTGTATGTGGGGTGCTATTTTTTCTAATCCCAGCAAGGTGGCGCGGTGGCCGCCCAACAGGCGGTTAATTGTCTCCAGTTCGGTGAGATTTCTCCATAAGCCTGCGCGCGGTATTTCTGGATTGTCCAGCATCTCCGCCTGATGGCTCCGCTTATTAAACCGCATTAGTTGGCGGTAGATTGCTGTATAAGGCAAGATTCAAGGGTGAGGCCAGGGCCAAACCCTGCGGCAAAAATCACATCATCTTCCTGTAGGTTGCGCCGATCCCACATCTCCTTGAGCACAAACAAAATAGTAGGCGACGACATGTTGCCGTGGTGCTTTAGTATTTGCCGAGGTATGTCAAGGGCATCAACGGGCAGTTCCATGGTCTCTTCCACAGCGTTCAGTATCTTGATCCCGCCCGGGTGTATGGCCCATTTTCCCACATCACTTCTCTGCAATCCAGCGGTATATAAACAGCCCTCCAGTAGCGGCTGCACACCTTCTTTCACCAATTCAGGTATGTATGAAGTGAGTTTCATCTTAAAGGCGTGATCACCTATTTCCCAAGCCATGTCCTTTTGTCCCTTGGAAATTAGTCGGCTAAAAAAGCGGCTAATTTTCCACTTGTTTGTTTGCCTGGTTTTACCGCTAACTATCACGGCAGCAGCACCATCGGCAAAAAGCGCGTTGGCCCTTAGATTGTCTTCTGTGGTATTTTTCAAAAAGTGTAAGGAGCAGAGTTCCACGCAAACTATCAATACACGCGAATTGGGTTCACTCTGGCATAGGGCGTCGGCTATGCGAAGGGCGTGAAATGCGGCATAACACCCCATAAAGTTGACCGACAAACGAATGACATCATCACCCAAACTAAGTTTCTCCATTAGCTGGATATCTAATCCTGGGGCCGACATGCCCGTACAACTGACCGTTATTAAATGGGTTACTGTTTTAAGCTCAATGTCTTGCAGGGCATTCACAGCTGCCTTCAGGGCCAGGTCGGGGGCTTCTTCGGCAAAGACACGCATGCGCTCGCTCAGGCTGGCCTGACGGCCATTAAAAAGATGATGGTTCTCGTTGCGCGGGGAGAAATCTGGCAGTACGCTGTGGCGTTCATCAATGCCTGACTTGGCATATAGTATGCGGATAAGCCGGTCCGTGCGCTCATCCGCCGACACGTATGACCGCATGAAGTCAGAAATTTCTTGCTGCCTGTATTTATAGGAAGGAAGTGCCGTGCCTATGGCGGTGATGTAACTCATATGCCTGACTGATGTTGGTGCCTACAACCACTAGATCAAAGAAAGTGTTCGCCTCTTTCAAATCTGCGTCCACAATATTGCACCAATGTAATGAATATTTTATCAATCAAAAACTTGAAGAAGTGGCGCCATGCGGCAGTGCTGTTGCGCATTCCTTTTTCGGTGTACCTCATGCCCGTTTTTTGGTTTGCCCTACTCCCTATTCAGCCCCATGAAGCTACATGGATAGGGGTGATTGGTGTTTTTATAGTGGTGCACTTGTTTCTATATCCCGCCAGCAACGGGTATAATTCTTATTGCGATAAGGATGAAGGGCCTATAGGGGGCCTTGAGAAACCTCCCCCTGCCAATGGGCAATTGTGGTTTTTATCTTCGGCATTTGACTTAATTGCTTTGATATTAGGGTTTTGGATCAACTGGATTTTTGGGATTGGTATCCTTGTCTTTACCCTTGTGTCCAAAGCTTATAGCTGGCCAAAAATCCGATTAAAGAAGTACCCCATTATTGCCGCACTGACAGTGAGTGCGTTCCAAGGATTTATTGCCTATTTCACCATTCAATCGGGATTTACAGGTGAGATAGGGACTTCTACCCACAACCTCCTCTTGGCAATCTGTTCAAGTGTCTTTTTGGCAGGGAGTTATCCTTTGACCCAATTGTATCAGCACAAGGAAGACGCCCAACGGGGAGATGTAAGCCTGAGCATGTTGTTAGGGGTGGAGGGCACCTTTCGTTTTTCGGCTCTTATGTTTTCGCTGGGCGCATTGCTCTTATTCATTGGCCTGTGGATGTGGGGAGTGTGGTACGTATTTCCGGTATTTCTAGTGACTACGACTCCGGTGACCATCTTGTTTGTGAGGTGGTGGAAGGCCTGTAGCCAAGACCCCATTCATGCCGGATTTGCACAGGCCATGCGGATGAATAAGGTGTCGTCTATCTGTATGAGCTTGGCTTTTATAGCTATTAGGGAGATACTCATCTTCTGGAAGTGAATTAAAAATTCTTAGGTGCCGAACTTTTGGCTAAGGCCTTTTGTCAATGCCCACCTAAACATGAGAAACACCAAACCAAACCACATGAGAGGAGTAAAACTATTCGCAACCGCACTCTTAGCGCTGGGATTATCGGCGGCCTTTGGCCAGGCCACCCGGTTTTCCACCGCCGACCTGGCACTTGGGCCTAATGGCACGGTTACCGTGCTTTCGTTGGCCTATACCAAATCTTTTATCATTAAAGACCACATTTGGTTGGGCATAGGCCTTAGGGGCAACCAATTGATGGCAGGTGAACAGACCTATTTCACCGCTCCGGCCAAATACACCATGAACGACCAACTTGATGAGTTCAAATTGGGTAAGGCTTCTACCACATCGCTAAGCATCAAGCTGCACCTGGGCGGGTTAATTACTGAAAAAATAGGATTGGGCTTCAATATTGACGCGCTGGGAATTTCATTTGGGCCCGGGCAAACGGGTACGCTTACCCAGATGGTAGCCGACCCTGATGGCAGCACGTTTGCCAACACTACGGCCAAACCCACTTCTACCAATGTACTCCTAGTGGGTGACAATGATATAGGTAGCCTAAACTCTGAGTTTTTTCTGTACTATAAGGCGGGCCAGAAACTGGGGTTTCGCGCAGGACTTTCCATGTTCTTTTCGGAGTACACCACCCAAGCCGCCGGGTTTGACGGCAACCAAAGGTTCAGGAGCAAGATTTCCTACCCATTTGTTTCCGTTGGTTATCATTTCAATAAGTAATTGCCATGAAGAATTTAATGATAATAAGCACATTGCTCTTGGCATTTCCTGTCATGGCAGCAAATAGGATTATTTCATCGGCCAGTTCTACAGTGGGTTTTGAGATTTCAAATGCAGGTATGGCGGTAGATGGAAAATTTACCGAAGTATCAGGCAACATTGATATTGACCCGGCCAATCTCTCGGCTGCACGTGTGTTCGCTACGGTGAAAACGGCAAGTATAAATACCGGCATTGCCATGCGCGACGACCACTTGCGCAGCAAGGATTACTTTGATTCCGACAAGTTTCCAAGCATGACGTTTGTGGGAAGTTCATGCTCCATAAAGGATGGCGTCATCACCCTAACGGGCAAACTCACCATAAAGGACAAAAGCAAAATCATCAGCATGCCCGTTGGTACCTCCACTAAAGGTGACCTAACAATCTATTCAGCTAGTTTCCAGATAGATAGAAAGGAATTTGGTGTAGGCGGCAATAGCTGGAT
Source organism: Bacteroidota bacterium (assembly GCA_016192035.1). Taxonomy (GTDB): domain Bacteria; phylum Bacteroidota; class Bacteroidia; order CAILMK01; family JACPUW01; genus JACPUW01. Next base: position 7,995 of record JACPUW010000035.1, read on the forward strand.
AATGGGCGATGATGTAAAAGTGAAACTTGCCATAGCTTGCAAGTAATGCGCTGAAAATGTGTTGTCTTACTGATTGAACCAGGTTGGAGTTCCAGCCTGGTTTTTTTATGTTTGGCTAGGTTGACCCTGCCTAGTCATCAAAGTCCGTCATATCCATAGGCCCATCCTTGGCTATGTATGACTCCCTTACCTTGTCCAAAATCTCGTTAACCACTTTAGCTTCTTCTGCCGATATGCCTTCTAAGGCCTTGTAGTGGTCCAGTATCAGGGGCTTTATTTCTTCGAGCATTTTTAAGCCCTTTTTGGTTATCCATACCTCAGTATTGCGCTTGTCGGCCGAGCCCGTCGATTTGCTCACCAAACCCTTCTCGGCCAGTTTGTTTACCAATCTTGATGCATTGGACATCTTATCGAGCATGCGCTCTATTATGGTGCTTATATTTACCTTGTTTGGGCTCTGGCCCCTAAGTATGCGCAGTACATTATATTGCTGTTTGGTAATGCCAAAAGGCTTGAGGATGACATGTACCTTGCGCTGCATAAAGTACTGGGTGTAAATGATGTTTACAGCCATTTTGTGGTACTCAGAGTCAAATCTGCTCTTTATTTCCTCTTCAAGTTTCATTTGGGGCAAATATCGGCTATTGTAGGTAATGTAGGGGTATGTATAACTGGAACATGTTAATAAATAACACGTTAACCCGAACAGTGTTCGTCAATGTATTTTTTGGAAAAGGTGCTGCCCAGCCCAAGCGCCTTGGCCCAATCTTGGCAGGCCAACTCGCTGTTGCCCACCCTAAGGTGGCATAAACCCCGGTTGTGGTAGGCTTCGGTAAAAGTTTCCCTAAGGGCTATGGCCTGGTCAAAGGATTCAATGCCTTTTTTGTATGCTTTTAGTATGAGGTAACAAAGCCCTATGTTGTAGTGCACTTGCTCTATTTTTAGTTTACTGGCTTGGTTGGCAGCCATTTCCACGCATTGTTCAAATGCCGGAATGGCCAGGTCATACTCCTTTTGGGCCATGTATATGGTGGCCTTAAGCTCTACATACCTAGGTTCGGTGGGGTTTAATTGTATGGCCTTGTCTATCTGTGTATGAGCCGTGTCAAATAGGCCTAAATGATGTGCCGCACTGGCCTTGCCAAAGTGCAGCTCGGCCACACCAGGCTCATGCTTTATGCCCTCACTAAACTTGAGATATGCCTGGTGGTACTTGCCTTGTTGTATGGCCTGTGTGCCTTCCTTGAGCTTGGCTATGGTGCTTGGTTTCTGGGCAAATAATTGACCTGCAATGGCCAGGAGGCAGCAAACCAAAATGCCCCTGCTCATGATGCGGCATTCACCGTGTCGGTAATGGTGCTGTCGCCGCTGTCAGGTTCGGCATTTTGTGCCATGTGGTCAAGCAGGTACTGCAATTCCGTGGGGCTTAAAGTTTGTTTTACTTCTTCCATATCCATGGCTACCCAGGGCTGGTAAAGAAAGTAGCCCTGTATGCTCTCGCGTATCATCATGGTGATGGCCACTATGTTGCCTTCTTCGTCGGTGGCAGCTAAGTAGTTGGTGATATCGGCAGCACCTATGGGTACTTCCACAAACTGCAGCAGGTCTTCGCCCGGATTTTCGGGATCGTCCACATACTGTTCTTCCTTGTGGGCCAAGTAGGATTCCAACTCTTGGGGACTTTTTACATTGGCGAGGTTATCATTTTCATAAGCAGCAAGTTTGCCTGATTTGAGTGCGGCAAACAGCTTTTCGTTTATACACTCGAGCCTTGCCTTGGCTATGCCTACCCGGTAATCATCAATATGGGTTTGAAAATGCCCAAGCAAGTACTCATATAGCCGCCTTTTGTAGTTCACGTTTAGTTCTTTGGCCAGATCTTTCCATCTTATTATGGCTATGGGCAAGTATTGGTCTATTCCCCCGGCCTGTAGCATCACGTACAGGGATACTCCCTCTAATTCTGTGCTGTTGTTGTCAAAATTGCCCTGGTGAAGGGCTACTTCTTCTTCACTAAGTATGCCGTATCCACTTAAATCTTGCCTTCCCGTAGAGTCGGTGGGCAATAGTTTGTTAAAATCTTCTAAGGCCATGATGTGCTCAAGTGACTTGTCAGAGTAGAGTGTCAACTTATCCTTTTGAATGGCCTTGATGATGATCTCTTCAATTTCATCAAGTTCGGCCTGACTCAAGGGGCCATCGGCTTTGTTGCCGCAGGCCACGGCAAATACCATGGCCAGTAGGAACATAAACAATAAACGAGCGCTCATCATGTATTTCTAAGTGGGTGTGCAATTTATGGGTATTTCTGCGCACGCTTCGCCTACAGGATATTTTTGCTACATGATACACCAAGTGCAACTGGTGGTGGGGCCAGAGATAGCCTTTGACCCTGAAGCGCGAAAAAAATACCTGGCGGCCTTTTTGGGCGTGCAGAATGGCCCCGACTTTCATGAACGGCTTCTTAAGCGCAGCATAGATGCCAGGGGAGGGAAGGTAAAAGTGAAGTTTGAGTCGCAAGTGGCTGTAGGAGAAATGCTTCCTTCGGAGTATTTACATCACTTTAACTGGAAAAAAATAGACCTGGCCCCAGAGGTACACATAGTAGGATGCGGCCCTGCGGGCATGTTTGCCGCGCTAAGGCTTATAGAGCTAGGAATCAAACCCATAATAATAGAACGCGGAAAGGATGTACGGGCCAGGCGCCGTGACCTGGCTGCCATTAATAAGGACCATGTAGTAAACCCCGACTCAAACTACTGTTTTGGAGAGGGCGGGGCGGGCACCTATTCAGACGGAAAACTATATACCCGGAGCAACAAACGGGGCTCGGTGCGCAGGATTCTGGAAATCTTGGTGAAACATGGGGCCAGCCCGGATATATTGTTCGAGACCCACCCACATATTGGTACCAATAAACTGCCAGGGGTGGTGGCCGCCATGCGCAGCACCATACTGGACTGCGGTGGCGAGATTTGGTTCAATACTAAGGTAGAAGGATTTGATAATCAATATGGAAGTATTCGTTCCTTGAGGCTTGGTAACGGAATGGCACTCCCCGTGAAAAATGTAGTGCTGGCCACGGGCCATTCTGCCCGCGACGTGTACAGGGCCCTGCACCAGGCAAACATACCCTTGGAAGCCAAACCTTTTGCCATGGGGCTACGGGTAGAGCATCCACAGCAAATCATAAACACCATGCAGTACCGCACACAGGCGCATAGCAAGTTTCTGCCACCTGCGTCATACTCACTTGTGCGCCAAACCTTGGTACAGGGGCGTCAGCGGGGGGTATTTTCTTTTTGCATGTGCCCTGGTGGGTTTATAGTGCCAGCCGCTACGGGGCCCAGCCAAGTGGTAGTGAATGGCATGTCGCCATCCAAGCGCGATTCCCGATTTGCCAATTCGGGCATGGTGGTTGCGCTGGAAATGGAGGACATGGATATGGGCTTGGGTGCGATGGCTGGGTTGGCAATGCAAGAGGCACTGGAGCAAAGGGCATGGCAAGCCGGTGGCAGCACCCAGTGCGCCCCCGCCCAGCGCTTGGTTGACTTTGTGGAAGGCCGCCTTTCACCAACACTTAACCCATGTTCGTATATCCCTGGCCTTCACTCGGCCAACCTATATGAGGTGCTTGGACCCAACCTGGGATTGCGCTTAAGGCAAGCGCTCAAAGAATTGGGGCGCAGCCTAAAACCCTATTATACCAATGAAGCCAATCTGGTGGGGGTAGAGAGCCGCTCCTCAGCACCGGTTAGGGTGCCCAGACACCCTGAATCGCTGCAACACCCCTTATGTAATGGGCTGTATCCCACCGGTGAGGGGGCGGGATTTGCCGGCGGAATCGTGTCGGCGGCCATGGATGGTGAGCGGGTGGCCAACGCAATAGCCACGGAAATGGGCATAGGTGCGGGAAATGGGACTTAGGTCACCCCCGCCTGTAACCATACTCCTACCTTTGCCCCATCAAAATATACCAGCATCATGTCAACCGGTTTTTTTAAGGTTCCCGTAGCTACCAATGAAGTGGTAAAGTCATATGCGCCCGGATCTCCCGAACGCGCCGAGCTTCAAGATACCTTGAAACAATTGCAGTCGCAAGTAATTGATATACCCATGGTCATAGGCGGAAAGAATGTTACCACGGGACAAATGGCCAATATTTACCCGCCCCATAACTTGGGGCATATGGTGGCCAAGTACCATAGGGGTGGGGCAGCCCAAGCCCAGCAGGCCATAGATGCGGCCATGCAGGCCAAACCAACCTGGGCCGCCATGCCCTGGGAACACCGGGTATCCATTTTCCTGCGCGCTGCCGAGCTGCTGGCCGGGCCATATAGGGCTACCATCAATGCGGCCACCATGATAGGGCAATCAAAAAATGCATTCCAGGCCGAAATTGACGCTGCATGTGAACTTATTGATTTCTTTAGGTTTAATGCCGCTTTTGCCGCCGAGCTATACAGTGAGCAGCCCATTTCTTCGCCGGGGGTTTGGAACAGAATGGAATATAGGCCCTTGGATGGATTTGTATTTGCCATTACCCCGTTTAACTTCACGTCAATCTGTGCCAACCTCTGTGCCGCACCCGCGCTCATGGGCAACACGGTAGTATGGAAACCCAGCGATGACCAAATCTACTCGGCCCACTTTTTAATGGCCATGTTTAGAGAAGCGGGATTGCCTGATGGGGTTATTAATATAGTATATGGCGATGGTCCTGAAATTGGGAAAGTGGTGTTTTCGCACCCGCAGCTTGCGGGGCTGCACTTTACGGGTTCTACTGCCGTGTTTAAGTCACTATGGAAAACCATAGGCCAAAACATTGACCAATATATATCATACCCGCGCATAGTGGGCGAAACAGGCGGAAAGGATTTCATTTTTGCCCACCCTTCAGCCCATGCCAAGGCCGTAGCCACTGCCATATCGCGGGGTGCTTTTGAATACCAAGGCCAAAAGTGCTCGGCGGCTTCACGGGTATATTGCCCTGTATCGCTCTGGCCTACGGTGCGCCAACACCTGGTGGATGACCTGAAAAGCATGAAGATGGGTGCCCCCGATGACTTTTCAAATTTTATTAACGCGGTGATCAACGAACGTTCCTTTGATAAACTGGCGGGATTTATAGCCCAGGCCCAGGCCGACCCCAATGTGGAAGTAGTGGCCGGAGGTGGGTTTGACAAGACCAAAGGCTACTTTATAGAGCCAACCGTATTGATGGCCAAAGACCCCAAATACGTAACCATGTGTACGGAGCTTTTTGGCCCCGTGCTTACGGTATATGTGTATGAAGATGAAAAGTTTGACGAGGCGTTGGAACTGGTGGGCAACACATCGGACTACGCGCTGACCGGGGCCATTTTTGGTGCTGACCGACATGCCCTGGCCTATATGGCCAATAAGCTGCAATATGCCGCCGGCAATTTTTACATAAACGACAAACCCACCGGCGCGGTGGTTGGCCAACAACCATTTGGCGGAAGCCGTGCCTCAGGTACCAATGACAAGGCGGGCAGCAAGGCCAACCTCATGCGATGGGTATCGGCCAGGACCATAAAGGAAACCTTGGTGCCCCCTACCGACTATAGGTATCCGTTTTTGGGGTAGGCCATTTACTTCTTAAAAACAAAATATACCGCCCCTATGAGCAGCACAAACGCAATGAGGTGATTGCTGCGAAGCGGTTCATTTTTGAAGAATAGCAGCGCAAACAAGGTAAAAATTACCAGGGTGATTACTTCTTGCAGTACCTTGAGCTGTACCAGGCTATAGGGGCCTCCATTGTGTACATAGCCCAACCTATTGGCCGGTACTTGAAAACAGTATTCAAATAGTGCTATGCCCCAGCTAATTAGTATGATGGAGAATAGGCCCAGTTTGCTAAACCATTTGTAATCGTGGAATTTGAGATGGCCGTACCAAGCCAGGGTCATAAATGAGTTGGACAGTACCAACAGGATAATGGTTAGGGCAGCTTTCATGGGCAGCAATTATAGTCAAGTACAGTTATTTGGGTAGCCACCATTATGGCGGCCGATGGAGGGTATTGATGATTTAATGGCCACGTAATTAGCATGATATGGTAAATTTTGGATCAGGGGTTTGCCGTTTGGCCCCGGGGGTTCCTTCTTGTACCCATACCACAGCCTAGCCCCAATGATGATGCGGCCCCATATTTGGTCTTTTATTGTATTTATTTCATTTACAATAAAAATGACACTATAAGATGAAATTTGCGATTGACAATTGTACCAAAATCCTAGTTGCCGGGGGGCCGGCCTTTTTAGGGTATCCATTTTACCCCGTCAAAATTGGGTTTTCGCTTTTCCAAAAAGGCATTACGTCCTTCCTTGGCCTCCTCGGTCATATAGGCCAGGCGGGTGGCTTCACCAGCAAACACCTGCTGGCCCACCATGCCGTCGTCGGTGAGGTTCATGGCAAACTTGAGCATTTTGATAGAGGTGGGTGATTTGGCCAAAATTTCCTGTGCCCAGGCAAAGGCAGTGGTTTCCAGTTCTTCATGGTCCACCACGGCATTTACCATTCCCATGTCATAGGCTTCTTGGGCGCTATAGTTCCGACCCAGGAAAAAAATCTCCCGTGCTTTTTTCTGGCCCACCATTTTGGCCAGGTACGCCGATCCATACCCTCCGTCGAAGCTGGTAACGTCGGCATCGGTTTGTTTGAAAATGGCGTGCTCGCGGCTGGCTATGGTTAGGTCGCACACCACGTGTAGGCTATGCCCCCCGCCCACCGCCCAGCCTGGGACCACGGCAATTACGACTTTGGGCATGAAGCGTATAAGTCGCTGTACTTCAAGTATGTTTAGCCGTGGCATGCCGTCATTGTCCACATAGCCCTGGTGTCCACGCGCCCGTTGGTCGCCACCGCTGCAAAAGGCATATACCCCGTCTTTGGGTGATGGGCCTTCACCTGACAACAGCACTACGCCTATTTTGGGGTCTTCGCGGGCATCAAGAAAGGCATCAAACAGTTCAGATACGGTGAGCGGCCTGAAGGCATTGCGCACCTCTGGCCTGTTAAACGCTATTCGCGCGGTTTTGCCACATTTTTTATAGGTAATGTCTTGATATTCTTTGGCTACAGTCCAGGGTGTATTCACGGTTATGGTTCTGTTAGTTTTACCGCCGCAAGTTAAATCCGGCTATTGGCCTAAGCTGCACGGGGTACCTTTGCCGGCACGTTACCGTTGCCATTTATGTTTACTGTCCCCACATGGTTTGAGATTCCCGTACTTGATTTGAATAGGGCCAAGACTTTCTACCACAAGGTGTTTGGTTGGGGTATGGTAGATGGTGCGCCACAAGGGGAGCTTTGTTGGGCGCTTATAGAGGGAAAAAAAGAAAAGGAATATAGGGGCGCCCTGGTGCTGGGCCCTGGGTATTTGCCCAGCGCCACTGCCTGTTTGCCATATTTTGCTTGTGATGATATCAATGGGTTGATGGAAAGGATAGGGCCGGCGGGCGGCAGGATCTTGTTTGGGCCTGAATATGCCGATGGGTCTTGCAGCTATGTACATTTCATGGATACCGAGGGGAACCGGATAGGCTTGGTATCCAATGCATTGTAATTTAAGCTAATGGAAATGCCTTGTTCATTTTGAGGTTGACGGTGGCTTATAATGGGGATTTTGTGCCTGGGCTAATACACGTCCCAATTGCCCTGGTTGTAGTAGCGGTAAAGTATAGGGTTTCCCAGTGTATTCAGTTCTATATTGTTGGTGTCGGCCAGTGGCTGGCCAAATGAGGTAATATGGCCCACGGCGCCGGCGGTAAGCCACCGCAGGGCAAGAGGCCTATGGCCAAGCCCATGTGCCATGCGCTGCACCAAGGTGTGGGCTGGGTCATTTTTACTGCCCAGCACCCAGCCCCACTGGCCCATGGTAAGTACTTGGTTGTGTAACGGTAGGGTATAGAACCCCGCCTTTTTCATGCTTTTTTCTATGCAGTAAAATGCCCGGGTGGCATAGTACGGGCTTCCGGCTTGGGTTATTAAGCGTCCGTGGGGCCGCAAACGGCGGTGCGCCAATCGATAAAACTCTACGGTGTAAAGGATGGCTAAATCCACGGTTTTGGGGTCGGGCAGGTCCACTATTATCACATCATAGTAATCACCATCTAGCTCCAGGAATTTTTTTCCGTCTTCATGTACCACCATCACCTTTTCATGATGGAGGGCACTGTCATTCAGGTCCAGCAAAACCGGGTGTTCCCTAGCTAGATTGGTCATGACCGGATCTAAATCAACCAGGGTTATTTTTTCTATTTCGCTGTATTTGAGTATTTCACGCACAGCGCAACCATCGCCCCCACCTATGATGAGCACATGCTGGGCCGGGCCGGTAAGCAGGGCAGGGTGAACCAATGGTTCATGGTACATATGCTCATCTAATGTGCTAAGCTGTTGGTTGTCATTAATGTATAGCCAATAGTTGTCTTTGTATTGGGTGATGGTTATTTTTTGGTATGCCGACTGGGTATTGAATATCACCTTATCGGTATAGCGGTTTTGGTCGGCCCATTGCACCAAATCTTTTGACCACCAGGCTGCCATGGACAGCACTGCCCCTACCAGGCCCAGCAATATGGTTAAGGGCTTGGGCTTATGGGCAGGAAACAAGGCCCACAAGTGCCAGATGACCAAAATGGCTACCATTAAATTGACCGCCCCCAGCACTATGGGTGTATAGGAGAAACCCAAGAAAGGCAAACCCACAAAAGCGAAGAATATTCCACCGAGCAGGGCACCATAATAGTCCTTTTCCATAATGGAGGAGATATTGGTGCGCAGGGTTTCATAGCCATTGTTGATGCGGGTGACCAGCGGAATTTCAAGTCCTATAAGTATGCCTATGGCTATGGATAGCCCGTAGATGGCCAGTGTGGTAGCGGTGGGGCCAAGGCCGGCTATGGCATATACTGCCAGTGCCGACAAGCCCACCAATAGGCTAAGTGCCGCCTCAATGGAAATAAAGGAAACCAAAAGGTTGGCATGTATATGCCGGCTGAGCCTGCTGCCAAGCCCCATTGCAAAAAGCATGATGGATATGGTAAGTGTCCACTGTACCAATTGGTTGCCCAAGAAATAGGTGGCCAGTGTGGCAAGCACGTATTCTGAAACAATGCCCGAAAGGCCAGTGGCAAAAACGGCCGCCTTGAGTGCGGTGCTGTGGCTTAGTCGCGGCATGGATGGGGTGCTGCGGCTAGATCAACCATCCTATTAGTACCGCGCCACCTATATAGGCAAAGGCTTCTATGAGGCCGGCGGCCAAATTGGGATGTTGCTGGTTCACAATTTCATCGGTAAGGTTGTGGGTGGGAAAGAACACCTTGTCGGTGGCCCAGCGGGCCAATGGCAAAAAAAGGAAGCCAATGGCCGCATCTATGGCCAGGTTGGTCAGGTGATCGGCATATGACACCAGGTCGCCTTTGATGGCGGTCATGAACAAATAGGCCATGGCTATAAGGGCGCCCGAATAGCCTATGCCCACCGCCACGTTGTCTTTTTCTATTTGTGCGTGAATGTCAAAAGGGGTGGCCAATGCGTACACCCTGGCGGCCAATATGAAACCCGCTTGAGCCAAACTCCAGAAAACCAACATGCTAAGTATTCCCCCTCCTTCGCCCATTACCGCGCCGTGTACCATAAGTCCGGTGGCCAGGTAGTTGGCGCCTTCTATAAGCCCGGTCCCTTTGTTTTGATCTATTAGTATCTCCTTCTTAATGGAAAACTTGTGAAAGATCAACTTGTCGTTTATGAGTGCCGATAGGTTGAGCAGGGCTATGGACAAGATACCATAGATGCCTATGTCCATGGCATCATGGAGAATTCCCCGTGAAGGCCCTATGAGTACGCCGCCTATGGCGGCGAGCAGCCCCGCGTAATAACCCACCTGGACCATGCCAAAGGCAAGGTTGTCCTTCTCCAACAATTCGTTACCAATGTTGATTTTTGGATTGATGAGCCTGTATGCCCATTTGCCCATCCAGAGCAATGCCAGAAACAGGGCTATATAGGTGAGGGTATTGAGTATGTCTATCAACTGCATGGTTGTATTTTATTATTTGCCAAATCCGCCGCTGCGCGACCTAAAACTGCTCCCCCCGCTGTAGCGTGAGCTGCCACGTGAGCTCCTGGAGTCAAAGCTGCGGCTGCGCTGTTGCCTTCTTTCAAAAAAATCGGGCTTTTGGGCCTGGGTATAGGTTGAATTGGTGCCATATATGGAACCGCCCCGTCCGTCGGTGCCGTAGTAGGGGTTTCGTCCGTAGTAGGCGCCCCGGTAATTGTCATAGTAGCCCCGGTAAATAGGCCTGGTAACCAAGTCGAATACTGTGCTGAACATCATGTATTTGCCATAAAATGACCAAAAGGTCTCACCGCTCGAGGAGGTTTGCCACTCGCCGTAGCGCTCATCGCCAACATAGGAACTGTAGCCTGGGGGTGCAGCCACTGTTTGCACTCCTTCTTGGTTTTTTGCCATGAGCTCCATGCCCAGGTTATCCTGGTGCTCCCTGTAATAGTCCCTGTCCACTTCCACCCAGTCGGAATAGCTTATTTCGGGCTCAGATTCGGCACTTTTGGTAGCAACTACCATATACTTGTGCCGGTACTGGGTGGACCATCCGGTGGGTTGTTCGTCCATGTCGTGGAGTATGATGGAAAAGTTTTCATGTGTGCCGTATTGTTCGGCTATAGATTGAATGGGAGGTGTTTGCTGAAGGTTCACCTGTGCCGGGCTTCCGCACCTTGTAGCGGCCATTACTATAAAGGCCAAGCCAAATAGGGTAAGCCAGAAGTACCCGGTACTTTTCTTTTTGGCCTGGCGATAGGCCTGGTTTGCTGGTTGGGCCTTGCCCTCACGGGGAAGGATGTTTGAAATCTCGTACTCGTGCACCCTTTTGCCACTGGACGCTTCAAATTCTTCTTCGCCCCATCGCTCAATGTTTAGGAGCAAATTGCCGCTGTCGTCCACATAGTCCCATGATATAAACTTGTGCCAGTTGTTGTTTCGCTTGGTGCGCCAGTAACCCATGGAACCTTCCAATCGCCGGTAGCCCACGCCCTTAAAGCGCACCTGTGCCGGTGGTTCATCAAATTTGAGAATGTGTGCGGCCACATTGGGTTCTATGGACTGCAAACCCACTTTTTCCCATAGGGCAAGCGCTAGGTGGTCATCTTGGTCCAGGCTAAGAAACGTCTCCTTTTGTCCATTGCTTATCCTGAATTCCTTGCTGGTTTCGCCTCCGCCCCAGTCATATTCAAATTCTTCGGTTACCTCCCAGGTTTCTAGTTCATAGTCAAAGACAAAGCCGTTGGCTAGGTCTGTAATCCGGATATTGGTGCTGTCGTACTGGCTCATATGTTGCAAAATTTCATTCTCGGCCTTTGGCAAAGGTATTGGTCATGGCGGGGCGGCCATTGTTAATTCTATGAAAGGAAATCTAAGCGTATGGGGTCTTCTTGACATGGTTGGGTGGTTATGCACAGAATTAAAGTCTTCCATCTCAAACATGTGGTGCATATTGTGGTTTCTAAAAGGCAGAGTAGCCCTTGAAACATGCCCAAGGTACATACCGTTTTCTGGCCTTGCACATCCTTGTGGTGGCGCTTGCGCTGGTTTGTGGTTGTGGCCCGGGAAAAATGGACACAACTGTAATGGATGCCTTGCCAAACCCGGTGAACCGTGATTTGAACCAATTGCGCAAGGACGGAAACTTGGTGGTGCTTATAGGAAATAGTTCGTCAAGCTATTTTATATACAGGGGAAGGCCCATGGGTTTTGAATATGAATTACTTGACATGTATGCCAAAAGCCAGGGGCTATACCTGGATGTAAAAGTGCTCAACGATTGGAACGATGCCTTTGCGGAATTGAACCTGGGCAACTGCGATTTGGTAGCCGCCAATATGACCGTTACCAAGGAGCGGTCGGCAGTGGTGTCGTTTACCGATTACATACTCACCACAAGGCAGGTATTGGTACAGCGAAAACCCGATGGCTGGGAGGGGATGAGCTTCGATGCCGTACGCAAACATTTGATACGTAATCCTATAGATTTAATTGGTAAAATGATACACATACGGGAGCACACCGCTTATCACAGGCGGCTGGAGCACCTAAGCGAAGAGTTAGGAGGGGATATAGGCATGGTACTTAGGAGCGGAACCATGGAGACCGAAGAGCTCATACGTATGGTGGCCGAAGGCATAATAGACTATACGGTGAGCGATGAGCACATAGCCCTGCTCAATGCCTCGTATTATCCCAACCTAGATGTGGGCACGCCCATAAGTTTTCCGCAGCGCATGGCATGGGCGGTGAGGGCCAATGCGCCGGAACTAAAAAAATCAATAGATGCTTGGCTGGCCGAGAACAGGGCTAAATCAGACTATAACCATTTGGTAATGAAGTATTACCGAAACCAACATTCGCATAAATTACGCGCGGGTAGCGGATATCATAACCAGTACGGCGGGCGTATATCCATATATGATGGTTATTTTAAGCAATATGCTACCGCTGCGGGCTGGGACTGGCGGCTCATAGCTGCCATAGCCTACCAAGAATCTAAGTTTAATGCCGATTTGGAATCATGGGCCGGTGCCAAGGGACTCATGCAGTTGCTGCCCGAAACAGCGCTTCGATTTGGGGGCGATTCGGTGCTCAACGCCGAGTCAAGCATTCGGGCAGGCGTGGCATTTCTTAGCTATCTAAACCGATTTTGGATAAAGCAAATACCCGATTCTGCACAGCGATTGCCTTTTGTGCTTGCTAGCTACAATGCGGGCCTGGGCCATGTACTTGATGCCGTTAGGCTATCGGTGAAATATGGCAACAAGGCCTACGACTGGAAACCGGTTTCCTATTTCCTGACCCACAAAAATGAAAGGAGGTATTATTCTGATAGGGTGGTGAAAAACGGGTATTGCCGGGGCACTGAAGCAGTAAGATATGCCCATGAGATAATCAACCGCTACGGCCAGTACCAGAGGCTCATACCCTTGGCACTGGGAAAAGAGCATATGGTGGCTAGTAAATAGCGATCTTACTGGCCCATATGGCCCCATTGGCTTGCCCCTTAAGCAGGTAAAGCCCTGGGGTAAGCCGCAGGGTTTGGGTTTCGCGGCCCTTTACATCTAGTTCTACTACCAGGTTTCCGCTCACATCATACACAGCTATGTGCGCCAATTTATCTGAAGGGTTGCCAATGGATACCTCGCCAGGGGCGGGATTGGGGTACACCTCAAAGGACTGTAGTAATAATGGTTCAGCCACATTTCCAGGCGTATAGGAGAGGTATTCAAACATGCCGTTGTTGTCTGTGCCTACCCACATATGGCCACGGGCATCACATGCCAGGGCAGCCACTTCATCGGGTAAGGGTGAATTGGTGGAGTTCACCCGCCGCCATACCTTTTTTCCTTCGTCCATGTCTTGAAATACAATACCTCCATTAAATTCAAAAGCTATCCAGGGGTTGCCATCTTTGTCAAAAGCTATGTCCTTTATTTCGTTAAGCGTGGGTTTAAACCAATGGTTAGGCACAAAAAAAGATGTGTCGTTGTGTATTTTGACTACCCCCAGGTTGGTGACTACCCAAATGGTATCCATGTAACCAGTTAACATCTTTTTAATGTTGAATTTCTTCAGGTTGAAGGGTTCCTTGCTTAAATCAAGCCGTTCCCAATTGGAGCCAAGCAGCCTATACACATTGGTTTGGCTGCCCAGATAAATGCCCCCGGTGCTGGTGGCAGTCACATGGTCTATTTTCCATTCCGTTATATTTTTTACATTTCCCTTATTCCGCCTGCGCCACTTCGACTTACCGTCAAAAAGGTACAACCCGCTATCGGTTGCCATGAGTAGGGTAGTGTCGCCCACGGCAGCTAGACTGTGTACCCGTGGCAATAGCGGGGCGGTACTGTCGCCCACAAAGGCTATTTTGGTCAGCTTGGGCTCTTTCATTACAGTACGTGACTTAAGCTGGTACAGCCCCGTATATTCATTGGTAAAACTGTTAAAATCGGTATAAAAGACCCATTTTTGATTTAGTCTCAGTACGTGGTAAATTTCCTTTCCAGGTGTTTGGTCCATTATCCACCAGTAGGTAGCCAAATTGGAAGGGCCTTTCCACCACTTGATTAAGCCCGATTTATAGGTGCCTGCCCATAAGGTGTCGCCGTTGTCAAAATGCATGTGCCGTATGGTGGCCGATTCATCGCCAAAGGCACTTTTTGGAAAGGTGTTTTTTTTCACATTGCCCGTGTAGGAAGTAAAGTCAAAGTACTGGCCAAAAGCCGGATTGAACCAACACAAACACGCCAATATGGCTAAAAACAGGGGCTGGGACTTGGGCATATGAACTGTTCTTTGGGTAGGGTTTTTCTAAGTGCTTACCTTTATTTTTGGCCGTAGAATCGTACAAAATAAAAAGGTAAAGATATGACAGGCAAACTCAGGATTGGCGTATTGCTTTCGGGCTGCGGCGTAAACGATGGTAGTGAGATCCATGAATCGGTACTGACCCTACTGGCCATAGCCCAGCAAGGGGCACAGGCGGTATGCATTGCCCCTGGAATAAACCAACATCATGTCATTAACCACCTTAGCGGTGAGGTCATGCCAGAAGAACGCAACGTGCTGGTGGAGGCGGCCAGGATAGCCCGGGGCAAGATTTTGGATTTGGCCGGATTTGATGTTTCGGGCATAGATGCGTTGGCATTGCCAGGTGGGTCAGGCGTGGCCAAAAACTTGACCAAGTGGGCATTTGCAGGCAACAAGGGCGAAATTCTTCCAGATGTAAAGGATTTGATCCTAAAGTGTTACCATGCCAAGAAGCCTATTGCTGCCATGTGCATGGCTCCCACCGTGGTGGCTAAAGCCCTGGCCGAACTTAATCTGGGAGAAAAACTTACCATAGGTTCCGTTACTTCCCCATCGCCTTATGATATTTCGGGCATAAGCCACGACCTAAACGCCATAGGTGCCGATGCCCAAATGGCCGAAGCATGGGAAGCGGTGGTGGATATGCAGCACAGATTGGTGAGCAGCCCTTGCTACATGATGGAAGCTGACATAGTGATGGTGCACGAGGGAATTCAAAGTGCCATAAAGAAACTGGTGGCCCTTATGAAGACTTAGCGCTTGGCTCAAAAAAAGAAAGGCTCTTGGCCATGGCGTCAAACATTTCGGCATCTTTGGGTGATAGGCTGTTCAAGTCCTTGATATAGAGATTAATCTTGTAGCGCTCATTCACCATCCAAAAACTATGGGTGCCGCCCTGCACGCAGTGTTTTCCCTGGCTGCCATTGTCAAAGAGGTAATCTGTGACCTCCGTGCACCCTGACTCATAAAATTCGGCCAAGGTTTTCTCATGGGCTTCGCCATATACCAAGATTTCAACTGGATTGCCCGGAACGCTTATGGCAAATCCATCACCGTTTCCACTTTTGTCCAAGGCAGTCCAAGCGCGTGGTATGTTGATTTTGAAGGAATAGCGAATGTTATGTAGTGATTTGAGAATGGGGTTCTCAGGAACCGCGTGGGTAGGAACTTCCTCTATGTCCAAGCCTTGTTCGCCGGCATCAACGCCGGTATGCACCAAGGTGTCGGTGGTTTTATCTGTTTCTGTAGTGCTTGGTTGGTCTTTTTTGACAGGGCCACAGGCCCATGGCAGGCCCGCCAAGCACAGAAATATAAAGGGGAGGCAGCGCACGGGTCAGAAACTCATGTGTTGGGCTAGCCCGTTGATTTCCTTTTTTATAGATTGTTTGCTGCCCGATAAGGCTAATGTGCTCCGCAACAGGAGTTTTTCTACTTTGGTGTATTCCTTTATGGATAGCATGCTGTGTTCTTGGTTGCCAAAAAGGGTGTATTCCCTTCGTTTCTCCACCTTAAGGTTGGGGTCGGTAATTTTTAATACGAGTTTTTCTCCTTCGGTAGCTTCCAGGATTTCTACCTCAGTGGCTACTCCTGCTCCTGAAATCTCTATCCACTTGTTGCCTCCATCATTAAGGATTTCCACTTTTTTTACATCTTCCTTTATGGAAGCAAACTCGCGGATGTTGGTCAGTGTGAGCCATAAATCGCTCCGGGAGCAATTGAACTTCCGCGAAACTTCGGCACTTTGTTCCACAGGGGTGCAGAAACCCACCAGCACAAACGACAATGCCAAAGCCGCAAGCACTGAAATAAAAAATACAAACGATCTCACTTAATTGCCTTTGATTACCCTACAAATATATTGTGCCTTTACATAGAATCAAAAAAGGGTTCGCATTTAAGTTGCTGGATGCCAATAGCCACAAAACGCGACACGTGATCAATGGCTGAAGTGCACTTGATGAAGGTTTTTTGTTGCGGCCTTAATGTGCTGAAAAACAAGCGATTTGACTAATTGTTGGTGTGAGTTGCCTTGTCTGTTAACCACTTGCCACCTGATAATTTCTTGACAATATTTAATAAAAAAATAAACTAGTCCGCCTCTGGCAGATTCCCAGTTTAAGATGACTTCCTATTCGCAGCCAAATCCATCGGGCAGTTGAAAATTGCCCAGGGCATTTTCCCAAATGCAGTTCATTATCCACCACCTGCTACCGTCATAATAAAGTTGAAACAGGTTCACGCCCGTAATCACAACCTTTTTGGAATCAGGACTTTCTACAATTTGATAAGAGCTGCTCACCTGGGCCATGTGCCCTATTCGCTCAGTATTCCGCTGGCACTCTAGCTCATAGATGGCCCTGGTTTGGCTGTGCGCCGACGACAAGGCAATAAAGGACTCTAGGGTCAGGAATATTTGGCTTGCGCCCGAATCGGCCCCGGGGGTTACCATGATAAGGTTGGCATCAGGGTGCCATAGGCTGGTAAACCGGGCCCAATCACGCCCTTCGCCGGCCCCGCCCGAAATGGTTTCGTACAGAGCCGATAACAAGTTGTTTATGGTGCCCACGTCTTGGGGATTGGCTGTGGGTAATTCGTAGAAATTGGATTGGGCTAAAGCAGATGTGGAGGTGGACACGCCTATGGCAATGCCCATGATAATGGTTGAAATCTTGTTTTTCATGCTATCTCAGTACGCGTACTAGGCCATGTTCCACATAAGGTACGCCATTCACAGTGACCATTTCTATCTGGTATTTGTACATGTCAACCGGCGCAAAGGTTTGGTCAATGGTACGTCCGTCCCAGGGTTTTCCATCGTGGGTTTCATATATTATTTGTCCCCAGCGATTAAAGATGCGCATGGTGTATTTTTCCGGAATAAAGGCACCCTGTGGGCCAAAATGATCGTTGGTGCCAGGACTTACTTCCGGACTAAATACGGTGGGGATATAAATCAGCGGTTCCTGGGTGATGCATAGAGTGGTTGACCACGCAATTTCATTGTAGGCCCCCATTTTTTCTACCGCTTTTACCCGGTAGCAATAGGTCATAAACGAGTCATTTAGACTGGTATCCACGTAGGCGGTGAACCGGGAATCGGTAGTTCCTATTTTCTTGAAATTGAGTGAATCATATGATCTGTACACATCATAGTATGCCACACTGTCCGGCCAACGCTGGTAGGCAGCCCATTGAACGGAATTGGCCATGGCCAAATTGCCACCGGTAAGTACCAAGGCGCAGCCTGGATTGCTCATGGGGCCTTCGTTTTTGCACTTGTCTTCCACGGCTATCCGGTAGCAATACTCGGCTGTATGGTCCAGGTTGGTACTGTCCACCCATGATGAGGGGCCCGTGGCCGGTAGCTTTCTTATGGCCTCAAAATCCGAACTTCCTGGCAAAGATCTGTAAACCAAATAGTTTTGTTTGTCCACTTCAGTATTCGGTTCCCATCTTAGCCGTACGCCTTGATTGTAGGTGAGCACCGTGGCGGTAGCCAAATACACTGACGACGGGCTGCTGCGGTCAACTCCTATGGCGGTATCCATGTGTGATGTGGCCGCAATACCTATATCACCCTGTTTGCCAATTATATAATACTGATAGACAATGGAGTCACAACCCACATTGGTATCCAGATATTCAAAAATGCTGTCGGGCCGGGCCTTGTTCACTTTGAATTTGTGAAGCTCTGTGCCATTCTTCATCACACTGAATTCACCTACATTCCATCCCCTGTAATTCATCCAATTAAGTTTGACTACCGGCCCAGCCTGCGACGCCACTAAGGCTATGTGTTGGTGAACAGGGGAGGGCATTGGTTGGTTGTTGCCACAGGAATCGGTGACCGATACCCTAAACTGCCACGGATCCATGCTCATGGGCTGTGGTAGGGTGTTGTCGGTGTAGCTTGTCCCTTGCACGTTTTGCGCCAGGGTATCCCATATATTGTCGCTATACCGCTTGTAGGCTATGGTATAGTATCGGGCATCACTCGAACTGCTCTTAGCCCAGTTGATTACCAACTCGTTGGCTGGGTTTACGGTGGCCGTTATTATGCTGGTGGCTGCCGGTCGTGTCGTGTCAAATCCCACTACCTCTTCCACATCAGAGCTTGATAATAGTCCTATAGCTGAAACAGCCTGTACGTAAAACGCCACCAACTCGCCACAGCCTACCGATGAATCCCTGAAACTAACCTGATGTGGGGGCAAGGTGGCTATTTGGGTGAATCCCGTCCCTTCCACGTTGCTGAAAACCCGGTACTCCGCTACATCAAAACCCAAGTACTCCGTCCAATCCAGTTGCGAAGCAAGATTCTGGTTTTCAACCGACAATTGGATGGGGGAATGGAGCAAGCTGGTATCGCCGTCCACCAAACAAGTATTGATTGCGGTGAGGCGGTAAAAGCCCCGGCGTTCACTGGTATTAACCGTGTGGGAATAGGTGGTGTCCGTGCGTTTTGGAAATTCGGCGATGAGGCTGGGATTTAGGTCCAGACTATCAATCCAGTAGAGCCTATACCCCACCACAAATGGATCTTTTTGTCGGTCAATCTTGCCCCAACTCAAGGCCACCTCGCCATTTGCTGGATCTGTTTTCATAACCGTAACCGATTTTATGCTTGGGGCCTGTGCCAGATTTCTTATCTCTTGCACAAATTGCTGAGTGTCTGTTTCTGACCATTGACTTATGGTAGTATTCACCGCCATGATTTTGTAGGCATAGGTATTGCCCGTGGCCACCGTACTGTCTATGAATAGGGTAATGGGTGCCTGTACCGAATCAATAGCCCTAAAAGGACGGCCATTGGTGCTTCGATGGATAATATATATGTCAATTCCCTTTGACAATCCCAGGGGTATGGACCATTGAAGCAAATTGGTGGGGTCACATGTGTCGCGCTTATAAGTGAAAATAAAGTTGCTGGCCGTATCACTTGGGGGCGACACATGGCTGGAACTACAACTGTCAACCGCTTGGATGTAATATAAGTATGTGCTATCCTGAGGGCTGGCTACAGAATCGGTGTACCGGTCAGTTCTCAGTACCGTATCAATTGGGGAGTAGGTGCCTGTTAGGCCTTTCTTCCAGATAATGAAGTGCTTCACATCTGAGGTAGGTTGGTAATCCCATCTTAGTTCCAGGGTTTTATGGCTGCTTACACTGGCAGCATGGAATATGGGCATGGTGGGGCTTATGGTATCAAAAGGAGTAAGTGATACCCAGTTAGAAACCGAGCGCCTGTTGCCCCCGTTTTCGAGGGCCACTATGCGGTAGGATACCGGACTGTTGCACCCAACCGGGCCATGTGTATATACGGTATCTGTCCACTTGGCCGTGTCTATGGTCACCCAATTGAGGCCGTCAAAGTGCTCAATTCGGTATTCCTGAACAGGATAGCCAACAAATGGCCTCCAAGAAAGATGGTTTTCAAAATTGCCGGGGCTACCGCCCACAAAAACCGGTTTGAATGAGGTTGAGGCATTGGCGTTGAGACAAGAGTCGAGCGCTACTACCCGGTAGGTGAAGTATGTGGCTGCCAGGTTAACCGTATCCAGGTAGGTGCTCTTTTGTTGTGGAAGGGTATAAAGCACTATTCCATCCGTTATGAAGGGCAATCCATTGCGCGACTTCAGAATGCCATACCCATAGGTGTCGGTGGAGTCACCGCCCGTAAAATCAATTTGAATATGGTGGTTGTCCACTACCGTCACATTATTTATGCGGGGCGCATCGGGTGCCTGTAGGTCAATGGCCAATCCGGAGGTGGTGTCAGAGTATGCCAGGGCACCTACTGAATCAACCGCAGCCATACGGTAGGTTATGACTGTATTACAAGGAGCTGGAAATCTGGTAAATTGTGATTTGGTTGGAGAAATGGTGTCTATGTTAATGTACTTGCCACCTATAAGCTGCTGAAGTATATACAGGTTAACACCAAATCCCTTGTAGCTGGTCCAGCTTAGGTTGTGCTGAAGTTGCCCATACCCAAAATCCATGTTCATGGTTTTATGGATGGAAAGGGTGTCAGACCTAGATCCGCACGAATCGATGTTTACCAAGAAATATTGATGGTTTGTGGTCTTGGTATTTAGCCCCACATGCACAAAAAAAGTATCGACAAGCGGGATACTGTCGCGGAGCAAGGTAAACACAGGGCTGCTTTCTTCCCTGTAAAACAAGTCGCTATGGGCTATAAACGGCTGTCCTTTTTGTGAATCCCATGTGATCTCCACACTGCCGTTGGTAGCATTGGTTTCTATGATGGATGCGGTTCTTGCCCGGGGCACAGCGGTGCTATATACTTGGGCACTGAGTTTCTGTGAATACCCACTATACGTGCCCCCAATTTCAAGTGCTTTAACCCGGTAAACATATTTGTGGTGGGGGCTAACATTGTCAATAAAACTGGTGGAATTGCTTGGGATACTTGCTATTAAGATCTCCGCTTTCCCATCAATGCTTCGGTATAGTTCATATTTATCAAGCCCTTTGTCAAAATTGTTATAGGGGTTCCAGTAGAGTTCCAGCTTGTCTTGGCAGCCAAGTTGCCTGCTTTGGAGCAATAGGGTGTTTACACCTTTTGACTTGTAGTAGCTGGGATTCTCAATGCAAGAGTCTATGGCAATAAGTGTATAGGTATATATGGAGTCGGTGGGCACTACATCGGTGTAAACAAACTTATTGTTTAGGGTATCCAGTGGCATATAGGGGGTCTTAGGCCCTTTTCTATAAATCACGTACATGTTTGCATCGGCTGAAGTGCTCCTATTCCATGCTATTTCCACTTGATTGGTTCCCAATACACTTACATATTTAATTACCGGGGGCACTGGGCTTACGGTATCAAATGGTTTCAGCCTAATGGTGTCAGAATAGGCTATATAGCTGCTGTTTTGATCTATTGCCTTTATCCTATATTGTATGGTATCAAAGCAATATAGGTTTTGGTGGATATAAGTGGATGCGGTGCTGGGCAACACTTGCAGGGTAGTAAATGCGGTTTGGGATGGCAATATGGCCTCTAATTGGTACTCCTTTACGGTAAATCCTTTGTATCCAGACCAGTATAGCCTGTTTTCTTGATTGGCACCTACACCGCTGAGCTGTACCGCGCCTTGGAGTATATTGTTCACCGACCGGTTGGTTGATGAGCAGGAATCTATGGCCACGAGTCGGTAGGTAAATGTGTCGGTTTTGGCAGAAATGCCTGTGTGCGAGTAGGTTTGGGTGCTTCCTGGCCCTTTGGGCAAGTTGCCCAGAAGTGATAGGGTACTTCCGTTTACGCCATATAGCAAGTCGTAGCTTACCACATCGCCCGATGTGCTTTGTTCCCATTCCAGCCTTATGGTGGTATCGTTGTCAACCGTGGTGAACCTCACCCTGGGGTTTTTGGGTTTGATGGTGTCAAAAGGGGTTGCCGTTATGACGTTTGACATCACCATGATGCCTGTGGTCCGCTCCTTGGTGCGTATGCGGTAGGTATATGGCTGCTTGCATGGAAGGTTTAGGTAAGTGACGGTTTTGGTGGTGCGGCTAAATTGCTGGATTGGGCTCCATAACCCATTCACATCCTGTACATCCACATAGTAGCTATCCACCTGAAAACCCTCGTAGAAACTCCAATTGAGCCGGTTGCCCAGGTTTAGGGCGGTGGCCTGCACAAACACCGGGCAGTACAACTCGGCATTGGGTGAAAAATTCTGCCCGCAACTGTCCACGGCAATCACACCAAAACAATACGAACGGGTATCGGTGTTTTTGGTCTTAATATCCACTTTCACGGTATCGGCTGCAGCGGTACTATAGGTGGTTACCTCGGTATTTTGTAGGGTGCCATCTTTATATTCTAAGGCAATGATCAGATAATCATTTACATCGGTGGCTGGCGATTTTTTAAATACTACTTTGGTGGTGGTGTCGTCCACATTGCTGGCCCATAATATATCTATGGCTGCAGGGGCTATGGTGTCTTTGGCGCGGGCCAATACGGAGTCTGACCAAGACTGGTAACTCCCCGCCGAAGCCGCAGAAAGGGTGCGCAACCTATAGTCGTAAATAAACCCGCAAAGCGTGGCTTTTTTGTCTATATGGGTAGAATCATTAGGCCCAAGACGTGCCCATGTTTTCCAGGTGCCGCTTATGGTGTCAAATCGCTCTACGTATTGACTGTCAATACTATATCCAAGATATTTGTTCCACCGCAGTTTTACTTCCCGCTGCGAGCCATACGCCTTTAGGTTTACCGGGCAGTGCTGAACGGAGGTATCGCCAGCGTTGCCGCAGGAGTCTTGGGCCACTATGCGGTAACAATACTCTTTCGCATTGTTGGCCAGTCCATTGTCAATATAAGTATTGAGATTGGCCGTGGATTTTAGGGTGGATATAAGGGTAAAGGCCCCGCCTTTCAGTGCCCTGTAAATGCCATATTGGCTTACCTCGGTGCTGGCGCTCTTGGCAAATGTGATTTCAGACCTGCCCCAATCTAATACGCGCACGTTTTTGAGGCCTGGCGCACCTACCGGCGGGCTGTTGTCCACGGTGGTGGAAGTAACTACCGACGATAGGATGCTGCAATATGCTTGGGTGGTGGTGGTATCTATCACCTTAATCCTGAAGTCGGTATTTAGTACACATGATGAATAGTCTATGAAAAGCCCTTTGGTAGTACCCACGTCAACAAAAGCGTTGTTTTCCTTTTTTTGCAGCACGTACTTGAAAGGGCCGTTGCCATAAGAGTTCCAGTCAAAGCGCAGGGTTTTGTCGCTTATTTCTTTGTAGGTCAGTACTATGGTTGATAAACTGTCAGATGCAAAACCTTCAAGCCCACAGGAGTTTTCTATTTTGAGGTAGTACCTATATTGGGCTGTGGTGGCATTGCTTACTGATTTGTCAGTGAATGAAGTGATGGTAGAGTCGGTAAAGCTCTTGATCTTGGCCCTGGTGCCGTCAGGATTCACCCGGTATAGGTGCAACCCCTTGAAAAAGGCTACGTTGCGAAGGGTATCCCAGGTTATTTGTATTTCGCCGCCACTTACCGGGTTCACACAGAGTATGTCGGGTGGCGTGTATATATCGCGCCCCTGCACATATACTGAAAAAGTGCGTTGAACTTGGTTACATCCTTCGTCAGAGAGGGTTACGGTGAAAATGTGCGGTGAAGTATAGGTAATGTGTTCGCAAGTAGGCACCCAGAAAAAGGTAGATGTGGCTTTTTTGACCCCAAATGCATTGGGTAGGGTGGCATGGGGGGTGGGTATGGTGCTGCCCGAACCGCCAAAAATGCTGCCGTTTGACCGGATAAACACCGAGTCGGTCTTGTCCTCTGCTTCTATTTTAAAGGTAAGGGTATCAAATGGATCCACCTTGTAGGTAGTGGTGGTGGGGCTATTAAAAAAGGGCGGGGCATTGCTCACATTGGGGCAGTTGCCGGCTATGAACTGTAGGTCGCGGCGGATGGAACCCAAATACGTGGTTTTTTTTGTTACCGGATCCACCCGGTACTCCTCAATTTTTATGGCTATGACATAATTACCAGAACTCGAAGGATTTGCCTTCATTTCTCCTGTAGTGGAGTTGATGCTTATGGCCGAACTGCTAGAACCAAAGGGCAGGGTGGAGGAATACCCTGATTGGTACACCACGGTTTCGTACACGTCATTGTAAGAAGGTGCGGGCACCGAGTTGCTGGGGTTGGGGGCGGCGGGCAGGCACTGGTCGGGCGACAAGGGGGTGACAATCTTGAAAACAAGGGAGTCGCCATCGGGGTCAAATACCACGTGGTTGAAACTATTGCTTATGCCCACGCAGAAATAGGGCACCGGTACGGTGAGGAACTGAGGGGAGGAGTTTTTATATTTAAAGGAGGGTACTTCTGCGGTCCACACCATGCCGAAGGGGTTTCGGCCATTGCAGCTGCCTGAGGTGCAAGAGCTGTTGTTGGTGCTTGACACACAGCGTTTGAGATTGTTTATGGCGTGGTTCCGCTCTAGCCTGTACCAGGTTACTATATAGCCATCGGGGTCACCGCCCAGCTCCACCGTGTCTATGTATTTGCCGCTCTCTATGCATACCCCGCTTGGGTTTACACAGTTGGGCGCTTCGGGTTTTACCTTGTCTTTCTGATTGTTGTACAGGGGGACACGGCGGTTGTTTATGAATACGTTTTTCGATTTCTTAAAATAGACAAAATAGACTATGGAGGGGTCTATGTTGGCCTGGCCTGCGTTGCAATCCCTATAGACCAAAAAGGTCAACTCATAGGTGCTGTCGTGCAAATGGCGGTAGGTGAGGTCGCCGCCCATCACGTGGGTAGCTTGGGCGCCGGGCATAGAACATATTCCCAGACAGATACATAGCAGGAGGGGTAGGAATCTAATCATAGGTGTTGGAAGGTAAAGGACATGTGACAACAATCGTAGGTCAAAGTTAATCACAGGCCCCATAAGAAACTGGGCCACCTTTTGTATTCGTTTTTTTTATACCACTGTAGGCAATAAATGGCTATGGTTTCTGGCCGCCAACCAGCTTCCACAGTTCACCACCACGGCACCACCACAGGGTTGGGTTTCCAGGTGGATTTTGGCCGTGAGGAAATGTTTGGCCGTGTAGGTGAGGTCTAATGGCATGCGCAGGGCATCCATTTGTGCCAGCCATTCGCTCTTAATAGAGGCATTTACGCTGCCAAACGAACGGGCGGTAGTGGGGGTGAGTACTTCATAGTTGCTGGGTACGATTGTGGCGTTTGCTTGTGTAAAATGCTGCCAATCAACAAACAGGCGGTTTAGTGTGTTGACCAGTTCACCGGCTTTGCATGCTATGGAGGTTATATATACGGGTATGTGTATGGACGCATAGCGTAGCCCCAAGAGCAGGGCGGCTGCCGATAGCCCTGTGCCGGCATCTATATATATGCGGTCTATGGGTTCTTTGGACTGGGCCAGCAGGGTGAGTATTTCTTGCGCCAGGGTAAGGGCCCCCGGCAGTGCTTCTACCTGGCAGGCCCCCTCGCGCACCACAAATATGGATTCTGATTCAAGGAGTTGCTGGTAGTATGGCATTTCCATGCCTGCGGTGGTATTGGCATGTAGCACATGGCCCTGGCACATGGCGTGTACCCATGGCGCGTTGCCCAAGTGTGGGGAGTGTGAATGGGGTACCGCTAAGGCCACCTGCAACCCATAGCTGTGCAGCAGGGGAAGCAGGCCCAACACGTTGTTGCTGTTGAGGCTTCCTTCTACCACCACGTATTGTGGCCTGTGGTGGCAGGCATGGGCCACCACTGAGGCGTATTTGCGCACTTTGCTGCCGCCCACCCCCAGGCCCAGTTCGTCGTCGCGCTTTATCCACACGGGTATGTGTGTCGGAAAATATCCTTCGGCACGGTGTACCCGTGATCTCTGCAGGAGTTCGGGAAGGCAGTACCGGTCTATGAATGGCTGCAACACACGGCGAAAGATAAATGCGAAACCTATTTGGCATAGCGAGTGCCGCCCGTGGAGGCTGGGTAGTGACTTTATTTTTGCCTGCCAATGGCTGCCTGGCCGAAGGCTGGGCAGCAACCGAAATTTTCTCAATTTACATGAAACTACACTACCAAGAATATGGAGAAGGCCTTGATAACTTGCTAATTATGCACGGGCTCTTTGGTATGCTCGACAATTGGGCCGGCCTGTCAAGGCGATTTGGGGCCCACTTTAGGGTGGTGGCAGTGGACCTGCGCAACCATGGAAAATCTGGCCATGCGCCTGGGATGGGCTATGCCGATATGGCCGGTGATGTGGTAGAATTGCTGGATGACCTGGGGCTGGAAAGGGTACACTTGATGGGGCATTCCATGGGGGGCAAGGTTGCCATGCAATTGGCCGATATACAGGGAGATAGATTGCTGAGTATGGTGGTGGCCGACATAGCGCCGCGCACCTATGGCGCCAGGCATGAGGCCGTGCTGGCTGCCCTGAGGGCCATGCCGGTACATGAAATTACGGGCCGTGCACAGGCCCAAGAATGGCTGGCGGGTTGGCTTCAGGATGAGGGGGAACGGCTGTTTTTGCTGAAAAACCTGCAACGGGGCCCACAGGGTTATGAATGGAAAATGAACCTGCCGGTGCTGCTGGATGCGTATGATGGGCTTAGCGCTGGACTGGACCTAAGTCCCGGTTTTGACCGCCCCGTGCTGGTGATCAGAGGTGAAAAATCGGGCTATGTGAATGATGATGATGTGGATAGGTTCAATAGTCTCTACCCGCATGTGGTCTATGCCACCATACCTGGTGCGGGCCACTGGCTACACGCCGATGCACCCGACACGTTTTTTACCTTGGTGTCTCAATTTCTGGAGGGGGTGGGGAGGGGATGAGTGCTGCCATTTATTGCGGGGACGCATTGGTTGAGTACTTCCCTTGGTTTGATGTCAATAATTGAATGCCATCTGAAACCAGTATTGGTTACAAATTGATTTGATACTGAATGCGCTTGATTTTAATCAACTTTTCCATTTCAGGTAAGGTTAGCAGTGCGTAGGTACTTGCCTTGGAGTGTAGGCTAACAAAGCAAAACCTAAACCTACTACCGAGGAGATTTCCAAATTCAATTTCATTTTGGGTAGCCCCAAAAAAGAACCCCTTGGGATTTTCCGGAAGGTGTTTTTTCGTGGTTTTTAATTCTACCAGTATCAAATTGTCCAAACTGGCAGAAATGGTGACTGTGGTCAACTCATCAATTTTCATGCCTGGAATTAACACCAAATCAAAGGCTTGTATGAACTTTTGTTCCAAGCCCAACACTTCTAACAAATATTTTTTCGTGGCAAGGTCCACCTTGAAGAATCCTGCCTGGAGTCCCATCAGAAAGTTTAATCCTTCTTTCTCCGTTACATTATTTGAAATAGTTATGGTAAACGAATGTGAATTTGCCATTTACCTTTTTATATCAAAATCCCTGTAACTGTGATTGGGATTTATTGAGCTAAAGTCAAGGAAATCAGATAAATTCAATTCAAATACCTTGGCAAAGACAGCAATATGATTGAGGGAAATATTCCTTTCACCCCGTTCTACCATACCTATATACGTTCTGTGGAAGCCCGTTTCACTGGCCAATGCTTCTTGGCTAAGGTTTTTTTGCAGCCTAAGTTGCTTTACCCTAGCGGCAAAGTATTCAACGGCCTTCTCATTGAGCATGCCACAAATCTGGGCTACGGCCAATCACTGATCAACATACAATATGTATCGGGTGGCCAACTTAGGCATAAGCCCTTCACCAAACACTCCTTTTGGCTCAACAACACGTATATGCAACGCGTATTTCAGACAGGCCAATAGGGCCTGTGCATATTTTGGTGCCCTAGTCTGCCATCTCCGTGTATCGCTTAAAATTGTTTAGTATGGCCTGCCAACCAGCACGTTGCATTTCTGCCGGGTGCTGCCCCTCCGCGTCAAATGATATATGCACCTTGGTCCCATCGGGCTCTGCCACAAATTGTATGTCCGCTTCTCTCCCGTCTTCCATCTTGTAGGCCAGCTGTTTGTGCTTTTCTACGGTCAAGTATGTGGCCACAAAGTCAAAACCCATGCTTCCATCGGTAGATTCCATGCGGGCCATGTAGCGCCCCCCTACTTTTACTTCGTTTTCTGCACGGGGGCAGCACCAGTCGTCGCTGGCCTGGTTCCAGCCTACTATGTGCTGTGGTCCCGTATAGCATTCCCATACCCGTTCCACGGGTGCCTGTACCATTGCTTCTATACTTACTTTCATGTTATTAGCCTATTCCTTTGGTAGTTGGGCCATGTCCATCCACATCACCTCCCACTGGTGGCCGTCGGGGTCGGCAAAACTGTCGTAGTACATCCATCCGTGGTCGGCCCCGTCGCGGTAGCGGCTGGCACCGTGGGCCAGGGCCAGCCCCATCAATTCGTCCACCTTCTGCCTGCTATCCACCTCTATGGCCATGAGCACCTGCGTAGAGCTGCCGTCGGCTATAGGCTTATTGGTAAAGGTAGCAAAGAACTCGGGCAATATCAGCATGGAGTATATGGTGCCTTCGCTGAGCACCAGGCATAGGGCCTTTTCGTCGCTAAACTGCTCGTTGAACCCAAAACCCAGTCCCGACCAAAACTTGCGGCTTCGTTCTAGGTCTTTCACGGGCAGGTTCACATAAATGGATTTGATTTGGGTCATGTTGCTTTATTTAATTCAATGATAAAGTGTGGTTTAATGCATTTGTGGCCTGACCCTGTGACCAGGGTTTCTAGGGCCGCAAATTAAGTGTATTAACATATAAATTTGAGAAGCCCCTATATCAATTGCACCCCAGGCCTGTAACTCATCAACCCGTTTTACCTATAGATTGGGGAATATCACATCTTCATATCGTTGTAATTCCACCTTTTGTGGTACCCATCGACATCCTGCCCGTTACCACTGGTACTTGGCCACTATGGGCATACGCCGCCCCATGCCAAAAGCCTTGTCGCTTACCCTAAGTATGGGCGCTGTTTGGTAGCGCTTCCACTCGCTGCCATTTACCAGGCGCAGCACTTGGGCTATCACATGGGCATGGTGCCCCGCCGCCACCAGTTCATCAGGGCCCATCCGCTTTTCCAGGTAGTCGTACAGCAGCCTATCCAGTACCTCATACCCAGGTAGCGAATCGGTATCGCGCTGGTTTTCCCTAAGTTCGGCGCTTGGGGCGCGTTCCAGTATAAAACTGGGTATCACCTCCCCCCCGTGGTTTATCCTACGTGCCAGCGCATATACCTCTGTTTTATACAGGTCGCCTATCACGCTTAGCCCTCCGCACAGGTCGCCGTACAGGGTGCCGTAGCCCACCGCCATTTCGCTCTTATTGGTAGTGTTGAGCAGTATATGTCCCCATTTATTGCTCAGGGCCATTAAGTACACCGCCCTTGCCCGGGCCTGCAGGTTTTCTTCCGTCACATCTGCACCGTAGCCCGAAAAAAAAGGGGCCAGGGTATCCCCAAAAACCCCCACCGCCCCATCTATGGGTATTGCCACATGCGGGCTACCCAGATTTTGGCAAAGCAACTGGGCCTGGCTCACCGATAGAGGATGGGTAAAGGCCGAGGGCATAAGCACCGAAAGCACATTTTCCCTGCCCAATGCCTTAACGGCCAGTACGCATACCACCGCCGAATCTATCCCGCCCGACAAGCCCAATATGGCCTTTTGCAATCCCAGTTTTCCAAAATAGTCACGGATCCCCAGCACAAGGGCACCTTCCACTTGTGCCATCCCGTCTATATCCACATCCACAGCGATGGGCAAATTGTCAAGGTCTATAGTTTCTATCGCTTCTTCAAACTGAGGAAGTTGAGCCACAATTTCGCCGTTGGGGGCCACCACCTTGCTATCGCCATCAAACACCAGTTCGGTTTGCGCGCCTATATGATTTACATAAACTACGGGTAATCTGTACTTTATGGCATTTCTTGCCAGCACCTCGCTGCGCCGTGCCTGTTGTTTTTGTGAAAAAGGGGAGGCAGCTATGTTCACCACCAGTGCCGGTGTGTGTGTCATAAGCCGTTCCATGGGATTGTCCACATAGAGTGGGGCCTCATCCACGTTCCATAAGTCTTCGCATATGGTCACCGCTACCCGCTTTCCCGCTATGTCCACGCACGCAAATTCCCTGTTGGGCTCAAAATAGCGGTATTCATCAAACACATCGTAGGTAGGCAGCAGGGTTTTCTTCACCGCCGTGAGTACCTGCCCATTGCCCAGCACGTAGGCCGCGTTAAACAGGGGCTTGCCCCTGCCGGTAAGGTTCGGGGCCGGGGCACCCACTATGGCCCATATTCCCGTGCACTCACGGGCTATTTCAGCTAGGCATTCTTGGGTTTTTTGCTGAAAATGAGTAAATTCCAAAAAATCACGGGGGGGGTATCCCGTGATGCCCAACTCCGCAAAAACCACCAAATCACTGTGGCCTTTGCTCTTTTTTATGGCAGATATGATTTTCTCGGTATTGCGGCTGAAATTACCGGTATGGTAATTCAACTGTGCAAGGGTAACTCTCACAAGGTTTTACTATAGGAATATGCCCAAATTGACCGAAACGTATGAATTGGTAAACCGGGCATTTTCTAAAATGCTGCCATACTTGGTCACCTCCTTGTTTGAAATC
This sequence comes from Bacteroidota bacterium, assembly GCA_016192035.1. Classification (GTDB taxonomy): domain Bacteria; phylum Bacteroidota; class Bacteroidia; order CAILMK01; family JACPUW01; genus JACPUW01. Next base: position 38,552 of record JACPUW010000035.1, read on the forward strand.
ACGTTGCCCAGGCCATTGTTATAGTCTATGCCTATATGTATGGCCGTGTTGCCGCCCAGGGAGTACTGGCCGCCCAGCCCTACCACAAAGTAAGGGCTGATAAACCGCTGCTGAAACCGCACATCGGTAGTGAATGTCCTGCGGGTAAATGGCTGTAGCAAACCGGTTTCGTCCACATATTCTATCCCGTCATAGTAGGCTGACGCCTTGCCATTGAGTGAAAAATCAAAGGCAAAACCTATGTTGCCGAAATATTTCATATACCCTATTTCATTTGATTTCAATCGTATAAGGATAGGAACGTGGATGTATGATAGCTTGGCAGGTTCGTAGCTTATGCTGCTATATGATATGGGGTTTGACGCCGTTGGTTCGGGGAGCCCACCGGTATTGACCCCTGAAAACTTCCCGCCGGTGAACAGGTGGTTCACCCCCAGGGCCAGGTTGTAGTTGGGCGTAAAATGGTATTCGCCCACCAAGCCGTAAGAGAAACCCAACCGCGCCCCCTCATTGCTTATCTCTACCTTGTCGGTCGATTCGGTGTTTAGGTCTATGCCACTTATCCACCCCAGGTTGGGGTTGGCCACAAAGCCCAAGCTGAACTTTTTGTCTTGGGCTAGTAACTGCATGGAGGCAAACATGAGCAAAATGGGCAGAATTGGCCTTGTCATACCTTTGTCGCTATTTATTGGGTTACAATGCGACAAACATACCTCTATTTTGGCTTTCTTTTTTGTGCTACATGGCTTTTGAGGGGCTGTGCCCCCCATCCATATCAGGTGGACCTCACCGGTGTGGAGGTAGATTTGGAATGGGTTCGTTTAGAGTCTCATTTTCAGTCGTTCAGGGAAATGGATTTGGAAGGCCAAGTGGCCAAACTGCAGCAGGCACACCCTGATTTGATGGAAGTATTCATAGAGCAACTGGCACGCGCAGGCCAAGCTGACAACATTCACATGCCGGCCCTAAAGCGCATGGTGCTCGACACAAACTATAAGCAGGTACTGGCCGACGTGCGCCAGAAATACCCCAATTTAGATGAGGTAGAACCTACGGTAAATGAAGCGTTTAGACGGGTTAAGTACTATTTTCCAAACGATACCCTGCCTGAGCGGTGCTATACCCTGGCTACCGGTTTTCAGGTGCCCGGATTTACCTATAAGCGGGTATTGGCCATTTCCCTTGATTGGTATATGGATCCAGGATATGACTACTATTCCGTAGATGTATTTCCCAGGTACATGCAGCGGCGTATGAGGAGTGAATATATTGCCCCACAGGTCATTAAAAGTTATTTTACCAATCGGTACCCCATCGGAGAGCACACGGATGGCACCCTGCTTAGTGAGATGGTGTATTACGGATTGTTATTGGAATACAACAAAATGATGTTGCCTGAACTGTCAGATACGCTCATCCTGGAGTACCAAACCAAACAAATGAAATGGGCAGAAGGGAACCAAGCTATGGTGTATCAATATTTTGTGGACAACGACCTTTGGTACAGTACCGACCAACTTGAAACGCAACGATTTGTATCTGACGGGCCATTTACCGTGGCACCCAATTTTGGCCCAGACTCAGCCCCGCGAATAGGCTATTATATTGGTTGGCAGATAGTAAAGGGATATTTGCGCCATGCGGGCAAGGACCTCCATGACATACTCACTGAAAAGACCAGTTACCTTGAAATTTTTAAAGGGGCTAAATACAAGCCGCTAGGCTAGGTTTTTGGGGCACTTGGCGGTTAGGCCGGGGTCTTAACGGCCATGTGGATGTGAACGCCCTAATTTCGCGGCCACAGGCGAAACGGTAACCGATTATGGAACTTACATTTAGAATTATACAGGAAGGCGAAGTATCGCTAGTATCGTCCCTTATCATGGATATGTACCAGCAGCACCTGCGCAGGTACTACACCGACATGGGAAATACCCAGTTTGTAGAAGCGGCTTCGCCGGGCCAAATCAATGCACGCAGGCTAGCCAATGCCCACATATACCTTATACACGATGCAAAGGATTTGGTAGGGGTGCTTGAATTTGACCATGAGGTACTCAAGCAGTTTTTTATAGTGGACGACTTTAGGGGCCGCGGTTATGGCCGCATGGCCATCAACTGGCTCAAGGGTTTTTTCCGCACGCACAATCTTGGAAAAGCCATTGTGGTCCATGCTTCACCCAATGCCTACCTGGCTTTTGATAAGGTGGGTTTTATTGCCGTTGGGGGTGAAGAAAAGTCGGAAACCATGATCAGCAAGCGCATGGAACTACCCGTGTAGGTAGTCCCTGCTGCGCTCGTTGTATGCCGTAAAACAAGAAACTACTTCTTGTTTGGATCTATCGTTACAGGATAGGTAATCAGGGTGAGATACTCTGAGGGGCTACTCACCGTAACTGGATCGTTAAGGTATTCCTCTATGGCCATCTCGTAGTAGAAACCATTGGCTTTCATGTGCTTGTCTATTGCGGTATGGGCACCCCCCACATCTTCATATGGGCCTTTGTGCAGCACCTGGCATGTCAATCCCCCACCTACGCTAAAGGTTTCCAGGCCTTCAAGGCTTATTTCGGTGGCCTTCACGGCCATTACGGCTGCTACGTCGGTGCGCTGGTTTGCCTCGTCCCATTCAAAGTAAAGGGCCGTGGGGCCTCCAGCGGTTTCATATCCCGCCTGGGCCAGTAGGCCCCCGATAGCTTTGTAGCTATCAGAAAAAAAGCCCTGTAGCTCTGACCAAGCGAGTTCTTTCCGAATACCCACGTAGGTATTTCCTTCCCAGGGTTTCTCTTGTACTTCAATTCCATCCACTTCTACCGTCCGCAGTATCACATCGTTGGGCTTATTGGCTTCTGCTGCACATATTTCGTTCAGATAGCCCAGGCCTTCTTCAAAATCGGGCCCCAATTCGGCATCCATGCTCATAAAACGGTTGAATATGGCACCGATAAAACCAAGGTCAGTTTTGAATCCCCACTCTACCTTAATGCCTTCTTCAGCCTGGTCAAGGGCTATCCACACCTTTGCGGTATTTTCCCAAGGGGTCAAAAAAGTCAAATCCTGTTCTATCCGCTTGCCTACTTCTATGGCTGTAATTAATTGTGAACCTGAGCCTACGTCCTCATTTCCCGACCACATGTACTTGGAACCTATCTCTCCAGTGGGCCCTTCAAAGTTGAATTCCATATTTGGGTCGCGGCGGGCCCAGGGCGACCAGTCGTGCTGCTTTTCAAGTGACGACACCTGGGCCCACACTATTTCCATTGGGGCCGCCACTACCGTGCTGCGGGTCACCACGGCTTCTTTTGGTGATACCACGCCAATTACCGCCAGGGTCAGGAGGAGTCCCAAAATGACTCCGAGAACAATTTTTACAATCTTCATCTTATTCAGGTTATTTGATTTGAGCGGTAAAATTAAAAAGTTTCCTTGTGCCGTTGAACGGCCCAACTATGACCATTTCATGAAACATACGGGTGTAAACAAGTTTGCCACGGTTTTTGATGTCCTCGCCATTCGCTGTACCGCATTGGTGCAAATTGATATTTCTTTGAACCCATAAAAACCCGGCGAGAAATCACACCTACCAAATGACCATTTGGAATTGGATATCACAAAGGCCTGATAGCGAATGCTTTTACCAAATAGCATTAGAGCCAAGCGCATCTATGCAGCGGTTTGCCAAACGGTTGTGGAACCAGATAGGCCCCCTGCTGGGGCCGTCAGGGCACCAAGGTTCGGCAGACGGTATCCACATGCCCCTATTGGGATTTCCTGCCGAAAGAAAACTCCAGGCACAACTGTTTGAATTCATGGCGTATGAACTCTCCGGTATTAAAGATTTTGGTAGTATTCAATTGGGAAATAAGGTGTTGGACCAGGAACTTGGGCTCTTGGGATATGAATTGATCCTGGCTGATGAAGTTGTTGAAACGCTACAGGCGATAAGGGAAGGCTTGGTTGACCTCTTTGGTATAGATGGCAGGTACCTATGCGAAGGTTTCCGGCCTTGTGTTCAGATTGCCAAGAACCTATCGCCCTATTCGCTTTCTTTTGTGCGCGACAAGGTGCCAGATTGCTGCAATGTCCAGGGTTTCTACCGGGGATTCGCCGTTTGGCGCGGCAACCGGGTGAATGGCTTTAAGACGATTGGCCAAGTGCCCGTTGGGCAGTAAAATCATGTTTCCACCGCTTGTGCGACCAAAGCCAGCTATATGGTTGGTTGCGGATTTCTTTTTCCAGCCTATGGGCAAATGCCTTTACCAGGTCGTCCACCCCATATGAACTAGGATCTTCAATCAGGGTTTCAAATGTGATGGTATAGTGTCCGCGCGATTTTCGGACTATAGAAGGAAATAGGATGGGGTTGCCCAAGCGGATGGCAAGTGCGGCATACCCATTGAAAAACGCCGTCATATTGTTGAGAAACAAGGTCCAAGTGGCTTTTTCCAATTGGTAGGGGCTTTGGTCGGCTAAGAAAACCGTGGCCGTGGGTGCCTGTCCTGCCGTTTGCAGCAGGTGGCGCAGGGCGTTTTTGCGGGGAATGATGCTGGTGCCAAACCTGGTGCGCGCCTGCCTAATAAAATCATTGAGCCGGGCATCCTTTGGTGGCTGATAAAGTACCTGTAGGTGGTGGTTTATGCGCAGGCCCACACCACCGGCGGCCCACTCCCAGTTGCCCGTATGGCCCATCACTATGAGCACACTGCGGCCCTGTGCGTGGTAGTGGTCCAGCAATTCGGGATTGGTGCATACAAACCGTTCCAAAAGGGCTTCCCTCGATAGGCCAATTCCTTTTATTCCCTCCACCAGTAGGTCAAACAAATGGTGGTAGTACTGTCGCTCTATGGCCAGAAGTTCATGGCGGTAGAGTTCGGGCATAGCCCTATACAGGTTCTCCCTTACTACCTTTCGTCGGTATCTAAGTAATTTGTAGCCAATAAAATAGAAAATATCGGACAGTACATATAGGCACCAAAAGGGCAGTCGTGACAGTCTTGTCGCTACCGGTTTTATCAGTGCAGCCATACCTAGCATGGGGCAAATCTATGCACTACCGAAGGCAGAGAAGGCTAGAAGAGCTCGTTGTCTTCTTTCTTAATGTACTTCTTATATATATAGTAGCCACCTGCTATCAAGAGGATGAGCACTCCGAATTGCCAAAGGATTTTGATGAACACAATGGCCAAAACAATGACCACGGCGATATATAGGGCATCTTTTACGGCGTCTGACATAAGGTTCGAATTAAGTTAAAATGGCTTGTATTGCACAAAGTTGTGATGAAAAAGGCTTTCCCGTTCACCAATAGTCCATAAAAAAAGGGAGCCGCCCGGGCAACTCCCTTTTTGCTTGTTAACAATATGTTGGGGCAGCCCTACTGTTCACCGCCTTGCTTGGCGTGCATGCGGGCCTTTAGCGAAGCCAGGGCATCGTTTGCCGATACCTTTTCGCTGTCGGCCAGCACCTTGTCTATCTCCTCGTCCACCGTTTTGGCCTCATTGGCTATGTCGGCATATGACTCGGCAAGGGCTTCTTGCTGCTGCACCTTGTCTTTCATCTTTTCCAGCATGGCTATGGTGCCTGAATTGTCCATTTGGGCCAGTTGTTTATTGAGCTTGGTAGTAGCGTTGGCTACCTTCACCCTGGCAGTTAGGGTTTTCAGTTCGTTTTCCCACTTGGTAATGTTTGACCTGAGAACTTTGACGTTCTGGTCCATTTTGGCTATTTGCACATCAAAATTGGCTTTTTCTGCTTCGGCGCGGGTGGCCTGCTCGTCGCACTGCTGTTTGCGCAGCAAGGCCTCGGTGGCCAGCCTGTCGGCCTCGGCTGGAGCTATTTCGGCGCGCTCGCCCTTCTGTACCAGCAGCATGGCCTTTTGTTCAAAGTCGTTTGATCGCCAACGGTTCTCTTCTGCTTCTTTCTTGCTCCTGATGGCCAGGGCCTTAAGCTCGGCCAAACCCTGTAGGCTTTTGTCCAGGTCGGCTTTCATTTCGCGGATGCCCTGCTCGGTGATTTTGATGGGATCTTCCAGCTTGTCTATGAGGGAATGCGTTTCGGCTGCCCCTATCCTAAAAAGTCGTTTGAAAATGCTCATGTTGTGTTCTGTGTTTAAACGGTTAAGGTTTGTTGGTGTGAATAGTCAAGGAGTTCGCTCGAGTACTCGCTAAGCAACAAGGCCAGTGAGTTTATTGAGCCCTCCAATTCGTTGAGATCCAAGTTTTCCAATTGAAGCGTATCCCTAAACAATACGCGCTGACCACTGTCGTCCAGTACAAAGGCACCGTGTATGATGTCGCGGTTTTTCATGAGCAGGGCTTTGTATAAGTCCATACTATCATGTTGAACGCTAAATATGTACTGCTCAAGGATCACAAGGGGGTCAGACACCCCTATCACCAGGTTCTTTATCCCGGCATCTTCGTCGGCTATTACCAGTATGCCGTCTTCAGGATGGTCTTGGACTATGTCATAGCCCAAATCAATCACAAATTCTTTTACTTTGCTAAATTGGTCATCTTTCATGTTGATATTGTTAAGGTTGGGTGTAAATGCCTTGGTCAAAAATACTGACCGGCCCTGTCTTTTGACCCTCGTATGGATTTATGGCGGGCGGCTTTTGGCGCATGTTTGCATGTGTTGTGTTGGAATGGTCCGGCAAACGTACTAAATAAATTAGCATTCTAGCAAATATTTTTTTACTTTTGTGGCATCATGTCGATTATAGGTAAGAATATCAAGAAAATACGGACTATCAAGGGCTATAGCCAACAGGTCTTTGGCGACTTATTTGGCCTGTCAAGGGCCAATATTGGTAGCTATGAAGAGGGTAGGGCAGAGCCTAAGACTTCGGTGGTGCTTGAAATTGCAAATAAATTTAGCATTCCCTTGGAGCGCTTGCTTCACGCGGAGTTGCGCGTAAATGAAATAGCTGGTTTTAAGCATGAACTGGGGGCCAGTATGGATGCACCGGCTTTTTCGGCATCTGTCCCTCTCTTGAGGGCGCGGGAGTTTGATGCCTTTATTGCCAAATTGGACCAGGCGTCCTCTGTGTCAGAACTGCCGCGCATACACCTCCCCTGGGTAGTGCAGGGCGATTGCTTGGCCATAGAGGTCATGGGCAACGAAATGTTGTACAAAGGCATGGGCCTGTATCCTACCGATGTGCTTATTTGCCGGAGGCAAAACCCAGGGCAGCCGGCTAGCCTCAGGGAAGGTAGGATACATGCAGTAGTGTGCAGCAGTGGATTGTTAATCAGGAGAATGCAATTTGGGTTGGCCTGTTTTGAATTTTGCGCCGACAATCCCTTTTACCCATCCATTCATGTGCCTGCCACTGAAGTGCGCCAATTGTGGTTGGCCGTGGCCTTGCTCTCACAGGGCGGGGGGTGCTTGCTTACACGGCACCCTTGGGCGGGTGCGGTCTGGCCTCCACAAGAACCAAAATCAAGCGATTGACCCTGAAGGCCTTGTCACTAATGTTTAAAATGTAGCGTGGGGCCTTGGTCTTTTCACTGGTTATTGCCGAGCAATTCTTTGGCCTGTTCGCCATATATATTGCTATCGGTGAGTTTTTTGAGCCACTTCTTGGCTTCACCTGTATCGCCTTTTTTTAGGTATAGCTGGGCCAGGTCCCAGGCAGCATCATCCCTATGGCCTGACCTTTTGTTGCCGGCTATTTTTCGAAGCGCCTTGGCAGCTTCATCTTCCATTCCATTGGCCAATAGGCTTTTGGCTTGGCTATAATCGGGGTCTGCACCATCGGCAAGGTCTTCGTGCTCTAGCACCGTATTTTTTACAGTTGGCTGGGTAAGTGCTTCATCAACAGAATTGGGTGTTCCGTATTTGCCGGAATCCTCTTCCAATTCTTTCTCGATAATTGTGGCGGCTGATGCATGGTTGGCGGTGCCGGTTTCAAGCCGGGTGTCGGTTGTTTCACGGGTTATTGGGGCCGTTACCCTTGTAGGGGTGCGCGGTGCCACGGGTGCCTCATAGGCCAAAAGATTTGTTTCATTGGGGATGATCGTGTCGCTGTTAATAGCTGATTCACTGCTGGTATCGGGAGGCATGTGTGAATCTGCGTAAGTATTGGTGCTGGGCTGTGGGCTGGCTTGTTCTTCATATACCACCGCTTGGCCGTGCTTGGTTTCTGGGCGGGGTATGAGCTGCCAAACCGTGAAACCGGCCATGGCTACCAGGGCCACACTGGCTGCCGCCCATAAATAGGGTCGAATGGCAATTGGGCCCTTATTGTCTGTTCGTTCGGCAGGAAGTGCATGAACGGTCGCCGTGCCCGCCCCGCTGCGCAACTGAATTTGGCGGTTGATGGAGGCTACCGTACGCTCCAACTGTTCAGGGTGTTCCATCATCTTCACACCCTCTAGGGCATCGGCCAGTAGGGGTGAGGCGGCAGTGAGTTCTTCTACTTCTTTTTTCTTGTCGCCCAGCAGGTTGCCTTTTACATGCTTCACAAGCTGTTGCGCACTGAGCCACAGGGCCGGGGTTTGGGGGGTAGATCTAGCCATGGCGCTCCATATACATTTTAAGGTTGCGCTTGCCATTCTGTATATGGCTTTTTACCTGCTTAAAGTCCATGCCCGTCATTTCTTCTATTTCCTTGTATGACTTGTTGTCAAGGTAAAACATTCTAATACAATCTTTTTGGTCGGATTTAAGTGCATCAATGGCTTTTTCGAGTCGTTCGATGTCCATTTCCAGCAATTCCTTGTCGCTAAGATTCTCACCATTGTCCAATTCCACACCTCCTGGGCCATCATTTGCCAAATCGTCGCGGTATGTGCTTGCCGGCCGTTTTTTGCGCAGGGCCATCAAGCAGTGGTTGCGCAGGTAGGTGTGCAGCCAGCCTTGAAAGAACTGTATCTCATGGCGGAGCAGGTCGTCCATCAGTTTTTCAAATACCTGCATCACTGCATCTTTGGCATCCTCTTCATTCCTTAGGTATTTCATGCATACACCCAGGCACAGGTGGGTGTATCGCTGATAGAGCAGGCCCACCCACTGGCTCTCCTTGGTAGCCTTGTACCGGGCTATCAACTCTTCGTCGCTGGTGGGGGTTTTCTTGAATAGTTTGAGCAGTGCCATGGTTGCTACTATGGGCAAATATAGCCCCATGCACCAGTGTGCCCACATATGAAGGGGCATTTTGGCCATTAGGTAACTCAAATGGTATGAATGGGTAACAATGGGTTTACTTGGGCTTGGCAACTATGAAGCAAGGAAGCCACTCACCTCTAGGATTCATTTAATCAAGTGTAATGCAGATGGAGGGATGGAAACCAAGTGATGGCTACTGAGGAGGGACCATTTTCGGGTTGGGACAGCTATGGCTTTTTGGCAGAAAACACGATTTATCCCCTCGCCATAATTGATGATGAATTCACGATTGGGCAACAATCTGGTCAAAACTATCTGGGGGCCATGCGGGTAACAGTAAGTTTTTGTTGCCCTTACAAAGGAGTAACAGTACCTGCACAGGTTTGCTCCCAAATTGAAATACATGCGAAACATTTTTACCATCAGCTTGCTTTTGCTGGCGTTTTCGTCAAATGCACAAGTCAACTTTGAACCGATTGACTCGAATTACGGCCCCAAAACCGTGATTGTACCGGGCAACCCCGCCAGCTTCCAAATCCTATTTACTGGAGGCGTGGACGTGGTGAGAAACCACAAGGACGAGTTTGCACTGGCCAAGGAATGGCATGACTTTCTGGGTTTTGTGGAGAAAGGTGGCAAGACCTACCTGATTTGCAACCACGAAATGAATGTGGGCAACCCAGTGCTGGGCGATGGTGGCGGCATGACCGTATGGCAGGTGAAAAAAGAAGCCAATGGTTCATGGAGCAGGGTAGGCGAATTTAGGAACGTGGACTTTAGCGAAGTGGGTGGCACCATGGCAAACTGCGGCGGCATACAGGCGCCGAACGGCAGGATATGGACTGCCGAGGAATGGATGCAGTACTCAAACCCAGGTATTTATGGCGACCCTTGCAACCCTGGCACGCGTGATACCAACGACTTTACCATTGATTCCGATATAGATTTGGCTGATGGCGCCACCATAGATAAGTATGAAAACTACAATTGGATGGTAGAAATTGATGTGGAAAATGCCAAGGCCTTACGCAAACAGTACAACATGGGCCGTTTTGGCCATGAAGGCGGCGTGATTACCCCCGACATGAAAACCGTTTACCTCACCGATGACACCTCACCTGGGTGCTTCTACAAGTTTGAAGCAAGTACGGCAAATGATTTCACAGAAGGTCAACTGTATGTTTATAAGCAAGATGCTGGTAAATACACCGGTGCTTGGGCAGCACTGCCCATGCATATGGACTCCATGCTGAATGTGCAAGACATAGCCGTGCGCCTGGGCGGAACCCTTTTCATGCGCGGCGAATGGATAGACATGGCCAAAAATGGCAAGATCTACTGGACCGAAACCGGTAGGGACGATGCCGGCAAGTCATTTGCCAAGTATAAGGGCAATGTGGCCCAGCACCATACGGACCGTGGTTATACCGACAACACCTATACGGACTATTTTGGTAGGGTGATGGTATTTGACCCGGCCGACAACAGCATGAAGGTGTTTCTGGAGGGCGGTGACGGCGCCACCGCAAATGATGGCCTGCACATGTCAAACCCTGATGGCCTTACTTTCCTCAACGTGGGCGGCAAAGAGTACTTGGTGATACAAGAAGACCTAAACGGTATTTCAGAAGGACGGGTGCCAAGCCATGCACTGGGGGCTGTTTGTGAGGTGTTTTTGCTCAACATGACCCAAGCCAATCCTAACGTGGACCACCTGAAGCGATTGGCTATCGGCACCCTGGGGGCTGAAGTAACCGGTGCCCGGGCATCTAGTGATGGTACTACCTTGTTCTTAAACATTCAGCACCCATTTTCGGGCATGAATACATCTAAACCCAGTGCTGCCCGGCTGAAGAAGTCATATGAAAACACTGCTTTTGGAATCGGACTGGATGTATATCCGTATAACCACTCCATGACCGTGGCTATCAACAACCTGGACGATTTTGTGTGGACTTCGTTCCAAGAACCTGGGTTCTCAGGCCATGCTTTTGAAGTGTATCCTAACCCCGCTACCCGCTTCCTTAAGCTCAGTAGGGTAACCAATGCCAACGTATATGACGTAGAAGGCACCCTGGTGAAGCAGGTAATGAACACCAACCAAATAGACATAGCCGATCTGCCAGCCGGCACCTACCTAATCAAGGCATCTGAGGGTGAAACGGTGAAATTCGTGATAGAGTAAAGGAAATTTTTCTCAACTAAAATCTTATCAAGGAAGGGGTTCGCAAGGCCCCTTCCTTTAGTTTATCCACACGCGCCATGCATACACCACGTACCATCCTTTTTATGCTCCTGGCTTCGGGAGCTTTGGCTTGGGGTTTTTTCCAGCCCACCAGGAAGACTGAATCAGCTGCCGTAGAAGCAATAAAGGAACAGTATATAAATGGGCTCCAAGATCTTTCAACGAAATTGGAGGACTTGGAAGGCCTTGTGGCACAGTCCGGTACTACCGCCGCCGACATACAGGCAGGGTTTAAGGCAGCCCGTTTGGCATACAAGAGGGTAGAATACCTGCTGGAATACCAGGCGCCTGATTTTGCCAAGACCCACCTTAACGGCCCCAACCTTTACTGGCTCAATGAAACCGTGCCCGATGTGGAAGAAATGCCACCCCATGGTTTTCAGGTGGTGGAAGAACTGCTTTTTTCAGGCGAGGATGGCCTGCCACAGGTAAGGGATGAACTCGATTTTATGGGTAAGAACTTGGCCCAGTTTGTCAATAGAAGAGCGCAAGACCAACTCTATGCTTACCAAATATGGGAGGCCATGCGGTATGAATTGTTGCGTGTATTTACATTGGGAATCACGGGTTTTGACTCTCCCGTCTTGCTCAACTCCCTTCCTGAGGCAGGTGCATCTCTCCAGGGTATGCTGGCCGCAGTGGAAGCCTATGCTCCCGCCTATGAGTTAGAAAGGCCTGCCGCGTTGGTCCAATTGGCCCAGGGGCTACAATATGCCATTGACTATCTCCACGGTTCCACCGATTTTAATCATTTTGACCGCATAACCTATTACAAGCTGCACCACCGCCCGCTCTATGCACGCTGCCTGGAAGCCCAGAAAGCCAGTGAAGCTTATATACCATCTAAGTATTATACCCTGCCCATAGCAGTACAGTACGAACAGGATGAGCTCTTCTCCACCCATTTCCTCAACCCGGCATACTATGCTAAATTTAGGGGCGACAACAATCCACTGATAGTCAGGCTTGGCAAGGTGCTCTTTTACGACCCCATCCTGTCAGGCAACAATAAAAGGGCATGTGCCTCCTGCCACAATCCCGCCCTGGGATTTGCCGATGGGCGCAAGACCAGCTTGGCCTTTGACATGAAAGGGAGCGTGGCCCGCAATTCGCCCACCGTGCTCAACTCCGTTTTTAGCAGCCATTATTTTCACGATCTAAGGGCAGAAAACATTGAAGACCAAACGGAGCACGTATTGCTTTCGCCGCAGGAATTCAATACCAACTATAAGGAAGCTACCGAAAAGATTAAGCAAAGCCTTGACTACCAACATTTATTTAATGAAGCCTTTGGGCTTGGCGAACAATCTATAAACCGCAACACGGTGGCCTTTGCCCTGGCCGAATATGTGCGCACGCTCAATGGGTTCAATTCCCCTTTTGACAAGTACATGCGTGGGGAGATCAAAGAGCTGGATGCCAGGGTGCTGCGCGGGGCCAACCTGTTCATGGGCAAGGCCGGCTGCGCTACCTGCCACTTTTCGCCCGTTTTCAATGGCACGCGTCCACCACATTACATAGAATCGGAATCGGAAGTGCTGGGTACCTTGGCCAACGAAAATTTGCAGGAACCTGTGATAGATGAAGATATGGGGCGGTTTGGCGCGCGCAAACAGGAGGCTTCCATTTTTTACCGTTCCTTTAAGACCCCTACCGTGCGCAACGTGGCCCTCACCGGCCCCTATATGCACAATGGTGCATTTAGCGACCTAAGGACCGTGGTGGAATTCTACAACCAGGGTGGGGGCGCCGGACTGGGGCTCTATGTGCCCAACCAAACCTTGCCCAGCGACTCACTAAACCTGACCGAAACTGAAATAGATGACATCGTGCGGTTTATGGAAGCACTCACCGACACCACCGGGCTTACTTCCAAACCTGCGCGCCTTCCGGCATTTGCCCACCCCGCACTAAACATGCGCAAACTGGGCGGGGAGTACTAAAGGCCAGGTGAGTATGGACAGCAACATGTAGTGGGTTGGACGCGTGGCCATTACACGGTTTGGGCCAAACACGTCCTGCGGTTTTCAGGCTCAGCGTATTGCATAAAGCCAATGCCCAATCTGGATTGGTTTTGCGGCACAAAAAGGCATTTGGCCAAGGATGGATTAGCCTGCGCTCTCCAAAAAAAAAGTCATACATGCTACTGCCGCCGCAGCCAAGTTTCCGGATCCAGCTTCTCGGTCTTGTACCGCATCTCAAAGTGCAGTTCGGCCAGCCCCTTGTCCTCGTCATACGAAACGGTGCCCAATTGTTGTCCTTCACTTATCTCATCACCGGCTTTCACCATCACGTCTATCACGTTCTTATACACGGTGTAGTATTCGCCATGCCGCACTATTATGGCATTGTGGGCCCCTGGTATATACACCACGTGCACCACCGCCCCGGGAAACACACAGCGCACCGGTGCCCCTTTTTCCGTGCGTATGTCTATCCCGTTGTTGTTCAGATACACGTCAGGCAGTGATGGGTGCTCTTGCCGCCCAAATGGCCGCGACACTATGCCCGATATGGGCCACATAAAATTGGCCCTGTTCTTGGCAAAATCGGTACTGGCCAAACCCGATACCGCTGTGGACGCCGCTGCTGCGCTCCGGGCCATTTCGGCCTTTATCACTTCTTCTATGGCCTCGTCCAATTCCTTGGCTATCCGCTTGTCATCCTTTAACTTTTCACGGTATTCCTTTTCCTTGCCCTTCAGTTCGCCCAGCACCTGGTTGCGCTCCTCCCTATCGCCGGCCAGTTTTTCGCGCTCGCGGTGCAGGTTTTCTATCAGCAATTCCTTTTGCCGTATTTGTCCCTGTAGGTAGTCCATCTTGCTGCCCAGTGATTCCCTTGTCGCCCTAATTAATTCCATTTGGTTGGCCCTCAGTTCATTATAGTATTTTATATAGCGCATCCGGTTCCAGGCCTCTTGCAGGGTACTGGCCGCAAACACATATAGCACATAGTCATAGGCACTTCGGTTCTTAAATGCCCAGTAGGCCATCTCTATACATTCCTTGGTAATAGAGGCTAAGTCGTCTTCCAGTGCCTGTACAAAAAGGGTGGTTTGGCCTATGCTCTGGCCCAGGGCTTCAAGCACATGTTGCTCCGTGACCAAGAGTTGTTCCCGGTTGCGGATCTGCCGGTCTATTATTGCCAGGTAACTCAGGTTTTTACGCTGGGTGGCACTTGTTTGGTCTATCAGTTTTTGGGTATAGGCTATCTCTTCCAGTTTTTGCTTCCGTTTTTTCTCCAGGTCTTCGCGCCCCTGCGCCTGCACTGTTCCATGCGCCAACAGTAGGCCTGTCATGACCCACAGCAACAGGTATTTACCTAAGGTAGCCATCAGGTACTTCAAACTCGGCATTTTCACGTGCCACAAACGTAATTTTTGAATATTCAAAATCCAAGCTCTGCCATGCACCCTTGCTCATTTCCAGGTGAATTTTATAGGGTATTTGCCCGTATTCGCTTGGTCTATAGTCATCTAGACTTATAGTGGCCCGCCCCTGTATTCCGGCGTCCAGCTCGTACCTCACCAGTTTGAGCGTTTGCCTGTCCACCAGGGCTTTTTGTTGGATGCTATCGCCTGTTTCTATTGTGTAGTATGCATCCTGGGCACTAAACCGGGCGCCCTCCAGGGCAAAGGGAATATGGCCCAAACTCAACCTCTGTACCGCCCTAAACCCTTCGGTGGGGCTCAGGTATCCCGCCAGTTGGGCATAGCCGTAGTGCATGTATTTCTGCTCCAGTCGGTTAATTATTTCTAGTTTTTCTAGGTCGGCCTGTAAGCGGGCCACTTCCATGAGTTTTGACAGGCGAAGCCATACCAGGCTGTCGCGCCTCCATTTTAGGCTGGCCCCCAGGCTCAGGTTTATGCCATCGCCTTGCACGTGTACCTTGCCCGTGCCCACCATCCAGGCAAAGGCGGGGGCAGGGTTGGTCAGGGCATACACTTGTTCAAACTGTGCCAGGTTTTTCAACCTATCCATGGGGGGTAGCCCGCCAGTGCCGCGCCTAAGCCAGTTGCAGCCCGTGGCAGTAAGGCCCAGGGCTATCAACATCCACAGTGTCCTACTGGGCATGGTACTTTTTCTCACGGATTTTTCTGTTCAGCCTTTCATGCGTGGCCCCTGCGTCCTGTGCTTTTTGCCAGTAGGCTACGGCTTGTAGGGTGTCGCCCATAAAGTATAGACAATCACCATAGTGCTCTAAAATATCCGGGTTATCCCCGTCCAGGTCCAGGGCTTTGGTGAGCCACTGGGCCGATTCGGTATAAGCCCCTTTTTTAAACAGCACCCAGGCATACGTATCCATATAAGATGGGTCGCCGGGGTGAAGTTTAATCACCCGTATGGCCATACCCAAGGCCTTGTCCAGGTCTTGGCCCCTGTTTGCCAGAAAGTAGGCATAGTTGTTCAGCAGGGTTAGGTGTCCTTCATGTTTTGTTAGCAGCCACTCATAGATGTCGCGGGCCTTATCCCCTTGGCCCATACGGTCATAAATATCGGCCTGCAAAAGCTTCATGCCCAGTTCCTCGCTGGTTTGTGTCACCACATACACCAATCCCGTTTCCAGCATCATCAAGGCATTCTCGTAGTCGCCCAATGCGGTAAATGCCTCGGCGGCATAGGCATAAAACCGCGTTTGGGTGGGGTATAGCTCGGCGGCTCCCGCACTTAGGTCGCGTAGCTTCTTGTATTCCTTTGTTTTGGAGTAGGCTTGTAGCAAATCGGTGAGGTACTGAAAATTGCTTGGGTCAGCTTCCCTGGCGCGTTCCAGGTAGCTTACCCATAGGGTTTCATCGCCGGCAGCCCAATAGATAGTGGCCAGCCAGGCGTTCACCTCCCCATCGGTGGAATAGGTTTGGGCCAGTATGGTGGCCAATGGTGTCAATACATCCACGGTCAACCCATTTATTTGCAATTCCTTGAGCGTTTCGAGTTTTTCGGTGGCCGCTATGCCCGGGTGGGCCATGGCCACGGCCAGGGTCTCCACCCCGGCAGGTATTTCGCCTAGCCGTATCATCACCTGGCCGAGTGCCAGTAGGGCAGGGCCGTGGTTTGATTTGAGCAGCAGCACCCTTTGGTAGGCGGCCTTAGATGCCCCATGTTCGCCCATTTCTCCATACATCCGTGCCAGTACCTTCACATACCTATAGTTGTTGGGGTAGTTGTCGGCCAATTTCTTAGCTTCCAACAGGGCTTTTTCCTGGTTGCCCCCTTGTTCATATAGGCGTAGGCGTTCCTTGGCATACGTGCTGGTATATCCAAATTGGGCCTCCAGCTTGTCGAATTCTCCGGCGGCTAACTCGTAGTTGCCCTGGTACTCATACAGTTTTGCCAGGTCCTTCCTAAGCCTTATGGCATCGCGGTCGCTGAGTGGTTGCCCAAGCCGGACATTTATCAGTTCGGCCGCTTGGGTGTAGTTGCGCGCCCTCATCAGCAGGTCGTAGTAGCATTGGTACATGTCCAGGTTGCCAGGGTCTATCCTATAGCCGTTTTGGGCATAGGCCAAGGCCCGGGTCCGGTCGTTCATTTCGCGGTAGCAGTTGGAGAGCATCAGGTAGCCCGCCACCAATCTAGGATCCATTTTTAGGCATTTTTCAAATGCCACTACAGCCTGGTCATACTGAAAAGTGGCGTAGGCCTTCATGCCTTCAAAGAAGGTCTCCCTAAGGGGGTTGCCGCTTAGGAACCCTGCCTCGTCCACCTTTTCGGTGTTCCCTTTTTTTCCCTTCCGCTGGGCTGCGGCCTCTGGGGGGCTTAGCGCCCACAACATGATGGTTATTGCCAAGTATGTGAGTACTTGGTTCATTTAGTATAGTTCGTTATAGTCACCCAGGCTCAACTCCCTGGGTGGTAGGTGTATTTTTACGTGGCTGCCAATCATGGCGCCCTGGGCTACCAGGCCGCGTACGGTGCTATGGGTCTGTATGATACTGTCTGACAATATGCTATGTTCTATACTACTGCCAGTGCCTATGGATACGCGTGGGCCCACCACACAGTGCCTAAGCACTACCCCGGGGCCTATATAGCATGGAGGCACTACCACGGCCTGCTCCATGATTACGTCAGCGCTTACCAAGCCTGGCCGGTCGCGTTTGAGCTCTAGGTACCTGCCATTCGTTTCTACGGTCACGGCATAGTTTCCACAGTCCATCCATTCGTCCACGGTTTGCGACATAAACTGCATGCCCTTGTTTTTCATGTTTTCTAGCGCATCGGTTATTTGGTACTCGCCCTTGCCCATGATGCCATGGTCTAGCAGGTACTTGATTTCACTCCTAAGCACAGCGGCATCCTTAAAGTAATAAATACCAATTATTGCTTCATTTGAACGCGGTTTTTCAGGCTTTTCCTCAAACTCCGTAATAATGCCTTGGGTATTTTTATTTACCACCCCAAAGGCCCTTGGATCATCCACCTCTTTGGTCCATATGATGCCGTCGGCCTGTATGTTCAGGGCAAAGCGGGCATAAAACAGGGTATCGGCAAAGGCGATTACGCAGGGCCCATCAAGCGAAGGATGGGCCTGGTATATGGCATGGGCGGTGCCGAGTGGCTCGTCTTGATAGTAAATGCTTCCCTGTGCCCCTATGTTGGCAGCTACATTAAGCAGTTGTTCTTCAATAGGTTTTCCAAATCTGCCTATCACAAACGCTACTTCATCTACCTTGCCTTCGGCCAGTTGGGCTATGTCGTTTATCAAATGTTCTACTATTGGCTTGCCCGCCACATGTACCAGGGGTTTGGGAACGGTGAGGGTGTGTGGGCGCATTCTTTTGCCCATGCCTGCCATTGGAACGATGATCTTCATAAGGGGGCTATTGCTTAATTGCTGTTGAATATGTTATTGGATTCCGGTATGTCCAAAACCACCGGCCCCGCGCGTGCTGGTGCCAAGGCTGTTTGCCGGTGTGAGGGTTGCCTGCACGCAGGGTGATACCACAACTTGGGCTATGCGCATCCCGTTTTCTATGGTAAACGGCTCTTTGCCCAGGTTCACCATGAGTACCTGTATTTCACCCCGATAGTCGGAATCAATGGTGCCTGGTGTATTGAGCAGGGTTATGCCGTGGTGCAGGGCTAGCCCACTCCGGGGGCGCACCTGGGCTTCGTACCCATTGGGCAATTCAAGATACAATCCAGTGGGGACCAATATCCTATGGCCCGGAAGTAGGGTTAAGGAGCCATCAAGGAAAGCTTGGATGTCAAAACCGGCCGAACCTGCCGTTTGATAGCGCGGCAAGGGGTTGTTTGATAGGTTGATGATATTGATTTCCACGACCGGTATAAGGGGCTTTCCGGGGCTTACCTGCGCAAAAGTAGCAGACGACGGGGTTTTTCCACTGCCCAAACAAAGGCGCCAAAGAGCAGGATCAGGGCGTTGGCCACCACCGTTTGCTGCACCAGATTGGTCATGCCTACCCCGGCAAACAGCAACCAGAACACTACGGCAATGCCTATGTACAAGGCCAACCTGCCAAAGTCATAGGGTATGGGGTAATGGCGGCGGCCCACCAAGGCTGACACCACCATCATGGCCAAGAACGAAAAAAAAGTGGCCCAAGCTGCCCCTATGTATCCTATGGATGGCACCAGGGTAAACAAGGACAATGTGGTTATTGCAGCCCCTATCACGCTGATATACAATCCCCATATGGTTTGTTCGGTGAGCTTGTACCACACCGATAGGTTGTAATGGATGCCCAAGAACAATTGGCCAAGCAGTACAATGGGCACCACATGCTTGCCTACCCGGTACTTTTCGTCCAGGATATGCAGCACCAGGTCTAGGTTTAGTGCCACCCCCAAGAACACCAGGCATTCCACTATGACAAACCATTTAAGCACCAAGGCATAGGTTGCTTTGGCATCACTATCTTTTTGTATGCCAAAGAAAAAGGGCTCGGCGGCAAACTTGAATGCCTGTACCACTATGGCCATGGCAATGGACAGCTTATATACCGCGCCATAAATCCCGGTCTGCGCATAGCCCTCATCCGGGCTGCCCGGTAGGAGTTTTTCCATCAAACTCTTGTCCATGTTTTCGTTGACCCAAGCTGCCAGGCCCACTATTATAAGCGGCCAAGCGTAGCTCAGCATGTCGTTCATGGCCTTGCCGTCCTGCTCGGGCCGTACCCCCTTATATTCCTTGGCCACCAGAGCCAGGGTGAGCGCAGATGCCAAAAGGTTACTCAGAAAAATATAGAACACTTTTTGGCCGGGATCAAAAATCACGGCTTGGGGATCCATATAGGTATAGGCCACGAAAAAGAGGATGTTAAATCCCACATTTGCCAAGATATTGAGCAATTTAAGCCCCGCAAAGCGTTTGGCTTTGCCCAAATGGCGCAGCCGCGCAAATGGGAGTATGGCAAGGGCATCAAAGAACAACATACCCGCTATAAGACGGATATACCAAGGATTGCCAATGGACAACAAACCGTCAATACCGGTGGCAGTAAGCAATAAGAGCAGGCTGATGATGGAGGAACTGCCCAGGATGATGGTAAATGCGTTGTTAAACGCTTTGGGTTCACTCGATTTATTGGCGTAGAAAAAATAGGTAGTTTCCATGCCCATAGCGCAGAGCACGTTGAGCAGGGCCACATATCCATACAGTGCGTTCACATGCCCCATGTCGCGGGTTTGGTCCAGCAGGTGAGAGAATATGGGGATAAGCGCAAAATTGAGCAGCCTGCCTAGAATGGTACTTACTCCGTACACCAGGGTTTGGGAGGCGAGCGCCCTAACCTTACTCAATTTCGTATGGCTTTGTGATTCACGGCTGAAATATAGCGATAGGCCAAGCGTATGGGCTACAGGTCTATTAACCGCCCTTTTGTTTTACCTTGTAACCCAGTTCTTTGAGCGTTTCCATGACCTGCGTCCTCTTGTCGCCCTGTATGATGATGGTGCCATCCTTGAAAGTGCCACCCACCCCACATTTCTGTTTCAAGGTTTTGCACAGCTCGCCCAGCAAGTCTTCAGATCCTTCAAACCCATCTACCACCGTGGCTTGTTTGCCAGCCCTGCCTTTTTTGTCGCGCGACACATAGAGCGGTACGTGTGATGGGTGTGTTACCAGGCCTTCATCCTGTGCCGCAGGTTCCAGTTCATGTGCATGGGTGCTGTACACCAATCCTCCCAGGCTGCTTAAATCTTGAATGGCCCGTTTTTGAGGCTTGTCCTTAGCCATGTGTTTCTGTGTTGATTGACAGTATGTCTTGATACTGGGCATCTGTGAGTGGGACCACCGAAAGCCGGCCCTGCGAAAAGAGTGGGATACCTACCAGTCCCGGCCTTTGCCGCAATAGGCTAAGCCCAATGGGCTTTGTCAAAGTGTGGTCAGGCACTATTTCTATAGCCAGGAACTTACCGGTGGCATCACCAGGGTCGGCAAAAGGACCGGAATTAACCCTGGCCATGCCCACAATACATGGCTCCTTGCCGCTGTGGTAAATTAATGCCGGTTGACCCGGCGCCATCAAGGCCATATAGTTTCGGGCTTGATAGTTTCTCACGCCGTCCCATATGGTAACCCCCGCTTCCAGTAGATCGGACCAAGAAAAGGATTTGGGTTCCGTTTTAAGTATCCAAGCAAATGGAGCTTCCATGAGGCGCGAAATAACAAAAAAGGGGGCGATGGAACCGCCCCCTTTCACGTAATGAGGAAATTGATGAAGGATAGTGGTCTATAATTGGGTAAGTCCCGCATTTCGGGTTGCCTCGCCTTTGCTGGGCTCGGTACCAAACACTACGGGTATCAACAGCATGTGGCCATTGCGCTCTATGCGCAAGGTGGCTTTTTGGCCGGCCATATATGCGCCCACCACCTGGCGAAGATTCTCTTGTACAATGGGTTGTTGGTCAATGCCAATTAGGATATCGCCCTTTTTAAGCCCGGCATATTCAGCTCCTGAACCAGCTATGGGTTTGTTGAGCACTACACCCAGAAGGGCATTTGACGGTTTGCCCAGCGGCTCTATGCCCAAGAAGGCATTTGCCTTTGACAGGCCTTCAAAATCGGGCATTTTGGCCTGTTCCATTATCATTTGTTGCC
Organism: Bacteroidota bacterium; assembly: GCA_016192035.1. Classification (GTDB taxonomy): domain Bacteria; phylum Bacteroidota; class Bacteroidia; order CAILMK01; family JACPUW01; genus JACPUW01. Next base: position 59,967 of record JACPUW010000035.1, read on the forward strand.
CTCGCTCTATGCGCAGGGTAAGGTCTTCACCGGGCAGCTGTCCGGCAAACACGGTGTGTAGGTTCTGGGCCAGCACCATGCGGTCGTTTATGCCCAACAAGATGTCGTTGGCCTGCAGGCCCAGGGCAGCCGCCACACCTTGTGGATCCACCTCTACCAGCAGGATACCCATGGGCGAGGCCTGAGGGGTGGTGTAGGATATACCGAGTCGGGTGTCGGTAAGTTGTTTGGTTTGCACTGGGGCAGCAATGGCTGAAATGGCCATGCTTACAATGGCGATTGCCGTGGCGAAAGTGGTTTTGATGAAGCTTGTCATAATGGTTGTTTTGTTTACAATTCGGGTACAAATCTGTGGTGGCAAATCCAACAAAACAAGCACAATAACTTAGATTAACTCTTGGAAAACAGTGGGTTACCGTTAATGGAACCCATTTGCCACCCATCTCTTAATCCTTACAAAATGGTTAAGGTTTGCAAACGGATTGTAACCTTTTTGGGGAGGGTGAAGCAGAAAAAGCGGGCGGGGAGGGCTAGCGGGGTGACGGGATTATTTCCACTCCAACTCATCAGAGAGTACCTCAAAACTGGCCCCATTGTTTTTGGTGACAATGGCTTTGAACTGCACCAGGCCGGTCAGTGATTTTCCTTTCAGTTTTAAGTAGATAACCGAATAATTTGGATAAAAAGGGGTATTGAGGTGCCACCGTAGGGAGTCAACTCTATAACTGGGCCAGCCTCCGGCGGCCAGCACGCTTTGCCCAGAGTCTATTCCCTCCATATCATGTAGGCTTATTATGTCTATGGCCAGCACACTATCGCGCAACTGAATGTCGGTGGGGTCACAACTCGTTTTATTGGGGTCATGGCTGTAGGTATATTGAAAGCGCATACCCAATTTGAGTGCATTGCCCAACACCTCGTTTTCTGACGGTTTCCAAAGGGTTTCCAGCATTTGGGTACTGTCGGCATTGTAGTCTTGATTGTCATACACGGTGAGCACGGCATTGGAATGGCGTATGACCAACACATAGGGCTCACAGCCACATGACCCAAGCCCAAGGGCCACAATACACAATAGGCAGCCAAAGGGCCATACAGCCAAATGCTTAGCAGACATGTAAAAGGTGAATTTTCCTCCAAAAGTACACGCAGGAGGCCATGTGTTGCCGCCGTATGGGCCACCTATGGCCAGGGGATGGGGTAATTTGCCCCCAACAAACCAGGACCATGCTGAGCATACAGTGCAGGGGAAAGCTTGTGGAATTTGATAAGCCCAAAGTAATGGGCATAGTAAACCTCACGCCAGATTCCTTTTACGATGGTGGCAAATACCAGGGCATGGACTTGGCACTGAGGCAAGTGGCCAAGCTCTTGGACGAAGGGGCAGATATGATTGATTTGGGGGGCTGCAGTACCCGTCCCGGAGCTACACAAGTGGGCCCAGATATTGAATTGGAGCGGTTAATTCCTGTATTACAAGGCGTAGTAAAAGAATTCCCACAGGCCATAATATCAGTAGATACCTACCGGGCTCAGGTAGCCCGTGAAGCGGTGCTGGCCGGTGCCCACATCATAAATGATATAAGTGCAGGGGATGATGACGTGGATATGATGGCGACGGTGGCCGAATTGGGGGTTCCATACGTGGCCATGCACAAACAGGGCAGCCCCATGCACATGCAGCAAAACCCTACGTATGGCAAAGTGGTAACCGATGTGGCCCACTACTTAAGCCTCAAATTGGCCCAAGCATTCCAGGCTGGTATCAAGGATGTGATGGTGGATCCAGGTTTTGGTTTTGGCAAAACCTTGGAGCAGAATTACCAGTTGCTGTGGCATTTAGATCATTTTAAATTGCTTGACGCGCCGCTTTTGGTGGGCCTGTCGCGCAAGAGCATGATATACCGAGTACTGGACACTACGCCCGCCGACTCATTAAACGGCACCACTGCGCTCCATGCCTTGGCGCTGCTTAGGGGAGCACACTTGCTAAGGGTGCATGACGTGCGCCAGGCCAAGGAAACCATAGCACTAATGGAAGCCCTACGGCAGTGGGGCGGGCTGGAAGGTGGCCCCGTGATTAATGCCATATTTGCGGGCTAATGCGCTTTTTGGTTGACATAGGCTTTATGCCTTTCCGAATCCTTGACATACTGGATATAGCCCTGGTAGCCATTATCTTATATGTGCTGTATAAATTGGTGAAAGGCACCATAGCGCTAAACATCTCCTTGGGCATAGCGTCTATATTCTTTTTGTACTGGCTGGTAAGGACCCTGCAAATGCGCTTGGTGGCCGGCATCCTGGGCCAGTTCATTGAAGTGGGGGTAATAGCCTTGCTCATCGTCTTTCAGCAAGAAGTAAGGCGGGTGCTCTTGCTCATAGGCCGAAACACCCTGCGGGCACAACCTGGCAAAAACTGGCGAAGTTTTTTGCCCTGGAACTGGGAATTAAAGGAAGGTTTTGGTCTAAGTACCAATGAAATAGTAAGGGCATGCCTGTCTATGTCGGAAACAAAAACCGGCGCACTTATAGTCATTTCAGGCACCACCGACCTGCGCAACTTCAGCACCACGGGTGTGGAAATGAGGGCATTGCTTAGGGCGGAGCTACTAGAGACCATTTTTCAAAAAACCGCGCCCCTGCACGATGGGGCAGTGATCATAGCTTCCAACCTTATTGTGGCGGCCAGTTGCATCTTGCCCGTTACGCAGTCGCCCCAATTGCCCAGGCACTATGGTACCCGCCACCGCGCGGCAGTGGGGCTCACAGAGCAAACCGATGCCTTGGCCGTGATCGTGTCAGAAGAAACAGGAAGTATTTCCTTCTCCCGCAATGGTAACATAACCAGCGACTTGGACGCTGATTCCTTGCGCCAAGCCATAGAGCAATTTGTGGGGCGTGGCACCAAACCGGGTAGCCCTGCCAATGGGCCCACTGAAGCGCCCTCTCATCATGGTGCATAGTTCATAGACTCAATGCACTAGTTATTCAGAATATCCTTCGCTGCCAATCAGTGGCACAAACCGAAAGGAATCCAGTGTTTCACGTATGGGTTGTCCGTCGTGGGTTTTTCTTATCTTGTTCATTATTTGTACTTTGTTGCCCATGGGCAACAAAATGATGCCACCAGGGCGCAGTTGCTCCCAGAGGCTTTTGCCCAAGCCCGGGGCGGCAGCGGTCACTATGATCCGGTCAAAGGGGGCCATTTCAGGCCAGCCCAAACTGCCGTCGCCAATTTTAATTTGGGGATTGAAACCGAATTTGGAAAACATGGCAGCCGCACGGGGCAACAATTCGGGCAGCCGCTCCACCGTATAGAGCTGCGCCCCTAAAGCACAAAGGATACAGCCCTGGTAGCCTGATCCGGTACCTATTTCGAGTACTTTCATTCCCTTGGCCACTTCTAGGTGATGGGTTTGGTAGGCCACCGTGTAGGGTTGTGATATGGTTTGCCCATTGCCTATGGGCATGGCCTTGTCTTGATAGGCATGTTCATCAAGTGCATTGTCCAAAAAAAAGTGTCGCGGAATTAGGTCTATGGCCGTAAGGACACGTTCATCGCGAATACCCTTGCTTAAAATGGTCTGGACCAATTTTTTCCTTAGGCTCTTGTGTTTGTATGAGTCTTCCAGGGGCTTCAATCTTACTTGTTTTTTGACAAGGAAATCTGTTGGGCTATATGGTTCATTTCACCTGGGGTTATGCTCCCTTTGGGCAAGTATATGAACTGGCTTGCCGAGAAGTAGATCATCATTTCGCCTTTGCGCATGGCAAAGTGGTGTACCTCGGCATAGCTGTATTGGTCGCTGCTGCCATCACCGTGGAGCACGGTTATTTCTTGAGGTCCAAACCGGTAGCTTCTAGGAAGGGCCACCGCCCTGGCTGTGGGAGAGGAGGTATGCATGTATAGGTAGGCCACCACCCAAAGGGGGTTTACCACTCCATACACCAACATAAACCGTACTCCCCAATCAAATTCGGTGTCAATGGCTTGCAGAAGCACTGCCCCAGCAAAAGGCAGTAAGTATATCCACCAGGCTTTGGAAAACCGGTTTCTGAGCAATAGTTTGAAATAGGTCTTCTTCTCCAGGCGTATGTCATTGGCTTCTATCATGCAAGTTTCCTTAACCGGGCTGCAAAGAGGTGGTTGCTATTGCTAGCCGCATGGTGCAGGTGGTATTGGCCCAGCAATTCCATTTGGCCATTGGCACATACTTGCGCCACTACTTCCTCATTTTCGGCTGCAAATAGGGAACAGGTCATGTATAGCAGTTCACCACCGGTTTCTAAATAGCCCAGGGCAGCATCAACCATGTGCAATTGTTTGGATGCAAAAGACATGATGATGGGATAGTCCACCACATGCAGCATTTCGGGATGGTGGTTCCATGTGCCGCTGCCGGTACACGGCACATCGAGCAGTATGCCCCTAAAGGGAGCGCCGGTAGGGCTACCCAAAGTCGATTCAAGGTCAAAGACAAAGGCTTGGGCTGTGACCTTGTGGCGGGCCATTCGTTCTTGGTAGTTTTTAAGTATGGATTTTCTTACGTCAGACCCAAAGAGTGCCACTTCGGGGCATTTCTGTTTAAGAAGTAGGCTTTTGCCCCCTGAACCGCAACAGGCATCCCACCATTTTTCACCTGCTTTGGGATGCATGTGGGCTTGTGCCATTTGGGAGGATAGATCTTGGACATATAGGAGCCCCCTGGCATGGCTGGTCAATTGTTCCAAATTTGTGCCATGGGGCAGCATAAAGCCCTTGCCGCCCACAGCGGTGTATTGCCAGCCAAGGGTATCCATTTCGCGGGTTACGGCATAGGTCTTATCCCAGATGTGTACGTAGAGTGGCTGTGGTTTCACCAGGCCCTGGGCCACCTGTACCTTGGTAAGGCCTGATGAAAGCGGTTCGTCAAAAGGGAACAGGCTGTTTACCACATCTATGCCCAAATGACTGCTGAGCTGCTCGGCCTTGGCTTCAAAGGGTTGATCAACATTAAAACCGGAAATGGGAAGCCATTCGTGCGCTATTTGTTGAAGGGATGGGTACCCTTCAGGTGATAGGTAGGCTATGGAAGCAACAACCTGCTCAAAAGACAGGTTGTTTTTGAGCTGTCCACCCTTAAAGTAAGCAAACAGTAGGTCGCGGATGGTTTTCCTATCCTTTTTTCCATGCTTTTTGTGCAGCGAAAAGTACTCTTTTAAGTACTTGAGTAATGGGATTTCAAAGCTGTAGTTGGCTGCCAGCGTCTGGGCTGCAAGCACATGCTGGCCTATATATTTCATTTTATTTCAATCAATTGATCGTTCACCAGTTTTAATATCTTAACATGGTCGTTGTAAAATACCAAATTGGAGGGGTCCTGGGCTAGGTGGAGCGACTCAAAGGGCAAAGAAAGTTCAAGTTGGTTGAGCTTGGCCTGAAAATTTGCTCCGTAATTGTTCAGGTACAGGCAGTAATATAAGGTTTCCACAAAACCTGATATGGCGTATCGGCTGGGTTCGGCATGATATTTCTGTCGGTAATGCGCTACAAAGGATTGCAGAAGGGTGTCGGTATAGTCCACATAACCTGTGGCTATAATGTGCATATCAAGTTTCTGCCACGCTGATACATCCAGGCTCTGGAATTCCAGCCAAGACTCACGGCCTACCACCTTGTGAGGGTCCAGCGTACGGCGCAGTTCAGCCAATACGGAGGTAACAAAAGGTTCCTTGTCGCTACAAATCAGCACCACGGCGCTATCTGGAAGGGAACCGGAAAGGGCACCCCGTTCCACATAACTTCCTTCTATTTCTTGTATCCGGGCTTTGGCGGCAACGTCTTGGGGCAGCAAAGCCAGTATGCCTTTGGCTTCTTCCAATTCATAAGCCACAGATCGGCAATAGATTACTACGGAATAATCATTGCCGTACTTGGATGTTATCAGTTCGGCAGCCGCTCGGCTCAGCACATGGACCGGGGGTTTTGACAAGAAAATCCTATCGTTGAGTCCGTTAAGCCCTTCAAAAGTGGCTAGTGGCGAAACCATATTGATCTTGTGCGCCTGCACAAAAGGGGCTACCAAGCGGATATGGTCAGGGGTCAATGGCCCCATAAGCAAATCGGCATTGGTTAAGGTTTTCAATTGCCGGCCCAGTTCTGCGGTATCTCCCCGGGTGTCAATTAGGCCTACATTGGCATTAAAACCTATGGTACGCAAGGTATCAAATGCCAGGCGGGCACCTAACCAAAAGTCCATGGACCAAGCAGCCAAGTACTTGTTTCTTTCTGATATGCCGGGATACTCATGGAGGAACAAGGGCAAAAGAAAAGCTATCTCGTATTGCTCTTTTGGGTCGTAAGGGTACACCAGGTCAAGGGAGTCGGGCCCTTTGTCAATTTCATCCTGCCCTACTCCTGCCGAATCTAGCACCGCCTCATCCTCTTTCATTTCCCAAGGGGTTTTGTCCACGGCCTTGCGGGTGGAGCCACAAGAAGCAAACGTGCTCAATGCCATAAAAATGAGCAATTTGTACAGTTTACTTACATGCATAGGGATGAGACTTTGAGCCGCGAATTTAATTGCCCCTTGGGGCTGCCGGCTTCTTAACATGCTGCACTACTCCCACTCAATGGTAGCGGGCGGCTTGGAGCTTACGTCATACACCACGCGGTTTATGCCCCTTACTTTATTGATGATATCACTTGACACCTTGGCCAAGAGTTCATGGGGTAAGTGGACCCAGTCGGCGGTCATGCCGTCCACTGAGCTCACAGCCCTAAGAGCAACCACCTGCTCGTACGTGCGCTCGTCGCCCATAACCCCCACCGAGTGTATGGGGAGCAATATGGTAGCAGCTTGCCAGGTTTTATCATACCAGCCCGATTTCTTAAGGTGTTCTATAAATATGGCGTCTGCCTCTTGCAGCAATGCCACCTTTTGGGTATTCACCTCCCCAAGTATTCTTATGGAAAGCCCGGGCCCGGGAAAAGGGTGCCGTTGCAGGATTTGGCTGGGAATGCCCAGCTGTGCACCTACTTGGCGCACTTCATCCTTGAACAGGAGCCGAAGGGGCTCCAATACCTTAAGGTGCATTTTTTCGGGCAAGCCTCCCACGTTGTGGTGGGATTTAATGGTAACTGAAGGCCCTTTAACGCTAAGTGATTCAATTACATCTGGATATATGGTGCCTTGGCCCAGCCAGGCGGCCCCTTTTATATTGCCGGCTGCGCGCTGAAAAACGTCCACAAATACCTTCCCCACGGCTTTGCGCTTGGCTTCGGGTTCGGTCAAACCGGCCAAGGCTTGAAGGAATTCTTGTCGGGCATCAATGCCAATCACGTTGAGGCCCATGAGCTTGTACGATTCCAGTACATCGTGAAATTCGTTCTTTCGCAGGAGGCCATTGTCCACAAAAAGACAGGTGAGCCTAGGCCCAATGGCTTGGTGTATGAGTTCGGCTGCTACGGTGGAGTCCACGCCGCCAGAGAGGCCCATCACCACGTAGTCCAGGCCCACGGTTTTTTGTATCTGGTCTATGGTTTCTTGTACAAATTGGGCAGCAGTCCAGTCCTTGGAAAAGCCACAGATGTCCAAAAAATTGTCTAGCAGTGTTTTACCCTGCTCGGTATGGTGTACTTCCGGATGAAATTGTATGCCCCAGGCATGTCTGCCTTCAATATGGAAGGCCGCATTGGCCACATCGGCAGTGGAGGCTATGGGTTTAAAGTTTTGGGGCAACAAGCCTATGGTGTCGCCGTGCGACATCCAAACTTGTGAACGGGGTGATATCCCTTGGAGCAATCGATTGTCAGTCAGTGTTTCCAGGTGGGCCCTGCCGTATTCGCGGCTATCAGATTTGGACACATGGCCGCCGCCCAGGTGGGCCATCAGTTGGGCGCCGTAGCATATGCCGAGTACCGGAATTTGAGGAGGAAACTTGTCAATCTGTATGGTTGGGGCTCCGGGGTCGCGCACGGAACAAGGACTTCCCGAAAGGATGATGCCCTTAACCGAGGCATCAAGGGGCGGAAGGTGGTGATAAGGATGGATTTCAGCATAGACTTGAAGCTCTCGCACCTTACGCGCAATGAGCTGGGTGTATTGCGATCCGAAATCTATGATTACCAGCTTTTCTTCCAAGGGAAAAAGTTTATGGGTTGGACGGTATGGGATGGGCTGGCTAAGGCGGCCAAATAAGAAGGTAGCGGAAGGGCTTACTTCTTTTCTATGAACTTTCCGTTTTTCACCTCACCTAAAATAATCACTTCCTTGGTTTTGGCGTATTCCCTTGCGGCTTGATTCATTTCTTCCCTTGAATCCCTTCTGAGCTTGATGCCTGAGGCAGCCCCGGGGTTTCGTACTTCCAAGTAAAACCCATTCTTGAGGGTTTTGGGCTTGGTTGGTGGTCTTCCAGCGATGGCAGTAGAAATTTAATTTTGGTGCGCGAAAGTAGGTAATGAAAGGGACTTATCCAAGATTTAACAAAGAAAAAATGAAAAAGCCCCAAAACTTATGGTCTTGGGGCTGTACAATTTTTGGGTAAGACTATAGTCTAGTACGACCTGCGTGGCCTGCGGTCGAAATTGTCACGGCGTGGGGGCCTTCCGCCTCCTCCACCACCTCCTGAGTTGCCTCGGGAGTTTTCGTCGCGTGCTTCCTTCACCACGATGGTCCTGCCATCTAGTTCGGTTTCGTTGAGTGCGTTGATGGCTTCTTGGGCCTCGTTGTCGTCACTCATTTCCACAAAGCCAAATCCCTTTGACTTTCCGGTGTCTTTGTCCATGATTACCCTGGCAGAGGTTACCTCGCCGTAACGTTCGAATGCTTGTTGAAGACCATCGTTTGTGGTCGAATAGCTCAAGCGTGCTACAAAAAGATTCATTTAGTAAAGAAATTAAGGTAAAACAAGCGCTCATTCAACAAAAAAGCTGGGTCGGGGGATGGCGATTGCCTTAGCCTTAGCAAACAGAAAGTTGAATTAACGGCACGAAAGTAAGTGCCTTTTATTTAGAGTGGTGCACAGGCCTAAAGATTATTTTTTATCCAGCCGCAGGAGCTTGGCCTGGATGCTCTCTATTTTTTCCAGCGTATCCTTTCTTTTCTTTTGTTCGCGCTCCACCACACTGGCTGGTGCCGACTGTATAAAGCTTTGATTGTCAAGTTTTTTTTCTATTCCCACCAAGAATCCTTCCAAGCGTTTCAATTCCTGTAGTTCAGATTCTATGGCCGTACCGTCCAGAAATGTGGTGCTGTCTAGGTCAAACAATTCCATGGTGCCCGATAGAAAGGAAGCCTTTCCGCTGGGCTTGTCAATATAGGCAGCCCAAAGGCCAATACCGGCGGCAAACTGGATGAGGGCTGCATAGGGCGACAGGCGATTATGGTCGGCCTGGGGCACCGCAACCTGGAGTGTTTCGCGCAATCCTTTGTTATGCTGTATCTTGTAGTTTCTCACATCCGATGTCAGGCGCGATATGGCGGCATAGTCTTGGCCATATTGGGCTGACCGGTCCCTGGCGGCTACCGGATAGGCAGCCGTACAGATGCTCTCGCCGGGAACGCGCTGGGCCAACATGTGGTACAGGGTCTCGGTTACGAAAGGCATAAACGGATGCAGAAGGCGCAAGCATTGGTCAAACAGGGACACTGTTGCCTCATAGGCGTGGCGGTCAATCACCGTATCCTTTCTTGGTTTTACCCACTCCAAGTAATTGCTGCAGAAGTCGTCCCAGATCAATCGATACACCAATTGAAGGGCTTCTGACATTTTGAAGCGCTCATAGGCTTCCTCCGTCTCGGCACATACTTCTTGAAAACGGGCTTGGAAGAGCGTCAAAGCTGCAGCATTTTTCTCTACAATTTCAGCAGGGGCATTGTCCACAATTTTCTCAAAGCCATGCCAAGACTCCATGAGCTTGAAGGCATTCCAGATTTTATTGATAAAATGGCCTCCTTGTTCGCAGAGTTTTTCGCCAAAAAGAAGGTCATTGCCCGCAGGACTGGCTATCAATATGCCAAAACGTACGCTATCGGCCCCGTATTGGTCTATAAGTTTAAGAAGATCAGGTGAATTGCCCAGTTGTTTTGACATCTTGCGGCCCAGTTCATCACGCACCAAACCGGTAAAATACACATGTTCAAAAGGCTTGTTACCCCTATAGGCGTAACCTGCCATAACCATTCGCGCCACCCAAAAGAAAATGATGTCAGGTCCGGTTACCAATACCTGTGTAGGGTAATAATAGGTTATCTCCTTGTTTTTGGGATGGGCCACCCCGTCAAACACGGATATAGGCCAAAGCCAGGATGAAAACCAGGTGTCGAGCACATCAGGATCTTGTGTCAAATGGGCTGCTTGAACATCGGCTTGGAGTGCCCTGGCCGCAATTAGCGCATCTTCTTCGTGGTGTGCCACCACGTATCGGCCATCGGGCAGATACCATACGGGTATTCTGTGGCCCCACCATAGTTGCCTTGAAATGCACCAATCCTTGATGTTTTCCATCCAGTGGCGGTAGGTATTGACCATTTTGGAGGGGTGAAACTGCACCTGCCCGTTCAGCACACAGTCAAGGGCAGGCTTGGCCAGGTCTTCCATGCGGCAAAACCACTGCATGGACAGGCGCGGCTCAATAACGGCACCCGTACGCTCCGAATGGCCCACATTATGGGTTAGGTTTTCAACTTTGGAAAGTAAGCCTTTGTCAGATAGTATTTTGGCTATCTCTATGCGGGCCTCATGCCGGTCCATTCCCACGCAGATTTTGGCATTCTCATTCAGGGTGCCATCAGGATTCAAGAGGTCAATAGTGGGCAGGCCATGTTTTTTGCCCAGTTCATGGTCGTTCACGTCATGGGCCGGGGTTACCTTTAGGCATCCTGTACCAAACTCCTTATCCACATATTCATCAGCTATGATGGGTATCTCACGCCCTATCAGTGGCACTTCCACTTTTTTGCCTATGAGGTGGACAAACCGGGGGTCGGTGGGGTTCACACACACCGCCGTGTCTGCCATGATGGTTTCAGGGCGGGTGGTGGCTATGGTTAGGTACTCTTGGGTGCCCACTTGTCGGTAAAGCACGTAGTACAGTTTGTCCACGCACTCTTTATGTACCACCTCTTCATCTGACAGGGCAGTCATTGCCCTAGGGTCCCAGTTTACCATGCGGGTGCCACGGTATATTAGCCCTTGGTTGTACAACCGCGCAAAGGCATCAATCACAGCTTTATAGCGTGTTTCATCCATGGTAAATGCCGTGCGTCTCCAGTCACATGACGCACCCATTTTTTTTAGCTGGCCCAGGATGATCCCACCATATTTCTCCTTCCAAGCAAAAGCGTGCTCCAAAAATTTTTCCCTACCAATTGTCCATTTGTCCAAACCCTTTTCCTTCAGCAAGCCCACTACTTTGGCCTCTGTGGCTATAGAGGCGTGGTCGGTGCCGGGCACCCAGCAGGCATTATACCCCCTCATGCGGGCCCGGCGGATCAGAATGTCCTGTATGGTGTTGTTGAGCATATGCCCCATGTGCAACACGCCGGTTACGTTTGGCGGCGGAATTACTATGGTATAGGGTTCCCGCTGGTCGGGATCAGATTCAAACAGTTTATTGTCTAGCCAGTATTGGTACCATGAATCTTCTACTTCGGCGTGGTTATATGCCTTAGGGGCAGTTTTTTGGCTTGGTATCATGCGGGGGCAAATATAGGCCCTTGGAATTGGCCATTTCAGGGGTTTAGGGGGCGCGGTATCCATTACAAAGCCATATTTGCCGGGTGCAAAAGCCAAGCAATGGTTGGGCCTACAAGGCCAAGGATATGGGCATGTGGCTGCGCGGTATTGGTGCCCAATGGCGAATGCTGCCCCACTTTATAATAGCTGGCGTACAAAAGGGAGGTACCACCTCGCTGTATGCTTACCTGGACCAACATCCTGACATGAAACTTTCGCGGCCCAAGGAGGTGCATTTTTTTGATGAGCAGTACCACAGGGGTTTGGCATACTATAGAAGGGTATTTCCTTTTGCATGGCGCGGATTGATTACGGGTGAAGCATCGCCATACTACTTCTTCCACCCTTTGGTGCCACAGCGCGTGTGCGAATCGCTGCCTGGGGTCAAGGTAATCGTATTGCTGCGCAACCCCATTATGCGGGCATATTCACACTACCATATGCAGCGCCGGGCCGGCGTAGAGCCCCTGGAGAGTTTTGACGAAGCCGTAGCGGCCGAAGCAGGCCGGCTGGAAGGGGAGGAACACCGAATCTTGACCAATGGCAACTATATACCCCTGGCATATAAACGGTACAGCTATGTGGCCAGGGGGATGTACCATGTGCAGGCACAGCGGTGGATTGGCGCGTTGGGAAGGGAGCAAATCTTATTTGTAAAAAGCGAACATCTGCTGCAAGACCCTGAAAAGGAATTATGTAAGGTGTACGATTTTATAGGGGTCAATAGGGTATTGCCCGCCATGCTTCCGCAAAAACACGTGGGTGAGTACCCGGCCATGGCCCAAACCACCCGGGATTACCTACAGGCCGTGTTTGCGCAAGACCAAGAAAGGCTTGTGCAACTGTTGGGGCCTGACTTTGGGTGGTTTTAACCAGGCACCCAATCCAGCCTTGATAGGGGGGTAATGAGGTTATCGGGTTTGATTTGACAAACAGTGGGTTACAAATAATTCTAAAGGCCTTGGATACGGCCATGCGGGCACAACGGCCAGTGGTATTGGCCAAAAAGTTCCATCTTTGCCCAGAGGGGCTTGGCCCCAATACAGGATGCACAGAGAGAAAATGGACTTTATTGACAAGGACGAGTTTGCCAAAGCCGCCAACCTACACAAGCTGGGTTTGGGTTTTCTTGCGCCTTTTTTTATGCGAACTTTTAGGTACAACCGGGTAAACGACCTGTACCGCAATTGCTATGATGCTGATCCATTGGTTTTTATTGACAACCTGTTTAAGGAACTGGGGGTAAGGATTGACGTAAAAGACCATGAGTTTGACCGTTTGCCCAAGGAAGGGGCCTTTATCATAGTGGCCAACCATCCCTATGGTTTTATTGATGGTTTGCTCATGATCAAGATCCTGCTCACGGCGCGATCAGATTCCAAGGTTATGGCCAACTTTATGTTGGAGAAGATTATACCGCTCAAACAGACCATATTTTCGGTAAATCCCTTTGAGGAAAAGCCTGATATTGGGTCGAGTTTTGGGGGGCTAAGAAAAACGCTCCAACACCTGGTCCAGGGCCATCCGCTGGGTATTTTCCCGGCCGGGGAAGTGTCAACCAAGTATAAGAATACCAAGAAAGTAGCTGACAGGGATTGGCAGGTATCGGCCATGAAAATGATCATAGCCTCTAAGGTGCCGGTCATTCCCATGTTTTTCTCTGGCAGCAATAGCGGGTTGTTTCACTTTTTGGGGGGCATACACCCTTCTTTGCGTTCGGCGCGCATACCGGCCGAAATCCTCAACAAGAAGAACCATGAGGTAGTGGTGAGAATAGGAAATCCAATATACCCCGCTGAATTGGCCGCATTTGAGTCGCCCGATAAGGTAGGAAGGTTCTTGCGGGCCAAAACCTATGCCCTGGGCGTGGAGGTGAACGTGAGGCGGTACCTGCGGCCCAATCTCCAGGCTTTGAAAAAACCCAAACCCATAATAGAGCCCATAGCCAAGGAATTGCAGCTGGCTGAAATAGCCAATATGCCCGCCGAGAACTTGGTCTTGGAGCAAGGCGATTTGCGGGTGTACGTGGCTCGGGCAGAGGAGATTGATAATATTCTCAAAGAAATAGGCCGGCTACGTGAAATAACCTTTAGGCAGGTAGGAGAGGGCTCAAATGAGTCAATAGACCTAGATCAGTACGACCTTTACTACCGCCACTTGTTTATTTGGGACAACAAGGCCGAACAGATAGCAGGTGCCTACCGCTTGGGCAAGGGGGATGAAATCATGGAAACACATGGAAAGCGTGGGTTTTACACGCAGAGCCTGTTTAGATACCGCGCTGCCTTTGAGCCCATGTTGCGCCAAACCGTGGAGCTAGGCCGCTCGTTTGTGGTAAAGGCTTACCAAAACAAGCCACTCCCACTCTTTTTGTTGTGGCGGGGCATCCTTCATTTTCTGCTGCTCAACCCCCATTTCCGCTATATCATTGGCCCGGTGACTATTAGTAACCAATATAGTGGAATTGCCAAATGGATGATCATAGAGTTCATTCGGCGCAATTACTATGATGAACACCTGGCATCCATGGTCAAACCGCGCACCGAATTTGCCGTGAAGCGGCGCGATAAAGATGAAAAATTGCTGGAGGCGCTCAACTTTACTGACCTGGGCAAACTGGATAAGTTTATAAGTGAGATAGAACCTTCAGAAAGCCGTGTGCCGGTGCTGCTCAAAAAGTATCTAAAGCAGAATGCCAAAATCATAGCATTTAATATAGACCCAAAGTTCAACAATGCACTTGATGGACTGATGATACTGGATATGAATGACCTGCCTCAGGGCACCATAGACAAGCTGAAATTGGAAATGCGGGAGCAGAGTGACAAGATTTCTCTGCAAAACAATCAATAATGCAGCCCAATGCCAGCGCTCCAGGGCTAGCGCAACTGCCAGGAATATGCCAGAAAGTAGATGCCTATGGCGGTAAAGATCAAACCCATAGCGCGGTTTAGCCGTCGGATGGTCTTTTCATTTAGTAGGGCACCTATTTTTTTGGCACCATAGGCTTTTAGGGTGTCGGCCAAAAAAATTACCCCCAGCACGCCAAGGGCAAATGAAACAAACTCCTGCCTGGAAGTGGGCGATACGCTGCCGAGAATGCCCACCCACACGGCTATGGTAAAGGGGTTTAAGAAATTGATGCCAAATCCTTTGGCAATGTATAGCAAGAGTTGGCCTCCCTTTATGTCTATTTCACGTAGCTGGGCAGTGGGCACTTTTTTAAAGAAAAAGACCAAGCCAAACACCACTATGAGTAGGCCAGAGATTAGAGAAAACCATAATTTGAACTGGGGGTGGGTAAGGAAGGAACTGAACCCAAAAAAAATAAGGGCCAGTAGTACCAGGTCACTCAACAAAATACCAAAAGCAAAGCCCAATGCCTTGCGGAGCCCGTTCTCTATACCCACTTTTATGAGGTACATAAATGATGGCCCGGCACTTAAGGTGAGCACACTTCCTATGAGTAATCCTTTTAAAAGCAAACCCTATGAGTATTGATTGGGCAATATTCTACCATGTGGGCCTATTATCCAAATATTGCCCTGGCCAACCAGTGGATTGCGGTGAAAAATAACTTTAGCATAATGCTATGAAAATAAGTAGGATATGTGGGGCGGATACTTTTGAAGCCCATAAGGACAGTACATGCGCGAAATTGAACTTCTGGTTTTATCAGACATTCACCTAGGGACTTATGGATGCCATGCCAAGGAATTGTTGAAATATCTTAAGAGTATAAACCCCAGCCGGGTGGTGCTCAATGGCGACATCGTGGACATTTGGCAGTTTAATAAACGGTACTGGCCACAGAGCCACATGCAAGTGATCAAGCATATGCTCAATTGGATCAACGACGGTGTTAGGGTAGATTATATCACGGGCAACCACGACGAAATGCTCAGGAAGTTTGTGGGTTTCAGCATGGAGAATTTTCAAATAAAAAACAAGGTGCTCCTTAACCTTGACGGCAAGCGCACCTGGATCTTTCACGGCGACGTATTTGATGTGACCATGCGTTACTCCAAGTGGCTCTGTAAGTTGGGTGCCATTGGGTATGACAGCCTTATAGCCATCAACAGCGTGGCAAACCAGGTGTCGCACAGGCTGGGCAGGGGAAGGATTTCCCTTTCAAAAAAAGTGAAGAATGGGGTGAAAAAGGCCATTAAGTATATAAATGATTTTGAACAAACCGCAGCCGAAATAGGCATGGACAACGGGTACCACACCGTGGTTTGTGGCCATATACACCAGCCCAAGGTGCGCACCTTCCACAAGGGGGCTTCCCAGATAGAATACCTCAATTCGGGCGACTGGATAGAGAACTGCACCGCCTTAGAGTATTCCAAAGGCAATTGGTCAGTATATGAATACTTTAACGATACGGCCTTGCACCATCTTGACTATAATCTCATCCGTTCGGAAGAGTTGTCGGCCACGGAATTGTTTGACCAAATGCTGAAGGAATTCAACGGAAGGCACGAACAAGAGGAGGTAGGGCAGGAACTGGAGGTAATTTTCGCCTAACGGGGATATAAGCGCGGGTTGAACTTGGCACCTCCCAGGGTATAGAGTAGCAATGCACGGCTATAGCGAACGAATATGGGCGTGAGCCCGAGGCCCAGGCCAGCTGCCACCCCTACATACACTTCTATGGCGGGATTGTTAAAAAATAAGTAAAGCAAGGTGCTGGTTACCAATGCAAGACCGGCGTTGAATGCATAAGTGATGTACATGGCAGCCCAGTAAAATCCGGTCTCGGGTTCAAAATCCATTTCGCAGTGAGGGCATTCCTCATGCATGGTCATAAACCTGGTGCCATAAGCCCGGTGGGGAAACATTTTGCCGTACCGGCACCGTGGGCAGCGCATTTGCCCCATTGCCTTCCATTTGCTGGGATACCTAGCCATGCAATTCTTCCTTTTTCCTTTTTTTCACTTTAATGTACCAGAGTACCCACACACCCATTACGGCCAGGTAGGGCATGGCAAGCAAGTACAGGATTCCCCGGTTTATTCCCAGGCCAATACTGCCTCCTTCCTGTAGATTGCTTTCTACCACCGATTTGCAGGCTTGACACTGTGCCAAGGCCTCAGCGCCGCACAGCAAGAGTGCCAAGCAAATGGTCAGTAAGGGAATAATTATGTGTATGCGCATGGGGTTCAATAATAGGGTGAAATCAAGACATACACCGCCACTCCGCTTGCCGCCACATACCACCAAACCGGAAAAGCTATCCTGGCTAGTTTTCGGTGACGGTCAAAGGAACCTGTGACAGCCCTGACATAGGTAAAAAGCACCAGGGGCACCACAGCCGCCGAAAGGAATATATGACTCACCAACAAGAGGTAATAAATCGTTTTTAACATCCCAACTCCTCCATAAGGCGTGGGGTCTGAGCCCATGTGGTACAGGGTGTACAGCAAAAGGAAAACCGCCGATAGCGCCAGGCAAACCTGCATGATCCGCCGGTGCAATACTTGTTTTTTTAACTTTATGGCCAGCAGGGCAATAGGTAGCAGCAGCGCGGTAAGGGCATTGATAATGGCATAGATGGGGGGTAAAAAAGATACATCCCAGCCGTACACCATGCGTTTTCTAAACAATAGGCCCACCAATACAGGTATGGCTATGGACAAAACCACGGCTACCCGATTCAATCGTTTGGCGCGCACCTCGCTCATGGATGAAATTCATTGTTAAGCACCGTCAATTCACCCAACACATCCCTGATAAACTTGCCGTGGGCTGAAAAATATATGCCGCGTACCTGCCCATTTTTATCAATAAGATAGCATAGATGGTCTTCCACAGGCTGTTCCGTGCGTCCATGTCCGCTGCCCAATTGGGCAGCTATGGAGTGAACGGGTGTTTCTACCTGCCAATGCAGCCAAGCTTTCCGGTCGTCATCCACGGGTGCTTGGTTGCTTACCGAAAGGATATATATGTCATTGACTGAGCTAGTGGGGTGATTGTGTGCCTTTTCCAACCTGTTGGCCAATTCCAGTAATTGCTCCTTTGCCGATGTTTGTAGTTGATTGTCAACAGATTCGCTAAGGTACAACAGGAAATTTGCCTGTGCCAATTGGGCAGGAAAACCTGCATTTTCCCTTAGCATTTTAGTTGCAGTATCACCGGCCAGCACCGGAAGCTTGAGCAGGTGGGTCTCACCCGTCCTAAACAGCAGGATTAGCCCAAGAGGCATGGCCAACACAAGGAATAAGGTGCTCGCGTTGCGCCAGTTCACCTTTTATCCCTGGGTTTCTATGATCACCAGGGCCACCAGGTACACCACCAGCAGCATGGGCAACAACACTGAATACATCAAGCGCTTGGTTTCGTGTTTCATGTGCATGAAATACAACACAATACCAGCCGCCTTGAATACGGTGAGCAAGAGAAATATAATGGTTCGCTCAGTGCCGGACTGCATGGCAAAGGCAAAAACAAATTCTATGGCCGTGACCAATGCCAGTACCACAAAAACTATCCAAATTTCCCGCTTGCTAGAGTGGGGTACATGCAGGCCATAAGCTTCTGCTTCGTATTCGCCTTCATGAACCATATCGTGGGGTGACTGTGACATAGTAGTATCTTTTTTATTGTAAATAAATGGGTTATATAAGATAAAACAGGGTGAAAACAAACACCCACACCAAATCCACAAAGTGCCAATAGAGCCCTACTTTTTCCACCATTTCATAGTGCCCCCTTTTGGCCATGATGCCTTTGGCTGCCATGATGCACACAATCAACAATATGAGCACGCCAGAGAACACGTGGAAACCGTGGAAACCAGTTATAAAGAAGAAGAGTTTGCCAAACATCATGGTCTCTCCTGAAGGTATCACCATTTGTGCATTGCCTGGGTTTATGTAATCGCCGTGGGCATTCATGTATGCCACCCCGTTGTAATCCAGCACGGGTTTATCGCTCACGGGGAAATGATCAGGGCCCAGTAGGCGCGCCGCCTGGTCAGTGGCTTGGCCGCCTATGTTCCATTCTACCCCGTCAATCACCGTTTTCACCGGGTAAAATATCCTCCGTTCGGCCACCCATTCCTTGGCGGCGTGGTCATACGTGCCGTCCAGGCTGGCATGGTGTATTCCATTGTGTATTTCATTATCTACTTGAAAATCATTGTTGGAAACACCTATCCATAACCCCTGGTGTAGTAGATGGCTCCACTCATATGCCTGGCAGCCCAAGAAAGTGGCTCCGCCTATTATGGTGGCTATTAAATAATTGAGTACTGCGCGGTTGTCCTTTCGGTGCCCGGCCTCTACCGCCAGTACCATAGTCAAACTACTGGCAATGAGTATAAACGTCATCAAGCCCACAAACACCAAGGGCCAGCCTCCATGAGGGGCCAAAAAGGGGAAACTCTGGAAGACAATTTCAGGGCTTGGCCAGGTGGTAGAAGCAAACCTGAAAAACCCGTAGGCTGTGAGGAAGGCGGAAAAGGTCAAGGCATCAGATAATAGGAAAAACCACATCATTACCTTGCCATAAGTGGCTCCCAGGGCCAGTCGGCGCCCGTCCCACACTTTTCCTTCAGTTTCAATTGTTACATGTGTTGACATTGGCTATTGCTTAAGTCTGTTAGGCTAAGTTGAAAAATAGGTACAAATAAATCCACAGCACACCCACAAAATGCCAGTAGGTGGCTACCGACGATAGGCGTTGTTGTGCCAACCCCTTGTTGTCCAAAATAAATGATCGGATTAGGGCTATGACAATGATGAGCAGCCCTACGATAAAGTGTACGGCATGTACGCCAGAAATCACGTATAAAAATGAGCCTGATGCATTGCCCACCAGATAGATACCCTGTTCGGTGAGCTGTCTCCAGCCTTCCCACTGCAAGTACATAAACAGCAGCCCAAAGGCTAAGGAAAAGCCCAAGCCAATTTGGGTAAGCCGTTTCTTAACTGTTTTCTGGCCCCTCTGGGCCATATACATGGCTATACTCGCCATGACCGCCGCAAGGCAGGAATACAGAAAAACCGGGGGCAAATCAAAATCCACCCAGTCTCCCTTGGCTTTGCGCACGATATAACCGCTGGTAAAGGCCGCAAAAAGCATGGCCACGCTCACCAAGAATACCCAGAGCGTAAACTTTACCGGATCTACTTTAAAGCCGGGTGATTCTGTGCTATCTACGCTATCTACGCTGTAGTTCAATGCTATTTAATTAGAAATTCAATGAGATAGACTATGAGTACAATGGGCAAATAGGCAAAGGAGGCAAGCATGAGCCCTTTGGCATCCCGATTGGTCAGCGAGCGCAGGAGCAACACCGATCTAAGTACTAGGCCTGCCCCGCATATGGCTACCAATGAACCGGTTATCCAAGTAGTTACCCCGTAGTAAGCGGGTATGAGTGCCACCGGGACCAGTACGGAGGTAAGTATGGCTATTTGCCAAGCCGATAAGCGGTTTCTGTGTCCGCCTATGGGCATCAATTTCAATCCTGCTTTTTTGTATTCGTCGTCGAGTACCCAGGCTATGGTATAGAAATGGGGAAACTGCCAAAAGAATTGAATCACAAAGAGGGTCCAGCCAAAAGCGTCAATACTGCCGGTGGCGGCGGCTACACCTACCAGTGGCGGTATGGCCCCGGCAAGGCCACCTACCCACACCGAAATGCCGCTGATGGGCTTGAGCGGGGTGTAGAGAAAGGCATAAACCAGCAGTCCGGCGGCTGCCAAAAGGGCACTCAGTTCATTGAGGTAAAAGCCAATAAGGCCTACTCCCAGTAGTCCTGCCAACACAGCGGCAGTAAGGGCTTCTGCCACCGACATGCGGCCGGTGGCCACTGGTCGGTTGAGTGTGCGTGCCATTAATTGATCGGTTTGCCGCTCTATCACCTGATTGATGGCATTGGCGGCAGCTACCGTAAGAAAACCGCCCAATAGCAGTGGCATGAGCAGCACGTAGTTGCCAGGGCTGCCTGCCGAAACCATGTATCCCACGAAAGTGGAAAACACCACCAAGCTGGTGAGCCTCAACTTAAATAGCTGGGCATAGTCGGCCAGCCGCGCCCGAAGGGTTCTTGGGCTACTGAGTTGTCCTATTTTGACCGTGCCATTCATTTCAATCATTTGCTATGGTATGGGCTATGCCTTTGCCTGCACGTACTGTTCATTGTCATAATCCACTCCCTTGGCCAAGTCCTCATCGCTCACATGCTGAGGCAAATAATCAAGGGCCACCCCCGGCTTGCTGTATTCGTGGGGTCCCCTATATACGGTGGGTATGGGCCCTGTCCAGTTGCCGTGTCCGGGTTCAGCCACGGTCCATTCCAGTGAATTGGCCTTCCATGGGTTACGGCCAGCTTTTTCACCCCAGAATATACTCTTCACAAAGTTGTACAAGAAAATAAACTGCGCGGTGAAACCAATAATGGCCGCCACGGTAATAAACTTATTGAGGTCCACAAAACCGGCGGCAAAGTCAAATTCGGTAAATGCATAGTAGCGGCGCGGTACCCCGGCCAATCCAATAAAATGCTGCGGAAAGAACACACAATAGACCGTGATAAAGGTGAGCCAGAAGTGCCACATGCCCAAACGCCTGTCCATGAGTCGTCCAAACATTTTGGGGAACCAGTGGTACACCCCTGAAAACATGCCAAAAATGGCCGATGCACCCATGACTATGTGGAAGTGGGCAACTACAAAATAGGTATTGTGTAGGGGTATGTCAATGGCGGCATTGCCTACGAACAAGCCGGTAAGCCCACCGCTGATAAACAGGGAGACGAGGCCAATGGCAAAGAGCATCCCGTTGGAAAACTGTATGTTGCCCCGCCATAGGGTGGCTAGGTAGTTAAAGGTTTTAACGGCCGATGGTATGGCAATGATGAGGGTAACAATCATGAAAACACTGCCCAAGAAGGGGTTCATGCCGGTAACGAACATATGGTGGCCCCACACTAAGAAAGAAAGGCCAGATATGCCCACAAGCGATATGACCATGGCATGGTATCCAAAAATGGGCTTCCTGGCCATGGTAGAAATTACTTCGGAAGTAATGCCAAAGGCGGGCATGATGATGATGTACACCTCAGGGTGACCCAAGAACCAGAACAGGTGCTGGAATAAGATGGGACTACCCCCCGTTTGTGCCGTAAGCGCCTCGCCCTGAAGGAATATATCCGATAGGTAAAAGGAGGTGCCAAAACTTCGGTCGAATATGAGGAGCAGCGCTGCCGAAAGGAGTACCGGAAAGGACAATACCCCTACAATGGCCGTAAGGAAGAAGCCCCAAATGGTTAGGGGTAACTTGTTAAACGACATTCCTTTGGTTCGAAGATTGAGCACCGTGGAAATGTAGTTGAGCGAGCCCATGAGCGAAGAAGCGATAAACAGCGCCATGGAAACCAGCCAGAGGGTCATGCCAAGTCCTGAACCGGGCAGGGCCTTGGGCAAGGCGCTCAAGGGCGGATAGATGGTCCATCCTGCCGAAGCCGGCCCCGATTCAATAAACAGCGATGCCAACATGATGACGGTGGAAAGAAAAAATATCCAGTATGACAGCATGTTCAAGAAAGGCGATGCCATGTCGCGTGCCCCAATCTGCAAGGGAATGAGTAGGTTGCTAAATGTGCCGCTCAGTCCGGCCGTGAGTACAAAAAACACCAGGATGGTGCCGTGCATGGTAACCAGTGCCAGGTACTTATCAGGGGCCAATACAAAGGCTTCCCCATTGTCGGCCAGGTAATTGCCAAAGGTGCCCTTTAGAAAACTCATGTCCATGCCGTCCCAGCCCAACTGGAGGCGGAATATCACCGACAACAAACCGCCTACAAAACCCATGAAGATACCCGTGATGAGGTATTGTTTGGCTATGGTCTTGTGGTCTTGGCTAAAGATGTACTTGCTTATAAAGCTCTCTGTATGTCCGTGGGCGCTCATGTACTCTTAATTATTTGGTTGCTGTGTTCGTGTGTTTCATGGTCAGTTTGGCCGGGGCTGGAAACTCCATGCCTGCCATGGCGGGCGTTTCGCTGCCAAGCAAGGACAGGTACTCCGTCTCTTCCACCACTATGATTTCCCGGCGCATGGCGTAGTGTGATACACCGCATATCTGGTTGCAGGCCAGCTCAAAGTTGAAGTCGGGTTTGTTGATCTTTTCGCGGTATTCTTCCGTGGTATAGAGTGGCTCCAGCGAAAATTGGGTAGGGGTGCCGGGCACGCAGTACATCTGCGCCCTAAAGTGGGGCAGTAGGGCGGCGTGCAGCACGTCGCGCGAACGCATGTGCAGTTTTACCATTTTACCTTTTGGCATGATGAGCTCATCTTTTATGATGTCATCCGCGCCTGCGGGGTCGTTGGCATCCAGGCCCACCGGATTTGGATTGCCATTGGGTAGTGTCTGGTCGGTGAACCGGTAGTCGGTGCGGCCAAATTTCCCATCAGGGCCAGGGTATCTGAATTTCCACCCAAATTGATAGGCATATAGCTCTATTTCATGTGAATCTGCACGCTCGGCATTGGTCATGGTCACATTAACCCATATCTTGAAACCATACATAATCATGATGGTCAATCCGGCAGCGGGTATGGTGGTCCACACCACTTCCAGCACATTGTTTTTGGGGTGATAGGCTGCCCTGCGCCCTGGGCTGTACTGATAGCGATAGGAGAAGTAAAACAGTAAAAACTGGGTAACAATAAATACAAATCCGGTGATTGCCGTGGTTGTCCACATGATAAAGTCTATTTCTATGCCGTGGGCAGAGGCCGACTCGGGTAGGATAAACTTCTTGTGAATGGCTATTTCATAGGCTATGGCACCAAAGAAAACAAACACAAAGCCAAATAATAGGTTGGCGTTAAGCTTGTTGTAGTCTTCTTTCTCCGCTTTGCCCTGCAAAAGGCGCAGTGTGGAGAGGATTTGTCCGGTAATCACCAAAAGCACAATGAGTAGCAGGACCACTAGGCCTAAAAGAAGGTTATACGTGGATTTGCCATCGTTGTTTTTGGCTATTTCAGACGGGGTGAGCTGCTGGTCAAGTGAATACTGAACCATGCGCTTGTTTTCCAAGCCCACAATTTGGTGGGCTGAAGCCCAGGCGGGGTCTTGACCCGTTTCCACTGCGGTTGGCCTCTCTTGGTGCTGGAGGGCATGTTCGGCCTTTAGGGTGCCTGAAACCAGCATCATGGCCACTGCACAGAGGGTAAACCATGCATGCAATACTCCTTTATTTCTCATGTATTCAAAGGGTTTTAATACCTATTGCAAATAAATACTTGTAAAAAAATCCAAAAACCTGGTTGCGAAAATAAAGTGCGGGTGATAAATGCGTGTTGCTACAAGTTTTTGAATTGTTCCATCCGTATTTCCTCCTTGGCATGTAGGTATTCCGCCGGGTCGTTAGAAGCTATTACCACTGCGCTGTCGGGCGACACTTTCGATACGTGATGGTTAAACCATGCATAGCCGGCTTGGTCCAGGTGTGCACAGGGTTCGTCAAAGAGGTGGGCCTTAAGTTGAAAGAATAAGTTAAGCGAAAGTTTGACACGCTGTTTCATGCCTGATGAATACTCTTTCACCGCTATATGTGCTACCCTATCCAGCCCGCAGGCCCCTGGTATAAGGTGCAGGGCCATGCCGGGTTTTTTGAAATGGGCGTGAAAACGCAACAATTCGCTGAATGTAAACTCCTCAGGTATGTCAATATAGGGAGCGGTAAAGCCTACATACCTATAGAAGTGGTCCCTGGAAACCCTGCCTTGAAGGTAACTAACCTGTCCTTCATCACAGTCCATTTGTCCAGAGAGTACCCGCAGCAAGGTGGACTTGCCGCTGCCGTTGTTGCCCAGCACGGCGGTGAAGGTATTGGGCTGAAATACATGGCTTAGCTTGGTAAATACGGTATTGCGGCCAAACTTTTTGCCCGTATGTTCAGCGGTTATTATCATGTCTGGATTTAAAACCCCGCATCAAGCCCCTGGTCGATTTGCCCACAAACTGGAGTATCTCATCTTTTTCGGCCGAGGCGGGCAATTCACACTCAATAAAATCAAGGGCCTGGCTGGTGTTATACGGTTTTACAAAAAGTACCCGGTATATGTCTTGTATGCGGTTGATTTGCTCATTGGTAAAATTCCGTCGCCTTAGGCCTATGCTATTGGTGCCCACATACGATAGGGGAAATCTGGCTGCCTTGACATAAGGAGGCACGTCTTTGTTTACCAATGAACCACCCGCCAAAAAGGCATGGCTGCCCACCTTGACAAACTGGTGTATGGCGGTCATGCCCCCAAGTATGGCATAATCGCCTATTTCTATGTGTCCGGCCAGGGTGGCGTTGTTGGCCAATATACAGTGGTCGCCTATGATGCAGTCATGGGCCACGTGTACGTAAGCCATTAACAGGCAGTTGCTTCCCACCACTGTCTTATGGCTGTAGCGGGTGCCACGGTTCACCGTAACGTATTCTCTAATAATGGTGTTGTCGCCAATTTCCACTATGGAGTTTTCATCGCTGAATTTAAGGTCTTGAGGCACGGCGGCGATCACCGCACCGGGATAGATCTTGCAGTTTTTACCTATACGGGCACCACCCATGATGGTGACATGCGGGCCTATCCAAGTACCTTCTTCTATCTCCACGTCCTTGTCAATGGTAACAAAAGGCTCAATGACCACGTTTTGGGCAATCTTGGCCTGTGGATGTACGTAGGCTAATGGTTGGTGCATGGGTTATGATCTTTTTATAACGGCTGCCACCAAATCGGCTTCGCTTACCAAACGGTTGCCCACAAACACCTGGCAGTGCATGGAGCAGATGCCGCGCCGCACCGGCTGGGTCAGTTCCGCCTTGATGATTAATGTATCACCGGGCACCACCTTGTCCTTGAACTTGCAATTGTCAATTTTCATAAAGTAGGTGTCATAGTTCTGTGGGTCGTCCACATTGCTTAGGATAAGTACGCCCCCGGTCTGTGCCATGGTTTCTAGCTGCATTACCCCGGGCAGCACGGGATTGCCAGGAAAATGCCCTCTGAAAAATGGTTGGTCAATAGTGACATTCTTGATGCCTACAATATGATTTTCACTAAGTTCAACCACCTTGTCCACCAGTATAAAGGGATCGGTATGCGGCAGTAGCCGGGCTATGTCCTGGTGGGTAAAAACCGGGGTCTTGTTGGGGTCGTACTTGGGTACCGGTGGGTTTTTCTTCTGTGCTAGCCACACTTGTTTGAGCTTCTTGGCAAATTCTATATTGCTTAGGTGTCCTGGCCGGGCGGCCATTACGTGCCCTTTGATAGGGGCGCCCAGCAAGGCCAAATCACCCACTAAGTCCAAGAGTTTGTGCCTGGCCGGTTCATTGGGGTAGCGCAGTTCCACATTGTTGAGAATGCCTTCTGATTTTACCGCTACTGTTTTGCGGTTCAATAGTTTGGCTAATTCATTGAGCGCGTCTTCGCTCATGGTTTTGTCCACTATCACTATGGCGTTTTCCAGGGAACCTCCTTTTATCAGATTGGCCTTGGAGAGTGCTTCCAATTCATGCAAAAAACAAAATGTCCGGCTGGCAGCAATTTCGTTTTCAAAAAGGGCTAACTTGTTGAGAGAGGCATGTTGGCTGCCAAGCACGGGCGAATTGTAATCTACCATCACCGTGTACCTGGTGCCTTCTGCAAAGGGCATGGCCACCATATCCACCTTGCGATCAAGGTGGTGGTAGGTTTGGTTTTCTTCTATCACTAGATATTGACGGTCAGCAGCTTGTTCCAATATACCGGCCTCCTTGATGGCATACACAAACGGCATGGCGCTGCCATCCATGATAGGAATTTCAGGGGAGTCTATGTCTATCAACACATTGTCAACCTCCAAACCAGCAAGTGCGGCAAGTAGATGCTCCACGGTGCCTACGCGTACCCCGTTTTTTTCCAGGGTGGTACCCCGTTCCACTTCCACCACCAAGTCCACATCGGCAGGTATTATCGGTTGTCCTTCCAGATCGGTCCTCCTGAATTTATAGCCATGGCCTACATCGGTGGGATGGAGTACCACAGTGGCTGTTCTGCCCGTATGTAGCCCAGTGCCCGTGAGGCTTACCGCCTTTTTCAATGTTGTTTGCCTACTGCTCATAGAAAAATGTAAGGGTTTGATTTATTGGTTGCCGTGTTTAATTGATAAGGTATGTATTTGTTCAAACAATAGAGGCAGCTGTTTGATAAGTGCCTGAATTTTAAGGTTTTTTTTGTGTTCCATAAGCGGCACGCCGCTCCAGTCCTTGCCGGGCTGGGCCAGGCTCTTGCCCACCCCCGCCCGCGCACCTATACGGGTATTGTTGGCTATGCTGATGTGGCCAACCAATCCGGCCTGTCCGCCTATCACGCACTGTTCGCCCACCTTTGTGCTGCCTGAAATGCCCGCTTGGGCCACTATGGCCGTGTTGCGCCCTATCTCCACATTGTGGGCTATCATCACCAGATTGTCAATCTTTGCCCCATCACCTATTTTGGTGCTTGCCAGGGCCGCCCGGTCTATGGTGCTATTGGCACCTATCTCCACGTGGTCGCCTATCACCACATTGCCCAGTTGGGGTATCTTGTCATATCCCCCCTGGCTGTTGGGGGCAAACCCAAAACCATCGGCACCGATCACGGCGCCCGAGTGCACCACGCAGTGGCTGCCAAGCTGGACCCCAGGATAGCACCTGGCACCGGGATACAATATGGTATGGCTGCCTATCCGGGTGTGTTCGCCCACATAGCAATGAGGGTACACCTTAACCCCATTGGCCAACACGGCCCCATCGCCCACATACGCAAATGCACCTATATAAACATCCTCACCTACCTGGGCACTGGCCGATACGTATGTCATGGGCTCTATACCTACCTTGTGCGGTTTGCTTAGGCGTTCCATGTGCTGCATGAGCTGGGCAAGCGATTGATATACATCATGGAGCCTAATGATAGTGGCCTTGGTATGGCATGAGTCAACCCCATGTGCCAACAGCACCACCGAAGCGGCGGTGGTGGCCAGGTACTTCTCATATTTGGGATTGGATACAAAGCTCAGGTCGCCAGGCCCTGCCGACTCTATGGGAGCCAGCTTGGTCACTTTCACCTCGGGGTCGCCCTCCAATATTCCCGCCAATAGCGCACACAGGGCTTCCGCCGATATCTCCATGATTAATGGATACTTAAATTTTTGGGGTGGCAAATGTAATGTTTCTGCACCGCCTTAGTAAGTATGTTAAGGTCATATTGTTGACTTACATCGGCAAAGTCCAGCAATTGCCCGTCTTTCATCAAGATTTTTATGCCCTCTTTTTCGCGGTGGTAGGTGGTATTGCCTACCTCACCGCTAAGCACCAAGTGGGGCCATAGTTCTGCGGGCCATTGGTTGCCAAGGGCCACAGCCTGCCGCACCTTATCCAATAATGCGTGGTCCATAGGGCCGTTGCGCAGGTGTACCTTTAGCAATTTTCTGTTTACCAGCATGTCACAGAGCGTGGATAATACCGGGTCAGGATGGCCCATCCAAATTTTGCAGGCCATAAGTATGTCATGGTCATCCATTAGGGCAAACCGGTTTAGCACCTCCGGGTTTTCCAATTCTTCCATTTGAATACCCCTTAGAAATTGGTGTAGCACCGGGGTGGTGTCCAATCCTTCCCCATTGTTAGCCAAATACATGGCGCGTTGCACGATGTACACCAGTAGTTTCTCTGCCCCCAGCACCGTTTTGTGAAGATATACCTGCCAGTACATTAAGTTTCTGGCCAGCAAGAACTTTTCTATGGAGTAAATGCCCTTTTCATCAATCACCAATTCGCCGTTGGCCACATTCATCATTTTAATAATGCGGTCTGACCCCACCACGCCCTCTGACACGCCGGTATAAAAACTGTCGCGGCGCAAGTAATCCAGCCTGTCCACGTCCAATTGACCAGAGACCAATTGGCAGAGGTACTTTTTGTGGTAGAGGCCGCAAAAAATTTCAATGGCCATCTCCAGGCCGCCCCCTAGTTCCCGGTTTAAGTGACGCATAAAGTGGAGTGAAATTTCTTCGTGCGGGCCACCGGTGACCAATACCCCTTCGAGGGCATGGGAAAAGGGCCCGTGGCCCATGTCGTGCATCAACACGGCAAGAAGCGCCGCCTCTGATTCGTCATCGCTTATTACTACCCCTTTTAAGCGCAGGCTATCAATGGCTTCGGTCATGAGGTGTACCGCGCCTATGGTGTGGTGAAACCGCGAATGGTGCGCCCCGGGATATACCAAATCCGTAAGTCCCAGCTGCTTTATCCTGCGCAGGCGCTGAAAATACCGGTGTTCTATGATGCGGAATACCCGGTGGACCGGAATGCGGACAAAGCCATAGACAGGGTCATTGAAAATCTTAATTTTGCCCAGCATGTACTATTTATGGCGGTTGGGGGTTAGAGCGTCCCAATCCTTGGGCAAAGAAACACCAACCACCAACGCTTGAACCCTATTTTATGCGAAAAATAAAGCTGCTCTGGGCCGATGATGAAATCGACCTCCTCAAACCCCATGTGATGCTCCTGGAACAAAAGGGCTATCATGTGGATACCGCCCTTAGCGGGGCAGATGCCATTGATTTGGTGGCCAAAACACACTATGACGTGGTTTTTCTGGATGAAAACATGCCTGGGCTCACCGGTCTGGAAACCCTGGTGGAAATAAAACGGGGAAAACCCAACCTGCCCGTGGTGATGATTACCAAGAGTGAAGAAGAGTACTTAATGGATGACGCCATTGGTTCACAAATAAGCGATTACCTTATTAAGCCGGTCAATCCCAAACAGATACTTCTGTCACTTAAGAAAATTATGGACAGTGGCCGGCTGGTGAGCGAAAAGGTGACCAGCAACTACCGGAAGGATTTCATGGAGCTGAGCATGAAGGTAAACGAATCTATGGATGCCGAAGCATGGAAAGTACTGTATAAAGAATTGGTGTACTGGGAGCTGGAACTGAGCAAGGTAGGAGAGGAAGGGATGCACGAAATCTTCCTTGGCCAAAAAGTAGAGGCCAACAGCAATTTTGCCCGGTTTGTGGGGAGCCAATACCCAAAGTGGGTGCAGGACCCCGATAAGGCTCCTGTCATGTCGTTCAACCTTATGGCCAAAAAAGTGGCACCCCTGCTTAAACAAGACATTACTACCGTGCTGTTGGTGATAGACAACCTGCGCCTGGACCAATGGAAGTTTTTGGAGCCCCTACTGCTTGATTACTATACCGTGCAGGCCGAAGACCTGTACTATTCCATATTGCCCACGGCCACCCAATACGCGCGCAATGCCCTGTTTGCCGGGCTAATGCCCCTCGATATACAAAGCCGTTTTGGCCGAAAATGGCTCAGTGACGATGAAGAAGGGGGAAAGAACCAATATGAGGAAGACTTCCTGGCCGACCTGCTCCAGCGCCTGCGCCTGGACAAGCGCATGGCCTACCGCAAGGTGCTGCGCCTAGATGCCGGGAGGGAACTGGTGGACAACGCCAAGAACTTGGTGAAAAACAATGATTTCGTGGTAGTGGTCTATAACTTTATCGACATGCTCTCACATGCCCGCACCGATATGGAGGTAATCAAAGAACTGGCCGAAGACGAAGCCGCCTATCGCTCGCTCACACGTTCTTGGTTTGAGCATTCGCCCCTTAGGGAATTTCTGCAAATGATTGCTTCCCTGCCCATTAATTTGCTCATTACCACCGACCACGGTTCTATAAGGGTAAAGAAACCCGTGCAGGTGATAGGCGATAAGAACACCAGTACCAACCTGAGGTACAAGCATGGGCGAAACCTGAGCTATGATGCAAGGGAAGTGATAGAATTCAAGCAGCCCGACAAGGTGAAGCTCCCCAAGAGCAATATCAGCAGTTCATACATAGTGTGCCGGCCCGACGATTTTTTTGTGTATCCCAACAACCAGAACTATTTTGTGAATTTCTATAAAAACACTTTCCAACACGGCGGTGTAAGCCTGGAGGAAATGCTCATTCCTTTTATACAATTAAAACCCAAGGCATGAACGGGTATTTGGAAATGACCTATCAATTGCCTCAGATACAAGAAGCTGCGCAGTGGCTCCTGCCCCATTTGGGCCGCCATCCCCATGTGGCTTTTTCAGGAGAAGTAGGTGCGGGAAAAACCACCCTAATAAAAGCCCTGGCGGCTGCCATGGGCTATGAGGGCCTGGTAGATAGCCCCACTTTTGCCCTGGTTAGCGACTACGACCTGCCCCGCGCCACCATACACCATATAGACCTGTACCGCGTGAAAAGCTATGCCGAACTGCTGGACCTGGGCTGGGAGGAATACCTGGAAACCGGCAACCATGTATGGGTGGAATGGCCAGAAACCGTGCCAGAAGCATTTCACGAAGGATTTGTGCGGGTAGGACTGCACCTGAACCATGACACAGAAGGCCGGCGGCTAACCGTGGCACTACCCAGCATTTGACCTCGGGTTTGCCCTGGCTGTGGTGGTCTTGAGATTATATTTGGCATCAGAACAAAAAGGCAGTACGTGTCGGGACAAAGATCCGGATTTTCCGAATTGGCCAAGAAGGCCATACTCCAACCTCAGGAGCAAATGGTGGAAGTGCGCAAACGTGCTGGGGGACTGCGGATTGGGGTTCCCAAGGAAATCGCGGTGCAAGAGAACCGCATAGCTCTCACCCCTCAGGCCGTACACCTGTTGGTGGCCCATGGCCATGAGGTTTGGGTAGAAACCGGTGCTGGCCTTAATTCTAAGTTTACCGACCATGACTTTAGCGAAGCCGGTGCCCTGGTAGTGGAAGATGCCCAACGCGTATATTCCTGTCCCTATGTAGTTAAGGTGGCGTTTCCCACTACGCCCGAACTTGACATACTCCAGCAAGGACAAACCCTCATCTCCACCCTGCACGCTCCACTGGCCGATAAATCTGCCATTGACCAACTGATGCGAAAGAAAATCACGGCCATTGGCATGGAAATGCTTAAGGATGAGACCGGAGGATATCCAGTGGTACAGTCCATGAGTGAAATAGCCGGGGGTGCCAGTATCCTTATAGCCTCTGAATACCTTTCAAACATTAAGCACGGCAAGGGTGTGATGCTCGGTGGCATTTCGGGCATACCCCCAAGTGAGATCGTGGTAATTGGGGCAGGTACGGTGGGGCAGTATGCCGCACGGGCTGCATTGGGTTTGGGTGCCACGGTCAAGGTGTTTGACAACTCGGTAACGCGACTAAAACGCCTGCTCAATGGGCTCCACGCGCCCATATTCACTAGCATAGCCCACCCCAAGGTGTTGATAAACGCCTTGCGTACTGCCGACGTGGTGATAGGGGCAGTACGGGCCGTGAAAGGACGTGCCCCTGTGCTGGTGACCGAAGAAATGGTGATGGGCATGAAACCCGGTTCGGTGATAGTGGATGTGAGCATAGACCACGGCGGCTGTGTGGAAACATCGGAAGTGACCAATCATCAATCGCCTGTTTTTGAGAAACATGGGGTGATACATTACTGTGTAACCAATATCCCTTCGCGGGTAGGGCGCACCGCCAGTTACGCCCTTTCAAATGTGTACGCCAGTTTCTTGCTGGATATAGGCCGGGCCGGGGGCGTTAAAAACCACATTTGGGAGCGGGAGTATGTTAGGGAGAGCGTGTACCTCTTTCAGGGTATGCTCACCAACGACTTCCTGGGGGAGAAATTTGGCATTCCGGTGAAAGACATCAACCTCTTGATTGCCTCCCTGCTTTAATAGAAAGGCCATAATGCTCCATAGTTTATCAGATTTTTCCTAGGTGCTATGATGGTAGGCACGGCGCCCTCACGCATCCTCCTTGTCAGGTTTAGTTCTATAGGCGATATACTGCTCACCACGCCGGTGGTCAGGTGTTTGGCCCGTGAGTATCCTGGCGCCCAAATCCATGTGCTCACCAAGGCCGCCTATGCCGAATTGTGGCAAAACAATCCATATGTGCATCATATTCATACGTTTAGCGGCAATTGGTCAGCCCTTTTTGCTGAGCTCAATCCTTATGTTTTTGATTGGTACCTTGACCTACACCGCAACCTAAGGACCCTATGGCTCAAGGCTAGGCTGCGCCATAGGGTATATTTCACCTACCCCAAGTACAATCTGCGGAAGTGGTTGCTAGTCAATTCTAAGTGGAATACCATGGGGGAGTATTCCGTTCCATTGGCCTATTTTGCCCAGCTACCCATACCATATGACGGCGCGGGGCCCGATGCCCACTTTGCCCACTGGCGCGGCCAGGTGCCAGGGCCCAATGGGAACTATACCGTGCTGGTACTGGGGGCCAAATTCCGCACAAAACAAGCCCCTGCACCGCGCTTGCTCCAAGTGATACATGGCCTGCAAGGTGCCGTAGTGTTGCTGGGTGGCAGGGAAGAGGTGCCACTGGCCGCCTGGCTTATGGAACATTCGGATAATAAACCCTTGGATTACACGGGTAAACTGGGCCTTGGTGAGTCGGCATGGCTTATACGTGGTGCCAGCGCCGTGGTAGCCCACGACACGGGGTACATGCACGTGGCAGCCGCCTTTGACAAACCCATGGCGGTGCTTTGGGGAAACACGGTTCCGAGTTTTGGATTTAAGCCTTTGTACCCCAATGATTCAGTAGCCCCGGTACTGCATTTGTCGGTACAAGGCTTGAGCTGTAGGCCCTGCTCCAAACTAGGCCATGACACCTGCCCGAGAAGGCATTTTCACTGTATGGAAAGACATGATTATGATGCCCTTTGCGCCTGGGTCAATCTATTGTTGCCTTGATGCCCCGCTCTATAAAGGCGTCGCGCTTGGGCCTTAGGGTATCATAGTCTCCACGGGTCACCCGCGCCTTGCCTTTGTAATGTACCAGCACAGCGGTTTGCTCAGCCTGCTCTGAGCTAAACCTACAGATATCCATGAGGCTCACTATTACCCAGTCAAAGGTGTTCACGTCGTCGTTATGCAAAATCAATGTCCTAAGTTCTTTTATGTCAATGTCATCCAAGACCAACTCTTCGGTTTGGTATGACATTCGGTGGTTTGGGCGGTAGGTATTCACGGTGGTCAATTCTTTATGAGCCTGATTTTCGATTCTTCCCCCTTTAAAAGCCGGTCAATGTTTTTTCGGTGGGTATAGAGTACGATAAGGGGTATGATAATGGAAAACACCTGGATAAGGATGCTGTCTTCGCCAAACAAGAAATTGATTTGAATGGGATACAGGATGGCGGCCAGAATAGACCCCAGGGAAACAAACCGGGTAATGGAGACCACCACAATGAATATGCCCAATGAAAGCAGGGCACTCTCCACATGTACGCCGAGAATAATGCCAAAGAAGGTGGCAATGCCCTTGCCCCCTCTGAATTGGGCAAAAATGGGGAAGATATGGCCTACCACGGCGGCAATGCCAAGCAGCAGCTTGGCCTCTATGGTGTGTGTGAGCACAAAGCCGTTCTCAAAATAGTTGATATAAACCAAGCGGGTGGCCAACAGGCCCTTGGCTATATCAATGAGCAATACGGGAATGGCTATGCCAGGCCCCAGGACGCGCAAGGTGTTGGTGGCCCCGGCGTTGCCGCTGCCATGCCGGCGTACGTCAATGCCGGCAAAGAGTTTACCGGCCCACACGGCTGTGGGCGTGCTGCCTATTGCATATGCTGCCACAAAAGCGAAGAACAATTCCATATGGTTAAACTAATTTTTAATGCGCACCGCGTTTTGGCGTGTACGTGTTATCATGTCGGCGGTGGCCTCACGGTACTGCAACCTACCGGTTACTTCCTTGGGTTTCTTGGCCATGGCCCTTATCACAAATTCATTGTCAGACGAACCGATAAACATTTCCTCATCAACAAAAGTAAATAGGTACCAATTGTTGTCACTTGATTCCATGTAAATGCTTATGGAATCATTGGCCAAGGTTTTAAAGAACCCCAGCCGCCCGTTGAGGTATTTGTTCACGTGGTGGTTGGTGAGGTTGGCCAAGCCTATTTGTGCCCTGTTTTGAAAAGACTTAGATGTGGTATCCCACACCATTTCGGTTTCGCCAAAAAACAATAAGGGGGAATAGTCTTTTATATAGGGTACCTCATTGGTGGCGGTAAGGTCTTCCATCATTTTGGTCAAATCCTTGTTGTCCAATACTTTTCTGCCTATGGTAGAGCGCAGGTAGCCCTTGTTGTTGTCCAGGTCGGGGTTAAAATAGGCCAGGGTGATCAGGGAATCGCTCATCAAGTTGGCGGCCGACACATCAATAGGTATGGAGATGCCCCCGCAAATGTGCATGGTAGCTTGCTTGAGCGATAGGCTATAGGTACACAGGCTAGAGAGGTTGAAATCAAAGTTTTCCAATTGGTACCCCAAATTGTAGGGGCCATCCATGGCAATGAAATTCTGGTCTATGTTATACTCCCATTTGGCCGGGCGTATATCGTTGAGGTGGTATCTCGACATCTGGGTGATTACGATGGAGTTGGTGTCGCTATCATAGTATAGGTCGCCTTGGGCGCGGTATATGGCCAGGTCGTCGGGGGTTTGCTTTACGCCCAAGAGCAGTGGATATAATTTGCGGGTCTTGGAGTTGAGAAACAGGCCAGTATGCAGCTCTTGCCCCAGTGCGTTTTTGGCATTGCTCACATCAAAGTAGAGGGAGTCAAAAGCCACCAGGCCCTTGAAAACAAATTTCTCGGTTGCCAGGTCTTTGGCCGTGGGGTGTTCCACGTTTACTTCCCCTTCAAAAGCTATTTCCTTTCGGTTGCTTTCAAAGATCAAATTGCCCGAATAGGAAAAAAAATCACCAAAGTGGAAGCCCATGCTGTCGGGTATGGTGCCTATGCCCTGGGTGGTTCCCTGGTCGGTGGTGCTTACCTGGTCCATGGCTATCTCCCATAGCTTGCCATTGGGGTCGGTGTACTGGTACATGCCGCTGGCAGTTAGCCTTTTGCTGCTAAATATATTGACCGCAGCCTTTTTGACCAAGTGGAATTCATTTTCGGCACTGGCCAGTATTTCAGCATTTTCCAGGGCGGGTATCTCCCCGTTTTCGCCTATGGTTACCGATCCCTCGGGCTTTACCTTGGCATCGCCCACCACAAAATAGGCTATGTCATGCGCCTGCAAGCCCAGCGTGGTCAGGTCAAGTTCGGCTGACTTGGGCGTAAAGCTCAGTGAGTCGAAAGCGGGGTTGGTTGACACAAAGAAGAAGTCTATCTCATCATTGCCAGTCCCTTTTTCCAGATAGACCTTTTTGGCCGCCACGTCCCACTTAAACTGAGGAATATTGGTAGAGTAGCTGTTGTGCAGCAGCATGGTATATAGATTCTCGTCATTGATTTCCCCATAGAGCAGTTGCTTGTCAAAGTCAATGGTAACGCGCACATTGTCATTGTTAAGCAAGGGTTTCTGCATGGTTTCGTCATATAGGTTGAAACGGGTGGAGTCGGCAGAAAGGTCGCGGTGCTTAAAGTTGTAATATTCAGAGTTTATCAAGCTCTGGCGATAGTTAAATTCCCCTTTGCCATACATCTCGGCTTGGGTAAAAACCAATTGTCCGCGCAAAAATGATTCGGGCTCATACATATTGATAAAAGCCGTGGAATCAATGGCGGCTATGATCATGGTATCGCGGTATGGGGTCCAGGTTACTAGGCAATTGCTGGAATTCACCTGTGGAAAGCGCTTGCGCTTGCTGTCGTCCATAGAAAACACGGTCTTGAGCGCCATCATGCTATCGGGAAAAAAAATCATGTCATTCGACTGTACCTCAGCCCCATTGTAGGTAAACCTACCGTCGCCTTTAAGGCCCTTGTTGCTTAGGAAAATCTTCATATGGCAGTGTCCAGTACCACTATACAGTGGATAGCCGGACACGGGTGTTTCAGTGCCAAAACCCAATGAAAAATCAGGTTGAAGGGTTAGCCGGTAGTCAAAACTGGGCAGGATATTGGCCGAAACAAAAGTGCCGTTCAGGTTGAGCCCCTTCATGGAGAATTTGTCTAAGCTATCCACCACAAAGGGTTTGAGCTTGAAGTGAAACCGGTCCCTGTCATAGACCCCATTATATATCGATTTGTAGTCATAATACACATAAGCTCCTTGGGTACAGTCAAATATGGGGTAGTTTGGGCTCAGGAGCCGGCCTGATTTGTTGTCTGGCTTGTCTATCATCAATTTGCCCGTTATGTCTTGGATCACCGTGTTTACCCGCCTAAGTACCCCACCTGCCTTCTCATCGGGAAAATTGAACATCATGGAGTCAACCTGGTTCATACTGATGAGAAAATCGCGGTAGCTAAATTCAAAGTTTTTCCCGAAATACTCAAACCGCCCAGCCTTGAGGTAGCCGTCAAACACCATGTCCCGGTCTTTTCTAAACCGTATGGTTTGTTTGGCTGGGTAGATCTGCACGTTTGACGAGTCGCTCATGCGCACCGTTTGCACCCCCCGTACCATCAGCTCATTGGTTGAATGATAGAAACGGGAGTTATTGGTGCCTTTTATCTGTGATTTTATTAGGATAACATCGTAATCGGTTTTCCGCAAATAGGCATTAATGTAGGTAAATAGCTTGTCTTGTAGATATACCTCCTTCATCTCCGTATTGTAGATGATAAAACCCTGTGATGCAAGTACCATGAGAAGGGGTTGGATGTTTTCCACGCTGGCAGCGCCAAACCATCCGGCTATTTCCTCTTCGGGGTAATACCGCCTTTGGTAGGTGGTAAACAGCATGTTGAGCTTAAACAGGGGGTTGTATCCCATATTGGCCTGCAGTTTATCCACGCGTTGCCTGTTGAAGTAATCCCGCGATTCAAATACGGCCAGGCCGTCGGGGTCGCGGCGGGATGAAATATCAAAATAGCTGCTGTCCACATAGCATTCCAGCATGTCGGCAAACATGTCGAGCTGGTGGTAGGTGTTGGTAAAAGGAGAGGTAAGGGCCGCGCCCGGGGGAAGGCTTAGCGTGAGGTAGGCCTTGTCTCGCTCAAGCTGAAGGTAAAGCGAAGAATGGTAAATGCTGTCGTTGTCAATATAAATGGTTAGTCCACAGTTGGATGCGGTAATGTTGGTAGGGGTTATGAAGAAATCCTTAGACCGCAACTGCATGAATTTCCGGCCCTCTCGCAGTATGGTGAGTTGGGCAGGGGAGTTGCCCACCCCGGCACCTATGATGGTGGCTCCCTGCATGCCAAATCCCCCTTTGTAAATCAGGTAGTCATCCAGGTCGTCCAAGGTAAACTTTCGTTGGTGCGAACGAAACTGCGGATAGGTGGCTTTCTTGGCATTGCGCCCGTCCAGGTTGTCGGTGAGCTTGCCCGCCATGGTGCCAGGAAAGGCATCTGAGTTGATAAATTCTACACTGTCAGCGCTATATCCCTGTGCGGTCATGTCTATTTTATAGAATCCCAGTTGGGCATATACGCTGCCAGGAGCCAGGCCTACCCTTTCCCAATTCACTTCCCCATCATGCCCCCGCCAGGTTTGGGTGGCCAAATTGAACCTGCCGCCAGTATTTTCTATGAGCAAGGTATCTGTGGTTCCCCTAAGGCTAAGCTGCACGTTTTCAACTTCAATTTTGGGCCTTGCGCTTACTGTTAGGGTGTATCTTGAGTGGTCTATACCCCATTCCTTTCCTTTTTTCCCTGCCAGCACCTGGTGTTTGTTCAGGCCATATATGGCGTCCATTACTGTCCTCACTTCGGCCTTGCCTTTTCTCAAGCCTATGAGGGTATCAACCGTTTGGTTGAAAGCCACAAGGTTTTCTTCATCTATTTCATTGGCATAAAAGGAATTGATGGTGCGCAAATACGCCGTAAAATCGGGATGAGGTATGTATCGGGACTTGTACATGGTATTGCAGGCTTTCACCAGGCTAGCCTCTGCCTCATAGCCCAGGCTGCCCCCTTGCCACAGCAGGTCGAACTGCTCGAGTTCCATGTCCAAATCATGGTTTTTGGCTGCTTTAAGGAATTGTGTCCAAGCCTCATAGAACTCAGCCGGATCGGTAGGCAGGTTTTTTAGCTTCTGGGCTTGCGCCCCATGGTAGGCCAAGCCCAAGAGTCCAATAAGTACGGCAATTTTCATCACGGGCGAAAGTTAGCGTCTGAAGGCCATAGCCAACCATTCGTCCTTGGCCTGGGACCAATCCATTGTAAGGCCTGAATCTGCTCCCTGCTTGTCAAAATAGGCCTGATCACTGGCATAGAAACCACTTATGATGAGGATACCATCATGGGCCAGTAAGGCGAGGAGCGCGTGCCACCGCTCCAATATGGTATTGCGGCTCACATTGGCCAGCACCATGGCATACCGCCCCTCTTTCACCAAGTCAAGGTCGCCCAGGGCCAAGTGTACCTCCTGGCAGCCGTTTACTTGCAGGTTCTCTGCCGCGTTTTCTAGGCTGTTGGGGTCTATGTCTATGCCCAAGACCTCTGTGGCGCCCATTTTTTTTGCCAATATGGCCAGTACCCCAGTGCCGGTGCCGAAATCGAGTACGCTTTTGCCCGTGGCACCATAGTGAAGCAATGCGCTTACCATGAGGTAAGTGGTGGGGTGGTGCCCGGTACCAAAAGACATTTTGGGCTGTATCACCAGGTCATAGGTCACCCCTTGCTGGGGAACAGGGTGGTGTGCCGCCCGTATAAGGCATTCATTGCCAATTGCTACTGCTTGGTAGTCGGCTTCCCAAATCGCATTCCAGTTTTCATTGGCCACCCGCCTGCTTGTATATTGTATCTTATTCTTGGCCATGAAGTTTTTGACCACTGCGCTTAGGCCCACTTCCGTCCCTGGTGCGTAGGCTTCAATTTCTTGTGGCCGTTCTTCTATGCACTCAAACCCGTCTTGAAACAAAAAGGCCGAGAGAATGGCCAGGCTTTCGGTGGGGCCTGTAAAGGTGTAACTGGTGTAGAACATGGATTTAGCTGAGTGCCTGGCTCATGGCCTGTGCTATGGCCCAGAAGTCGCCTGCCTGAAGTGATGCACCGCCTATGAGTGCCCCATCTATATCGCCCATGCTAAAAAGGGACAGGGCGTTGTTTTGTTTTACACTGCCACCGTAGAGTATAGGGGTCCTTTCGGCCTTGCTGCCCAAGATTTTCTTGAGGTGGCGTCTTATAAAGGCGTGCATCTCTTGGGCTTGGGCAGGAGTGGCCGTTACCCCGGTGCCTATGGCCCACACGGGTTCGTATGCCACTATCAGGTTGGGCAGTGCCCTGGGGTGCAGCTTGCCCAGTACTTCATCTAGCTGACGGGTCACTACGTCAAAGTGCTTGTCGGCTTGCCTATCATCCAGCATCTCGCCACAGCAATACACCACCTGTAGGTCAAAACCCAAAGCGGCCATCACCTTGGCTTGCAGTTCTTGGTGGGTTTCCTTTTGGTATTGGCGCCGCTCCGAATGGCCTATGAGCACGTGGTCGGCCTGTACATCCACAAGCATGGCGGCGCTTATTTCGCCGGTATAGGCACCCATATTTGCCCAATGACAATTTTGAGCGCCCACATGGAATCCCTCCAGCCCTTTCCATGACTCAACTAAGCTGTCAATACACAGGTAAGTCGGAAAAATGCAGATTTCGTAGTCTTTGGGAGGGGTTTTGTAAAGCTGTTTCAATTCCTCCCCAAATTCCCGTGTTTCGGCGGGCGATTTATACATTTTCCAGTTGCCCGCTATAATTTTCCTTCTCATAATGGGTGGCTAAGTGATTGTTGGTGGAGATTTTTAAGCAGTGCCATCTCTTGTGGGCCCAAGTTTAGTTGTCTTCTTTCCATCACGCGTTGGGCTACTTCCAGGGCTTTGTCTATGCGGTAGTTCACAAACCCCGATGCGCCGCCCCAACTAAATGATGGAATGAACTTGGGGGGGAAATCGCCGCCAAATATATTGGCCGATACGCCCACAACCGTGCCGGTGTTGAACATGGTATTGATGCCTGATTTGGAGTGGTCGCCCATGAACAGGCCACAAAATTGAGTACCGGTGTCCATGTATTGTTGGCTGTGGATGTGATAGATAGATACATTGCCGTAGTCATTTTTTAGGTTGCTGGTATTGGTGTCGGCACCCAGGTTGCACCAGTGGCCCAGCACGGAGTTGCCCATAAAACCGTCGTGGCCCTTATTGGAATATCCGGTCATGATGGAGTTGCTCACCTCGCCGCCCACCTTGCAGTATGGGCCTATGGTAGTGGCATCGCGCAGCTTAGCCCCCATGTTGACCACGGCCCCCTGCCCCAAGGCTACCGGGCCGCGCAGGAGGGCACCGTCCAGCACCTGTGCTTGAGCGCCTATATAAATGGGGCCATCAATTGAATTGAGAGAACAATTGATTACCTGTGCTTCAGGTTCTATAAATATCTGATCGCCAATAAGGGTACAGCTTTCGTGTGCCGGCGCGGAAAGCCTGCCTTGGGTGAGCAGTTCATAGTCTTGGGCTATCTGGCCCTTATTCTCTTGAAAAAGGTGCCACAATTGCCGTACACATGGTATTGGATGCGAATAGTCCCGTGGGTGGAGTTTGGCTCCTAATTCCGGGCCCCAGCCCTTTGCCATTTCCTTGTCCACCCGGGCGGCTATGGCATGTGGGCCGTGTACCAACACTTGCCCCATGCCAAGGCTTTCTACTGCCGATACCAGGGTGGGATTGGGCATGAAAAGCGGGTTGACCAACAAGTTGTCATGGGTTATTTCGGTAGGATAAACCGCTGCCACCGAAGGGTGTGAGAGATAGGATGCGCGGGTACCCATGCGCATTTCCCATTTCTGGCCCAGGCAGAGTATGCCGCACCGCAGCAGGGCTGTGGGCCGTGTGTGGGTGAGCGGCAATAGGTTATTGCGCCACGCGGTATCTACAAATAGGAGGTTGGGCTTTGGCATAAAAAAAGAAAGCCCCGAAGTTCGGGGCTTTTGGTCCTTTTATTTCCCCACTATGGGGAGGTTTAACCTTTTTGGTTGACTTTTCTGAACTTTCGGTTGAATTTCTCAATCCTTCCGGCAGAGTCAACCAACATTTTCTTACCGGTAAAGAAGGGGTGGGAAGTATTGCTGATTTCCAGTTTGTACAAGGGGTATTCGTTTCCATCTTCCCATTTGGTGGTCTCCGATGTATTCACACATGAACGGGTCATAAACTGATGTCCATTGGTCATGTCTTGAAAAATCACCTCTCGGTAGTTCTTTGGGTGCTTGTCGGCTTTCATGGGCTTTGA
Organism: Bacteroidota bacterium; assembly: GCA_016192035.1. Lineage (GTDB taxonomy): Bacteria > Bacteroidota > Bacteroidia > CAILMK01 > JACPUW01 > JACPUW01. The sequence goes on from JACPUW010000035.1 coordinate 101,909, forward strand.
AATTTGCGGGTGCAAATATAAGTAGCGCGTTAATAGCACCAATGGTAAGGGTCAATATTTTTTGCCATATACCTTTGTTCAATGTTGTCCAAACAAATCCTTGACAATGAAAAGGCTGGTGCCATTTTGCGCCGGATGTCAATTGAGATATGGGAAAAGAATTTCAAGGCAGAAAGAATTATCCTGGTGGGCATAGCCGACAAGGGTTTTTCACTGGCCAATACACTGGCCGATACCTTGGAACAGGTGGGATGTAGCATTCCCGTGCTGCGATGGAAATTGCAGATGGATAAAGAAAGGCCACTGGATGGCCCATTGGAAATTCGGGGTGAGCTGCCTCCTGCACCGGGAGATGCCGTGGTAGTGGTGGATGATGTGCTCTATACCGGCAAAACACTCATGCATGCCATGCTGCCTTTTGTGCATAGGGGACATGCCACCATACAATTGGCCGTATTGGTTTTCCGCGATTATTTGCGCTACCCCATTAGGCCCGATTTTATTGGTATATCGTTGGCCAGCACCATTATGGAACACGTGGAAGTGCGGATGGACGCACAATGTACCGAAGCGTACCTTAACTAGATACCATGCGTTTTTTCCACGCCCCTATAGCGGGTACTTGGTTTTTGCCCCATTGCTGGTGGCGTTTGGAGGGGGCTAGCGGCATATTCCTAAGTTTTGATGATGGGCCGCACCCTGAAATTACCCCTTGGGTACTTGACCAACTGGCCGCTTGGAATGCCAAGGCAACCTTTTTTTGTGTTGGGGCTAATGTAGAGCGTTATCCACTTGTTTATGAGCGTATTATTAGTGAAGGCCATGCCGTAGGCAACCATACCATGCGGCACCTCAATGCTTGGAACACGCCCCGGGGCCAGTGGCTGGATGGGGTGAAAGAAGCGGCCAAACACATAGACAGTCATTTGGTTCGGCCGCCTTATGGCAAAATAGGCCCGGCCACGGCCTGGATGTTGGCCAAAATGGGGTTTCAATTGGTGATGTGGTCACTGATAACCTATGATTTTGACCCAAAGGTGCGGCTAACCGCCATTCAGCGAAAGATTGATACGCTCAGGGGAGGTGACATAGTGGTGATGCACGATCAACCCAAGGCATGGCCCATGCTGCAAAAATTGTTGCCGTATAGTTTGGAGCGATTGGCAGGTAATGCCTTAATTGCCTTGCCATTTAGGCCATCACCTATTGGCAATGGTGAGTAGGTTTCCGTTTTTATACACGGCATAATCCAGTAGGGGATAAAGGGCCGGGCCATCGGCCGGAAAACCGTCCCACAAAAACTTGGAACCGCAGCAGGGGACATAAGTGCCGTTTTCTGTTTGGCCACACTGCAAGAGCATGCCGGTGGGTTCCACCTCTAGGCGCGCGCATGAGCTGCTTACCTGGTAGCTACATGAGCGGTCATAGCACGAATAGGTATCGTCAAAGTTGTGGTACACCACCACTCCTCGGTTGCCCTGGTTGGGTATATACACATAGCCACCGTATGGGTTAAGGTCAAGATAGGCGGGGTCATTAAGGTCAATTTGCAGATTGACAAATACATATGGTATATTGCCCTGATCGCCGTTGCCGCCGTCACAGGCCGAAAAGCCCCATAGGCCAAATAGGGCTAAGCTAAAAAGGCCGTGCCGGAAAACTGTTTTTGAAAAGCCACTGGGTTTAACAATCATATGGTCAAAGAAAGGGAGGGAGGGCCAAATAAGTTGTCCAAACTTACGGTTGCAGGGTTTCAAACACCCCTTTATCCTTGTTTTTGCGCACGTTGTCCCAGCTAAATTTCATGCCGTTCATGCTTATGTACACCCCATGGGGCAGGCTTTGCACAAAAGCCAGCGAGCTTCCCAGGTTGAACAAACCGTCAGAACTGCCAAACTTATAGGGAATCATGGCCCCGGTGAGCACAATGGTTTTGGGCAAATTGGCTTCGCCGAGCAGGCGGGCGGTCTGGGCCATGGTGTCGGTGCCATGTGTTATCACGATTCCGTCTTCAGGGCAGGCCTGGCAATTCATTAAGATGTTCTGCCTGTCCATATCGGTCATTTCCAGGCTGTCAACCATCATTAGGGTTGATATGCGCACATCAACCAAGCTCCGGCCCAGCTCCAAGATTTCCTGTATGTGGGTATCCCTAAAATACAGGGTGCCATTGAGCATATTGTATTCCTTGTCAAAAGTTCCCCCGGTAACAAAAATCCGAATGGCCATGGCAGGTGTGCATTGAACCAACAAAGGTGTAGGGAATTGGCGTAACCTACCCAGCTGCGTTGGGAAAGCCTGGGCGTGGGCCAGCCCGCTACCTTTGCGGTTATACCTTAACAACAGACCTTAATAGTGAAACGGTTTATCACTTTTCTCATGCGCTATGTGCCCCGGCCCTGGTTATTGCGGTTTAGCTATGCGTTCAGGGTGTTGGCCTTGCCTTTTTATCGGGGTGAGCGGCACCGGTGCCCCGTATGCCAAACAGGCTTGCGCCAGTTCTTGCCCTATGGTATCCAGTCGCGCAGTAATGCGCTTTGCCCAAACTGCCTATCACTAGAAAGACATAGGCTTATGTGGCTGTATATGAAAGAGAAAACGAATTTTTTTAGTGCCCCCAACAAGATGTTGCACATAGCTCCGGAGCAGTGCTTCTTAGCTAAGTTCAAATCCATGCCCGAGCTGTCCTACACCACTGGCGACCTGGAGTCGCCCCTGGCCGACGTAAAAATGGATGTGCATGATATTCCTTTTGCCGACAACACCTTTGACGTGGTGTTTTGTAACCATGTGTTAGAGCATGTTACCGACGACCACCGGGCCATGACAGAAATACTGCGCGTATTGAAACCGGGTGGATGGGCCATGCTCCAATCGCCCAAGGATCCTAGCTATGCCGTGACGAAAGAAGACCCCAGCATAAGCGACCCATGGGAGCGTGAAAGGGCATTTGGGCAAAAAGACCATGTGCGCATGTACGGCGATGACTATGCGGCACGCATAGCAAAGGCTGGATTTGAGGTGGTAGAAGACAAAACCGTGGACAGTTTAAGCCCAGATATGGTGACATACTATGGCTTGGCCCCCAAAGAATACCTTTATATAGGGAAAAAACCCAGGGCCTAGAAGGGGTAATGGGCCAACATACGGTCCATGTGCTGGCGTAAGGTAAGGCCGTGTATCTGGGCAAAGTCGGTAGGAATGGAGAACCTTTCCTTAACCATATCCACTACGGCCTGGGCCCAAACAACTGGTTCAAAACCGCTTACTATCCTGCCGTAGCCCGTGGGCAAATTTGAGCCCCATCCGGTATGGGCAGAGAGCAAGACCGGGGCCCCACAGGCCAGGCTTTCAGAAATTACTTGTCCAAAGGGTTCATATACTGCGGGGTGAATGGTGTAATCGGCGGCAGTAAATAGACGCTCCGTGCAGGGTTCATAGCCAAGGTAGGTTATGTTGGGCAGGTGAGGGAGATCAAGAGGTGCACCGGCAATTTTGAGCTCCACCGGTTGGTCTTTCAGTAGGCTAAACACTTTCAATAAGAGCGGTATGCCTTTACGTCGGTGGGCGGTGGAGACGATGACGAAGGTGGTTTTTTGCTCAGACATGCCATAGTGCCGGCGCAGGGCTTGGCGTTCGGGCCAGAGGTTGCGGTTAAACCGATCGGTGGCCAAAGGCGGGGGCAGCACCACCATTTTATTGCGGGGCACGCCGTAGAGTGTTTCCAGGTTGTGGGCCACCATCTCAGAGCAGGGGTAAATCACCTTTGAAGCCCTGTAACTGTCCCTATCCAAATGGATTTGCAGCAAATCTGATAGGTTGCGGGGGCTACGTCCTTGGGCCTTTAAGAACCCCAGATGGTCACCGGGCGCCAGGCAGGCTACTTGCTGGCCGGTGCGCTGTAGGCTAAGCGAAAAATCAAATTGGCTAGGGACAAAGTGTTTTCTCAATAGATGGTTGAAATACCAGAACCTGAATGGTTTGGGCATGATTCCCAGGGCTAGCTGCACCACTTTTACCCCAGGATGAAGGTGGAAATTGGGCGATTGTTTGTAGCAGAAAATGGTGATTTGATCTCCCCGCTGGTGGAAGTACTCCGTGTAAAGGCGCAGGCGGTTTTCCAAACCACCTACATGTGCTAGCCTCCAGTGCACCAGTGCTACTTTCATGCGCCAAAGAAACGGATAAAGGAAGAGGAAGGAATGATGGCTTAGGCTCCTACCTGGCGGGGGCCGCCGGAGCGTTCTTTATCTACCACTTGGTCGAAATGCTTGCCGGCATACAAAAAGCCAAAAGCTTCTGCGCCATCCTTTTGAAGGTATTTGTGGTGTACCTTGTGGACCTTGATAATGCGGCGCATATACCTGCCCTTAAATTGCCATTGGTGCTTAAGCCGCTTGTGGACAATGATGTCGTGAAACACAAAGTAGGCCATGCCATAGGCCGTGACACCGAGCCCAATGTAAAACAAGGGCCAGAGATATGGCACCAAAAGACCGCTAAAAATGAAGCCCATGGCCAGTAGGCTGAAGAAAATGCCGAAGAGGTCGTTTTTTTCAAAGAATCCCTTGGAATGCACGTGGTGATCGCGGTGCCAAGACCATAACCATCCGTGCATCACGTATTTGTGGGTGGCCCAGGCCACCGCCTCCATGGCGGCAAATGACAGTACCACCAATAAGATTTTGATTAGGGTGGGCATTAGAGCAGTCCGGTGAGCTTAATGCTCAGTGGGCTCACATTACTCAGGAACATTTCCAGGTACTCGCCATCTTCGTCCACCATGTATTTCTGGAAGTTCCACTTAACGGTGGTGCTCTCTACGCCGTTGAGCTCCTTTCGGGTGAGCCATCGGAATACTGGGTGTTGCCCGGGGCCTTTTACCTCCACTTTCTGGGTGATTTGGAAAGTAACGCCGTAATTTTTCTGGCAGAAGGCCTTGATTTCTTCATGGGTGCCAGGTTCTTGTCCGCCAAACTGATTGCACGGCATGCCTATCACCACGAGTTTGTCGCCGTGTTCGAGGTGTAGTTTTTCCAATTCGGCATACTGTGGCGTGAACCCGCACTCAGAGGCAACATTTACAAACAAAATTTTCTTTCCCTTAAAACTTGACAGTGCTATTTCATCACCGTCTATCAAGGTTATCTTGTATTCATGGATTGACTTCTCCATTTCATTTTGGTTTTTCTGGTATGAATAAGCAACACCGGCAATAAACAGGATACCTGCCGTAACGAAAATCCAGGTTTTCATTGGTGCAAAGTTTGATGATTATAGGTGAATATTTTCAGCCTTAAAAGCTCAAAAATTGTTACATTAGTCATTATCAGTAGCATACCATACCATAAATCTTCAAAAGGTATGCTTCCGAGGCGGATTCCCACTGTTTCGGCATTGTTATACCACACAATGGGTAGGGCGGTAAGCGCGCCGTTGACCAGTGAAAAGGGAATGATGGACAGGGCAAAGGCTACCAGGAAATTGGCCAACGAGTGATGGGCAAGTACTAGGAAATGAACTACAAAGGCGATGGAAAGCAAGAGGAAGGTAGTACTTGGATAGGCCAGGCCCAAACTGGAAAGGCCGGCTAACAATGCCCCCAGGGCCAGCGCAAAGGTGAGGGCGCGAGCCAGGCGGCGGCCCATTTGAAAATTGGCATACACCCTAACGCACTCATAGACAAAAACACAGGCATAGGGCACCACTATAAAGAACAGGCACTCTTCAATAGGTAGGTTAAACAGGCGTATGCCGGTGATGTACTGCGGATTAAAGCCCCATACCCCGGTTTCGGTAAACCACACATCCCAAGGAATGAAGACCGCTGCGGTAAGGAGCATGGCGAGCCCAAGTGGTTTGAGCAACCTATAGAACGCCACCTTCTTGTCAAAGGACAAGGCCAGGGGAGCCAAGATGGTGAGGGCGTCTATGGCCAGGTAGGTATATTTTCCCAGGTACATTACAGGGCGTTGAGCTGGTACTGCACATATGACTTCATGAGCAGGTAGAGTTTTTTGCTATTGGCCACCCTTACGCGTTTTTGTTTGATTACCTCGGGCTTAAGGCCTTTGATTTTGGAAAACAAACGCCGGTAGTAGATGTAGGCCAAATACACGCCCCTGCGGCAGCCGTGGGGCAGACGGACAATACCCGTGTAGGCATCATCAAAGTCGCGGGCTATGTCGGCTTCAATGGCCTGCTTGGCGCTCAGGTCAAAGCGGTCAAAATCGACACCGGGGAAATACACCCTGCCCCGTTCTTCCACGTCGTCCTTAATGTCGCGCAAGAAATTGACTTTTTGGAAGGCCGCGCCCAGTTTGCGGGCGGGCGATTGCAATGATTCAAAGTCGGCGGCATTGCCGTCCACAAATACCCATAAGCACATGAGCCCTACCACTTCCGCCGAACCGTAAATGTATTTGTTGTAGCCATCGCTTTGGTAGCTGTGGAAATGAAGGTCCATTTCCATGCTTTCGAGGAAGGCATCAATGAGCGCATAATCAATATGGTACCGATGAACCACTACTTGGAAAGCGTGCAGCACCGGATTGAGGCTTATACCCTGGTGAATGGCCTGAAAAGTATCCTCCCTGAACTTTTGGAGTAGGGCGGCCTTGTCGGCATGGTGAAAGGTGTCCACTATTTCGTCGGCAAACCGGACGAAGGCATAGATGGAATACACGGGCTGGCGATATTTTGGTGCCAGGCTTTTGATACCCAGAGAAAACGAGGTGCTATATGCCTGGGTAACCATGCGGCTACACTGCCTGCAAGTCTGGTTGTAGAGTTCTAGCATGTTGGTGATTTTTGATGATGCGTTCGGTGACCAATTTTGAGCTTACCACTACCATGGGCAGTCCTGTTCCGGGGGTGGTAGAGGCGCCCACGTAGTATAAGTTGTCAAATACTTCGTCTTGGTTCTTGGGCCTGAACCAGCCTATTTGGTTTAGGTCATGGGCCAAGCCCAACCCGCTTCCCTTATAGAGATTGAATTTGGATTCCCAATCCTTTGGCGTCCAAACCGTTTTGGAAAGGATATTGCCGCCAATGTCAAATCCCACCCGTTTGCCCAGGTCTTCTAATATGTTGTCGGCCAGGGCATTGGCATCGTCCCAATTTGATTTGTACCTCAGGTCGGGCACGGGGCACAAAATGAAGAGGTTTTCGCAGCCTTGAGGGGCGCAGGTATCGTTCATTTTGGAAAGCACGTTCACATAATAATAGGGTCTATCAGGGCTGGTTTGACGGGAGAAGATGTCGTCGGCGTATTCTTTAAAGTGTTCGCCCAGAAAGTAGTTGTGGTGGTGCAGGTTGTCAATTTTGCCATTCACACCCAGGTAAATGGTGAAGGGGGCCAGGGTCCACTTCTTTTGGTCAAGGCGGGATTCTGAAAACTGTGGGCGGCCCAGCACCTGGCCCCTAAAGGCGGCCGCATCGCTATTGACCACATATACATCGGCTTTCCAGATTTTTCCGTGCTGGTCGCGCAGGCCAACTACCTGACCATTTTTCGAGCGTACTTCGGTGACTTCGGTGAGGAAAGAGAAATCCACGTTTCTTTTTTTCAACTCGGCCATCATCACGTCCACTATCTGATACATGCCGCCCTTTACGTTCCAGTATCCATTGTGTTTGAGTTCGGTATAGTTGAGCAAGCTATACACGGCCGGTGTGTTAAAAGGGGTGGCGCCCAGAAAAAATGCCACCAGGGAGAAGATGATTTTGACCTCTTCGCTCTTAAAATGGCGGTTTAACTCGTCCCACATGCTGCGGTAAAGCATGGGCACGTACTTGATAGGTACTTTGGTAAATTGGAGGAAGAACTGAAAGGGATTGTCAAAGTTGTTTTTGACGATGGGGTATTCAGTGGTGTGAAACAGGTCTTTTGCTTTGGCCAGGTAGGTATCTAGTTTTTTGAGGAAATCAGGTTCTATTGAGGCGAATTCCCTGGCCAGGTTGTCCAGGCTCTTGTACACCCGGTATTGACCGCGTTTTCCGGCAAAGTTGACGGTGTATAGCGGGTCAAGTTCATGAAAATCAATGGGGTTTTTCATGCCCACGCTATCAAAGAGTTCGTCGAACTCATAGCTCATGGAGAAGAAGGATGGGCCAACGTCCCAGGTAAAGCCGTCTTTTTTAAGCTGGTTGAGCCTGCCACCGGCTTGGTGGTGTTTTTCAAGTACCTGTACCTGATAGCCCAGGTGGGCCAGGCGCAGTGCGGTGGACAATCCCCCGAGCCCTGAGCCAACTATTAGTGCCTTAGGCTGCTGCATGGGTTATGTTTAGGTGTTGAAGCATTCTTTTGAGTTCTTGGCGGGCCAGGAAGATGCGGCTTTTTACGGTGCCAAGAGGGAGTCCCAGTTCATTGGCAATTTCTTGATACTTATATCCTTCAAAATGGCGCATAAACGGTATGCGGTATTCATCCTGTAATTTGGCTACCACTCTTTCCAGGTCTTCCATCATCATACTTGACTGGGCGCGGTTGGGCTCATGAAGCTGGCCGTGGTCTAAGAAAAAGCCTTCTTCGGTGTCGTCGTGAGAAACCTTAAGCCTTCCCTTTCGGCGGTAGTTGTTGATGAAAATGTTTTTCATTATGGTGTACAACCATGCTTTGATATTGGTGCCATCTTCAAATTTTTCCCGGTTGTTCAGGGCTTTGAACATGGTTTCCTGTAGTAGGTCGTTGGTGTCCTCTAGGTCGTTGGTGAGGTGGAGGGCATATGGCTTCAAAAAGCTCTGAAGCGCTATTACGTGGGTTTGAAATTCGTGAGTGGACATTTGTTTAATTTATGATGGTTCAAACTTAAACAGTATGAGAATATCTCCCTGTGTTTTGTGGAGCGATTTAGTTCTTTTTATTAAACAGAAAATCAAAATGCGTGTCAGAACATGTAATTTCAATGATTTCAATCTTAGCCATTAACAAGGTTTAACTGGATGCCGGAAGCAATTAGGGGGTGCTTATGGCTGTGCCAAGCCTTGTGTAAGGCAGTATAGACAAGGGACCCGCAGGGCAATGGATTCACCACCAAGGGCTAAAGCATATGGGGCGAAGTGAGCGGTGGGAGGGTGGGGCGCACTGCTTGGACAGGCCTGGCCACCGCCACAACCATATGAAAACCATGCCTATAAATCCTGAAAGGTAGGCGGCAAGATAGCCAGGGGGGCAGGGCACAGGTAGGAGGGTTTGGCCATGGGCAGACTGCCAAAGATGTTGTGCATGAAGAGGATGTGGAATTTGAGTTGCTAGGGTGGAGTGTGGGGCAGATTGTTTTTTTTACCCAATACTAAAGGGCAGCTACTGGGTGGATGGGATTGGCCAGGTGTGTGGCCTATGGCAGTGGGATTAGGAGGGCGGGGCAATTCTGTATTTTTGGCCGGTGAATCGAGCATGTATGAGAGGTGGCCTGTTCCTGGTTTTGTGGGTGGGCTTGCTGTTGTGGTCGCCAAAGGCACAGTGCCAGAAACAGTATTTCTTTGAGCTTTCGCCACTGTATTTTTTTTACCAGGGTGGTGGTGGGGCCATAGGGGCTGAAAAGGGCCACTGGCAAAACGGTTTTTCGTTTACCACGTTCAACCCTAGCAGTTTTGTGCAGGGCGGAAAGGTGCATGTGACAGGGAGCTACCAAGCCCTAAGGGCCATGAACTTTGAGCCTTTTACCAAGTTCTTTTTTAGCAAGGAGCGTAAATGGGTGTACCTGGGACTGCACTTGGTGCCTGAAATTTACCAGGTGCTTGACCAGTCAACGGGCACTACCAACTATCAGATTAATCTGTATGCGAAACCTAAGGCGGGCATTAGGTGGTTTCCGTTTAAGGAGGTGCTGTACCTGGACCTGGGGTATGCGGTGAGCGTGCGCCTGCTGGATGCTCCGCTTGACCATGTGAACGGTAGCACACTGCAGTGGAATGACTATGTGGGTTATCCGGAGGCGAGTATTGGGCTGAGGATTAAGTGAGAAGGTAGAAGGTAGAAGGTAGAAGGTAGAAGGTAGAAGTCAGAAGGTAGAAGTGAGAAGGTAGAAGTCAGAAGGTAGAAGTGAGAAGGTAGAAGGTAGAAGGTAGAAGGTAGAAGGTAGAAGGTAGAAGTGAGAAGGTAGAAGGTAGAAGGTAGAAGGTAGAAGTCAGAAGGTAGAAGTCAGAAGGTAGAAGTCAGAAGGAGATTTTAATTTTAATGAACAGAAAATGAATAGTTTGCAGGAATCTTTGGCTATACTGCGCATCACTCGCGGGCGAATTGCTGACCTGTTGTTGTCGCTGGATTTGGAACAGGTAAACCGGATTCCTAAGGGCTGGAACAACAATTTGATTTGGAATGCTGCCCACTGTGTGGCTACCCAACAACTGCTTACCTACGGGCTGGCGGGGCTTAAGATTCCGTTGCCAGGGCATTTTGTAGAGAGATACCGCAAGGGCACCGTGCCGCAAGGGCCTGTGGGCAATGATGAAATGGAGGAGGTATTGTACTGGCTTGGCGATAGCCCCATTCAATTGGCCGCCGATCTTGAATTGAAGGATTTTGGCTCTTTTGCCCGGTACGAAACCAGCTATGGCTATACCCTGCACACCATAGGAGAGGCGCTGGCTTTTAACAATACGCACGAGGGCCTGCACCTGGGCTATATGATGGCCCTACGGCGGGCGATATAGGGTGAGTACACACAGGGTAAGTGATTTGGTGGGGGGCCTAATTGGTACATATTCAAGATGATGCAATTGTGGCCGAAAAAAATTGACATGGCAGTAGCCCATGTGAAATTTTGGCTACATTTAGCCTTCTTACTAAGTTAGCCTGTAGTACACCCTGCCAAAGGGGCAAAATGGGACTGACCTGGCGAAGCCTATTTTCTGATGTCAATTGAGGACTTTAATGTATTGATAAGCAGTATTATAGACAAATTGGAGACCAGTAGGAATGGGGGCGTCCATGCAGGTATAAACGCCCGATCAACAGGGATGCGATGCGAACGGCCGCTTGCCTGGGCCCCCATTATGTGATTGCTGCCAAGGTTCAGGCAAAAGGATGGGCGGGGGCCGTATGCAATGAGCAATTCCAAAGGCGGGCAGGGGCATGGCTACATCCAAACTGCCCTAGGGCATACCAGCAGCAAGACAACGGAAGTGTACACTAGGGTTACATCCATCAACAACAAAACCTTGCGCAGCCCTTTGGACAGTTTGTACGACACAGCTTACCTTTGAATATGCCAAACTCAAACCACTTCGCACATAGTCAATATATACGCAATAGGTCACGTGGAGTTGCGTATATACGGATGTTATAGCCAATGCTAAGAGAACGAAACGACAATTCTAAAACTTAACAAAACGAATGAAGTATTTATTGACACTATTACTAACTTTTTTGTTTATATCGAATGGTAACGCTCAACCAGCACCTTTCCGTGGGACTTTACTTTTCAACTTGACAGAAAAAGGAGATTTCGGAGAATTTTTGACAGCAGAAGCCTTTAAAAGTGGAAAAGTACTTTTATTATCATCAGACAAAGAAAGTGAATTAACTTATGACACCTTGCATAAGGCATTCTCGTATACAACAATTGGTTTTGAAAAAAAACAATTTGCAATTATATACAATAATGACACAATTTATATTGACTACCCTTCATTGCCTTTTATTAAAGCTGTATTTGTGAAAGCACCTATACCATTGAATGGAGTGAGTTTTTCGTTTAGTAACAAATATACTTATGATGCAATGCACAGCAATCAATACTACAATAATTTCAGAATGTTTTATTTGTGTCAAGGGTGTTTTATTTCAGACAATTACGCAATGACTGAAGAAACAAAAAAACATATAAGAAAAGAGTTATTTACACACACAATTAAGTTTAAAGAATGAGAAGCACTGGCTATAACAGCAGCTACCCAAAAGTGGCGGTTCAGTGGTTAAATCAAGCTTTGTTCATCTATCAAAGTTTATGCCTGGCTGACAGTGAAGTGCTCGGAAATCGCCACCTTCGGGTAGCTGCAAAACGTTGGCTGATATTTATTAAAACAAAAAATAACGAAAATGGCAGTACATAGACTTTGGGATTATATTTCGTTTTCCGACAATTGGAAAAATTGTGATACATCATTGTTAGATGATATTACACCCTCTTGGTTTGCACGTAGAGAAGTCTTACAAGCCAACTCAAAAGAGTATGAAGAATTTATTAACCGTCTAAAAAGACGACACGCCATTGAAACGGGTATTGTTGAAAGAATGTATGATGTTGATAAAGGTGTTACAGAAACTTTAATCAACGAAGGTTTTATATCCTCTTTGTTAAGTCACGGAGACACGAATGTGCCTAAGCAGACATTATTTAATCATTTACAAGACCACTTAGATGCGGTTGATTATATCTTTGATGTTGTCAAAGAAAATAGACCTTTGACCAAAGGTTATATCCTTGCACTGCATCAACTTACTACAAGACACCAAGAATTTGCCGAAGGCAGGGACCAATTTGGAAATAAAACCAAAATTCCACTCATAAAAGGAAGATTTAAAGAACGTGAAAATAACCCTACACGAGAAGACGGTACCACCGTATTGTATTGTCCGCCTGAACACGTAGAAGCGGAAATGGATAGATTAATTGAGATTTACAACGACCTCACAGAAAAAAATATAAATCCTTTAATTATTGCGACTTGGGTACATCACGCATTTACCACTATACACCCGTTTCAAGACGGAAACGGTAGGGTGGTAAGGCTCATTGCAAGTTTGATTTTGATAAAAAACAACTTTTTCCCAATTACGGTTTTAAGAGAAGAAGCCAAAATTAAGTATATACAGGCATTGGAAGAAGCAGATAATGGACAACCTCAAAAATTAGTTGCCTACTTTGCCGAAATCCAAAAACGCAACATTGAAGAAGCCCTTAACATTAAGGAAGTAAGCAATACGTCTTTGAGTGAAGTAACAAATATCTTCAAGCAAAAAATTCTAAGAAAGCAGCAAGAAAAACAGCAACAATATGAAAGAACACTTGCTGAAAATAGAGTGCGGGTTTTTAACTATTGTAGTCTTTTTCTTAATGAGTACAAGCACAAACTTGAAATGGAGTTTGATGATAGCATTTCTTTATACATAGGAAGCGGCAGACCTGATGATACTACAAAACAACATTATTACTACGAACAAATAGTTAGTTATGCTAAGAAACATAACTACTACTTTAATAGAACATTACCTAAATCATACTTCAAATTTGGAATTGAGTTTGACAGCAAGAAATATGAATTAGGAATTACATTACATCATTTCGGCTATGATGATAGTGTTATGGCTATTGGTGCATTTTTGGAGTATAAAGGTATTTTACCAAACGAAGACACAGACACAACAATACCACTTGAAATTAAACCACACGTAATTTCTATCAAAGATGATGTTTCATCAAAAGAGAAGAATATACGTTTGCATCTTGAAAATATTTTAACAATGACAATAGCACAAATAGCGAGTGAAATATAAACATCAGCCAACATTATGTTTGCGAAAAAGCGGGCTAATTTGCGTAATTTGGGCTTTCGTGCTTTCTATAAACTTTGTGCGTAGGGCAAGGGAAATGCTATTTAATCCCGCCCTTTGCAAACATTTTTTCGTTGTCAGCAAGTGTAAATGACGACCGTGCAACAACAAAACGACCGACAGAAAAACCGAAAATAGGTAAACCATTTTGACAGGTGAACACAGACATAGAAACGATACAACAAACGGGCAACGAGCAAGCCGACACTCAAACTACGGCTTGCCAAAGAGTATGGCCGCCCACCAGGGCAATGGCTACCTGAGCAAAGCAGGCATCAAAAGGGCCAGTAGGCCTTGTGCATACAATAAGGCCTACTGGTTTAACATAGGGCATTTTTTGTTTGAATTAATAAGCATAGACCATTGTTTGGCACTTGCTACCACCATGGCCAAGCATTAAAAAAATTGAAAAAACCCCTCCCGGGGTTTTCATGGGCTTTTCTCATCTGGCTAAAAGCGCACTGGCACCCTAGCGCATGGCTTATGAAGGATACAATTTGAATAGCCCAGGTGGAAAAGGGGCTGGATACACTTTTTCCCAATAAAAATCCCAAAAAAAACACAAACACCAAGCGCCCAAAAAGGAAGGGATGCCGGGGGCATGGACATGGCTCCTTCCCGCCGGCACCGTTCCTGGTATGTGAGTGGCTAAAACTGCAAGGTATAAACCATATTGGGCAGCATGGGCAGCTGCCGTCCCGATTCTATCCTGCCCGTGGTGGGGTTGTAGTACTGCATCACCACGGCCCCGTTGTTGGTCACGTTTTGCACGTCAATTTTGAACTCGTGGCTCACCCGGTGCCGGTTAACCCTAAGATATACTGACGCATTGGCCTGAAACACATCGTCTCCCTTGTTTTGGTATAGGTGTTTGGTGTCCCACACGGTGCGGCCCTGTTCCCTTGACTCGTCAAGCAGTATGGGGGTAACGTGTATGCCCCCCATAAATGCCAGTTTGGCGTTGATGCCCAGCACGGTAGAGCCCTTTTGTGGACTCAGTTGCCACTCCTTGCCCCCAAGCAGGTTGGCCATGGTGTTGGTATTCCAGGGAGTATTGCGTTCCACTCCATCTTTTGGGGTGTATTTGCTCTCAAATACCGATGCCGTGGCCAGCATATAAAACCCCCGGTGCATGTACCGCTCGGCGGTAAACTCCAGGCCGTAGTTGCGTCCGGTGCCCTCGTTCACCATCTTTTCGGCAGTGTAGCTGTCGTAGCTGTTTATGGCCGATTCGGGGTTGGCGGGATTGGCATATACCGGCACCTGGCCCAGCGCCTGGTAGTACCCTTCCACTTTTATGCGGTAGTGGCTGCCCAGTACCTGTTCCACGCCGGCCACCAGGTGGTTGGCCCGCATCATGCGCAGGTGCTTATTGGGCTGGGTGGTGGTGCTGCCCTCCTGTGATTGTGCCAAATAGGTGAGCAGCGAACCCGGACGTGTATGCCTGCCGTAGCCCCCGGTGAGGTAGGTAGTGCTGCCCACTTGCCAGCGCATGCCCAGCCTGGGCTCCAGTGAATGGTCGCCACTGAGCAAGAAATGGGTGTAGTGTAGGCCCGGCACGATGGAAAGCCGGGGCCCGGGCCGGTACCGCCATGACACAAACCCTTGTGCCAAACCGGCATTGCCCTTGTCGTCCAGGTTTTTTACCCAGGCTTCAAGCCCCTGGTCCCAGTACTCGGCCTCCATGTCAAACAGTTGGTGGGTGTAGTACAGCCCCCCGCGCAACTGGTTAGACGCATTGATTTTATGGTCTATAATGGCTTGGCCGCGCAGCGCTGTTTTGTGGAGTGCATCGGCAAAGTTTCTCACAAATGCCCCATCTTGGCCCCGCTCCTCCTGCCAATAGGCACTCCCGTTCACCGAAGTGGAAACCGATGAATGGAGGAACGTGTGCTTAGACAACGAAATGCCGTGTTTGAGAATAAGGGTGCCCATATAGGCCGAATAGCTGTTTCTAAACACTTCGGTCTCCACGCCATCCAGGGTGTCTATGGCGCGGTCATTTATGGTGCTGTAGCCGCCCAGGCCCACCAGGGTAAACTTGCCCGCCTTGCCCGCCGGCAGCACCGCCTTGAATGAGGCATCTTGGTACTTGGGTATGCCGCCAAAACTGATCACGTCCAGGTTGTCAAGTATGGCCAGGCTCGAGTAGCGGTAGTTGGCCAAGTAGGTGCCTTTCTGCTGTCCATAGCCTATGGGACCCTCAGCGGTCAGGTCCACCCCCAGCACCCCGGCCGAAAAGGAATACTCGCGTTTTTGGTCATTGCCAGAGCGCAACCACATGTCCATCACGCCTGAGTAGGCATTGCCATACTCTGGGGCAAAGGCCCCGGTAAGAAAATCCGAGTTGGCCAGCATGGCACTGTTGAGCGCGTTGATGGGGCCACCCGTGGTGCCCTCATCGGCAAAGTGGTTGGGGTTGGGTATTTCTACGCCTTCCAGCCGCCAGCAAATGCCGTGCGGGGAGTTCCCCCTTACCACTATATCATTGTTGCCCATAGGGTTTGAAGCCACCCCGGCAAAATTGGCCGCCATGCGGGCAGGATCGTTGAAGGTACCCGCAAACCGGCTGGTTTCTTCTACCGAAAGGGTGCGCGCACTCGTGGTGAGCATTTCGTTTTTTAGGGCAGCCTTATCGGTGCTGGCCCCTATCACCACCTCGGTCATTTTCACCACCGACTCGCGCAGCGCTACCTGCACCACCAGTTGTTTGGCCGAGGTGAGCACCAGGCTTGGCATAACCTGCTCTTCATAACCCATATAGCTCACCGCCAGGTCTATGCGGCCCACCGGCACGCGCTCTATCACAAAGTTTCCCTCCGCGTCGGTTGACGCGCCCAGGGTAGGATTGGAGCCCAATACCACCACGGTAGCGCCTATGAGCGGCTGGCGCGTGTCTATGTCGCTCACCTGGCCCCTAATGGTTTGCCGCAGGGACTGGCCCCACAAGGCCGTAGATAAAACCAAGGCCATGAACAAGATAAAGATAGATTTCATATGGCTTATGATCAATTAAATGAAGGTGAAAACCTCAATCCGCCCTGGGCGCCCACGTAGGCACTCATTTGGGTACGGCCCCAGTCGTAGTCCCATGATGGCACCTTAATGATTTCCCGGGCATATGGATGTTCGCCGCTGCGGTGCTCCCACCACCACAATTGGTTGAAAGTAGGCCCCACAAACAACTCGATTTGGGGCATCAATTTGGCCGACACGCTTAATTCCAGCTTGTTGAGCATCAAAAAATGGTCATATCGCCAGTGGTTTTCTACTATCTGGTGGCTATTGGCCTCTATATCCAGGGCCAGGCGTTTGCCCAGGGGCAGCTTGGTGCCCACCCCATAGCCATAGCTAAACAGCAAAGCTTCTTTGGTAGGCCGCATGCCCAGGGTAAACACGTTGTAAAACTTGGTGGTACCCGTTTTAAGGGCCGCGGTGACAAACAGGTTTTCGTGGGTTTTGATTTCCATTGCCTTGTAGCCCTTGGCCGACAGGTTGATCAAACCTATGGCCATGCCGCTGCCTATGGTGTCACTTATGTTCACTATGCCCAGCTGGAGCCCGTCCACTCGCTGGGCCACATTGATAAACCCGCTCACCTGATGGCCCTTTACCAGTCGTGCAACATTGGCAAATCCTGAAATCTGTCCGCCCAGTAGGGTGTCGGTCACCACGTTGGCAAAACCTGCCGCCTGGTATCCGGCGGTGCGCCCGGTGGCCACGTTGGCAAATCCGCTTATCTGCGCCCCCTGCACCGGCCCCACGGCTATATTGGCAAACCCCGCCCCCTGCACCCCCCAGAGTCCATCAGCCGCCAGATTGGCAAACCCCGCAGCTTGCCAAGCCTTTGTTTCACCGGCCGATATGTTGGCAAACCCCGCAGCTTGTAGCCCACTTGTATTGCCCACGGCCAGGTTGGCAAATCCCGATAACTGAGCGCCATACACGTTGCCACCCACAGTGTTGGCAAATCCGGCCAACTGGGCGCCCCGCATGTGCGACCTAAGGTGGTTGCTAAACCCGGCCATTTCCACGCCGTCAAGGCCACCCTGGTAGCCCGAAATCAGGTTGATAGACACGGTGTTTACACAGTTTGGTGCTTCCAATCCATTGGTTCCCAATGGGAAAAAGAAAGTAATCTGGCCCGGGCGCTGCAGCATGGAGTCGGCATGCTGCGCCAGGCAAAGCATAGGGGCCAAGAGCAGCCCCATGATAAATGGGTAAATGGTTCTCATGAATGTTGATTTTAGCACCCCAGACAGGCAGCTGGGCAAATACCCCTATTGGGGCAATGAGAACCTGGGTACTTTTTTTGGGGTATTTCAAATCAAACTCACCTATTGCGCTCATATACAGATATTATGCAGCTAGGCCATGAGGTTTGCCCAGTGCCCGGCCCTTGTTTCTTGGTGTGCGTAGGCCTGGCCTCTCCGTTGGGGCGGCTGGTGTGGCTTGGTCATATGCCTGTAGGGATAGGTTGGGGGTTGAACCGTTTTCCATTTTCAAGAAATATCTTTTTGAGCACCACAACTTTTTTGTTCAGCCTGCCCAGCGTGCTGCCTTAGCCAAAGCCTTCATTGCTCTACGCCAACCGCGTATCACTACCCAACTGATTGAAAAACAAATCAATCATGGTTTGGTTATTGAATTATCCTCACAGTATCCGTAGGTCATGGTTTATAAAATTTATCATCATTCCATTTGGATGGATTGTTCATTATATATTTCGAAATGTTTTGATAGGATTGTTCATCCCGTATGATGCGTTCCCAATAATTGCGTTGCCAAATTTTCCCCATTTTGGGTACAGGGTTTACCCCGGCCCATTTTTGTTTATAAATATCCAAACATGCATTTGCCACCAATGATTTGTAGGCACCCACAATGTCGGAAACGGTCGGGGCAATCCCTTGCGGTTGCCCGTTTTGAATATCGGGTTGCCCGTTTTGAATATCGGGTTGCCCGTTTTGAATATCGGGTTGCGGGTTTTGAATATCGGGTTGCGGGTTTTGAATATCGGGTTGCCCGTTTTGAATATCGGGTTGCCCGTTTTGAATATCGGGTTGCGGGTTTTGAATATCGGGTTGCCCGTTTTGAATATCGGGTTGCGGGTTATTTAGGGCAAGGGTAAACCTTGCCCCTATGGGGGTATCGTTCAACGAAATAATACCATGCATGTGATCGGGCATTATTTGAAATACATCCAATTCCATATTTGGAAATCGTTCCACCAATTTTGCCCATTCGTTTTGGGCAATGTCCCCATATTGGTTCAAAATCATTTTGCCGTTTTCAATTTTCCCGAAACGCCAAATCCTATCCTGACAACATATTGTTATAAAATACAATCCTGCCTGCGAATAATCGTAGCCTTTTAGGCGTATGGACCTTCGTCGATGGATTTTTGGATTGTACTTGGTCATATTTCTTTTTGAGGGGCTTTTCTGTTTTATTGCCGCCGTAGTACCTATTGCCCAGACCTGTTAAGGCGCAATAGGCTTCGAAAATAATAAACATCGTACACCAATCCCGGACCGCTATTAAAGGGGCAAACTCAAAGGGGGTTGCCGGTGCCACCATGAGCGTGTGTTTCGATCAAGTCACCAAGGTGAACCGTAACAGCCACCTCCCGTATAGCCACTATGGCGAATTGTTTTGGCAGCCAGTAACCTTAGGTCTTTAATCATGATCCCGCGTGGCTTCCAGCCTGTCGGTGGAAACCTAAAATGTTTTGAGTTAAATAGCTCTTATCCATTCGATTTTATTCTTTGGTTTAGGTCTAGCCCATGCCGCTTGGCTGTTTCTTCTGCCAGCTCATATCCAGCATCGGCATGCCTTATTACGCCCATTGCGGGGTCGTTGTGCAACACACGGGCCAAGCGAGCGGCTGCCTCGGCAGTCCCATCGGCCACTATTACCACCCCGGCGTGCAGGCTGTAGCCTATGCCTACCCCGCCACCGTGATGTACCGATACCCAAGTGGCCCCACCAGCAGTATTGATCAGGGCATTCAGTATGGGCCAGTCGGCTATGGCATCGCTGCCATCTTTCATCCCCTCAGTTTCCCTGTTGGGCGAAGCCACCGATCCGGTATCTAAATGGTCGCGGCCTATCACTATGGGTGCCTTCACCTTACCTGTCCTTACCAATTCGTTGAAAGCCAGGGCGGCTTTTTGTCTCTCGCCCTGGGCCAGCCAGCAAATGCGTGCCGGCAAGCCCTGAAAGGCTATGCGTTCCTGCGCCATATGGATCCACCGTGCCAGCCCCTCGTTATCAGGAAACAGCGATAGGATGGTCCGGTCAGTTTCATAAATATCTTCTGGATCGCCTGAAAGGGCCACCCACCTAAAAGGGCCTTTGCCCTCACAAAACAGCGGTCGTATATAGGCCGGCACAAAGCCCGGAAAGTCAAACGCGTTTTCCACCCCTTCTTCCAGTGCCCTGCCCCGCAGGTTATTGCCATAGTCAAATGTGATGGCCCCCCGTTTTTTGAGCTCAAGCATCAGCCGCACGTGTTTGGCCATGCTGGCACGGGCCAGTTTCATGTATTCATCGGGTTGCGAATTGCGCAGCAGGGTGCCCTGGGCCGGGTCTAGTCCCTGGGGCAGGTATCCATTGAGCGGGTCGTGGGCTGATGTCTGGTCGGTGAGCAGGTCAGGGCAAATGCCCCTTTCCATAAGCCGCTCCAGCAAGTCCACTATGTTGCCGTGGTAGGCTACTGACCGGGCTTGACTTTTGGCCTTGGCATCCAGGGCGGCGTTTATGGCCTTGTCCAAGCCCTCATGCCATTCATCAAGGTAGCGGGTGTCTATGCGCCGTTTTATCCGCCAGGCCTCTACTTCAGCCACCAGGCATACGCCATGGTTCATGGTTACGGCCAGGGGTTGCGCCCCGCCCATGCCGCCCAAACCGGCAGTTACGCTTAGGGTTCCGGCAAGGCTGCCGCCAAAATGCTGCCGCGCGGCCTCCCCAAAGGTCTCATAGGTGCCCTGCACTATTCCTTGTGAGCCTATGTATATCCACGAACCCGCAGTCATTTGGCCGTACATGGTGAGCCCTTTCTTTTCCAGGGCCAGAAAATTGTCGAACGTGGCCCAGTGAGGTACCAGCATCGAATTGCTAATAAGCACCCTGGGGGCATTGGCGTGGCTTGGCAATATACCCACCGCTTTTCCCGACTGTACCAGCAGGGTCTCCTCATCGCCCAGTTGCTTTAGGGCTAGGAGTATGTCTATGAGTGCCTGTTTATTGCGCGCCGCCTTGCCCGATCCGCCATATACCACCAAGTCTTCTGGCCGTTCGGCGTTTTCGGCATCCAGGTTATTGAGCAGCATCCTAAAGGCCGCTTCTTGCTGCCAGCCTTTACAGTGCAGTTCCGTTCCCCGTGGCGCATGTATTTTCTTTAAGTCAATGTGTTGAATGGCATCAATGGTATATTCCATGAAAGGGCTTCCTTTGGTAGGTTTTCACAAATGTACAATGGGCCCATAGGCCAACCCCATGGCACGGGCATTACTCACCTATGGGCACACTTTCGCCCAGAAACTTCGGCTTCTTTTCTATTAGCAAGTCTATGAATACTTTGGAGCGGGCAAAAACTTCACGTATCCGGGTTTTCAAGCCGTTGTGCCGTTCCACATCGCGGGCATTGTAGGCTATGGCGTTTATGCCGTGGGCATGGGCTAAAAAAACCGCCCTTTCATTGTGAAAGCGTTGTGATATAATGGTATAGGTATCCTGCCCAAATACTTCCTTGCAGCGCACTATGGAGTCTAGTGTGCGAAAGCCCGCGTAGTCAAGTACTATCCGCTCACGGGGTATCCCCGCCTCGAGTAGGGCATTCAGCATATCGCGAGGCTCATTGTAGGTCACCTGCCGGTTATCGCCGCTTACCAGTATATAGTCTATTTTGCCCAGTTGGTAGAGTGCCGCCGCAGCCGCTATTCTGTTTGTAAAATACATGTTTGCCCGCCCATTAGCCACCTTTTTGCTGGTGCCCAGCACCAGGCCTACCCGGTTGTAGGGCAGTTCTTCCATGCTGCTGTAGGTGTATTTATAGGCATAGAACCCTATGGTAACATAGGCCCCTAATACCAAGGAGAACAGTACCAACAATGTCCATAACAGGGTACGGCGCTTTACTAAGCGTATGTGGGGTTTCATGGTAAGCCGCTGGCAGGGAGTGGTTGGGCGAATATCGTGAAGCTATTGTAAACTCCGCTGCATAGGGAAGCGCACCTTATGGGCAGTCCCTACTTTTGCGGCCAATTAATCACTACTCTTACCATGAAGCATTTGTTTACCACATTGTTGGCTTTGTTGGTCTTTTCTGCGGCCCATGCCCAGACCGATTGTTCAGACCTGTTTTTCTCCGAATACATTGAAGGATCGAGCAACAACAAAGGACTTGAAATTTTTAACCCATCAAAAGGCACCATTGACCTGACAGGGTATGTGGTGGCCTTGTTTTCAAATGGCAGCACCAATCCTTCTTACACCCTGGCACTCAAAGGGAAACTGGCTTCGGGCGCTACTTACCATATCGTAAACTCATCGGCCAATGCCACCATTAAGGCTTTTGCCGATACCACACACTCGGTAACTTTCTATAACGGCGACGATGCCGTGGTGCTGGGCAAGGTAAACGGTATGTCCATTGATACCCTTGATGTGATAGGTATTGTGGGCCAAGACCCCGGCACCAATTGGAAAGTGGGCACCGGTGCTACCAGTGAGTACACACTGGTGCGCGCTGAGTCGGTTAAGGCCGGCACGCCACGCTGGAAAGTGGGTGCTACCCAGTGGGATGTGTATGCACAGGATGAGTTTTCCTATTTCGGCAGCCACACCTCAGATTGTATGAAATCTACTTCAGCCCAGGGCTTGGTTGACTTTGACCGTTCTGCCTATTCGGTAGGCGAGGCTGGAGCGGGTTTGGCAGCCGTGGTTTCGGTAGATACCGTGTCGCCCAATGATACGGTGCGCGTACATGTATGGACCGAGGACGGAACGGCAGCCATTAATACCCACTACACGTTTGACGATACGGTACTGATTTTTACGCATACCAGCCTGATTGATACCGTAGAAGTGGGCATTATGGACAATCCCATTTATCAAGGCGACCTGATGTTTAGCCTAATACTGGAGGTACAGGGCGCCAATGCATCAGGCGGGCTTGATACAGCCGCCGTCACCATCATGGATGATGAGTACCCTTGGGTAAGCATAGCTAAACTGCGGGAGACCGACTCCACGGGCGCCATACTCTACAGCGGCAAAAAGGTGTGGAGCGGTGGCATAGTAAACACGGCCACCAGCTTCAATGCCTCGTCCCTAAACATTCATTTTCAGTCGGGCGGGCATGGCATGGGTATGTTCTTTTCGCAGCCGGGATATACGCCCCAGGTGGGCGACAGCATCATTATCCTTGGCACTGTTAGCCAGTACAACGGGTTGGCCCAGTTTGGCAGCGCCGATTCATTTGCCGTAATTTCTAGTGGCAATCCGGTGGTATCCAAAGTGGTTACCACACTTGATGAGTCCACTGAATCACTTCTCATTACCATCAAAGACTTAGTACTGGTAGATCCGGGCCAGTGGAAATCATCGGGTTCGTTTAACGTGGACATCACCAACGGGGTTGACACCTTTGTGATGCGCATAGACAGCGACACCGATATAGACGGACAGCCCGCCCCTGGCGTAGCCTTTAGCCTCACAGGTGTTGGTGGCCAATTTGACAGCCAAGTGCCCAGATTTGAAGGATACCAGATTCTGCCCAGAAACATGATGGACATAAACCTTTCGGAATATGACCTTACCATAGCGCAGGTCCGCCAAAACGATAGCTCTGGCAACCCATTGTACCTGGGAAGGGTGGTGCGCACCCGTGGTGTAGTAAATACAGGAGCCTCGTTTAATGGCAGTGGCATACAGATTTCCATGCAGAGTGCAGGTTGGGGCATAACCCTCTACGGCAGCGGCACCGATTATGGGTATGGCAACTTTGCCTTTGGCGACAGCATAGAGGTGCTTGGCACCCTGCGCCAGTACAATGGTTTGGCCGAAATAGATTTTATAGATACCATCATAGTGCACGCCACCGGCTTGCTCATAGAGCCAGTGGTAGTAGATACACTTGATGAAACCGCTGAATCTAAGTTAATTAAATTTGAAAAGGTGCAATTGGTAGATACCATGCAGTGGAAACAGTCGGGCTCTTTTAACGCCACTTTTGCCCAGGGGGCCAACAACTTCGCACTGCGGGTGGACAGCGATACCGATATACCGGGCATGTGGGCACCCAAATCCACCTTTGACCTTATTGGCATTGGAGGCCAGTTTGACGGAACCCTTCCATTTGATGGTGGTTACCAACTGTTCCCGCGCAGCCGCGCCGATGTAGTGCTTCCCGTGTCGGTGGCTGGCCAACTGAACGACGGGTTGCGTGTGTACCCCAACCCCACCAGCGGCAAGGTGTTCATAGACGGCGCTACCGCTTCTGTAAGTGTAGAAGTGTATAATTTGGTGGGTACCAGGGTACTGTCGTTTGCCAATGTGCAAAATGGCTTAGACCTTTCGGCCCTGCCAAAGGGTATGTATATCTTGGATGCCTCTTCAAATGGTTCGCCGCTGTTTACCCGAAGGGTAATCAAGAACTAAGAAATTGTAATTCAATTATTAACAACGATAAAGCCCGGCCATTGGCCGGGCTTTGTTGTGCTAGCCTGTTCCCCTGGGCATGCCCCGGCGGAGAGTAGGTGCCGTTTATCCCGCTATTTGATACCGGGGATGGTGCCGCTCCAATACCTGTCGCAGGTGGCTTCGGTCTAAATGGGTATAGATCTCGGTGGTGGTGATGCTTTCGTGGCCCAGCATGTCTTGTACGGCCCTTAGGTCGGCCCCACCTTCTACCAAATGCGTGGCAAACGAATGCCTGAAGGTGTGCGGACTTACTGTTTTGCCTATCCCGGCCTTTTCCGTTAACTCTTTTACTATGTTGAAAATCATAACCCTGCTTAGTTTTTGGCCCCTTCGGTTCAGAAAGAAAATATGCGAATGCCCGTTTTGGGCTACCTGCTGCCGCCGTATATGGTCATAGTATAGGCGTGCCTGGGCCAGTGCCACCGACCCCATGGGCACCAGCCGCTCCTTGTTGCCCTTGCCTATTACCTGCAAAAACTCATCATCAAAGTGTACATTGGCTATTTCCAGGTTCACCAACTCGCTTACCCTCAGTCCACAACTATACAACAACTCAATAATCGCCCTGTTTCTTTCGCCTTCCGGTTGTGAGCGGTCTATCTGGGCTATCATTCTTTCTATTTCATCTTGGCTCAGCACCGTGGGTAGTTTTCGGCGGGTCCTGGGGCTGTCCACAAACTTCATGGGGCTTTCGGCTATCAACTCTTCCATGGCCAGGTACTTAAAGAATGCCTTCATGCCACTGATAATGCGGGCCTGTGACGTGGCCAAAAAACCCATTTCATGTATCCACTGCACGAACATATGTGCAGTTGTACTGTCAACTGCTTGGGGCATAATGGGTTTTTCGCTAATTTCAAGAAACTGGCAGAATTTCTCCACGTCGTCAAGATAGGCGTCCAGTGTATTGTTTGACAGGGCCTTTTCCAGTTTTAAATAAGATTTAAACCCATTGATAAAGGGCTTCCATTTAGGCCATAGACTGGGTGCTTGGGGTGATGGCTCAGGCTGCATGGGTGGCCAAGTTATTGGGGCCCCACAAAGCCAGGTGGCCATGTTATCCCATGGCCTGTGTACTACACCTGTTTACTCGCCATCCACATGTGGATGAATGCCTATTGCTTCACAAATTGCCCTTGGCTTATGAGTGCTTCGCGGTCAAATACTTTTATTATATAGTGACCGGGCGGTAGTTGGTTGGTGTGCAGTATGATTCGGTGTTGTCCTGCCCCATAGGCATCATGGCTCAACACCTGAAGTTGTTTGCCTGCCATGTCATACACGGCTATGGTTAAAATGCGCCGTTGGTTTAGATCAAACTCTAGGGTGGTGGCTTCCACGGCAGGGTTGGGATACACGGCGGACTTGGTAGGGGTACCGCCAGGGCCTGTGCCTACCTGCCCGTTGAGCGACATTTCAAACAAATAATTGTCAAATCGCCCGTTTGGCCCACCTACCAGGCCAAAAAGCCAGCAGGTATTGGTGTTGTACCGGCGGGCCAGGGTGATATAGTCGCCCCATCGCTCTACCTCGTCGCGCAGCACGTCCACATAGCCGCTGCCTTCTTGCACCACCACCATATTGCCCACATTCAGTTCGTGGTCTATTGACAGCACGGCCAATTCAGGATAAATATCCTTGCTCGATTGGGTAAAGGCTATGATTACCGACTGGTCGCCAGGGGTGGTGCCAGCCGAGGCAATGGTAGGGAAGGAAAGCCCCATTTTTTTGGCATCGCGGTGAAGGGTTTTTGTATCCACTTTGCGGGTTTTTAGGTCCACACGGTAGTAGTTCACCGCTGAGTGGTAATTGATGGTAGCTGTGGTATGCACCACGTGCAGCACCTGGTCTATCACTATGGCATGTTTGGTCCGGTTATCGCCCAGGTTAAGTTGGTCGGTGGTGCCAAGCTGATCGCCCTCATTGGGCACATCGTAGTACATCACCTCCACATCAAAGGCGGTCAATTCGTTGGTACTTGGGTTTAATTCATAAATTTCCAAGTAATTGTTGTAATAATCGTTCGTGCAGGTAAAGAGTGCCCGGTTGCTAAAACCCCATGGGCTGCCTTGTTCCACGGGCACCACGGTGAATGCGGGTTCTCCATCGGCCATCAGGCCTTGCCAGTATTGGTAGTTTAGCTCATTGCCTGCATATCCCGTTTTTTTCTCTATGCCTATTACCAGCGGCTCCTTAAAGTCGCCGTTGTCGTCATACATGTTCACCGACACAAATAGGGTGGACTGGTTGACCGCAATATTGGGGTAATCCATCCACTGGTCTTTTTCAAGCATGTCGCCGGGCAGTAGGTAGCCGTTCCAACCATCCATGGGATTGTTGCTCACCGAAAAGAGCACCAGCAGTTCTGATGTGCTTGACTCGTGGCCGTTGAGTATCACCATCACAAACCGGTCAGTACTGCGGTCGTACATCACGCGGGGGTCAAACATCCCACTTTTTAAATTCGAGAAATAATCGCGCGACAAGCGAAGGAAGGTGGTGTTGCCCAGTTCGGTGCCATCGGCGCGGTAGTAGTAAATGTTTGAATTGATGGCGCTCACTATGATGCCGTCGTTGCTCACAGCCACCGAATTGTCGGCTGGGGTATATCCATTATATACGTTTGCCTTAAATGACTGGATCACCACGGGGTCAACGGGCGCCGATGCCTTGCCGCTACTGCCTAGGGCCACATAGTGGCCCGTGTCGGGGACTGTGGAGAGTTGTTGCCTTTGCCTAACTGCCCCACTGCCGGCATGTGCTATGCGCACTACTTGATGTTCCCAGGTATAATCAGAGCCTAGCCCAGGCACAAAGGCCGCTAAGGGAGTTGACTTAAAAGCCGAAGGCCCATACACCGTGGTGTGCTGGGCCTTGCTTATAGGTATGAGGCTTATGGTGAAGCCTATCAATAGCAATATTCCTCTTCTCATTCCGATTTATAGGCCTTCATAACGTAACTCGTCTGGCCATTGTTCAGGGTGAGGTAATATACCCCGTTGGCTGCACCTTGCCACAATGGAGTAAGCTCAATATGATGACTTCCAATAGGATATGTCTGTTCTTGTTGGTAAATTACCTTCCCTGTTTGATCACTTAGGAAAAATGTGAGTGGGGTTTTTTCTTGCGTTTGGAAGCGCAGTACCGAGTGCGCTGAGGGATTGGGGTAGAGCGTCATTTGGTAGGTGTTTGTTTCGCCCACGCTTTCAAACGAATCTACAATCACTATGTCTTCGCTAAAGGTATCATTGCACATAAAATCGGTATAGGCTATGAGTTTCACGGTATAGGTGCCGCTACCCGGGTAGGTGTGGGTAATTGAATCGGCGTACTTGATGTCGGTTTCGCCATCGCCATAATCCCAATCTAGGCTCACAAAGTTCTCGCACTTAGGGTACAAGAGGCAAACAATGGAAATGGTTTTGTACTCAAAACGGGCAGTGGCCTTCAGTTCTACCTTTATAAGCTGGGTAGCGCTGTCTTTCTGTTTGGTTTCTTTGTCTATGGCCACCAATGACACGGTGAAGGAGTCAAGTTTGCTGTCAATGTCGTAAGAGTGCTTGGTTTTTTTTGTGTAATACACGGTGCCATCGCCCATGTACCACACAAAGGAATCGGAGTTAACCGATTGGTTTCCAAAATCTATCTTTTGGTTTTCGCACCATATGGATTTGGCCACATTGATGCGCGCCATAGGTGTTTGGCTCCAGGCCGGGGAGTTGAGCAGTGCCATGACTGCCATTAGGGTAAAGATTCTCATATAATTGGTATTTTAACAGTTCAGTCTTGGCAAAAATAGCCCTTTGGCCCATAGATATGAAACCCGTGGGGCCAATCTGTAGCCGCAAGAATAACAAGGGCCTGTGCTCAAGGGCTACCTTTGCCTTTTATGCGCATTGACATCATTACCATCTTTCCTGATATGCTGAGGGGTTTTTTCTCACAGGGCATGCTGCCACGGGCACAGCAAAAGGGCTTGCTGGAGATACACTTGCACCAACTGCGCGATTATGTGGAAGGCAAGGGCAGCCGCAAGCCAGTGGACGACTACGCTTTTGGCGGAGGGGCTGGCATGGTGATGGGCATAGGGCCCATAGCCCGTTGCGTAGAGACCCTGGAAAGGGAGGTGCGCTTTGACCACAAGATTTTTGTGACACCAGACGGGGAACGGTTGGGGCAGGCAAGGCTCAATTCCCTGTCTATATGTGGCAACCTGCTCATACTCTGCGGGCGGTACAAGGGGGTGGACCAGCGCGTGCGCGACCACTTGATGGACCTGGAAATCAGTATAGGCGACTACGTGCTGACCGGTGGCGAGCTACCGGCGGCGGTACTGGTGGACGGCATAGCCCGGCTCATTCCAGGGGTGTTATCTGATGAGAGTTCGGCACTGCTGGATTCTTATCAGGGTGGATTGCTGGATGCACCTGTATATACCCGCCCTGCCGATTACTGCGGACTTTCGGTGCCTGATGTGCTGCTGTCAGGGCATGAGGCCAATATAGAGGCTTGGCGCCTAGCCCAGTCCATAGAAAAGACCCGCCAGCGCAGGCCTGACCTGCTGCGGGGCACGGATGCATTGAGTGAGGAAAGGTAGTTTTGCACCACCTTGACCCGATTGATGCTCATTTTGTTGTTCCTGCCGCTGGTTTTTATTGGCCTGCAGGGCTGCTATGCCCCGCTTACCTGGGGCAAAAAGGGGAGCTATAAGGACAGCACCCTCACCGTCTATCACTACAATTTTGATGGGTCTATTAGCGGCAAAACCTTGTTTACCTATAAGTCAAGAAGGAAATCGATAGTGGAGTTTACGGAATTTTTGCCGGTGGTCACGCTGGCTGTAAACCCTGACAATGCCCCGCCCGATACTTCGGGAACGGATACCCTTGCCGTAGCCAGCGGGCCTGATACGCTTACCGCTGCCATAACCCTGGATAAGCGGTTTTACATAGACGACAATATCTATAGGCAGCGACAGAAAAAATTGAGCTATTACGATGGTGCAGAAGTGGTTAAGGAAAAGACCCGAAAGTCGTCAAAACTGCGCGATGGCTGTGAGATAGTGATGGGCAAGCGCAGCAAGATGTATGACAATATGGGGGCAATTATATTTAAGGAGAACTATAATTTTTTGTATCACAGGCAAGTAAGATATATTTATGATGAAAGTGGCGGGAAATTGCAAAAGCGAAAAGTGAAATGCCAATTCAAGCCGAAATTTAGGAACTACCCATAATGGTGGGTCAAGCCCTAAGGCAAACCATTTTTAATTTGCCCACTTGCACGTGACTGGTCATACCCCAGATTTTTTTACATCCATTTGGAACCGCCCGTTCCTGTGCCAGGCCGGGGAAGTGGTCACTTTCGGTGAATTTTTTCAATGGCAAGAAGCCCAATCGGCCGTGGGGCCGCACCAACAATGGCCAAATGGCGGGGTAGTGCTTGATGTCAGCGCTGTGATGACCGCATTCCCATGGTTTTATTTCTTGCTTACCCAGGGTTGCTCGGTGGTGCCGGTACATGGGCCTGGGGCACTTGGCTGGCTGGGCAATGACTCCGGACACTGGCAAACTTTTCTACAGCCCCAGAGGGAGGGCTATACCGCCAAGCCCCTGAAAGGGCAGGATACACTGGCGGGACAAGGGTCCTTCCTGGCCTTGTTTACCTCAGGCACCTCTGGCCACCGCCGGTTGGTGTACCACCATGCCATTCCGTTTCTCCGCACCTACCAGCCATATTTCATTGGCCGGCAGGTGCTTGTGTATTTTCCGCTGCACCACATATCGGGGGTTGATGCCCTGTTGCGCAGCTTATATCACGGCAATACGGTGCATGTGCCTCAATCCATATCTGTGAGCGACATAGTGGAGTGCCTGGCAGCCCATGCTATGGATACCCTGTTGGCCTCTCCAAGCCTGTTGGGTAGCCTCTTGCTGTCGGGGCTACGTGGCAGCGACCTGCCGGCCCTAGAAAGGGTCTATCTGGGTGCCGATGCCTGTCCGTCCCATGTGCTCAAACAATTTGAAGCACGTTTTCCCGGGGTTAGGGTGTATAACCGCTACGCTTCCACCGAGTTGGGCACGGCCTTGACCCGCTCGGCGAGTAACCCTAGGGCTATCTCTTTTAGGGATGCAGGAAGCTACAAAGTGCGCCAGGGTGCCTTGTTCGTACGAAAGCCCTTGTCGCTGCATTGCATACAAGACCACGGAAAACCGCCTGTACCGGTGCGCAATGTGTGGTGGGAGACAGGAGATTTTGCCATGGAAACGTCGGAGGGATTGGTATTTGACCACCGACGGGAAGACC
Organism: Bacteroidota bacterium; assembly: GCA_016192035.1. Classification (GTDB taxonomy): domain Bacteria; phylum Bacteroidota; class Bacteroidia; order CAILMK01; family JACPUW01; genus JACPUW01. Next base: position 132,480 of record JACPUW010000035.1, read on the forward strand.
GCATGGTGGTGGGTGGCGAGAAGGTGCTGGCAGGGGAAATCGAAGCAGCCATCGCCCTGTTGGACTGGGTGGGACAGTGCAGGGCATATGCGGTGGATAATGAGCTCCTGGGCCAAGCTGTGGGTTTGGACATAGTGCTCAGGCAAAACATAGAATATGAGCTAGTTAAGGCATTAGTAAGGCAACACTGCATTAAATTGTTGCCGCCCAGCCATATGCCTGTGCAACTGCGGGTGCTTAAAGAATTGCCCAGCCCCTACCTGCTTAAAAAAGTGGGGGGAGAATAGCATGAATTCACGCAAAGACCGCAAAGGGAAGTTCACGCAAAGACCGCAAAGGGGATTCACACAATGGCCCACAAGGTCTTAGCGAGCTCTACGGATTCTTGGCGTGCTTTGCGTGAAAAGACTAGAAAAGAATGAAACCCAAGAAAGGACCGCAAAGGGGATTCACACAATGGTCCACAAGGTCTTAGCGAGCTCTGCGGATTCTTGGCGTGCTTTGCGTGAAAAAGACATGGAAAGACATGGAAAAGGCAAACGATTGCACAACTCCTATTTCTCTCCACAGGGTATAGCATAAAAAAAACCGCCCAGAAGTAAGATACATCGATCTTACCTATGAGCGGCTTATTGTTAGGGCAAGCTGGCTTTTCCTAATCCTTGATTCTTACGCACATGCCTTTCATTGAATCTTCCTTGGCTCCTTCTATGCCAATGGGCACGAAGCTCCAGGGATAGTCAAATTCAAGGTAATACGCCGACTGGTCGGAACCCTCAGTACTTGACCAAAGATCAGCACGCCCGGTAGGAAGGTTTAGGCTATCAGCCGCATAGATTTCTTCTATCTCAGTGATTCCCGGCAAATACCAATCGGTAAAACCCAGGGTGGTCAACTCGGAACATTTTTTCGCGGCACTTGGCGCGGACAGCCCTGCCAGTTTATCCGTATTCGATTTTCCGTCAGTAAAAGAGGTGGCACCCGTTTCCGCTTGCGGCCCCCAGTCGCTGGTAACAACGGCATCCTCATGCATCATGTACGTGGTAGATCCTACGGAAATTTCTATATGGCTTAAGGTGGTAAACTCTATTTCATTCCCATAGCCAGTGCCTACTTCATTGGTGGCATAGGCCCTTAGATAGTATTTTGTCCCAATATCCAGGCCTGAAATTTCGGAGACAAAACTTCCGGTACCGGTGCCGTTCGTGGTAAGCGAATTATTGATGTTTGGCCCAGTCAGCGTGCTCCAGCACACACCGCGGGCTGTAATGTCACTTCCCCCATCATCGGTTACCGTTCCCCCGCTTTTGGCAGAGTTGCCCTTTATGTCGCTAAGGGCTATGGTTTCTACCGTGGGTTCCTTTTCTTTTTTGCATGAACCAATCCAGGTAACGGCAACTCCTAGGGTTAGAAGCGCCAAGATGTTTTTTACGGTCTTCATAATGTGTTTGTTAAATTATTAATATTTGTTGTAAGCTAATCCTTGGGTAGGTCTTTTGCTAAACCCGCAGTGCATAAGCTGCAAGCCCATTGTTCAATAATTGGGGAGAACGTTTGGTCTATGAGGCTCATTCATTGCTAATTTTTAAGACAACAAAGGCAAATGTACTGTTGCTATAGCCTTATCACTGTGCTTCACAAAAAATTGATCGTTACTATTCAAAACGGCCAATGGTGGGGTAAAATGGGTGGTTCTTATCATTGCGCACATAAAAACTGGAGCAACCATTCTCCGGATTACACCAAACCCCCTAGGTGCAGGGTTTCACCGCTCAGGTAGGTGTTGGCAGGTGCACATAGGAAGTCTATACAGTGAAGCACCTCATCCAGGCCTATACTGCGCCCCAGCACCGTCTTTTCCAAACCTTTTTGCCTATCTTCTTCCCGCATGTGCTCGCCCAGGCCCATCTCCATGGGGGGCAGCGATACCCCGTTTACCATCACCATATAAGAGGCCAACTCCATGGCCGCCAGTTTAGTTACCTTGTCCAGTGCTGCCTTTGCTGCGGCATACCCCACCGTGCCCGCAAAATTGGCCGCTGCTGCGATGCTGCTTATGTTCACCACATGTCCGCCACCACCCACCATAAGCCTTGCAAACACCCTAAGGCAGGCTATGGGGGCCACGGCGTTAAGGGCAAAACTATCTTCCACCTCTCCCTTGCCCAGCACCAGTAGGTAGTTCATCCTGGCCGCGCCCGCATTGTTTATAAGCACCTGTATGGCTTTGGCTTGTGCCTTTATGCCCACAAAGGCTTGCTGTAGTGACGCCTCTTGGGTCAGGTCTGCCGCGTGGTGTATAAAGCGGGGGTGTTCCCACGCCGGCTTATACCGGCTTATGCCCCATACCCGGTGGCCCAGGCCTACATGGTGCTGGCATATGGCTAGCCCTAGACCACGGCTGCACCCCGTTACCACCACATGTCTATCCATGGTCTATCAACTCTATTAAGTAATTTGACAAGAGGGAAACGTTCTTAAACGGTGATTGTGCCCGGCTAAAAATCTTTTGGTCGCCTATTACCACCACCTTGCCATAGCGGGTCAGGATTTCATCTTCCAAATCCATAATAAGTGATACCAAGGCCACCGAGTGGAGCACCCCAGCCTTGCCGTACAGCTCCGTGTCGGCCAGTAGCTCATGCTCTAATCGTATAAGTCCTATATTATTATATGCCAGTATTTTGGCATGTACCATCTTAAAAATGTCATCGGGGTGGGGCCTTACCATCAGTCAGGGTTTGCCCCGCAAAGAAACGCCTCGCGCATCCATGCTTGCCTCCCGGCCGCGCTATTGTCTTTCTGCACACGGGCTTTCACCCTTTTTTGCCCCCTGGGCAAAGTGAAATTGGTAAAACCTTCTTGCCCAGTGCTCAAACTGGGCACAAAAAAAAGCCCCAGACAGTGCCAGGGCTTTGTTTCTGTGGCATTTGCCCTATCCTAAATATGTCTTGAGCAACCTGCTTTTACTCGATTTTCTCAGTTTCCTCAGCGCTTTCTCCTTTATCTGTCGCACCCGCTCGCGGGTTAGGTTCACCTTTTCGCTTATGTCTTCATAGGAGTGCGGTATGTTGCCGTCCAGGCCAAAATGAAGGCGCAGTATCTCCCGCTCTTTTTCTGACAATATGCTCATCACCCGTGCTATTTCACGTTGGAGTGACTCATGCAGAAGGGCGGTATCTGGATTGGGCTCTTGGTCGTTGGGCAGCAGGGTGAGCAGGCTCGCATCCTCGTCCTCATTTATCGGTGCATCAATAGATACGTGCCTAGATGAGGTAGAAAGCGTGGTTTCTATCTCTTCTTGAGGCATTTCTAGCCTTTCGGCAATTTCGCGGGTGGTGGCCTCTCGCTCGTGGAGTTGCTCAAGTGCTGCGGCGGCTGCCCCTATCTTGCTCAGTGAGCCCACTTTATTGAGCGGTAGCCTCACCAAGCGCGATTGGTCGGCCAGGGCCTGCAGGATTGACTGCCTAATCCACCACACCGCGTACGATATGAACTTAAAGCCCCGCGTTTCGTCAAACCGCTGTGCTGCCTTTATTAAACCCAGGTTGCCCTCGTTTATTAGGTCGCCCAAGGTAAGGCCTTGATTCTGGTACTGTTTGGCCACCGATACCACAAACCTCAGGTTGGCATTTACCAAGCGCTCAAGTGCCAGTTGGTCGCCATCCTTTATCCGTTTTGCCAGTTCTACCTCCTCCTGGGGGGTAATCATTTCCACTTTTGAAATCTCGTTCAGGTACTTGTCCAGCGACTTGTTTTCCCTGTTGGTAAACTGCTTGCTTATCTTAAGCTGTCTCATGCAACAAAAGCTTTTTTAAATTTGATGTGAAGGGGAGTGGAGGATAGCTACCTTAAGATCGACGGGCGCAAGCGGTATGTTTCATCAAATGGTAAACAACAATCCGTAGTGGCGCTTGCTATCAAATCTAAAGTAATTTTGAAGGCGCGAAAGTACATTTTTTTTGTCTAACCCGGGCTAACGGCCCCCGCTGCAAAATAGTTGTATCCTACCCCACATGTTTACCACACAGATAGACCAACTCCTAGCCGGCCTGGCACAAGAACAAATATCCAATTTACAAGAACTGGAAGCCTTCAGGGTCAAGTATTTGGGCAAGAAGGGAATTGTTGCTGCCCTATATGCCGAACTTAAAAACCTGGATGGAGAGGCCAAAAGGCTGGCCGGGGCTCAAATCAACGACCTTAAAAACCAGGTAAATGCCATAGTGGCCCAGGCTGCCCAGGACCACGAATCACGTTCAAATGTCAAGTCGCTAGAATCCATGGACTTGGGCTTGCCGCCTGCATTCAAGCCCCATGGCTGCCAACATCCCCTAACCCTGGTCACCAATGAGGTCATTGATATTTTTGCCCGTCTGGGTTTTACCGTTTCTACAGGCCCCGAAATAGTGGACGAGTGGACCAATTTTACCGCCCTAAACTTTCCCCAAAACCACCCTGCCCGCGACATGCAGGATACTTTTTTCGTGGACAATATGCCTGGCTATTTGCTTAGGACCCACACATCTGGCGTCCAGGTACAAGAACTGCTCAAAGGGGTCTTGCCCGTGCGCACCATCTCCCCAGGCATGGTGTTCCGCCGCGATAGTGATGCCACCCATTCCCCTTTCTTCCACCAGGTAGAAGGGCTCTATGTGGACCAAGGGGTGAGTTTTGCCGACCTGAAACAGGTGCTGTACCACTTTGTGAATGCTTTTTTTGGCAAGGGCACCGACTTTAGGCTCCGACCTTCCTATTTTCCTTTCACTGAGCCTTCTGCCGAAATGGACATAGCTTGGGTAAGGAATGGAAAACAAGGCTGGATGGAGATTATGGGCTGCGGATTGGTGGACCCCGCCGTGCTGTCAAATTGCGGGGTGGACCCCGAGCTATACACCGGTTTTGCCTTTGGCATTGGTGTGGAGCGCCTTGCCATGCTCCGCTACGGCATAGCCGATATCAGGGTGTTTTATGAAAACGATATACGTTTCCTCAACCAATTCGCCGCACTCTAATGAGGGAGCAATCGGTTAAGGAATACACCTACTCCCGCCGATATAAGTTTGTCTTTATTTGGCTGAGCAATGTCTTGCTGGTACTGCTTACACTGTCCATAGTGTACTGGAAACCCCTCCTGGTGTTGGCCAATGGATTTGTATGGGTAATCAACTATTACTTCTTGGCCAATTCGTTCAACAAGAAGTTGTTCGTGCACTACGAAGGAAAGTTTGTGTATAGAAATGTGTTTCGTCGCCGCCTGTCTTTCAATATAGAAGACATAGAACGCGTGGAGCTGACATCCATCCGCAAGGGCCTTATGATCAAGCTAAAAGAAGGCCGTGGTTTCGTGTTTCTTACCCCCTACTGGCGAAACTACAAGCTATTGTACCGATTTGTGCTCAACCGGGTGGATCCCGCTGCGGTGCCTGACCGTTTGAAGATGGAACGGGCCTTTGGTCTCTAAGGCCTACCCTCTATCTTTGTCGCCCATAGCAACAACCTTATGGAAATTAATGATATAGCATCGGTAGCCGTAGTGGGCGCCGGCACCATGGGTTCTGGCATAGCCCAGGTTTTTGCGCAAGCTGGTTACCCAACCCTTTTGTTTGACATTGGCCAACAGGCCGTTGACAAGGCCAGGGCCAGCATTACCGCCAACTTGGACAAGTCTGTGGAAATAGGTAAGATGAAACCCCATATTGCCCAACAAACCTTGGACAACCTCCGTTTCTCTACCGAATTTGGCAGTGTAAAAGCCCATTTGGTGCTTGAAGCCATAGTGGAAGACCTTCAGGCCAAAGCAGACCTTTTTAATGCGCTGCACCTGCAGAACCATCAAGATACCGTTTTCGCCACCAATACTTCTACCATTCCCATTACCCAGTTAGGGGCCATGGTGCCGCTGCCCGGGCGGCTGGTGGGCATGCATTTCTTCAATCCCGCACATATCATGAAGTTGGTAGAGGTCATTTCTGGCCTGGCCACCCGTACTGATGTGGCCGATACCTGCTGCCAACTGGCGCTCAAATTGGGCAAAAAACCCGTTATGGCCAATGATTCGCCAGGCTTTATTGTTAACCGGGTGGCCCGTCATTACTATGTGGAAGCACTTAAACTGCTGGAAGAGGGAGTGGCCGACTTAGAATCTATAGATAGGGTCATGGAAGCATCGGGTTTTAAAATGGGCCCTTTTAAGCTCATGGACCTCATAGGCATGGACACCAATTTTGCCGTTACCTCCACTTTGTATAAGGCTTTTCATTACGACCCTAAGTTTAGGCCCAGCCGCATCCAAGAGCAAAAGGTGCAGGCCGGACACCTTGGGCGCAAGACAGGCCTCGGATTCTATCACTATCCTTGACAAATCAACTAAATGAACTATAAGGTTTTAAGCCCTTCTGCCTTTACCGAATACCAATTGCTGGACTGCGGAAATGGCGAGAAGTTGGAGCGTTTTGGCCAGCAAACGTTGATACGGCCCGAAAAACAAGCCGTTTGGTCGCCCCAACTCACGGCTGAGGCCTGGCGGCAGGTAGCCCACGCCCGGTTTGTGGGCAGCGATGAACAGGGTAAATGGGAACAAGTGAATGGCAGCCAGTCCACCTGGCGCATGCAGTACAGGTCATCTGTGCTCAGCATGAGCTTTTTGCTCAAACTCACGGGCTACAAGCACGTGGGACTGTTTCCCGAACAAGCCGCCCACTGGGATTATATTTTCCAATCGGCCAGGGCTATCAAGGGTGCCAAGGTGCTCAACCTCTTTGCCTATACAGGGGCAGCCTCTCTGGCGGCCAAGGCCGGGGGGGCTGATGTGGTGCACCTAGAAGGACTGAAGCAAATAGTGGCTTGGGCTAAGAACAACATGGAAATCAACAAGCTGGAAAACATTCGCTGGCTTCTTGAAGATGCCATCAAGTTTGTCCACCGCGAGTATAAAAGGGGAAACAAATACCAAGGCATCGTCCTGGACCCGCCCAACTACGGCATGGGGCCAGGCGGTGAGCGTTTTGTGCTCGAAGACCAAATTGGGGAACTCATTGATGGCGTGAACGCCATACTCGATAAAAACAGGTTTTTTGTGGTGTGCAACAGCTATTCGTTCAAGTTTTCGCCCCTTACCCTGGGCAACCTGTTTGGCAAAGGCCGGGGCGAAAGGGCTGAAGTGGAAATGGGTGAACTTGCTACCCCGTTTGCCAATGGCCAATACCTGGCACATGGCGTGTTTTACCGCGCACGGTCGCTCTAGTTTCATCTTGCTTATCCCAGATTTTTTTTGGCGGCATTGCCGAAATACCTACTTTTGCACCTCATTTTTTCAAGGCCTTTAAAATTTAGCCATATGAACCCGATAATACGAGAGCTTCAAAAGGAAAACATAAGGACCGATATACCTGACTTCCAAGCCGGTGATACTATAACCGTGTACTATAAAATCAAGGAAGGCGATAAAGAAAGGGTTCAGCCTTTCCAGGGCGTGGTACTGCAGAGAAGGAGTTTTGGGGCTACCGAAACCTTTACCGTGCGAAAAATTTCTGGCGGTGTGGGCGTGGAGAGAATCATTCCGGTAAACTCCCCTTTTATTGACAGGATTGAAGTAAACAAGCGTGGCAAGGTCCGACGCGCAAGGATTTTCTACCTGCGCAGCCTCACCGGCAAAAAAGCCCGAATCAAGGAAAGAAGGGCATAGGCCAAGTGCCATGTTCCCATCATTGACATAATGAACAACAAAGGGAGGTTTGCAGCCTCCCTTTTTTCATATAGCCCGCTTTATTTGCATGGTGTCTGCACGTGCACCGCGCCTTTCTATCCTAGCCCACCAATGGCCGATTACCTACTAGAACTCAACGAATCACAGCGCCTGCCCGTGCTGCATGGCGAAGGCCCCATGATGGTGCTCGCAGGTGCGGGCTCAGGCAAAACCCGGGTGCTTACCTATCGCATAGCCCACCTTATCAACCAGGGAATCAAACCATACCATATACTGGCCCTCACTTTTACCAACAAGGCCGCCAAGGAAATGCGCGCGCGCATTGAAGCGCTCGTGGGGCCCGAGGCCAATCAAATATGGATGGGCACCTTCCACTCCATTTTTGCCAAGATCCTTCGGATTGAAGCGGCATACATAGGCTACACATCCCAGTTTTCCATATATGATACCGATGACAGCCGCAGCCTGCTCAAAACCATAGTGAAGGAACTGAACCTGAACAAAGAAACCTACAAACCCGCCAATCTGGGCTCTAAGATTTCCGGGCTCAAAAACAAGTTTGTTACCGCCGCCGCCTACCTCAATGACACCACAGCCCAAGAGGAAGACCGCCGTTCGGGCACCCCCAGGTTCGCCGAAATATATGCCCGTTATACCCAGCGCTGTTTCATGTCGGGCGCCATGGATTTTGACGATTTGCTCCTTAAGGTCAATGAGCTTTTCGACAAGTCATCAGAAACCCTGGCCAAGTACCAGAACAAGTTTAAATACGTGATGGTGGACGAGTACCAAGATACCAACCGGGTACAATACCTCATCATACAGAAACTGGCTGCCTTCCATAAAAACATTTGTGTAGTGGGCGACGATGCCCAAAGCATATACGCCTTTAGGGGGGCCAACATACAGAATATCATTAATTTTGAAAAAGATTATCCTGGTTTTTCCCTATATAAACTGGAGCAGAACTACCGATCTACCAAGGTCATTGTCAATGCATCTTCGGGCATTATCAAGAACAACACCGTCCGCCTGGTAAAAGAAGTATGGACCCACAATGAAGATGGCGATAAAATTAAGGTACTCAGGGCTTCAACTGACGCCGAAGAAGGCAGGTTGGTGGCCAGCTCCATTTTCGAAACCAAAATGAACCAAAAGGCTGGCAACGCCGACTTTGCCATTCTATACCGCACCAACTCCCAGTCCAGGTCTTTTGAAGAATCGCTGCGCAAGCTCAACATACACTACCGCATAGTGGGTGGGCTTTCTTTCTATCAGCGCAAGGAAATCAAGGACATACTGGCTTATTGCCGTTTGGTGCTAAACCCCCGCGACGAGGAAGCCCTAAAAAGGGTAATCAACTACCCTACCCGGGGAATTGGGGATACAACCCTGGAAAAAGTGGCCGAAATGGCCCTTGCGCAGGACTGCACACTTTGGGAGGCACTGCAAATGGCCATACCGCCTGGTTTTGCCCCTGCCGTGGCTTCTAAGCTCCGTTGGTTTGTAGGGCTCATTCTGCAACACGCTCAATTGGTGGCCTATAAGGATGCCTATGAAGTGGCCCTGGAAATAACCAAGGCTTCGGGCATTATGGCCAAATTGTATGAGGACAAATCAATAGAAGGCATTTCCAGGTATGACAACATGCAAGAATTGCTGGCGGGCATTAAGGGTTTTGTAGAAGACGGACAACAACCCGATAAGTCGCTGGCCGCCTATATGCAGGAGGTAGCACTGCTCTCCGACTTGGACCAGAAGGACGACAATGCCGACCATGTAACCCTCATGACCGTTCATGCGGCCAAGGGGCTGGAGTTTCCGTATGTGTACATAGTGGGACTGGAAGAAAACCTGTTTCCATCAAGTAGGTCACTGGGTTCCCGTGAAGAACTGGAAGAAGAGCGACGCCTGTTTTATGTGGCACTCACCAGGGCTCAACGCAGAGTGGTCATTAGCCATGCCATGCAACGGTTTAAGTATGGCTCGGTAGAATTTGCCGAGCCCAGCCGATTTGTGGCCGAACTGGATACCGAATTGCTCGATCAGCAAAGCGCTCACTATGATGACTTTGAAAGGAACCGACCAGGTTTTGTGCTGCCCAAGCCCGCCCGAATGGTCCCCGCACCCGGGCTCCAGCGAGTGGTGTCGGCACCATCGGCTACTTCAAAGACTGCCAGCCAGGAATCAGCCCATATCAAAATAGGACAGAAGGTGCTTCATGAACGTTTTGGAAAGGGCTTGGTTAACGCCATAGATGGTCAGCCAGGCAATGAAAAGGCCACCATTACCTTTGACATGTATGGCCAAAAAACCATTTTGCTTAGATTTGCCAAACTATCTGTTTTACAATGAATACCCCATTGATTCATGGATCTGGAATATACAACTAACCTAGAACCCCTAGTCATTCGCGAGTACGGTAGGTACATACACCGCATGGTAGATCATGCCGTGAAAATAGCCGATCGTGACCGCCGCAATGCCGCTGCACGTGAAATCATTAAGGTGATGGAACTGCTCAATCCCGACCCAAAAAAGGGAGCCGACCACGAACACAAATTGTGGGACCACCTACACCTCATGGCCAAATACCAACTGGATGTGGATGCCCCTTACCCTAAACCTCCTGAGTCGCAACCACTCGATAAGGTGCGGGCCAAACCCAATTATCCCAAAGGAGGCATTAAATACCGACACTACGGACGCCTGGTAGAAGAAATGATCAAGGTGGCCAAAATGGAGCTCAATGACGAGACCCAAGATAAAATGAGCGATTTCATTGGAGCCTACATGAAGCTGGCCTATAAACAGTGGAACGAGCAGCGCATGTCAGATGAAATCATCAAGCACAATATCAAGGATATGTCTGATGGCCGACTGGAGCTTGACGAAATCATTGATATAACGGACGCCGTGCTATCCAACACCGCCAACAACTTGGCCATAGGAACCAGGCCCAGCATGGTGGGTACAGGCGGCAACGTGGTGAGAAAAAAGAAAAAGAAGAAAAAGAAACGACCGAGTACAGGTCTATAGTCTATGCCAGAAGCCTTTAAAATAAATGGCCCCGTTCGCCTTAAAGGTGAAATCACTCCCCAGGGCGCCAAAAACGAAGCCTTGCAGGTGGTTTCTGCCGTGCTGCTCACCCCTCATACCGTGCGCCTGGAGAATGTGCCCGCCATCAATGATGTGCTGATGCTCATTGAAATCCTGCGCAATTTGGGCGTGCAAATCACTAAGGTGGACAACAATACATACGAGTTTTCTGCGGCCAATATTGACATAGGCTACCTGGAAAGCCCTGAATTTCTCAAGCAGGGGGGGAGCCTGCGCGGGTCGGTCATGATCATGGGCCCCTTGCTGGCCCGCTTTGGCAAAACCGTGATTCCAAAACCCGGCGGTGATAAAATTGGGCGAAGGCGGATGGATACCCATTTTGAGGGAATTGAAAAACTGGGCGCCCGGTTTCACTATGACCCTCATGCCCATGTGTTCCACGTGGATGGCTCCAAGCTAACCGGTACTTATATCCTGCTGGATGAGCCTTCGGTTACCGGTACTGCCAATATTACCATGGCCGCCGTACTGGCCAAAGGGGCCACCACCATATACAATGCCGCCTGTGAACCGTACAACCAGCAGTTGTGCAACATGTTGGTGTCTATGGGGGCCCGCATGGAAGGCATAGGCACCAATAGGCTTACCATACATGGGGTAGAAAGCTTGGGCGGCTGCACCCACCGTTGCCTGCCCGACATGATTGAAATTGGTTCATTTATGGGCATGGCGGCCATGACCGCCTCTCAGTTGCGCATCAAGAACGTGCGATATGACATGCTGGGAAATATACCCGGTGTCTTTAAAAAACTCGGGATCAATTTTTGGCTGGAAGATGACGATATACTTGTGGATCAACGAGATGTGTGTCAAATTTCTAATTTTATCGATGGGTCCATACTCACGGTATCCGATGGCCCCTGGCCCCTGTTTACCCCTGACCTTATTTCCATAGCACTCGTAACGGCCATACAGGCCAAAGGCAATGTGCTCATCCACCAGAAAATGTTTGAAAGCCGGTTGTTCTTCGTGGACAACCTCATTGATATGGGCGCTCAGATCATTCTCAACGATCCGCACCGCGCCACCGTGATGGGCCTGGGCAGGAGCCAAGGCCTACGGGGTATTACCATGCGCTCACCCGACATCAGGGCCGGGGTGGCACTCCTCATAGCTGCCATGTCAGCCCATGGTGAAAGTACCATTCAAAACATTGTTCAAATAGACCGGGGGTATGAAAACATTGACACCAGGTTGAACGCACTGGGTGCCGGTATTGTTAGATGCTAGTTTTCACTCCATTAAATTACCAATATGCGTAGAATTATCTTCCTCGTTGCCTTTGCGGCCCTCACTTTGTCTGGCACTGCACCTAAACAGTCCATTGGCCTGAACGTGGGTGATGTGGCCCCCAACATAGTACAAATGGGAGTAAATGGAAAGGAACTAAAACTAAGTGACTTGCAGGGCAACATGGTGCTTATTGACTTTTGGGCTTCTTGGTGCGGGCCATGCCGCAGGTCCAATCCCCAATTGGTTTCTATATACAAGAAATACAAGGAAAAGAAATTCAAATCACATAAGGGCTTTACCGTGTTCAGTGTTTCGCTTGACAGCAAGCGCGAAGACTGGGTAAAAGCCATTGCCGACGACAAACTGGAGTGGCCCCACCATGTGAGCGACCTAAAATACTGGCAAAATGCAGCCGCCCAACTCTATAAAGTCAAGGCAATACCCCATACGGTGCTCATTGATGGCAATGGCGTAATCATTGGCAAAGACATAAGTACCAATGTGCTGGACTATGAACTGTCAAAGCGGCTGGCAAACTAGCCCGTGACATATTGGCATTGTGTTTTTTTTGGCAGCAAGTTTGACAAAGCGCGGCCAAAACCTAAACCCCACCTATGACTGACGAGAAATTGGAAGCCTTTGGCGATGAGCTGCTTGAACAACCAAAAGCCGAAGCTCAAGAAGGGAACCCTACTGGTAATGACGGCGATATGGCCGTAGATGAAGATAGGATTGAACAATTGGAAGGGGAAAAGAAAGAATTGCAAGACAAATACTTGCGGCTTTACTCTGAGTTTGAAAACTTCAGGCGCCGCACTGCCAAAGAAGGCATGGAACTCCGCCTATCGGCATCAAAAGACCTGATCATGGAGCTACTGCCGGTAATCGATGACTTTGAAAGGGGACTGGAAGCCGTGGCCAAAACCGGCAATGAAGCCGCTGCGGTTGAGGGTATGGGTCTGATTTACAATAAAATGAAAGCCATATTGGAGCGAAAGGGCCTCAAGGCCATGGAGAGCAAGGAAAAGGAGTTTGACCCTGACCTGCACGAGGCACTGACCAAACTCTTGGCCCCAAACGCCAACATGAAGGGTAAGGTGCTGGATGAAATTGAAAAGGGGTATCTCCTGCACGACAAAGTAATCAGGCACGCCAAGGTGGTGGTAGCCGAATAAATTCCAGCCACTTATACATATGGCCAAAAGAGATTATTACGAAGTACTTGGGGTGGCACGCGGTGCCAGCAAAGACGACATTAAGCGGGCATACCGCAAAATGGCCATCAAGTACCATCCCGACAAAAACCCAGACGACAAGAACGCCGAAGAGATGTTTAAAGAGGCCGCAGAGGCCTATGACGTGCTCTCCGACGACGATAAGCGTGCCCGATACGATAGATACGGTCACCAGGCAGTGGGCAGCGGTGCCGGGTTTGGTGGTGGCGGTATGTCCATGGACGACATTTTTAGCCATTTTGGCGATGTGTTTGGCGATGCGGGAAACCCATTTGAATCGTTTTTTGGTGGCGGACGGGGCCGCGGCAGGGCACAAACCAAGGGCGCCAACATACGGGTGAAAGTGAAACTGTCACTGCATGAAATAGCCAATGGGGTGACCAAGAAGCTCAAAATCAAGAAAGACGTGGCCTGCCAGACATGTATGGGTAGCGGCGCCAGTTCGTCTAATGCGGTGAAAACCTGCAACACTTGCGGCGGTGCCGGCCAAGTGAGGAGGGTAACCAGCACATTTATCGGCCAAATGGCCACTACCAGTACCTGCCCCGCCTGCCAGGGCATGGGCAAGGTGGTAACCGATAAGTGCCGCAACTGTTATGGCGAAGGCAAGGTGACCGGCGAAGAAATCGTGGAGGTGAGCATTCCGCCTGGCGTGCACAACGAGGTACAGCTTAGTGTGCGCGAAAAGGGTAACGCCGCCCGCTTTGGGGGTATCAACGGTGACCTGATAGTGGTGATTGAAGAAGAAGAACACGAAGAACTTACCCGTGACGGAAACAACGTGATCTACGACCTTCACCTATCTTTTCCGGATGCCGTGCTGGGCACCGAACTGGAAGTGCCTACCATAGATGGCAAGGCTAAAATAAGCATCCCCCCTGGCACACAAGGCGGTAAGATATTTAGGCTCAAGAATAAGGGCATACCTGACCTGAACGGCTATGGCCGGGGCGACCAATTGGTGCATACCAATATTTGGGTGCCCAAAAACATTAGCCCTAAAGAAAGGGCCGCCATAGAAAAACTCCGCGATTCGGTGGATTGCACCCCTTGCCCTGACAAGCAGGACAAGTCTTTTTTTGAGCGGGTCAAGGAGATTTTCTCCTAAATCCCTTTGTGATTTATGGAGTGCAGTCCCAGCTATAGTGCACGCCGTCTTTTTCATAGCTGGCATTGGCCTCCACCTCTTTCAGTGTGGACCCACAGTATTCCCTTATCTCCTTGTTTGTTTCTGTGCCTACCCCCTCTATGGTCAGGGTTCGGGTTAGGGTGCAGTCGCGGCATTTTTGGCAACTGCCCAAAGCCAGCCACACCGGGACAACAGTCAATAAAACAAGCCCATGACGGGCCAAACCTAAGGGTAAACGGTCTTTGGTCATCTCATTTGGTTATTACAAAGAAAGTACCTGCCGGGAGAAAGCTGGGGTTAAGCCAACTGGTTACTTTTGTTAGCCCTGGCATACCCACTACATGAACAAGCGCAAACTCACCGCCATTACCGTGGCCATGGCCATTGCCCTAATTGGCATTGTGTCTATACAGGTCTATTGGGTAAACAATGCTTACGCCACCATCAAGGAGCGCTTTTTCTACGAACTTGACAACCGGCTGGACAAAGTGATAGATCGGTGCGGCGTGCTTCTTACCCTCCATCTAATCAATGACATAGACAAAAAGGGTTTTGCTGGCATGAGCAATTTTGAATCAAAGGAAAAGGTGCTTTCCAACATAGATTCTACCGAAATCATGTTCAAGCGGTACACCGTGGACATAGAAGAGGTACTGTTTGAACCAAGCACCGAAAAACAGATCCGCCGCAGCGGCAAGGACCAGGCCGATGGGGCAGGGGCTGATTCATCCCAAACCGGCTTGAGCATGAACGGACACCTAGAGTCGTCCACCATTGCAAAGGATAGCCAAGCGGTGAATTTTAGCGAATTGCGACGCAACGAGCAGGGCCAGTTGTTCAGGTTCATCAGTTCATTCATACACTCCCCAGCCAATAATGACCCGCTCCTGTTGCAGCGCATCATAGATTCCCTGCTCAACATTGAAGTGGCAGGCATGTCGCCTCCCCTTAATTTCAGGTACGAGATACTCGATGGGCCCGCCGATACTTTTGACACCTTCTTGCCTGGTACGGGTACCGGTGACCCCGATGGTAGCCACATACTCAAGAAGATCTTTCCCCATGCCGTGAGCCCCAATCAAATGCACCTTTTGGTGCGTGTGGTTGACCCGCTGCGAGCCGTGCTCAAGAAAATGAGACTGGTCTTGATTACCTCGGTTATATTTCTCATTATCATAGTCTATTCGTTTTTCTATACCCTGAGCAGCCTGGTGCGCCAAGACCTGCTCAACCAAATGAAAAGCGACTTTATTAACAACATGACGCACGAGCTAAAAACCCCCATTACCACCATAGCCCTGGCCACCGAGGCATTGTTGGACCCCAACGTGGAGATTTCGCCACAGAATGTGCACAATATGAGCAAATTGATAGCCAAGGAAAGCAATAGGCTAAAGCAACAGGTAGAGCGCGTACTGCAAATGGACCGCATGGACAGGCATAAAATAGACTTACGGCTGGAGCCCATGCCCCTTAACGATTTCTTAAATGAAATCATAGAAAACGTGCGCATTCAGGTAGAAACCAAAGGTGGTAAGCTCACCTCTTTGCTCCATGCCAATCCAGACAAAGTGTGCATTGATGCCCTGCATATTGGCAATGTGATTTACAATCTGATAGACAACGCTATAAAATACTCCACCGGTCCGCCCGAGATTTTTATCCATAGCTACAATGGCACCGACCAGGTGCTGGTGGATGTGGAAGACAAAGGAATCGGTATTCCAAAAGAATTACAACCGCGTATATTTGAACGCTTTTACAGGGTACCTACCGGAAACCTTCACAACGTAAAGGGATTCGGTCTGGGATTGGCCTACGTAAAAGAGATGATGGTACAACACCAAGGCGACATAAAGGTGATAAGCCGGGTAGGCAAGGGAAGTACCTTTACATTGATTTTTCCAATTCATAAATACTGCAAGAATGAAGAGTCCTGAAACAAAAGTCCTAATGGTAGAGGACGATGACAGCCTAGGTAGCATACTCCGTGAGTATCTCAACCTCAAAGGCTACGAGGTAGTACATGCCAAAAACGGCCAAGAAGCACTTGATAAGTTCTGGGCCGAAAAATTTGACCTGGTGTTGCTCGATGTAATGCTGCCCAAACTGGATGGGTTTAATGTGGCCCGCGACATACGCGAAAAGGAAGAAGGCTATACGCCCATTATCTTCCTCACCGCCAAGACCATGCAGGCCGACAAGTTGGAAGGCCTGAAAATCGGTGCCGATGACTATGTCACCAAACCGTTTAGCATGGAAGAGCTCCAGCTGCGAGTTGAAGCCATTATGCGCCGGTTTAGAATAGGCAATGGCAATCAAATGCCTGACATGAAGATCTATAAGATGGGCAAATACACGTTTAACCGACTGCTCAAGACCCTGGTGGATGACGAGGGCAAGGAAAAAGGCCTCACCGACAAGGAAGCCTCCCTGCTGGAACTGCTCGTCATGAACCGCAATGAGGTGCTCAACCGAAAGGATGCCCTTATGAAAATTTGGGGAGATGACGATTACTTCAACGGCCGGAGCATGGACGTGTATGTGACCAAGCTGCGCAAAATGCTGGCCGACGATAAAAACGTTAAACTGAACAACGTACACGGCGTAGGGTACCAACTTATCGTGCTGTCGTAGGCCTGCGGGGCCAATTGGCCCTTTGGCGTACAGCGGCAGATACCTACATTTGCCCCGCCGATAAAAAAAAAGGCACCGTGGCCGAGAGGCTAGGCAGAGGTCTGCAAAACCTCGTACACCAGTTCGAATCTGGTCGGTGCCTCCAATAAAAAAAGCGGATGACCTCTGGGCCATCCGCTTTTTTATTGCGCTATGCTATAATCAATAGATGTACGACACCGTAAGATCAACCTCGGTTTTGCCTGAGCTGCTTTTTAGGCTTATCACCTCCGGAAAGCCTGCATAAACATCCTTAAACTTCAAGCGGATGCTGCCCATAAACTCAAAAACAGGGTTGAGTCCGTCAAAATCGTAGTCTGACACTTCTATGGTTACCTCACTGTTGAGGTTAGATACCTTATAGTTGCACGGTATGTCGTACAATTGGCCTTCAGTGGCATCCTCATGTACCTGTGTGGTGAGGTTGGTGGGTTCAAAATACTTGTTTTGCAAGTCCATAACCCTAATGGTCAGGTCTGGCAGCAAACCGTTTTCAGCGTTGTCCCAAGTGCCGCCCAGGTTGTCGCCAGGGAATTTCTTGATGGTCATTTTGCTCACCGATATGCTCTTGGGCACCTTCTCTTCATCGCAGAGAGCACCTGTATAGCCTACTTCACAATCGCAGGTGCCTTCCTTACACGCTCCGTTCACGCAGCTCACCCCGGCACAAGGGTCTTCAGTGCCACAGGCATCCAAGCCCCAAATAGTCAGGCCTATGAGGGCCATAAATAAAAACTGTTTCATGATCGTCGGGATTTTTGCTCAAATATATGCCCCGCTGCCTAGGCATTCCAATCATGGCGGTCCATACCGGCCACCGCCTGGGTAAGTAGGGCTATGCAATGGGCTATGTCATGTGTATGTGCCATTTCCACCACTTGGTGCAGGTGGCGCGTGGGTATGGATATGGCCCCGGCTATGGCCCCGTTTTTTCCCGTGCGCTGAAGGCCGGCAGTATCGGTTCCCCCAGCCGTAAGTATCTCTAGTTGATAGGGTATATCCCCTTCCACCGCTATTTTTTTCAGGTAAGACACCATCCTGGGGTCGCATATGGCTGAGGCATCCATCACCTTGATGGCCGCACCCTTGCCCAATTCGGTAATGCGTTCTTGCGGCCTGGCCCCAGGCAGGTCATAGGCCACCGTGGTGTCTATGGCAATCCCAAAAAATGGATTGATCTGGTGCGCGGCCACCTGCGCCCCGCGAATGCCCACTTCTTCCTGCACGGTAAACACTGCGTGAAAATCATAGGGTATGGTTTGGGCGGCCAGTGCTTCCAGGGTTTTTACCAACACGTACACGGCCACCCTGTTGTCAAGTGATTTGCCGTTCACGCAATGACCCATGCGGATCAGGGCACGCTCCCGGGTTATCGGATTGCCCACTTCCACTTTTTCCATCACCTCCCCTTTGCTTAGGCCCATATCAATGAAAAAGTCTGAAATTTTTGATGCCTTTCCGCGCTCTTCATCGGTCATCATATGAATGGGCTTGGCACTCATCACTCCTATCAAATCTTCCTTGCCGTGCACCAATACCCGCTGGGCGGTGAGTGTCTTGGGGTCAAATCCCCCCAGGGTGTTAAAATACACAAAACCATCGTCGTCTATGTAATTTACCATAAACCCTATTTCGTCCAGGTGCGCGGCTGCCATTATTGGCCTATCGCTGTTTTGGCCTTTTTTCACCGCCACCAGGTTGCCCAGGTTGTCCACCCACCAATGATCAACCAATGGTTTTATGTGGTTGATTACCAAGTCTCTAATTCTCTTTTCATATCCAGGGGCACCCGGTGTTTCCACCAGCGCTTGCAGCAGTTCAAAGTCTATGGCCATGTTTGGTAAGTGTTTGCGGGCAGCGGCAAACTTAAATCACGGATATTTTGATGGTGTTCGTGCGCATGCGCTCCTTTATGGGCATGGAGGCCGTATTAATTACAATATCACCCTGGAAAACAAGACCGTTCGCCATTAGTATGGCATTTACTTCTTCTATGGTCTGATCGGTGCTCACATAGTTGTTGTAGAAAAACCCCCTCACGCCCCATACCAGGCTTATCTGGGTGAGCAGTTTTTTGTTTCCAGAGAAAATAAATACATGCGCCTTAGGTCTAAACGAACTGATTTTCATGGCGGTATAGCCTGACACGGTCATGCTCGCTATGGCCTTGGCCCCTACGGCTTGTGAGGTTTCTACCGCGTATTTGCACAGGGCGTCTGACAGAAAAGTGGGCGAACCGTCCTGGGGTAGGTATCCTTGGTTGTAGATGGGCAATTCCTCTTCCACCCGGCCTATGATCCGTTGCATCTTGCGGATCACCTCCACCGGAAACTGTCCTACCGATGTTTCCGCGCTCAGCATCAGCGCATCGGCGCCATCGAGTACCGCATTGGCCACATCGTTGATCTCAGCCCGTGTGGGCTGGGGTGAAGTCACCATGCTCTCCATGATTTGGGTGGCTATGATCACTGGTTTCGATTTGACCAGGCATTTCTTTACTATGCGCTTTTGCGCCATGGGCAGTTCCTCTATGGGCAATTCTACCCCCAGGTCACCCCTGGCTATCATGATGGCGTCGGCGGCATCTATTATGGAGTCTATGTTTTTTAGGGCCTGTGGTTTTTCTATTTTGGCTATTATCCTGGCCGCGCTCTGCCTCGACTCCAGTATCTGCCTTAGCGTGAGTATGTCATAGGCTTCACGCACAAATGAAAGGGCTATCCAGTCGGGGTTGTGGTCTAGTATGAATTCTAGGTCTTCCAAGTCTTTATCGGTAATGCAGGGCAGCGACACATTGGTGTTGGGCAGGTTCACACCCTTGTTTGACTTGAGCTGGCCACCATGTACCACCACTGTTTCTACCAGGTCTTTGTTGTTTGATTGCACTACCTCCAGCACCATTTTGCCATCGTCCAGCAACAGGCGGTCGCCTTTTTTCACGTCGCGGGCTATATCTGGATAGGTGATATACGTGGTCTGCTCATTTACCAAGTCCTTGTTGGTGGTGAGGTTAAACACAGCCCCTTGGCGCAGTTCCATGCCTCCTTCGGGCATTTGACCTACCCTAATCTTGGGGCCTTGTATGTCGCACATGATGGCCACGTGCAAGCCCAACTCCTGGTTGAGCTTTCTTACCAACTCCATGGATGCCAGGTGCTCCGCGTGCAGGCCGTGTGAAAAGTTCAAGCGGCACACGTCAAGCCCCTCCAGGAACAGTTGTCGCAGCACCGTTTCATTTGTGCTGGCGGGCCCCAGCGTGGCTATAATCTTGGTCCGGTTAAAGATGGGTTTATACAAAGTGTTTCAGTTTTTTGGGAGGAATAAAACGTTTGTCAACGGCAAAAATACCCTGTACGCTTCCCAGCTCCAGTAACCGCTGTTTTACTGTTTCAACAACAAAATGGGTATGGGTTTCTGGAAAAATCAGGAGAAAATCGGCCATGTGCACGCGGGGTAAGAACATTCCATCTGGCGTTTGGTTCTTGAGCAGGTAGATACTGGCCTTATCGTATTGGGCCACATACATATCCACATGGCTATGGCCTTCTATCAAATTGGTTGGCATCAAAGTGACCGTTCCGCCTATGGCTTTTTCAAAAAAATATGCCATGCGGTAGAAATCCACCGCACAGCTTATGCCCAGGCAAGCCAAGTCTTTTGGTATATCTTGTTCATTTATTGATAGCTTCTCTTTGCGGGGCATGGTAGTGGCGTATTGGGCGGGGGTATGTGGGCAGGGTCGGTTCCTCTTGTGCTATTCAGCGCAATACATGGATCCAGGCTGCTGTTTGTCCATTATGGGGAATTGTCTCGCACAAAGTTCTTACAAGTTGATATGGACAAAAAACTATTTCTTTGCAGCCAAATTTAAAAGCATTTAAAGATGTCAGATGTTGCCGCAAAAGTAAAAGCGATTATTGTTGAGAAATTGGGAGTTGACGAAAGCGAGGTGACGACGGAAGCCAGCTTCACCAATGATTTGGGCGCCGATTCTCTTGACACGGTGGAGTTGATCATGGAGTTTGAGAAATCGTTCAATGTATCCATACCTGACGAGGATGCCGAAAACATCCAGACCGTAGGTGAAGCGATAAAGTACCTTACCGAGAAAACAGCGAAGTAATCCTTCGACCTATGACGTCAAGGCGAGTAGTAGTTACGGGCTTAGGGGCACTGACCCCTCTGGGCAACGATGTTCCATCGTTTTGGGAGAACTGCATAGCCGGTATAAGCGGCGCTGCCGAAATCACCAAGTTTGATGCCTCTAAGTTCAAGACTCGCTTTGCCTGTGAGGTAAAGGGCTTTGACATAGAACGCTACGTGGACAAAAAGGAGGCTAGGAAGCTCGATCCCTTTGTGCACTATGCCATAGCGGCCTCCGACGACGCCATAGCCGATTCGGGAATTGACTTCAAGGCCATGGAGGCCCACCGCGCCGGGGTTATTTGGGCCTCGGGCATTGGGGGGCTGCATACCTTTTATGAGGAGGTAACCGCTTTTGCCACCGGCGATGGCACCCCCAGGTTCAACCCGTTTTTTATTCCCAAAATGATCATTGACCTGGCGGCTGGCCATATTTCCATCCGCCATGGACTGCAGGGAGTCAATTTTAGCATTGTATCGGCCTGTGCCTCATCTACCCACGCCATTGGCGAAGCCTTTACCTATATCAAGGCGGGCAAGGCTGATGTGATTGTGACCGGTGGCTCCGAAGCGGCCATTACACCGCCCGGCATTGGTGGTTTCAATGCCATGAAGGCCCTTTCTACCCGCAATGAAAGTCCCGCTACCGCCTCCCGTCCTTTTGACGCTACCCGCGACGGATTTGTGATGGGCGAAGGCGGTATTTGCTTAATACTGGAAGAGTATGAACATGCCATGGCCCGTGGGGCTAAGGTATATGCCGAATTGGTGGGTTACGGCGCCACCGCCGATGCCTACCATATAACCGCTCCCCACCCCGACGGCGATGGGGCCAACATGGTGATGCGCACTGCTTTAAAAGAAGCTGGCCTGGAACCATCAGATCTTGACTACGTGAATGTGCACGGTACATCCACACCCCTGGGCGATGTGGCAGAACTCAAGGCAATTCGCGCCGTTTTTGGCGATCATGCCTTTGCACTCAATGTAAGCTCTACCAAGTCTATGACCGGACACCTACTGGGTGCTGCAGGTGCCATAGAGCTCATGGCTTGCGTGCTGGCAGTGAAACACAATGTGGTTCCCCCAACCATAAACCACCAGGTAGCCGATGAACAAATTGATCCCCGGTTTAACCTCACGCTCAACCACAAACAAGAGCGTACGGTAAACTATGCCTTGAGCAACACCTTTGGGTTTGGCGGGCACAACGCATCGGTAATCGTGAAAAAGTTTGGCATCTAGTTTTTTTGATAGGCTAATACGGGCTTTTCTGGGGCCCAAAGACCAGCAATACCAAATTATTGTTGATTTACTGGGTTTTAGGCCCAAAGACTATAGCCTATACAAAACTGCCCTGAGGCATAGCTCGGTCATTTACACCAAGAAACTGGAATTGGAGTCCAATGAAAGACTTGAGTTTCTTGGTGATGCGGTGCTTGACTTGGTAGTTTCCGAAAAACTCTATTATGAATTTCCCGATAAAAATGAGGGTGATTTGACCAAGTTGAGGGTCAAGCTGGTTAATCGCTCATTTCTCAACGAAGTAAGCATACGGATAGGCCTGCCATCCCTGCTCCATCAATATGTGGGCAAGAAGAAAGACTTGCTAAAAACCCAGCACAATATCTATGGCAATGGCTTGGAGGCATTCATTGGGGCTATTTATGTGGATAGGGGATTGGTATATGCCCGTAAATTCATAGAGCACCGGCTGTTTGAAGGCGAAGCGGTGTACGATATAATTTTTGACAACGACAAGGATTTCAAAAGCAAACTGGTGAGCTGGTGTCAACGAAAGGGATTTCATCTCGATTTCTTGGATGAAGTGAGCATGGAGCCTGAACTTTTTACCGTAAGGGTGGCCATAAATGGCGAAAAATGGGGACAAGGCATAGGGCGGCGCAAGAAAGTAGCGCACCAAAGGGCTTCGGAAAATACCATCCAGCTTATGGAAAAAAAAGGCTACCGGTTTGATGAAGAGCTGGTTGCCCAGCCACAGGCCTAAAACCGCGCATTCAGCCTAAACGCTATGTTTCGCGGGGCTTCCATGAGTCCAGGCCTCAGGCTATATGCCTTGTTGCCCACATTATTGGCCACCACCGATAGCATAAAACCGTCTTTGGGCTCATAGGAAATGCGGGTATTCACTATGTACACAGCTGCTGCATGGTCTTGTCGGTACTGTCTGAGGCCCGGCACTATAAATCCCTCAAACACGGCATCTATGGCTTCCATGGCGCTGTAGCGGTTGGCCGAAGAGCCTATGGACCATCTCCGGTACCCCAACTCCACATCATATTTGAAGGTGTTTCGAAACCTGTATTTGAGCACGTTGCGCTTGCTAGATGAGTGGTAGGCGTTGAGCTGCCCCTCGGTGGTGGGACTGGTGTAGGCTTGGGCTGAGGTGTCAAACTGTTCGAACCTGGGGTTTACCAGGGTGTGGCCTATGAGGTGTTCCAGGTGCCAATGCCCTGTAGTAAGGCGGCCGGCCAATACGTATTCTAACCCGCTTATCCGGGTATTGCCCACATTCACACTTTGAAATCCGGTTTGAAACAAGTCTATAAAGTTGAATTCAATCATGTTGAAGTAACGGCTCTCAAACACTGACACATCCAGGTAGCCTTTATAGGGGCCTAGTGCAGTGCCCTGTCTAAGGCCCAGTTCGGCAGTCCAGCCCGATTCTGAGCGGAGGTCAGGATTGGGGCTAATGGGTATCCCACCAAAGGTGGTTTTGATAAACTGCTCTGCTACCGTGGGATAGCGATAGCCCTGGCCCCATGAGGCGCGCAGGAAAGTGGTGCGGGACAGGCGGTAATTTGTACCTACCCGCAGCACCGGCCTTGCTTCTTGCCTAAGGCCATTGGGTATGCTGTCGCACACCGTTTGGCCAGTTATGGGGTCGGTTTTGCAGTTGAAAAGTTCCGGGGTGTGCAGCCGGTTCATCTCATACCTCAGTCCGCCCACCAAGGCCATTCGGTTACCTATTTTTTTGTCCACCTGTAGGTAAACCGCCAGATTGACGGTGGCAAATGAAGTATCGCCGTATAATGGGGCACTAATCTGGTTGCGCATGTGCACTACCCCTGTGGTAACGGCAAGCCGTTGTTTATCAAATAGCCGGTGCAACTGGTACTCCCCATAGCCCAGCGTGGACTTGTTTGACCTACCGCCATTGGCCCGGTTGTCCACATGGTGTAACCTGCCCAGCAACCTATGCCGGTTTCCGTAGCGGTCCAGGTACTGCAGGTTGGGGTCCAGGTTGTACCGCCGCGCCTCTACCGCGCTATAGGTGCCCGGGGCTCCCACAAAAAGGCTATCAGTGCCTTTCCAGAAAAAAAACTCCGAACTGCTGGCCCGGTTCACATTGAACGCCAGGCCCAGGCTGAGCTTATTGGTTACCTGTTGCTTTAGGCTTCCGCTAAGCCGGTGGTAGTTTTCATGGGTGCCCTTGTTATAGCTATCCAAATCTTTGGCAAAAGTGCCCAGAACCCACTGGGTTTGGCCTATCCGCGCCTTGTGGTAGAGGGAAAAGCCCCCTTCAAACGGAGGTGGCCCACCTGTCCATTGCTGCCCGTCAATAGGTGAAAACAGGGTGCCATAGGTAAAAAATCCCGTTTCGGGTTTGTCGGTGGCGTACTTGGTCCGCAGGTTGATTACCCCATTCATGGCCGATGAGCCGTAGAGGGACGAAGCAGCCCCTTTAAGTACTTCTATCTGGTGGGCCAGTTCCAGTGGTAAGTCGTTCCACTGTGGAAAACCGGCATCGGCTTGCAGTATGGGCACATCGTCAAGAAGCACCAGCACCCGGCTACCCGCACCATAGCTAAAGCCTGATCCGCCCCTTATATTGGGTTGTCCGTCAAGTATTTCTACTCCTGGCACCCGTTGTAGTGCCTTGTCGGCCGAGGTGGAGTTGTTGCGGGCTATCAGTTCGGTGCCCAGCACCTCTATGGTCACGCTGCTCTCAGCGGCTTTCACCTCGTACTTGCTCCCTGTTATCACCGTTTCGCCGAGCACCTGGTCAACGGGAATCATTTGAAGCACATAGCGCTGGCCCTCTGCCAGGTCTAAGTAGGTTTCCAGGTCATCATACCCCAGGTAGCTCAGCTCCACCCGGGTGTTGCCGGTCAATCCTTCCAATACAGCCTTTCCATCTATATCGCTAATATAGTGTAGGTTGCCCGCAGTTATATGTGCTCCCACCAGGGCTTGGCCCGTGTGTGCATCCTGTACCACGAGCAACTGTGCCTGGGCCACTATGTAAAGGAACAGGCACGCCAAAACCAAAAGGCCACTGCGCATGTGGCCAAAAATAGGTGATGACGACAGCGATTCTGTATATTCACCCATTCATTTTTTCATTATGGCCCATATACCTGCCCTAATCCTGTTGGCTTGCATTCCCATTGGCGCGGTGGCGCAGCACTGTGTGCCTGACCCTGACCTGCCCGACAGCATAAACGGGGTGTTCCCCATGCCGTACCATGCCACTTCCAATCCGGGGGGCGGCATCCGCGACACGGCCTGTGTGGGGGCCGGTTATGCCTTTGTGCTTACGGCTATAGTGGGTGAGGTGTTTACCTTAGGTACCACCACTTTGCCGCTCGATTCCTTGTGGCTCGATAAGAAAACCGCAGTAGAGGGCTTGCCGTCAGGCTTATCCTATTCTTGTTATCCTGAGAATTGCGTTTTTAGCAAGAACAGCAGGGGCTGCGTGGTACTAGAGGGTACCCCCAGTGAGGGCACCCAGGGCGTACACCAGCTTAAAATTTCCGGGAAGCTGTATGCCAATGGGTCAAAATTTGGGCTGCCGCTCAGTTTTCCCGACCCAAACATAGCACCTGGCGAATATGCCCTGGTGGTGGCCAGGGCCAGTGAGCCGCCCTGTGTGATGGGTATGGGGCCCACCAAAGACCAAGGGGGCCTTAGGGTGTATCCCAATCCGTTTGCCCATGAGGTGCGGGTGAAAATTGACCAAAAGGCCAGTATCCGAATTTGCTCACTTGCCGGGGCCACGCTCTATAGCCAGGACCTGCCCGCCGGTGTATCAGCTATACCGCTGGGCCACTTGCAGGCTGGGGTGTACCTATTGGAAGCCACGACAGGAAATGATGTTAAGAATATGAAAATCAATAAGATATAAAATTTTGACGCCATGAATTTGGATTTGGGCCTAATAAAGCGAAGGTAAACACGGAGGTGATTTTTGCCGTGTACTGACCGCATGGAACAATCAGGCGGGTTTTCGGAAAACACAATGATTAATTAACATAGATTGACAATGGTGTTCGTTTTATTGTTTAGCTTTGGGTCTTCTTTTCACAAGGTGCCGGCTTTTGAATTACTTTTTGAAAAGACGGGAATTAATCACCGACCACCCGTTATCCAAGGTATGGGATGTTAACTAACTTAATGTATTTCATTATGCTACACAAATTTTTTGTTGTTTGCCTTTTTGGAATGCTTGGATTTCTCCCCGCCATGGGCCAGAGAACCCAGTGGCCTGTCCATGTCACCAAGTATGACGGAGTAGGTGGTTGCAGCTTCAATGTCCAGATACAGTATTGCTGGCTCGAAGACCCGAACGAAGGGGTGAAATTGAGGCGGGTAAGCTGGACCATGGGGCCGGGCACTACCACTTTCGATCCCATAGCCCTGGGGTTTGAAACCACGGGCGAGTTTTCGCCTGAAACACCTACCCCTATTGTATCCCTCACCATTAATGGTGTTGTTATTGATGTCAATAACCAATGTGCCTGTTTTCAGAGGGGGAACTGCTGTATGAAGGTGTGCCTTACCGCCACTGCCATCACCATTGACTATTTCAGTTGCTCCGGCTCCAGTTTTGTGCATGATTGCACCGTGTTCCACCCATTTTAGTTTGTATGACTTTAAGGCAAGGGGCGGCCATCCGCCCCTTGCTTATTTTTAACATCCAATTTGTACCACATGAAACCAACAATGACATTCGTAATGGCAGCCCTATGGGCGGCCACCGCGCTGGGCCAGGTAGAACAGTCCATAAAAATAGACCGACTGCTTAGGGACAACGATGCCAAAAGATCTTATCGTGTTTATGAAGAAAAAGGCATGACCGACGTGGCCGTAGCGGGCAGGCAACTGGCCATGGCTGCCATAAGTGACAATGACCACGTGGACATAGGCCATGGCAGGGTGTACCTGCCTATGGCGAGCGAAGGGGATAAGGGCCTGATCCTGGCGGGCTACGACCTGCTGGGCCGTCAGCTGGAGTGGGCCATGACCGGCAGCGGGCCTGACATACTGCGCTGCAAGGTAACCGCCGTGCCCACGGGTTTTGTGGCGGCGGTGGCATTTAGGGGGCAAATGACATTTGAGGGCAAGACGTATGCCGCCATAAACTACGTGGATGCCCTACTGATATATGTGGGCCCCGGCGGACAGCTTATCAACGTAAAACAGGTGCAGGGCCTGGAGTTTCAAAGTTTGAGTGCCTGTGGCCAAAACGTGCTCTTGGTGGGGGGATTTAGAAAAAGTTCTACCATTGATGGCCTACCGCTTGAAAAACCCTCCGATGAGCATCAATATTCCACGTTCTACTTTTTGTGCAGCCCCAGCGGAAACCGTAATTGGCTAAAAAGGGGGGCATACTTTATGACAAGCCATGCAGAGCCATATACGTTTCTTGTACAAGACCATATAGTGTATGCCAATGAGGATGAAATAGGGATATGGACAACGACAGAATCGGGTACAGTGCCCATGCATCTTAACTACGAGGATAGCCTAGTGCAAACCCCATGGTTCAAGAGTCGGCCATTTATGGTGCGCCATATCCTTTTGGTTATCGATGCCAAGACGGGGGCATTGCGCCGGTCGGCTACCTTTATTACCGATAATAACATAGGGCTGAACTTTGTGCATGACTCGGCCGGCCAATCCATGGTCTCGCTTATGGGCAACGACTCCCTGCACCTGGACCCTGTGCAACCCAATAAAACCAGCCGCACCACCTATATCTATGGCAAGGAGTGGAGGTTCCCGCCGGGGGTACTGTACGCACAGGTGCAATTTGGTGAAAATGGACTGAAAATAAGCCCAATAGATATAAAGGAAAGCAGTGTCTATTATGTAAATCCCGGGCCTTTGGGTAGTCTGCCTTGCTACCTCTATATGCGCAGCCCGGCCTTAGCGGGTCAAGATTTCCCCGCCTTGGTGGGCCTTGACTCGTCATACCGGTACAGCTATGTGATAGGAAACAAGGGTACGGTGCCTGCGGTGAAATGTCGCACGGGCAGTTTTCCATTCAATGCACTGAACTCTATCGTGCCCGCTCCCAAGTATTTTGACAACCGCTTTGTATCACTGGCCTTTGTGAGCAACCGCCCGTATTTACCGTTCAGCGAACCAGAGCGACAGGAGGGGGTTTACCGCCTGTGGTACACGGTAAAAGACCCGTCAATGCTGGCGTCGGCCAGCCCCGGCCTGTATATAGCCAATGCATTTAGTCCGGGCGCGGACGGCATCAACGATAGTTTCCACCTGGCCCTGCAAAAAGTGAAGGAAACACACTGGGAGGTATATGCCACTACCGGACAACTGGTGTATGAGGGCACGGCGCCCTGGCGGGGCAGCCGCCCCAATGGCCAGATGTACCCCGCCGGGGTATATGCCTACCGGCTGCGGGCCACCGATGCCTATGGTGTAGAAAAAACCTATAGGGGCACCGTGCAGGTATTGAGGTGAGCGGCAAATGTTTATGGACAAAAAAAAAGACCGGCACTGCCGGTCTTTCAATTTTTAGGGCACTCGGTTAGGCGTGTTTGAACAGGTCTTTTATACCGCCTATGGAGCTGAGTATGCCAGTGGCCTCATAGGGCATATACACCACCTTGTTGTCCTGGCCTTCGGCTATGACTTTTAGGGCATCTATGTATTTCATGGCTATGAGGTAGTTCACAGGGTCGCCTTTTTGGTTGGCCACGGCCTCTGCTATTTGCATAATGGCTTCCTTTTCGGCCTGTGCCACGGTTATTATGGCTTGTGCCTTACCCTCCGCATCCAGTATCTTGGCTTGCCGCTCGCCTTCGGCGCGGTTTATTTCGCTTTCCTTAAAGCCTTGTGCCTCCAGTATCTTGGCCTGTTTCATGCCCTCGGCCTCCAGGATGGCCGCGCGGCGGTCACGTTCGGCCCGCATCTGTTTCTCCATGGCGTTGCGTATGTCGGCAGGCGGGTTTATGTCCTGTATTTCCACGCGGTTCACCTTCACGCCCCATTTGTTAGAGGCCTCGTCAAGTATCATGCGCAGCTTGGTATTGATCGTATCGCGTGACACCAACGATTCGTCCAATTCCAGTTCGCCGATCACGTTCCTAAGGGTGGTTTGCGTGAGTTTTTCTATGGCATCGGGCAAGTTGTTGATCTCATACAGTGCTTTTACCGGATCCATTACCTGAAAGTAAATAATGGCATTGATCTCTACCCCAACGTTGTCTTTGGTTATCACGTTTTGCTTGGGAAAGTCATACACCGTTTCGCGCAGGTCTATGCGGGTACGGGTTTTGAACCGGGCGTATTTTCTTCCGTCAAGTCCCTGCACCACATAGCGCCAGTTCATTTCGCGCGGTTTGTCAATTATAGGCAGGATCACGTTGATGCCCGAACTAAGGGTTTTGTGGTACCTGCCCAGCCGTTCAATGATCATGGTTTCAGATTGCTGGATGATCTTGAAACCCGAAACAGCGAAGATGACGATGAAAATCGCCAAAAGTCCCACAATTAAGGTTGCTCCACTCATTATGTTGTTTGTTATTGGTTATGCTTTTTTTACGGTTACCACTATGCTCTCGCGGGCCGTTATTTCCACCTTGGTCCCTATTTCTATGCATGTACCGTCTATCGACACGGCCTTCCATTGGTCGCCGTCCACGGCCACATAGCCGGTGCCTTTGCTGTCATCTATTGCCTCTATTACTTTGCCCACTTTGCCCACCAGGCTGTCGGCGTTGGTCTTCATGTTTTCCACCCCTTTATACCCTATTTTCATCACAAAAGGCCTCACCAGGAAAAAGGAAAGGGCGGTGCCCACCGAAAAGAAAATAAGCTGCCAGGTATAGCTCATGCCCAGTGCCGATGCCAAACTTCCGGTGAGAAAACCTATGCCCAGACAGGCCGAAACAAAGGCTGGGGTAAATATCTCTATGATAAAGAATAAGATGCCCAATAATGCCCAAACCTGCCATGTGTCAAGTACCACGCCGAAAATCTCCATACTTGCTGTTTGCGTTTGGTTCAAAAATACTCATTCCATTGCCTTGGGCATTTTTTTTCGCAATTCAAAATTCTGCCCCAGATATACTTTTCTCACCATCTCGTCGGCGGCCAAATGCTCTGCGGTGCCGGCATTTAGGATTTTTCCTTCAAATAACAGATAGGCCCTGTCGGTAATGGAGAGTGTTTCCTGCACGTTGTGGTCGGTAATAAGAATGCCTATGTTTTTGTATTTCAGGGTAGCCACTATGCCTTGAATATCTTCTACCGCTATGGGGTCCACCCCGGCAAAAGGCTCGTCGAGCAAAATGAATTTAGGGCTAACCGCCAGGGCCCTGGCTATTTCCGTGCGGCGGCGCTCCCCGCCAGAGAGTAAGTCGCCCCGGTTTTTGCGCACCTTGTGCAGGCCAAACTCGTCGAGGAGCATTTCCAAGCGGGCCTTTTGCTCCTTCCTGCCCAAATGGGTCATTTCCAGTATGGCTTTTATGTTGTCTTCCACACTCAGCTTTCTAAAAACGGAAGGTTCTTGCGGCAGGTAACCTATGCCCATTTGGCCACGCTGGTACATGGGCGATTTGGTTATGACCTTGCCATCCAGTAGGATATTGCCCGAGTTGGGCTTAATAAACCCTACTATCATATAGAAGGTAGTGGTTTTCCCCGCCCCGTTGGGACCCAACAATCCCACTATCTCGCCTTGGTCCACCTCTATTGACACACCATTTACCACGGTGCGCTTACCATAGGTCTTAACCAGGTTTTCGGCGGTTAACTTCATGATTGCAAAAGTTTTATATCTTTTATATTGAGTTGCAGGTACCTGTTGTCCCGCCACTGGCGCCATTCCAGGGTGTAGCAAAGGTCGGCCACCGGTTGGGCACACAGGGCCTCGTAGTGGGCAGCCAGGTTAAATGCCACTGCGTCTATAATGCCCCCCTGTGGGGTGCGCACCTGGAAACGCATGTGGTTTCCCGACATTACACTAAGGTTGATTACCGGTATCCCACGGCCCACAAAAACGGGACGCATGTTCATAGGCCCAAAGGGCCCCATACGCTCTATGTTTTTGAGTAAGGTCCAGCCCAGGTGGCCTATGCCCATCTCCATGTCATACCAAACCTTGGGAACCAGCATGTCAGTGCTTAGGCGATTTCTTACCGCTTGGTCAAACCGATGCTTGAACAGCTCCAAGTGTTCCCGGGGCAGGGAAAGCCCCGCCGCTGCTTGGTGCCCACCAAATTTTTTAAATAGGTCGCGGCATTCGCTCAGTGCGTCGTAGAGGTCAAAACCATCTACGGTCCTGGCGCTCCCTACCAGCAGTCCGTCATCGCCATTGGTAAGTACCACGGTGGGTTTATATACTTGTTCCACCAGTTTGGCCGCCACTATGCCTACCACCCCCTTGTGCCAGTGAGGGGCATACGCCACGGTACAGAGCGAATGTGCCTGAAAGGCATCATGTGCCATGATTTCCAGGGCTTCGGCAACCATATCCCGTTCCAGCTCTTTCCTGTGGTCGTTTAGTTCGTTCACGCCCTCGGCCAGTTTGCCAATTACCAGAGGTGCCCCCCCAATGAGAAGTTCCACCGCGCTATGGGCATGGGCCAGCCGCCCGGCGGCATTGATTCGGGGGCCCAGTTTAAACACCACGTCGGCTATATCATATTGGCGCTCATAGCCTGCGGTTTCCTTGAGCTGTGCTATGCCAGGTAGTGGGTTGGCATTGAGTTTCTCCAAGCCAAAGTGGGCCAGTATCCGGTTCTCACCAGTTATTGGGACTATGTCTGATGCTATGCTCAGGGCTACCAAGTCAATGTATTGGAAAGGGTCAGCCCGCAACACGGCAACCTTTAGGTTTAGGGCACACGCCAGTTTGAACGCTATTCCGCAACCACTCAATTCTTTATAGGGGTAGGGGCAACCTGGCTTTTTGGGGTTTAGTATGGCATAGGCATCGGGCAGCACAGGCCCGGGCAGGTGGTGGTCGGCTATAATTAGGTCTATGCCCAGGGCTTTTGCCATAGCGGCTTGGGCTACCGCCGTAATGCCACAATCTATGGCCACTATTAGCCCAAAGCCATGATGGGCGGCATGGGATATGCCTTGTTCCGAAATGCCATACCCCTCTTTTTGACGATCAGGTACATAAAAGGCTATATTGCTGTATATCTGATTCATATACAGTATCATAAGGGCTACCGATGTGGTGCCGTCCACGTCATAATCGCCGTAAAACAAAATCTTTTCGCCCTGTTCCACGGCTTGCGCTATCCTGGTCACTGCACGGTCCATGTGGTGCATTTCAAATGGGTGGTGCAGCTGGTCCACCGAAGGGTTGAAATAGGCCCGGGCACTGTCCAGGTCACTAATGCCCCGCTGGGCCATCAGGGTGGCCATCACCGTGCTTATCTTCAAGTCATTGGCCAGTCTTTCAATATCTTGCTGGGTTCCACAGTCCCGCCGCAGCCATTGTTTGTCCATTGTCCGAAAGTACGGCTTTGCACTTTACAGGGGATTACCTTTGGCTCCAACAGCATGAAGGCATACCGCCAAACTTTCACCCCTTTTGAAATTCTAAGTGCACTGGCGCCAGGCGCAGTACCACAAGTTGTCGTGCCACATGGGGCTTTTTGTTGGGGGAAACTGTTCGTGGCTTTGGTCGTCCTGCTCTTGGGCAATACCTGCGGGGCGCAGCCCGACACGGCGCTGGAGCAAAAGGCAGTCGTACACTTTTCGGGGTTCATGGATGTGTATTATGCCTATGATTTCAATAGGCCGCAGGCGGGCATTCGCCAACCATTTTTTATAACCATAACCGGCACAAGGAGTGCAACCTTAATCTTGGCCTTATTAGGGCAACAATAAAACACCCCAAATACAAGGCCAACCTGGCATGGCAGGCAGGCACATATGCCATGGACAACTACGCTGGCGAACCCCAAATGCTCCGCCATGTACATGAAGCCAATATTGGCCTGTGGCTCCACAAGAAAAATGGACTACGCCTGGATGCCGGAATTTTTAGTTCCATAATCGGTTTTGAATCTGCCATTTCCATTGACAATTGGACATTGACCCGCTCATTGATAGCTGAAAATTCACCCTACTATCTTACCGGTGTCAAGTTGACCTACTTGCCTAACCACACCTGGGAGGTGGTAGGCATGGTTTGTAATGGCTGGCAACGCATTAAAATGGTGCCCGGCAATTCCCTTCCTTCCTTGTGCACCCAGGTTAAGTTTACCCCTTCGGAGAAGGTATGCCTGAATTGGAGTTCGTTTACCGGTACCGACGCCCCCGACACCACCAGGCGCATGCGATATTTTCATAATTTTTATGGCCAATTCCAATTCAGCCCCAGGTTGGGTTTAATAGCTGGCATTGACCTTGGCAGTGAGCAAATAAACAAGGGTAGTCACAAATACGGTAGTTGGGTTGGAGCAGCTGTCATGGCGCGTTATGAACTGTGCAACCACTGGGCCACCGCGTTAAGGGCTGAGTACTACCATGACCCAAGGGGCATCATCATTGCCCCATCGGCGATTGGCGGTTTCAAGGCATCCGGCATCTCAGCCAATGTGGACTATAAGGTGAACGGAGACTTTTATTGCCGATTGGAAGCGAGGTGGTTAGGTAGTGATGACAGGATTTTCCAACAGCAGGGCCGAATGGTTGGGAACAATTTTTTTATTGTATCGTCCATGGCCTTGCGTTTTGATAAATAGAGTGGTAACATGTACTGCAATAATTGATTGGCTCAGGTAAATCAAGGCTATCACGCCTAAGTACTGCCCCTATGCACCTAGTAGGCAGGTATTAAAGGCCCATGAGGCCTGGAAATCGGAACCCAAATTTGCCCGGCATAAAACCGATTGATGTATGAGTATAAAAATCGTATTCATGGGAACCCCTGGTTTCGCGGCTGCGAGCCTTAGGGAGCTAATAAAGGCCGGAATGGACATAGTGGCGGTGGTAACGGCGCCCGACCGTCCGTCTGGGCGTGGCCTGCAGGTTCACCAGTCGGAGGTAAAGCAAATGGCCCTGGCCCAGGGCCTGCCCATACTCCAACCGGAAAAGCTAAAGGACCCTGAATTTGTGGAATTATTGGCCAGCTATCGGGCTGATTTGTTTGTGGTAGTGGCATTTAGAATGTTGCCTCAGGTTATATGGGCCATGCCCCACCGGGGTTGTATAAACCTGCACGCATCCCTACTGCCCAGCTACCGGGGGGCGGCACCCATCAATTGGGCCATAATCAATGGGGAAACCAGGACAGGGGTTACTACTTTTATTATTGAAAAAGAGATAGATACAGGAAGTATTATCTTGCAGGAATCCCTAGAAATTGCCCCCGATGAAACAGCCGGCGAGTTGCACGACCGGCTCATGGAACTGGGGGCAGCACTGATGGTGAAAACGGTTGAGGCAGTTAGGGACAACAAGGTAATATCCGTAAGTCAAGGAATCGCTAAAGATGCGCCCACTGCCCCCAAGATATTTAGGAATGACTGTGCCATTCAATGGAACAAGCCTTTGAGCCAGGTCTATAATCATATTCGGGGTTTGTCGCCCTACCCCGGGGCCTGGACCCTGCTGCACGGCAAGGTGCTCAAGGTGTATGCTGCCAAGCCCATATTTGGGGCAGCGCAGGGGGCTGTCGGGGCTTTGTCATTGGAAAACAATTCGTTGCTTGTAACGGTGCCTGATGGATGTTTGGAATTGCTGGTCATACAATTAGAAGGGAAAAAACGATTGACGGGCGAGGCGTTTGCCCGGGGGTATGACATACAGGGCGCATGCCTGGGGATGGGGTAGGGCAGCTACTTTTTCTCTATGGGTATAGACTCGGTGTCGCCGGTGCTTTTTACCGCTACGGTTAGTTGGTAGGTTCCTGCTGGCAAATCTTTCATTTCCAACTCTATGTTTTTGCACCAACAGCCTTCTTCCAGCACCGTTTCGCCCAGTGTATTGGTGATAAAAACGGAGTGCTTTTTTCGTTGCCTAAAGGTAATGGATAGGCTTTGGCCCACCTGCTTGGATGATAGGTGCTCCACAAGGGTATATGGATTGGCATTCTTTTCTTTCTCCATGCCAACGATCTCTAGGGTATCCCATGGCAATTGGGCCATCACGTTGGCATACAGCACGTGCAGCACTTTTTCATTGGGGTCTAGGCTTATTTTGTCCTTGCCCGCCGCTATGATAAAGCCAGGCCGGTTTACTTCTGAGCGGGTCCAGAAGCGCAGCGTATCGTCTATGAGCCGCATTTGCGCTTCAAACTCCGCAAATCCCTTGATTAGGTTTCTCTTATGCTCAAATGCCGCAACCCAGTAGGCAGAATCGGGGTTGGTCTTTGCCAGGTAGTAGCGATCCCTAAAGCGCACGGCGGGGCCCCTATACAGCACCTCCCCATTGGTGCCCGTTACCAGGTTGTACTCGGATTTGGGGAGAAATTTCACCTTAAACGCTTGTATGCCAAAGGAAGAATGAATCAAAAAACTATCGCCCAACACCTTTTCCAGGTTCACGTACTTGCCTGTACAAGGCCCAGTAAACGCGCTAACTATGGCTTCGGTGGTCCCGGTAGGGCGGTTTTGGCATGCAATCATGAGCATGAGTGCCAGTAGGCTACCAATAGGTGGTTTCATTTTGGAAAAGTAGTTTATTCCTTAGGGGCTACCATCAATCGGCGGCTAAACAATTGTCCTGTGGTGCCATGAGCGGACAGGATATAGGTTCCCGGAGCCAGGGGGGCGGTGCTAAAGGAAAATTGGTTTTTGCCTGCCCTTGCCTCCCTGTGCAGCAATTGGGCAAGCACCTTGCCTTGGGTATTGAAGAGTACGATAGCCACCATATCCGATGTCTTCAATTCAAAATCTACGGTAACCCAAGTGCTTTCAAATGAAGGGTTTGGGTAGAGGCTGGCGGGCAAATCCTTGTTGGCTACCAGGCCTTCATTGGAATTGTACCCGTATTTCTGGATCTCTGCTATCCAGGTGCCGTATTCGGTGCCCACGCTTACGCCATCACGCCCAAATGTGCCTGACATCCAGCACCGCCCTGGTTCATTGTATTTGGGCTGCATGCCCATATAGTCACCCCAACGCTCGGCGCCGCCCAATATGTTTATGTTGGAGTTTCCTTCACGCACGGTTTTAAGGTTAGAAAACTCCTTGCCGTCATAAAAGCTTATTCCACAGCCCGGATACTCGTAAAAGGAGGAATAGTTCATGCACATCACCGCACTGAATTCCTCCTGGTTTCCGGTAAATGCCAAGCCGGGATACCCAAATTCCAGGGAGTCGTGCCCAAAGATTTGTGCCCGTATGCTTGGCTTTCCATCCACGTCGTAGATATGGCCCAGGTATATGGCTGCGTAGTTGTTTGAAGTGTCAATGCTATTGGCCGCAAAAACAATTTGGTTATTTTCTAAGAAGGCATCCAATATGCGGGCATCATTGGTTTGCAATTCAAGTGCGGGGTGTTTTTGGGCCGCATTGGGTGGTACCCCATAGGCTAGGTCGGCACGCAAAACCCCTATTTCCAGTTCGGTTTTGGGGTCGGTAGCTGTTCCGGTGAGCTTCAAAAAAAAGATGGTGTCGTTTTGTAGGTCAAAATTCCTGTCTGACAAGAAGTAGGCATGTGGGCCATAGGGTTTGCTGCCGCCCTTTACTGGGTGCAGGTTTCGTATGGGCTTGTTGCCAAAGCGTATGCCACTCCATAACTTAGGGTTGATGGCCTCACCCTTATAGCCTTGGTCTTTATCTATCTGCCATATCACCGTTTGCTTAAAACTGGTTTGCCATGAACCACCTGGAGTGAGTAGGTTAATGGTGTAAAACAACTCGCCATTTGAAATGGAAATCATGGGAAAGTCACTCCAACTGGAGTCGCTGAGTGGATTGCCCGGCAGGGCGTACATGTTCCAGTCACCGGTAGGATCATTGGTTTGCGAAAAGGCAATGGTAATCATGCTAGTGGCCGCTGAGGTGCCATTCAGGTAGGTAACTATGAATCTGTCGGCTACCGGGTCATACAGTGCCCTGGGGTCAAACTTGTGCGCATCAATGTGCAGGGTATCCCCAAAGGCTTCCAAACTGCGTGATTGAAGCACCTTGCCATCGGTATTATACACCTGGATGGTGCTGTTGATAACCGACACGATCATTCCGTCGTTGCTAATGGCCAATGAATTGTCGTTTGGAATGTTGTTATAGGGATTGCCCTTGAAGTTGCGCATCACAAAGGGGGCCACTACCGGCGATTTCTTGAAGCTGGTTGCTCCTTTAGGTGTGTGGTAAGTTTTGGCTGGCAGTTGGGCCTTGATCAAGGACAGGTGGGCGGCAGCCGTGGTATGGCCGGGCAGCGGGGCCTCCAGGTGGCGCAGTACGGGGTAGAAATCGGGCCGGGCCTGTGCCATTTGGCATACCCCTGACCGCTCTATGCGGAAAAGTGTAGTGTTCTGTGCTTCAATAGAGTTGATCCACAAAGACCCAAACAGGAGGAGCAGATAATATCGGTTCATACATTCGAAACTACTGCCCCTCGACCTAAGCCAAATGGGGTTTGACTTTTTTTATCCCACCTAAATACCACAAAAGAATCATCTCCATGGTCCAGCGAAAAATACCGGTCTATCCTTTGCCCTACTATCCAGGCTATTCGTTCAGAAGTGCTTAACACGTACACCTGCGCTTTTTCTATGGGGTTGTGTTTGGAATTGGTGAGGTAGTCACTTAAGAGTTGGCTTCCTTTCATGCCATAGGGATTAAACCGCTGACCTTTTTTTGGCTGGGCAAGTACCATATTGTCAGGGAGTTTATGGGTAGGCATAAGCGCGTAACCCGGTTCTTTGAGCAATGCGCGGTCATCACCGCTGCCTAGCCGCCAGGTCAGTGTGCCGTTGCCCGTTTCTGCTTTCCCACCCATGCGCAGGTCAATTCTTTGTTCATATGTTGGCTTGTGGGTGTATGGGCCTATAAGCAAGGTATTTCCGTGTAGGAACAGTGCATATTTTAAGGCCTGCCAGTGGCCTCCTGCTTTGGCTTTCCACACGTCATCAACCTGCCCAGGGCTGAACCCCAGTGGTATCAGTGATTCCATGAGTAGGTTATGGCCATGTGCCTGCCCACGTATGGCTGGCAAATCACAAGAGTAGTACCCGGTAGGGTTCCAAGTAAAATGGCGGTGTATGTCAATGTCGAGATAGTGGTGGTAGGCCAAGGCTATTTCATGCCACCTGTGCGCGTGTTGCCGCATGGTGTTTGGCCAGGATGGATTGATGGTGTCAAATAATGGCAAGATGTTATTGCGCAAATAGTTACGGGCGTATTTGTCGCTCAGGTTGCTGCTGTCGGTACGGTAGCACAAACCATGTTCTTTGGCATATTCCAACACCTGTTCGGTAGTGCAGTCAAGCAGTGGCCTCACTATGTCTCCATTGGTTGGCGGTATGCCGGTCATGCCCTGAAGCCCCGTGCCTTTAAGTAACCGGTAAATCAGTGTTTCCACATTGTCATTGGCGGTATGGGCGGTGGCTATTTTGCTGCATCCTAGCTCTTTGGCCACTTTTTGAAACCAATGGTACCTAAGCCTTCGGGCAGTCATTTGTATCGATTCTCCAGGCCGGGCTTCTGATAGTGTGTCCAAGCGAAGCTGGGCATGTGGCACCTCCATTTTTTGGGCTAATTCTGCCACAAAAAGGGCATCTTCATCACTCTCTAAGCCCCTAAGTCCAAAATTTACGTGGGCTATGGCTAAAGGGTGTCCCAGGTGTTGGAGCACGTGTGCCATTACCACCGAATCCTTGCCCCCGCTCACGGTGCAGAGTACCCTCTGGCCAGGGCTGCACATCTGGTACCTGGACATAAATTCTGCAACATGCTGGGCAAAAGGCACTGCCATGATGCAAAGGTACCCCAGGCCTGGATGATCCGTTTTTTTCCCTGTGTTTTGCCCGGCCGGGCAATGTATAAAGCGGGGTGGTTTCAGCTCCAAAGCCCACCCTGTGAAAGCCACTTGGAGCGTGTCCATGTTGGGGGGGGGGCCATGTGGCAATCTTATCTAGTGTAGAGATAGCCAGATGGGGCGCGGTCATCTGCCCAGGAGTAGGCTAAACCATAGGGCTACCTTTGCGTTTTGCACACCACATGAAGGCAGCACTGGTAATTATTGGCGATGAAATCCTTAACGGTTCCACCATAGATACAAACGCCCAGTTTCTGGCGCAGGTGCTTGATAGCCAAGGGATATTGTTGATGCGCAAGCTTACCGTGCGTGACCGTGCCCCAGAGATAACCCATGCCCTGGCCCAGGCGGCACAGGGAACAGACCTAATCATTACTACCGGGGGCTTGGGCCCTACCAATGATGATATTACCAAACAAACCATTACCCAGTGCTTGGATGACGAATTGGTGATGGATGACCAGGTGCTGGCGCATGTAGAATCATTTTTTGCGCGGCGCCATAAGCCCATGTTGGAATCAAACCGGCGTCAGGCCTTGGTGCCCCGCAGGGCTGAGGTGCTGCACAATGACTTGGGAACAGCCCCTGGCCTTTGGTGCACATGGGGCCAAAAGGCCGTAGTGGTACTGCCCGGTGTGCCATATGAAATGAAGCACATAGTGGAGCACCGTTTGTTGCCCAAGTTGCAAGGATTGCAGGAAGCCAAACCCATCCAGCACCGCTATATACACACCGTGGGCGTGGGAGAATCGGTAATTGCCAATACGATAGCCCAAATAGAAGCAGACCTGCCGCCCACCATTGGCCTGGCTTACCTGCCCAGCCCTGGTATAGTGAAGCTGCGGCTCACCGGGCTGGCCCATGGGGGCGATGATATGGGCCAAAGCCTCGCTGATTTTTCACGGCAAATAGCTGATAAACTTGGTGATATAGTGTTTAGCACCGAAGCCAACGACAGTTTGCCAAAGGCCATAGGAAGACTGATGGCGCAGACTGGCAAACGCATGGGGACAGTTGAGAGCTGTACGAGTGGTTATTTGGCCCATATGATCACGCAAATTCCAGGTAGCTCATCATACTATGACGGTTCATTGGTGACATATTCCTATGCACTCAAAGAGAAGATGTTGGGAGTGAAACACGCAACCCTGGCGCAATACGGGGCGGTGAGCCAAGAAACCATACATGAAATGGCACAAGGTGGGCTTCAAGCCCTTGACGTAGATTATGTGCTGGCCACCAGCGGGATAGCTGGCCCTAGCGGTGGGTTGCCCAACAAACCGGTGGGCACCGTATGGATAGCTGTGGCGGACAGGCAGGGGGTATGGCCAAAAAAATTTCAGTTTAATGCTGACCGCGTGCGCAACATACACCTCACTGCCGTGATGGCCCTAGACATGCTGCGCCGCCGCCTAATGGGGCTGGCCTAGTCTTGGTCAGCGTATAACTGATGGGTGAGCAGGTCTTTCCAAGTTTCCCTTTTTCTTATCAAGCGGGCCTTGCCATCTTCTATGAGCACTTCAGCCGGGCGCGGACGGGAGTTGTAGTTTGACGACATGGAAAACCCATAAGCACCCGTATTGTGCATGGCCAGCACATCGCCCACCCGCACTTCGCTCAGCTTTCTGTCATAGGCAAATGTGTCGGTTTCACATATGTACCCCACCACGCTGTAAATGCGCTGTACCCCCTTGGGGTTGCTCAGATTGGTCATGTGGTGGTAGGCATCATAAAACATGGGTCTAATTAGGTGGTTTTGACCCGAATCCACACCGGCAAATACGGTGGAAACCGTTTGTTTTACCACATTGGTTTTTACCAATAATATGCCCGCTTCACTCACCAGGAACTTGCCAGGTTCAAACCACAACTGCATGTCGCGGCCATAGGCTTCGCAAAATACCTTAAAGCGGTTGCCCAGTACCTTGCCCAGCTGTTCTATGTCGGTGGTCACATCGTCGGCTCGGTAGGCTACCTTAAAACCGGAACCCAGGTCTATGTAGCGCAGGTGTTCAAATTCTATGGCAATGTCAAACAAGAGCTCGGCGGCCCGGGTAAATACGTCGGGGTCAAGTATGTCAGAGCCCGTGTGCATGTGAAGGCCTTCCACGCGTATGTGGTTTGCCTTTACCACGCGCATCACGTGCCGTATTTGATGGATGGATATGCCGAATTTGGAATCGATGTGCCCTGTCTGTATATGTGCATGGCCACCGGCCAGCACATGTGGGTTTATGCGTAGGCATACAGGTACTTGGTCTTGATATTCATGGCCAAAATGCTCCAGTATGGCTATGTTGTCTATATTGATATTGACACCCAGGCCCACCGCCTCCTCAATTTCTTCAAAAGACACACAGTTGGGGGTAAAGAGGATTTCACTGGCTTGAAAGCCAGCGTGAAGCCCCAAGTGGACTTCCTGTATGGAAACGGTATCAAGCCCGCTGCCCATTTTGCGAAGCAACTTCATGATATTCAGGTTGCTATTGGCCTTGCAAGCATATTTTATATGCAGATCGGTAAGGGGAAAAGCCTGGACCAGGCGCTGGTATTGCCGGGCTATGGATTTTGCGCTATATACGTATAGTGGTGATCCATACTCATCTACCAGGTCCAGCAGGTCTATGCCGTCCAAGGAATAGCGGTCGTTTTCCAGTTCCATGTAGTAGGGAGTTCTTGTATTTCGCCGCGAATATACCGGACTGGCAGGGGGCGTCAGGGAGATGTAGGAGGCTGGGGCTTGGTAACGTGGCGATAACCCCTAAGGGAATTGGGCGAGTACTTTTGCCGCAAATTTTTAGCGAAATGCCACAACACAAAGTCCATAATTTCAGCGCAGGCCCAGGGGTGCTGCCCCAGGCGGCCATTGATGGGGCCATGGATGCCCTCCGCAACTTTTCAGGTACGGGGTTGTCACTCATCACGGTATCACACCGAGGTAAAGAGTTTGAGGCGGTAATGGAAGAAGTAGTGGCCAATGCCAAGGAGCTACTGGGCATACCTGCGGGGTATTCGGTGATTTTTGTGCAGGGCGGCGCCAGCTTGCAGTTTTATATGGTGGCGCTCAACCTGCTGCCCAATGGCCGAAAGGCAGCCTATTTAAACACAGGCACTTGGGCTACAAAAGCCATTCAAGAAGCGCAATTGGTGGGCCAGGTGGAGGTGGTAGCCAGTTCGGAAGACAAAAACTTCTCATATATACCTAAACAGTATGCAGTGCCTGCCGATGCGGCCTATTTCCACATAACTACCAACAACACGATATACGGTACCGAGCTCCACAGTGACCTCGACAGCAAGGTGCCATTGGTGGCCGATATGTCATCGGACATATGCAGCCGTCCGGTTGACATATCTAAATACGACCTCATTTATGCGGGAGCC
Organism: Bacteroidota bacterium; assembly: GCA_016192035.1. Classification (GTDB taxonomy): domain Bacteria; phylum Bacteroidota; class Bacteroidia; order CAILMK01; family JACPUW01; genus JACPUW01. Next base: position 175,330 of record JACPUW010000035.1, read on the forward strand.
CAAAAGAACATAGGCCCCGCTGGTGCTACCATGGTGATAGTGAAGGACGAATTGCTGCAAGGCATACAAAAGAAATTGCCTTCCATGCTGGACTACAGGGTACATGTAAAGAATGGATCCATGTACAATACCCCTCCCGTATTCTCCATTTTTGTTATTAATGAGACTTTTAAGTGGTTGAAATCCATTGGTGGTTTGTCGGAAATGTACAAACTGAACCTGGAAAAGGCAGGGTTGCTATATGGTGAAATTGATGAGAACCCACTCTTTGTAGGGACTGCGGCGGTAGAAGACCGATCGCTTATGAACGTGTGCTTTGTGCTGAAAGACAAATCAATGGACAACGAGTTTTTCGACTACTGCAAGCAGCACCATCTTAGCGGGTTGAAAGGCCACAGGTCGGTAGGAGGGTTTCGGGCATCTATATACAACGCCATGGGACGCGACAGTGTGGAGGCCCTGGTACACACCATGAAGGAATTTGCAAGTAAATACGCATAAATCAATAGGATAATATGGCAAGGATACTGGCCAATGACGGCATAGCAGCCGATGCAAAAGTGATAATGGAAAAAGCGGGCCATGTGGTGGTGACCGAAAAGGTACCTATGGACCAACTGGCCCAGGCCCTGGGTGGGTATGATGCCATCATAGTGAGAAGTGCCACTCAGGTGCGCCGCGACCTGATAGATGCTTGCCCAAACCTGCAATTTATAGGTAGGGCAGGGGTAGGCATGGACAACATAGACGTGGATTATGCACGCAGTAAAGGCATTACAGTGGCCAATACGCCGGGTGCTTCATCGGCCTCGGTGGCCGAACTGGCAGTGGCCCATATGTTTGCCCTGGTGCGGTTTCTGCACCGTTCAAATTCAGAAATGCCTGGACAGGGTGCGGCTGGATTCAACGCGCTAAAGAAAGCCTACTCAGAAGGAAAGGAACTCAAGGGTAAGACCCTGGGCGTGATAGGTGCCGGAAGGATAGGGATGGAAACCATGAAACTGGGCGTAGGCCTGGGCATGAGGGTAATAGCCACCGATACCAGTCCAAGGGATATCCGATTTTCCCTTGATCTCCATGCTGACAATATTCTGGGCAGTGTAGAAGCCCGGGTACCGTTTGTGCCTAAGGAAGAATTGCTTGCCCAATCGGATTTTGTGAGCCTGCATGTGCCATTTACCGGCAGCCCGGTGATAGGCAGCCAAGAAATAGACCTGATGAAGAGCGGCGCGGTGCTCATCAACTGTGCCCGTGGCGGCACGGTGGATGAAACTGCCCTGATACAGGCTTTAGATTCCGGAAAGCTGGCGTTTGCGGGAATAGATGTGTTTGAAGAGGAGCCAAGCCACAATAAGGCATTGCTAGCCCATCCCAACACATCAGTTAGCCCACACATAGGCGGCTCTACGCGAGAGGCCCAAGACCGCATAGGCACCGAACTGGCCCACACGGTGGTACGGTTTTTTTCTAAATAATAGGCCAACATATAAGGTCCCTCTGGGGTTATTGGCCATCCAACACACAAGCGCAACCCATTGCCCGCAGTACTACCATTTAGGGGGGTAAGGCCCCATCAAGATTTGGTCAACGACCTGATGGGTCACCCCTTTGACCACGTAATCCTTGAAAAAGAGCAGGATATAGCACTTGAAGAAGTATGGGGCCGAGCAGGGCAGATAGGTTTTGACCTACACCGCGAACCCCAGATGGAGTACTTCATACGCGTGGGCATAGGCTACCGCAAACTTCTGGAGAAAGGCCTTTTGCTGCTTGAGGATAGTCCATGTTACTATTTGATAGGGGTGAACTGGAATGGGCAGTGGATACACGGCCTGGTAGGGGCCGTACACTATGCCGAATACTGGAGTGGCCATGTGAGGAAGCACGAGGAAACGCTGGAAGCCAACGAAATGGAATTGGTGAAGATAACCGAAGCCATTGATTTCAATTTTAATCCCATTATGTTGGCCTATCCTGACCATCCACGCATTCACCACCTGGTGGAAGAGGTGAGCATGCAATGGGAAACCTACCACTATTTTAACAATGAGCAGGTAGAGCATAAACTATGGGTGATACGTGACCCAGAAGTGATAGCCGGAATAGGGCAAGCATTTGGTGAAGTGCAGGCTACCTATATAGCCGATGGCCACCACCGAATAGCCAGTGGGGCACAAGTAGCCCGTTTGCGATCAGAAAAGGCAGGGGCGCCTGAGCATTCGCCGCACAACTATTTTATAGGCGTACATTTTCCGGCAAGCCAGATAAAACTGTATGAATTCAACCGCTTGGTAAAGGACTTGGGCCCCTATAGTACTGAAGGTTATATGCACTTGTTGGCCAATAAGTTTGCCTTGACCCGGCTTGATGGGCCATACCAGCCCTTGAGCAAGTTTTCATACGGCATGTACCTAGACGGTGGTTGGTATAGGCTAGATTACCTCCATGCCCATGACCTGGAGAATGATCCCTTTGCACGGCTGGATGTGGTGGTGCTGCGCCGGGAGGTAATCACGGGCATACTGGGAGTGAGTAACATGCGCACTTCAGACAAAATGGGGTTTGTAGAAGGCGTGCGTGGGGTAGGGCCCCTGGTACAGGCGGTGGATAGCGGCGGATATAGGGTGGCTTTCACCCTTTGTCCGGCCAGCATAGAGGAAATTTTTGCCATATCAAACCATGGGGAGACCATGCCGCCAAAGGCTACCTGCATAGAGCCGAAATTGAAAAGTGGCATGATTTCAAGGCTATTGAGTGAGTAGGGCCGATTTGGGGATATTTAATTCTGGGCGGGTAGGACTTTTTATACAATGCCCTGCCAAAAATTAATGCTATAATTGCGGTAAATACAATGATTAACATGAGAAAGATGCTTACTCCCGCGCTGCTCATTGCTCTTATGAGCGGCTTGATTTTTTTAACCGGTTGCCCTAAAGATCCCTGTGAGGAAGTAAACTGCGGCCTGCACGGCACCTGCGATGAAGGCAAGTGTATATGTGAAGAAGGCTGGGGCGGTGACCTATGCGATTCGGACCTGACGGTGATTACCATACCCTCTGGCCATGTGGACATCATCATCCGCAAAAAAGCCACAGGGGCGGTTTCCAACAATTTTAGCGGCTACGCCATCATGGGCAGATCAAAAGAAGAAATGTATTTTCTTGAAAACCAAGTGAGCAAGATACCCGACTTTGAGGTAGCCAAGTACAACCTAAAAGACTATGAAAACCTGGTGGAAAATGGGGTAGTGATAGACACGGCCTACTCAAGAAAGGGCGGTACCGACCCCGCCACTAGCGGCAAGGCGGCCATTATCCATTTTGAGTCGGTGCCTGAGGGAACTTACTACCTGCATGTGTATGACGATAATCTCTACAAATGGGTGGGACTGGTTACCGTGACCGCTGCCGAAGGCGATGACCTGCTGTATGCCGATGTTGAGGCGCTCACCAGTGTGAAAATTACCGTGGCCCAATCAGTTATTGGCGGTTCTGAGCTGGATTCCAATGAGTTTAGGGTGTTTCCCCCGCATTCGCGCGATACACTGGTACATGTGCTAAAAAAGAACACCGACGACATACCCTTTGAGGCGCTGTATGAGGGCCGCACCACCACCATTCTCAACGAATTTGGGCAACAACAAGAAGGTTCTTACCTGCTTATGGATGTCCCGGTGAGGGAATACCTCTTTGTGGCCTACAATACCCAGTTTGCCAAGAAAGATGGGGAACAAGCATTTAAGACATTAAAAACCAGGAAGAACATACTGGAAAAGGTGCGCCTGAACTTTATAGAATAGGCATCCAACTAATAAAACACACAGTATAGGGGTGCCGCAAGCACCCCTTTTTTTGTTATCGCCATCAGGTGGCGATGCCTAGGGGCGGTGGGCGGGCTTAAATAAGGAATATCTTGGCATACCAAATATGGGCCCAGTAGTGCAAGGACTATGACTTTTTTTATCTATAATTGCGGGAAAAACAAATGATTAACATGAGAAAGATGCTTACTCCCGCGCTGCTCATTACACTTATGGGCGGCTTGATTTTTTTAACCGGTTGCCCCAAGCCGTGCAAGGATATAGACTGCGGCCTACACGGCACCTGCGATGAAGGCGAGTGTATATGCGAAGAAGGCTGGGGCGGTGACCTATGCGATTCGGACCTGACGGTGGTGACCATACCCTCTGGCCATGTGGACATCATCATCCGAAAGAAAGCTACTGGGGCGGTTTCCAACAATTTTAGCGGCTACGCCATCATGGGCAGGTCAAAAGAAGAAATGTACTTCCTTGAAAACCAGATGAGCAAGATACCCGACTTTGAGATAGCCAAGTACAACCTAAAGGACTACGAAAACCTGGTGGAAAATGGGGTAGTGATAGACACGGCCTACTCAAGAAAGGGCGGTACCGACCCTGCCACCGGCGATAAGGCCGGCATGATCCATTTTGAGAATGTACCCGAGGGGACGTACTACCTGCATGTGTATGACGGCAAACTCAACAAATGGGTGGGGCTGGTAACGGTAACCGCTGCCGAAGGCGATGACCTGCTGTATGCCGATGTTGAGGCGCTCACCAGTGTGAAAATTACCGTGGCCCAATCGGTCATTATGGAAACCGAGCTGGATTCCAATGAGTTTATGGTGTTTCCGCCGCACACCAAAGATACTTTGAGCCATGTGCTAAAAAAGAACACCGATGACATACCCTTTGAGGCACTGTATGAGGGCCGCACCACCACCATTATCAATGAATTTGGACAGCAACAGAAAGGTTCTTACCTGCTTATGGATATACCGGTGAGGAAATACCTCTTTGTGGCCTACAACACCCAGTTTGCCAAGAAAGATGGGGAACAGGCGTTTAAAACATTGGTAACCAGAAAGAACATACTGGAAAAGGTGCGTTTGAACTTTATAGAATAGGGGTACAACGAGTATTTGACAAAAAAAAGGGCGCCAAAAGCGCCCTTTGCCGTTTTATATCCAAGGCAAACTTATTCAGTTAACTGGAAGTACATCATATCGTTAGGTATCACGCCTGGGGTAAACGATTGACCTTTTTCGCCGGTCAGGCTGTATTCGGTTACGGTGCCCATGCCGTCATAGTCTTTGGCATCACTGGCCCAGACCTTGTTTTCATAAATCCAGAAATTATAGGGGCTAAATCCATCAAAAGCAAAAAGTTCGCTTACAGATCCGCTGGTGTATTTCATCATTTTATTTCCTATGGTCATGTACATGCTGCCATTGTACCACTGGCTGCGGGCATACCACATGGTTTCGGTAGAAGTGAATGTTACTATGGTGGCTTCCAGGGTAGCGGCTTGAATGGCGACCACTGCGGCTTCTATACCTGTGCCGGTATTGGCGTTCCGCAGTACCACCACTCGGTTGCCGTCTTCCCAAATCTCATTGCTGCTGCCGCCAATGTCCACTGAGTCCACCAGCAACTCATTGGCGTGGTCCACCACGTACACGTAATTGGTAGCGTTGTTGGTAACAAATAGCTGGCTGCCCACCACGGCCATGCTTTCGGTCATGCCCTTAATGGTCACTCCTTTGCGGGCCACATGTACGTTCAGGTCCACTACTTTCACTTCGTTGCCAAACAAATCGCTCACAAAAGCTTTTTTGTCGCTTACCGGTACAATGTGCCTGGGTGAGGTAAAGCCAGTTATCTCGGCAACTTCCTTTAGGTTGGTGGGGTCTAGCACTTTGATTAGCCCAGAGTTGTTCATCACCACGTACAACTTATTGTTTATCATGGTCATGGACTGCCCCACGTCGCCCAGGGGCTTGCTGTTGGCCTCTGTATAGAGTCCGGTTTTCAGTTCGCGGTTCTCTAGGTCATAGAAGGCCAGGGAGGCATTTCCTTTTTGAAAACCACCTTCGTTGAGCACCAAGATGCCTTTTTTGGGCTCCTCGGGATCGTCAATTGGTTTGTTGGGGTCGCAGGAGCCAAACATGGCCACCAAGGGGAAGATGGCCGCTGCGGCCAGGTTCTGGTACAAATTCCTTTTGTTCATATTGATTGGTTTTTAATTGATTGTGCACATTAATTTGATTGGTTGCCCTTATCCTTTTCGCCGCCAAAGGCACCGGCCAGGTCCACCAATAGGTTGATCCGGGCGTTGCGCCCAGGCATACCGTAGGTGATGGTAGATTGGTACTGCGTGTTGAACAAATTCAGTAATTCAGTTTTGAGCCTTATCCATTTCCAGGTATATCCAAATCCCAGGTTGGCCATGAGGTATGGCCTTAGCTCCGCGCTGTTGTCGGAGTTGGTGTATCGCTTGCCAATGGCTTGTAGGTCAAAGCTTCCCTCCAGTGATTGGCGGTGAAAGCCAAAAAGGCCCACTGCCTTGTGGTAGGGGGTATAGGGCATTTGTGGCCCAAAGCCAATCTTATGGCCTGGGGTGATGGATTCTGTGCGGGTAAGTGCGTACACCCCACGGGCCTTAAGTGTGGTGCTGCCCAGTTTCCATGTTTTTTCAATGGTGGTTTCCAATCCTCTGGCCCATACGTGTTTTACATTTTTGGCCATCCAAATACCCTGGTTGTTGGGCACCCACTGTATCCAGTCTTGCACCAGGGCAGTATGTGCCTGTACCCTGATGGATACACCATTTTTCCAATGGTAGTCCATTTCCATATGGGCTTTGTACCCTTTTTCGGTTTGCAGGAATGGGTTTCCGCCCTGGTTCCACAGCAGGTCATTAAACGTGGGAAACCGATATGTTTTGCCTATAAATGTCTGAACGGTAATGGATTGATTCATGACATGGCGGGAGCTGATGTTGGCTGCCCAGGCCGTTCTCCCGGCAAAATGTTCCACCTTGGCAGCGGTAGCCCAGGTGCGCAAATGGACGGCATGGATCTTTTCAAGCTGAAGGTGCAGCGCGGCACTTGGAAAACTGCCCCGGGTAGTGTAGTCCAGTGCTTCTACATGGCCCAGCCCGCCTGATGCGCCCCAGGCCATGCGCAGTTGGCCTTTTGCATTGGGCAACAGTTTGGCCCACTGGTGGTGGTAGTGCAGCAATGCGCTGGTGGCCATATTGCGGCCCACTTGGTTTTTCAACGGGTCGGAGTAGGTTATATGTTCTTGGCTTAGCGTTCCCTGGATTGATTTTTTGTGGCCAGGTGCCTGGGGATTATACACGCGGTACCCCAGGGCTGCCCTTAGGTTGCGGTCGCGCTGCTCGGCCTCGCTGTGGGTTTCAAAAAAAGTAGGGGGCAATTGCCGGAAGGCACTCATGGCCCATATGCTGGCCCACAGGGTGGTATGGGCTTTGGGGCTCCATTCCCAGTGGGCGCTCAGGTGGTTTTGCTCCATGCGGGCATGGTCTATCTGCTTGGTGATGCCAAACATGGTGTAGGTGAAATCATTCTGGCCTGTGCTACGATAGGCCAACAGTTGCAGCTTTGTTTTTTTGGCGGAAAGGGGGGCGAGTGCCAGTCCATAATTGGCGTTGGAAAAGGATGCCATGCCGAACAGGGCCTCGTTTCTGCCCGATTTGCCCGAAAGGGAAAGGGTGCCGCCAATACCGCCGCCAAGGGGTAAGCCCAGGTCGCCATTGCCCAGTGCTAGTTGGTCAAAAAGAAAGGCCGGCATAAGGTTAAGGTCGGCATAGCCATTCATGGTGCTCTGCAGGTTCATGCCTTGCCATGAAATGGCCGTATGCTGTCCGCCCAGGCCCCACATGTTGATTGATGCCAGGCCCACGGGCCCGTTGTATTTCACCAAATGGCCGGTATTTAGGTCGAGTTGTTGGCCCACATGCCCTTGATTTCCATGCTTGGGCACCTTGTGCACTTGGCCCCTCAGGGCCACTATGTCCACCCCTTCCAAGTCCACTTGGATCTGGCCTGGTTGCAGGCTGTCTTGGCCCCAAGCCAACGCTGCGCCAAAAATGCCCATAAACAAGGCAATGACAGGTAGATACACTACTAAACGCACGGTGTGCTGCTATGTGGATTACTATGTTACATCGACTGGGCCATTGTCCCGATGGCGACAGAAAAAAACACATGTGGCAGGTCTTCTGACTTTGCTTCGGTTTTGCCGGCCTTCCCGTCCCACATTGTCAACAGCAATGGGATCAGTGGCGAGAGATGGACAAAACAACCTTTTGAAGCTTACAGCTGCGGGCACAGTTCCGGACTTCCACCGGATTCCCTTTTCATCCTTTCACCTGAACGGTGTAGGGAAACCAAATGCGGGGCAAATCTATGTAAAGGAGTGTAAAAAGTAGAGCGGTTTTGCTTGGGGATAAGTGTAAATATCACATAGCCAATGCGCTAATTTTGGAATTTTGCCGTCACAGGGAATTTGGGCATTCAGGCTTTGGCCGTTGCTTTACCTTTGCTGCCTTACGTAATCAAGGAAAAAAAGCCAACCATGGCCGAAAAATTTGAATTGATCATGCCCAAGATGGGCGAGAGCATAGCCGAGGCTACCATACTTCGATGGCTGAAAAAGCCGGGCGATCAAGTGGAAGTAGATGAGTCGATACTGGAAATTGCCACCGACAAGGTGGATTCGGAAGTGCCCTCGCCGGTGACCGGCTCGGTGGAGAAACTCCTGTATGCCGAAGGTGAGGTGGTAGGTGTGGGCAAGGCAGTAGCCCTTATATCGGTGGGCGCTGGTGGGGCAGTACCCGCAGCCCCGGGGCCCGAGGCGCAACTGGCCGCTGCGGTACCCATGCCCGACTCCATGAAAGAGGCCCAGCCAAGTCCTGCAAATGCATTGGCCCCAATGGCGGAGGCCCGGGTAGAAGTGGTGGCCATGGACACCACCTTGAGCGGGAGGTTCTATTCACCGTTGGTGCTGAGCATAGCCCGAACGGAGGGCATAGCCATGAATGAACTGGAGTTGGTGCCCGGCACGGGCAATGAGGGGCGGGTGACAAAGAAGGATATTCTGGCCTATGTGAAAAACCGCACGGTAGCCCCTGTGCTGGCAACAGTCCCACAGGCTGCCCCGGGCAAATCAGCGGCCCAGTCGGCAGGGGGGGGCCACGGCTTTAAGGTGGACGTGCCCATGTACCCAGGCGACGAAATAGTAGAAATGGACCGTATGCGCAGGCTCATAGCCGACCATATGGTGATGAGCAAGCATGTGTCGCCGCACGTAACCTCCTTTGTAGAGGCCGATGTGACCCGCATATGGCTATGGCGGGAAAAGATGAAAAAGCAAGTGGAACAGCGATTTGGCGAAAAACTCACCTTCACGCCCATATTTATTGAGGCCATTGTAAAGGCTATTAAGGAGTTGCCAGGGGTGAACGTATCGGTGACCCACGACCTGAAAGTGGTGAAACGTGGAGATATAAACATAGGCATGGCCACGGCGCTCCCCAGTGGCAACCTGATAGTGCCGGTAATCAAGAAGGCCGATGAACTAAGCCTTCTGGGACTGACCAAGAAGGTGAACGACCTGGCTAACAGGGCCAGGGCCAATAAATTGAGCCCGGATGACATACAGGGCGGCACCTACACCATAACCAATGTGGGCACTTTTGGCAATGTGATGGGAACCCCAATAATAAACCAACCGCAGGTGGCCATAATGGCCACTGGGGCCATACAGAAAAAGCCCGCCGTGATAGAAACCCCAGAAGGCGACGTGATAGGAATAAGGTACAAGATGTTCCTGTCACACAGCTATGACCACCGCATAGTAGATGGCGCCCTGGGCGGCATGTTTGTGCGCAAGGTGGCCGATATACTGGAATCTTGGGACATGGGCCGGGAGGTATAGGGAGTTTACCATACCGGAAAGTGGTGGTCCACGCGTAGTTGCATGTCGGCAACAATTTCGCTTACATGCAGTTGAAGCCTTTTTTCTAAAGCATCCCATTTGTCGCGCCGGTTTTCGAGCAGTGCGGGGCAGTGCGGGGCCAGGGGGGCAAAGTCTAGCGACATGGCCTCACAGAGCGACATAAGGGTTTGGCGCGGGGCATAGCACAGGTTTTCATAGCGCAGGGTATAAACATTGGGCTGATTGTGCCAGTGTTCAAAGAAATACTCCATGGAGCGCACCCAAAACTTGGCCCGGGCCAACAACATCCTTTCGGGTTCCTCAGCCCGCAGCCAGTAGTCTTTTGATGCCACTTGCATGGCCCCGTCGCGGATAATGGCTATTTTTTTGATATGCCAATCGGGAAAGTGTGCATGTATGAACCGGGGCATGAACCAAAGCCAGGGGTTTTTAAGAAGCAGTGTTTTTTGAGGTTTTGGAAGATAGGCCTTGTGAAAGAGTGCCGTGAAACGGGCTTGTTGGGTAGGGTCAAGCGAGGGTTCCTGATAGTGCTGAAATCCTTGTGAGTTAATGGGTTGGTAGTATTGCCCCAAGTCTATGAAACCGGCCTGCACCTGTGCCAGTATCTTGGCCAGGGTACGGTCTTCAAGGTTTGGCTTAAAGCGGGCGTGGCGAAACGTGAGGTCGGGGTGTTTGCGCAACAAATCGACCAAGAGGGTAGTGCCTGAGTTCCAATACCCAACAATGAACAAGGCTTGGTGCATGGGGCAAAAGTAGGGTGGTAGGTGTGCTGTGCGCGGAGGGATGCCAAGGGCGCAACGAATAAACACTATTTTATCCAAGCGCTTAGCCCGCGGAACAAGGGTACAAGCTGATGCCGGGCACGGGGTATTTCCTATATTGCTCATATTATGATGGATACTCGTTTTGCCAAAGAAATTTTTACAAGTGTTTTGCCCGCGTAAAATTTTGGCTACATTTGGCCTTCATATTAAGTTAGCCTGTAGTACACCCTGGCAAAGGGGCAAAATGGGACTGACCTGGCGAAGCCTATTTTTTTGTGTGAATGAAAGAGATTAAGGTATTGAGAATTAGTATTTTAGACAAATTGGGGCCAAGTAGAAATGGGGGTGTCCATGCAGGTGGAAACGCCCGATCAATAGCGAGGCGCAGCGAACGGCCGCTTGCCTGGGTTCCCATCATGTGATTGCTGCCAAGGTTCAGGCAAAAGGATGGGCGGGGTAGTTGGGGGGACTAGGACGCAAAGACCGCAAAGGGATTAATAAGGACAACGGGCGCAGCGCGGCACGGGTGCTAGGGTTCTCTGGGGTTTTAGGGTTTTAGGGGTGTAGGGGTACCGTTATTTTGTATAGTCATTTCGCTATTATAAGAATTATTGGTACCGCAAAGGTGTTGTCAACAAGCGGTTGCCCACAGTCGTTCTTAACGGTTAAGAAC
>JACPUW010000001.1 GCA_016192035.1 Bacteroidota bacterium
CGTGGCCCGGCGCGTGATGGGGGAGTAGCGGAAAAACTGCTTCTCCACGGTCATGGGCACGTCTATATAGGTGTATTTTTCTGGTATAAGCATGGCCAGCCCTTCGGGGTCATACACCGCGCGGCAGGAGCGAAGCACGCTTAGGTTCACGCCGGTTTTTAGAAAGAGGTCCTTTTTCAGTGGCCTGTACTTGGTGAGCCCAAACCCATAGCCCTGGTTCAGGGTGGACGTGAGCGAGCGGTAATCGGGGCAAAGGGTGGTGACGCCCCGGTTGATGTTGAATCCCACGTCCTGGGCCTTGATGGAGCCGAGGAGTGCGATGGTCAGGAGTGCGATGGTGAGGGTTACTGTTTTCATGGTGGTTGTATTTTGTTTTTGATTGCGAGACAAAGGTGTGGTCGCCGACCTGACATTCCCAAATTGAAACACATGAATTATATTGAGAATGTTCTCTAAAAAGGATTTCTGTATGTGAACTGCGGAATTCCGTATGTGAACGGTGCTAGGCTAGGCCGCTGCCGGTATGGGCGAGTGCATTCCTCTTTTGGTCTATCCAATGGCCGATTTGGTCGATGCGCAGCCCCGGCAGGCATCCCAATTCAAGGCAAGGGCATAATTTACCCCCGTGAATCGGTTCGCCTGCTTTGTCCTTCTCTTGGCCATGGTGCCGGCCCAGGCCCAGTTGCTCACACACATCATTACCCTCAGCGGCGACTCTATCCTATATACCAACGCGCCCTTTCGGTTTGTGGAACTGGTGGACGCGCGCACCGACACCACCAAGCTCGGGCTTCTAAAGGAAGGAAAAGACCCCAGTACTTATCAGCGGTTGGATTTGCCGGCGCCTTTGAGCGATTACTTATCAGATTATCTGTCAAACGTGACGAGCTACAGCGATGTGGCCGAACCAGTGGCGGTGGTAATCAGGGAAATGCACATTCAAGAAACACCCCTAGGGGCCATAGAGCTGGCCAAGGCCGACCTACAACTGGACTTCTACCTAATTAAAGACCAGCGGTATAGGCACATACGGCAGATCACCAAGCAGCATGCCTTTCCTGACAAGGAAGTAAGCCCGCACCTGGGCAGCGTGCTCGAAACAGCCATCCGCATGGCTTTTTCCGAATTCCTTGCCCTGCCCAGCACAGAGGGCGAGGTGAACCAATGGCTTGACAAAGCGGCCTTCGGGCAGGCTGCCACACCGGCCACCAGGCTGCAGCATGGCCCCAACTATGCCCTTGAGTTTGAAAACAACAAGTTTTATCAAAACGGCCAGAAAATGAAGCGAAAGGAGGCCTTAGCTACCCTTAGGGCAACCGAAGATGCGGAAATCCTGGACTTGCTACAGAAAAACAGGTTCAATGGGTACTACTCCTATGTGTTTGGCAGTCTGGCACTGGGCCTGGCCGCGTACCCTGTGGCCGTGTACCTGCGCGACAAAGATGAACTCACTGGGGCACTGGTGCTGGCAGGCACCGTGGCAGCCATAGGTAGCTTGCTCACTGCCAAAGCCAACCGACACTATATGCACCAGGCCGTGGAGGTGTATAACAAGCGCTACAACCAATAAACCGGTTTGCCATGTAGGTGACTAGCCCAAAAGTACCTCCATGGCGGCTGGGTGCAGGTGTGTGTTGGTGGCAAGTATCTCATTGCCAAAAAGAAAATCATTTCCCCCGCCAAAGGTGCTCACCCGCCCACCGGCATTGGCCACCAGCAGGGCACCCGCTGCCACGTCCCAGGCGCTCAGGTTGGTTTCATAGTATAGGTCAAAACTGCCCCGGGCCACCAGGCATAGGTCGAGTGCTGCGGCACCCAGCCGCCGTACCCCACGGGTACGCCCCACCCATTTTTTGAGCACCTCCAGGTTTTGGTCCAGCTGGGCGTGGTCCTTGACGCTAAAACCCGTGGCCACCAGGGAAGTGTCCAGGCTTCTATTAGTCGATACGCCAATGGCTTGGCCCTTGCACAGGGCCGGCCCGCCCTGCCAAGTGTGGTATATGTCGCCGTGCATATTGTCGGCCACCACACCCAGCAGCAGGTCAGAGTCATGCGCCAGGGCCACGCTCACTGCGTGAAAAGGCAGCCCTTGTATAAAATTGGTGGTGCCGTCAAGGGGGTCTATGATCCAGTTGAGCCCTTGTTTGTAGGCTTGGTGGTTTTCTTCGGCAATAAAACCGGCACCGTGAACCAATGGGCCAAGTCCTTCTATCAGGCGACGCTCGGCCTCCAGGTCCACGTAGGATACCAGGTCGTGGGGCGCATCGCCCTTTTGCCGGGCAGCGCTGCGCATAAATGTCTTTTGTTCAGCGCATATAAAGGCCGACACACCGCCAACCACGTCTGCCACCTGCGCGCAAAGCCTGGGTAAATCCATCATTTGTCAGCGCTTAAGAACACCAAAACGGCGGGTAGGGTCACGGTAATCATATTGGTGATGCCCCTGATCAGGGAATCAAAATCTATCACCGTGGTTTTGTGGCCCACGGGGCTGCAGTCGGTGCAGGTTTCCAGGTGGTTTACCAGGCCGTCGCGGCCCACGGTTACCAGCAGGTCAGCGTATTGGCCATTGGCCTTAAACCCCGCGTTGGGTTTCATGAGCAGGGGTATGCGCCGCAGGTCTTTTAGCCTGTATTTGAATACATAAACCGTGTTTCCCTGGGCATCTTTTTCTTTAACATAGTATGGGGGCACGCCCATTTGGCCCAGCAACTGCTCATAGCTCATGCCCGGGCTAAGTGCCAGTACCGTGTCATAGTCGCCACAGGGTGGCTGCCGCAGTAGGCAAGAGGTAGCCAGCATGGCTACTAAAAACAGGGAACCTGCGCGCATGGCGTTCATTTATGGCCAAAAATAGGCCCTACCCGTATCCTATTGCCGGTAATTAAGTAACTATGTGTGTATAAGGTACAATTGGGGAATTTGAGTGCCATTTACTCAAATTCAAAAACCAATTCACCGTTGATATAGGTGGCCAAGACTGAGGCAGAAGGTATTTGGCCCAGTGGCGCTTCCATCAGGTCGGTGTTGAGCACCACAAAATCGGCCCATTTGCCCGGCTCCAATGAGCCTAGGCAGGTTTCCAAATGGGCACCCCGGGCAGGCCAAATGGTCATGGCCATGAGTGCGTCCTTTCGGCTGAGTGCCTGCCGGGGCAAGAAACCGCCCTGGGGCATGCCTTGTGTGTTTTGGCGGGCCACGGCGGCGTAGAAACCAAGCAGGGGGTTGATTTGCTCTACCGGAAAGTCACTGCCACCTACCAGCCAGCCGTGTACGCCCAGCAGGCTCTGGTAGGCATAGGCCCCTTCTAGCCTGGTGCCCAGGCGATGGGGCGCCCAGGCCATGTCGCTAGTGGCGTGGGTGGGCTGCACAGAGGGTATGATGCCATGGGCGGCAAACAAGGGCAGGGCGGATGGGTCAATAACCTGGCAATGCTCTATGCGCCAGCGCAGATCGTTGGCCTGGGGCAGCACATCAGCGTACAGCTCCAGGCTGTGGGCCACGGCGCGGTCGCCTATGGCGTGGGTGTTCACCTGAAAGCCCATGCCCAAGGCCCGCTTTAGGGTAGTCCGCATGGTTTCGGTAGGGGTGAGCTGTAGGCCACTGGTGCCGGGCGCGTCGGCATAGGGGGCATTGAGCCAGGCGCCGCGCGAGCCCAGTGCACCGTCCATGTAGCATTTGATGCTGCGCACCCAAAACCTGTCACTCACTATGGGGCCAGCGCGTTCAAAATGGGCAAGTGCTTCATCATCATTGGCTATCATTTGGTAAATGCGCAGCTTGAGCTGCCCCTGCCGGTAGGCCTCGTCTATCATGAGCACATCGGCCAGGGGCAGTCCGGCATCGTGCAGAAAAGTAAGCCCCACCGCCAGGCAGTTTTTTTGTGCTTTGAGCATGGCCTCTTGGTCGCGTTCCTTCATGTTTTCAGGTATGAGGGCCAGCACGGGTTCCATGGCGTTGTCTATGAGTATGCCCAGCACCTGTCCTGTGGCATCCAGGGGGATCTCCCCGCCCTCTATGCGGGTATTGCCGTGAATATGTGCCATTTCCAGGGCCTTGGAGTTTACCCACAGGGCATGGCCGTCCACCCGTCGCAGGGCTACCGGTTGGTTGGGGTATAGGCTATCCAGTAGGTGTAGCGAGGGGTAGGCGCCGTCCAGGTCGGCCCAGCGGTTTTGGTCCCAGCCCCGCCCTTGTATCCAGCCTGTGGTGCTGGGGCCAAAGAAGGAATGCAGGCGTTCTAGGGTCTCTTGCAGGGAGTTGGCATCGGTCAGGTCGGCATTGAACAAGGTGCGCCCATAGCCCAAAAAATGGCAATGCCCATCGGCAAAACCGGGATACACATAGCTGCCGGATAGGTCAATGGTTTGGGCCGCCTTATATTTTTTTTTGGCCTCATTGGCAGTGCCCACGTAGAGCACCTTGCCATGGCGCACCACCAGTGCTTCGGCCACGGTCCAGGCGCTGTCCACTTGGTAAATTTTCCCTCCCAGGAGCATGAGGTCGGCCGGCTGGGTGGCGCAGGCGCCAAGGCCCAGGGCAAAACCTATGGCCACCATGTATTTACTCGCTTTCATGTGGCGAAAATAGTCCCTCATGGCGGGCCTTGTGGCTTAGGGCATGACCACCAGGGGCAGGGTTTGCACAAAATCACTTCCCGCTATGTGCACCAGGTAGTGGCCGGCAGCCAAAGTGCCTAGAGGAAGGTTAAGCTGGTACGGCCCACTCATATAGGTAGCCACATCATTCGTTTGCCAAATGTTCATGCCCAGGGTGTTGTACATGTCTATCTGGGTAATTTCGGCTATGGGGATGAGGGACGAAACCGCCACTTGCTGCCGTGCGGGATTGGGATATAGTTGGAAAAACCTGGGCAGGGCATGTTGTACGGCCGAGTCGGTGATGAGCTGAAGGACGACCACATCCATGGGGCCAAAGGGCACGGTCATCTTTCCCTCGTGTGCTGCCAGGTAGTGATAGGATTCCATTTGGCCGGTTTGCAGGTTGATATGGGCGGAGCGCTGGGCCTTGTAGGTATTGGCGGCGGGGTCTTGCTTCTTGGCAAAGAGCACCTTGGCCCCACTTAGGCGGGCCAGTGCGGGTTCGCTGGCCATGAAATGGCCAAAATCTAGGCACACTTCCACGGGTTCATTTATGGGGTTGGTGGCCAGTAGTATATACCCTCCATTTTGGTTTGACCTAAGCGAGTAGCGAATGGTATAGGGACTGGAGCGTTTTTCGCGGGGCAAGCTGCGGGGCATGTATTCGTTGGCATGGGGCACCAGCCCATGGGCATCGGGGGCATCGGTCTTGCGGCCCAGTTCGGTGTAGGTGCCAGGGTTAAGGAAACCCTGTCCTTTAAGCCAAGCCAGTTCGCGGGCCAGGTGCGCCAGGTATTCGCGGTAGTAGCGCGGAAAATACTGTCTTTCAAACCGGTCGGCCTGTGTTTTTCGCTCCCACACCAGGTGGTCTTCGCCAGGTGACCACATATTGGGCAGCCACCAGTACCACACCCCACTGGCACCGTGCACTATGGAAGTGTAGGTTTGAAACCACAGCCAGTTGGCATTTTGGTTGAAAAGAGGGGAGGAGTGGGTATGGGTTAAAAGTCCGGTTCCATCGGGTTTTTGATAATCGATGATGTTTCCTTCCTCATCAAAATTTGAAATATATGAGGCAATAACCTTATGTGTAGGTATGCCCAGTGAAATGGCATAGCTAACGGAGGAAAATTTACCCAAATAGTGGTACCCATTTGGGGTAAAAGTGACAGAATAATCTTGTGAAGCCCAACCAGGGGGGAACTGGGTATATGAAGACTCAAAAAAAACACTGCGGTCATGGTGTGGTACTAACAACTGAATGTAGTCCTGTGGATTCCAAAAACCTTCTTGGTCATCAGTGAGACTATTAATGGTTTTGTGGTGATTTGCCTCAGATATGACCAATTTTTGTTTTGTGTTTCCAAGTTCAATGGTCAATGAGTCAAAGTGTTGAAAAGCCCTCAGAATATTTACGGGAGGAACCTCGACATTTATAAAATACTGGGAATCTTGCCACCGATTGCCTTTGCAGTGTGGATCAAAATGCTTGAAGTGATAATAAGACGATTCTTCACTTAGGAAGTGGCCCCAAATCAGGTCTTTTATTCTTGGGCTTTGGGCTAATGTCATAATATCATTGAGGTTATGCATAAAGTAACCAACAGAATAGGGGGATTCACATGGATGATATTGCTTGCCGCAGTTTAGGTAATCATTTACTCCAATTAGGCGATACCTTCCATTGCCATCAACTAGAGGTTTGTAGTTGATGCCCGTACCAAGAAGCACCTTTAAATTGTTCATGCCGGCTAGGTTGATTTCAGCCTTTAACTCTTCAAGCGAAGTCCATTCATTGGGGTGATAAGTCTGGATTATGTTAAACCCGTCTTCGGCCAGCACATTAAGGTTGGATGTTTTTTGCCCAATGGAATCTAGGCTATAGGGACACAGCGTGTTACATCCAGAAGGTGAGGGGAAATCGTAACCAGAAATGCTAGCGAATATGCCTATGGCGAACTCAGAATCCTGGGCCATGCCACAGTGCGGAAGCAGGTTTAGGAGTAGTGGGAAGAAAATATGGCGCAGACTTGTCATACGTTTACATTTGCTTTTCCATGACGCTTTTGAAGAGTTTATATAAATTGCTATCAGGCAAATACCAAACGGTACACTATGAATATATCACGAAATTAAAACCGAGGTATGGACATGGCTATCCCCCGCATGCCCACCTTCTGGAGATCATTTCGAAAGGAAACCATCAGTATGCCGAGACCTTGAAAGGTTTTCTAACGTACAAAGATGACTTTGTGGAAATACCATATGACTTTGATTCAAAGACAGACAGCAAGGTTCATTGGAACAATGGCTACCTGCCGGGTTTGGATATTATTGCCCTTTATTCGTTGATAGCCAAGAGAAAGCCAAATCGATATGTGGAGATAGGTTCTGGAAACTCCACTAAGGTTGCGGCCATGGCGAAGGCCAAATACAATCCCACAATGGAGATAATGTCAATAGACCCGTACCCGCGTGCGGAAATTGACGACTTGTCCGATCGTGTAATACGTGAGCCATTTGAAAATGTCAATCAATCATTTATAGAGGAATTGGGTGAAGGTGATATCTTATTTATTGACAATTCCCACCGGGTAATGCCCAATAGCGATGCCATGGTTTTTTTTATGGAGGTGTTGCCCAAGCTTTCCACTGGGGTTATTGTACACATTCATGACATATACCTTCCGTATGACTACCCTCAGTTTATGTGTGACCGGGTATATAATGAGCAGTATCTGTTGGCTGCATTTATTATGTCAAATCCAGAGAGATACAAGACCATAATGCCTTGCTACCACATTTT
The DNA here is from genome assembly GCA_016192035.1 of Bacteroidota bacterium. Classification (GTDB taxonomy): domain Bacteria; phylum Bacteroidota; class Bacteroidia; order CAILMK01; family JACPUW01; genus JACPUW01. Next base: position 7,408 of record JACPUW010000001.1, read on the forward strand.
TGAAAATAAGGGACTACTCCAAATAATTGATCCTATTTGGCAGGCAATCAATGAACCCAGGGTTGAAAGGCACGGCGGTTCCTATTGGATGCAAATGAGCTAAGCCCCCCACTTAGGTATTCCTACTCGTGTAGGCGGGGCTGGCCTGGGCGGTGGGCATGATCCAGAGGTCATTGATGTTTACATGGGCAGGCCTGGTGGCCATCCAGTATATGGCTTCGGCTATGTCCTCGCCTTTAAGGGGTTCCAGCCATTCGTACACCTTCTTGGCGCGTTCCTTGTCGCCGTGGAAGCGCACTTCAGAAAACTCCGTTTCTACCAATCCCGGCGATACCTGCGACACCTTGATGCCATGCTTGACCAAGTCTATTCTCATGCCCTGGGTTATGGCGTTTACGGCGTGTTTCGTGGCTGAATAGACCGCGCCGTTGGGATAGGTAAACCTGCCGGCCACCGAACCCACATTGATGACATGGCCGCGCTGGCGCGCCACCATGCCCTGGGTCACTATGCGGCTCACGCATAGAAGCCCCCGTACATTGGTGTCCAGCATTTTGTCCCAGTCTTCCCAGTCGCCCTCATGTAGGGGGTTAAGGCCTGAGGCCAAACCCGCATTGTTTACCAGTATGTCTATCTCCTGCCATTCGGTAGGCAGCTTGCGCAGCGACTCTTCGGTAGAATCGCGGTAGCGTATGTCAAAACACAGGGTCCAGACCTTCACGCCAAGGCTTTCAAATTCGGCCTGCAAGCGGTCTAACCGCATGTGGCGCCTTCCGGTCAGGATCAAATCGTACCCGTTGCGGGCAAAAAGGCGGGCAGTGGCCTCGCCTATGCCTGAGGTGGCTCCCGTTACCATTACTATCTGCGACATGGATGCTTATTTTTCTTGGCCACAAAAGAAACCCAAGTGCGGCACATAATCGCCCTTCACCATTTTTATTTGTTCTATCCCAGAGGTAATCCACACACTATTCTTCATCACCTTCCCATTGCCCGGTTTGTGAATTGCTCAATTGGTAGCCTATGAGCAGGTCGCAATTGAGCTGCATGGAGTACATGTAAAAGAAAACCAAATAGTCGTTCTCTGTTTCGTAATAGCTTCCTTCCATGGTGGTTATGTCCACTTGGCCTGTATCGTTGCGTATGGCCAACAGGTAGTTGTAGTACCCTTGCTTGAGCAGTATGGCGCCTTCATACTGCCGCTTGGTTTCATTGTAGGTAAGTTCAAACCTGTCGTCGCACTGCCAATTGGAAAAGCCACCGTACATAAAGACCCGCCCCTGGGCCGGATACGTAGCCGGCGCGGTGATGTGCACCATTATATAGTCACCTTCCACGTTTTCATTGCCCACCTGCTGGGCAGCTATCAGGGTCTGCCCGTTAAACTCCCTGTAAAACAGGTAGTCATCGCCTGAACGATCCTTGTCGGGGTAGAGCACTGCGTGGTATAGGCCAGTGCTGTCTTGATATACCTTGGCCAGCCGCTGCCCGCCAAACCGCACGTTGCGGGTGTCAAAAAAACGGAACTCATTGCTGCCCGCAAAAAGGTTTTCGTCTTCATAATTGTAGTCAAGCACCCCGTTGTTAAAAAATCGCGGCTTTAAGCCGGTGATGGCATTGTACCACTGCCCGTTTTGCAGTATGGCCAATTTGAAATCATCTTCTATGTCCATGGGGCGGTTGGCCCCCACGTTTATCCACACATCTACTTCTTGGTGGCTGAGGTAGTCGCGTGCATAGGTAGGGCGGGCTATGGCAGTGCGCAGTGTGGTAGAGCGCTCATACACCATCATCCTTAGGGTCATCACCACATTGCTTTCATCGCTGTCCTCATACACCTTTACTATGTAATTGCCTGATATTCTTGGCTTCATCATGTCACTGGGCAATTGGACTTCATAGTGAGTGTAGGTTACGTAGGTGTTGAATGAAGTTTCATTGGCCAGGATGTAATCGGAAAAAACGCCGCTGAGGTATTCATTCTGCATCAAGTTGCTTGGTGCCCAATCAAAACCGCAATGAATCAAGGTATATTGGTAGTCCTTGAGGCCGCCGTCCAGGTCGTCAAAAGTGAGCCAAAGTGACTGGGCCGTGCCTAGGCGCAGCACCGGGTACACCATTTTTTCATCGGCACCCTTGAACTCCACGGTGCGGATATTTTCTTTAAATATCTTATTTTCAATTGGATTGGCTTTTATTGCCAAGGGAAAAGCCAGTATGGCAAGCCAACAAATGGCGGTGATTGATCGAAAGGGCATGGGCTGTTTGGGCAAATTTGGCCTGTTTCAAAGGTTTAAACAACGCTCAATTTGCAATAAAAAGATTTAACGCGGTATGCGGCCCGGGCTTTTAATTTCGCGGCGCAATTCGGATACCCCGGTTGCCCAAATGGAACCTTATTTATCGACCAATGGGAAAAACCATTAAGCTTACGCGCGGCTTTGACATACACCTGGAAGGCGGCGCCCTAAAAGTTTTAGGCCAAACCCCACTCATTCCCACCTACGCAATCAAGCCTGCCGATGTGAACGGCATAAAACCAAAACTCCTTGTGAAACAAGGGGATGAAGTAAAGGCTGGAAGCCCCTTGTTCATTGACAAGAACAATATGGAGGCTATGTACTGCGCACCGGTGAGCGGTGAAGTGGTGGAAATAGTGCGCGGCGACAAACGCAAACTATTGGAAATTAGAATCCTGGCGGATAAGTCGGTGGACTACCTGGCCTTAGGGACCAAAACCGAGTTGGCTGCACTTGACCGCGAGTCGGCCATACAGGGCCTGCTCAAATCAGGTGTCTGGCCCATGCTGCGCATGCGGCCTTTTGCCAAGGTAGCCAGGCCAACCGACAGGCCAAAGGCCATTGTCATATCGGCATTTGACTCTGCCCCCCTGGCTCCTGACTATAACTTTATTATGGCAGGCAAGGCAAAGGGTTTCCAAGACGGCCTAGAGGTATTGCGACTGCTTACCGAGGGGCCTGTGCACCTAAACCTGCGCGGTGGCGAGCACAGCTGTGATACCTACCACAAGGCAGAAGGCGTACAGAAGAACCACTTCTTCGGCCCTCACCCAAGTGGCACCGTAGGCGTTCAGATCCACCACCTTGACCCAATAAAAAAGGGCGACGTGGTTTGGTATATTAACCCGCAGGATGTCATTACCATAGGAAAAGTATTTACCGAAGGCAGGTTTGACCCACTGCGCACCATAGCTGTTACGGGCGCCGAACTGGGTGTGCGCAAATACTATGAAACCCGATTGGGCTGCGGCATAGAACCATTTGTGAGAAACAATGTGACAGGGCAGGGAAATACCCGCTTTGTGAGCGGTTCGCCACTGCTGGGCGACAATGTAGGCGCTGCCGGTTTCATGGGTTTTTGGGATTGTCAAATTAGCGCCATTCATGAACGCGATTACCCTGAGCTGCAGGGATGGCTCATGCCCTCCTACAAGCGTCCATCGGCGAGCATGGCTTTCCCCTGGTCCATGGAGCCCGATACCCGATTTAGGGCCAACACCAGCACGCACGGTGAAGAAAGGGCATTTATCATGACCGGCCAGTATGAGAAAGTGCTGCCCATGGATATCTATCCGGTGTATCTGCTCAAGGCCATCATGGCCAAGGATATAGAGTCTATGGAGGGCTTGGGCATATATGAGGTGAGCGAAGAGGAAATGGCGATTTGCGAATTCGTTTGCACCTCAAAACAGCCTGTGACCGAGTGGATACGATTTGGACTGGATTTGATTGAGAAAGAAGGTTAAACCTACATCATACCATGCTGGGAGACAATTTTAAAAATAACATAGCAGGCCGACTGCTAAAAACCTTTGAGAACCTTAAACCAAAGGTTGCTAAGGGAACGCCCTTTCATTTTTTGCATTCATTTTATGATGGGCAATTCACGTTTCTGTTCCAACCAGGTACAGTAACCCGTACCCGCGTTCACCTACGCGATGGTATTGACTCTAAGCGCACTATGTTTATCGTGGTGATTGCCATGATTCCTGCCCTGCTGTTTGGCATGTTTAACGCGGGCCACCAGCACTTCCTGCCACTGGCCGCTGCTGCTGCCAATGTGCTGGATGCCATCAATGCAAATGCGCTGGCCCTGGATGTGATCCTGGAAAAGATACAGGGACTGGCCGCGGTTCACCCCTCATTGACTGGGGTTGCCGATGTGCCTGGATGGTCGTCAATGGCCGATGCCGACAAACTGGCCACCTATATCCCCGTACTTACGGATTTGGCCAATGTAGGCTTTTGGACAAAGTTTATCTACGGATTGTGGCATGTGTTGCCCATAGTGGTAGTGTCCTATGCCACCGGTCTGGGTATCGAATTTGCTGTGGCACAGATGAAAGGGCACGCCATAGCGGAAGGGTTCCTGGTATCGGGCATGCTCATACCCCTCATCATGCCGGTCACCATTCCACTTTGGATGGTGGCCGTAGCTACCGCCTTTGCGGTAATCATTGGCAAAGAAATTTTTGGCGGCACCGGTATGAACATTCTCAATATTGCCTTGTTGGCAAGGGTGTTCGTGTTCTTTGCCTATCCTACATATATATCCGGCGACAAGGTTTGGATACAAGACCTGGTGGACGGGGCTTCGGGCGCTACCGCGCTGGCCCAGGGATATGAAGGTGGTATCAACGCCTTTAGCTGGTCATGGTGGCAAATGTTTATTGGCACCATTCCGGGTTCTATAGGCGAAACATCTGTGGTAATGATCCTTATAGGTGCCTTTGTCCTTATTTGGACGGGTATCGGCTCTTGGAAAATCATGCTTTCCATTTTATTGGGCTCTACTTCTATAGGATTGTTGCTCAACTGGGTGTCAACCATGCCCGGCATTGAAAATCCATTCTTGGCGGTGCCGTTCTACTATCACTGGGTCATGGGTGGTTTGGCCTTTGGCGCCGTGTTTATGGCTACCGACCCGGTAACTGCCGCCCAAACAGAGAAGGGCAAGTGGATCTATGGTTTCCTCATTGGGGTGTTTGCCATCATTATCAGGGTGCTCAACCCGGCCTACCCCGAAGGCATTATGCTCGCCATACTGTTCTTCAACGTATTTGCACCACTAATAGATTATTACGTAGTTCAAGCCAACATTAAAAAGCGATTAGCATATGGCACTAAATAAAAACGGCACAGGATACATGTACGGATTTGCCCTGGGCATCACGGTACTGTGCGGCATCTTACTGGCAAGCGTATCAGAAGCCACCAAGGATGCCCGGCTGATCAATGTGAAGGTGGAAAAAATGTCTAACATTTTGGCCACTGTGAATTATCCTATTGACAAGAATTCCACCAACGAAGAAATAGAAAAGGCTTACAACGAGCTTATTAGCGAGGTAGTGGTGGACGAAAGCGGTGCCATTCGCCAAGATGTGAAGGCCTTTGCCGTGGACCTAAAAGAGGAAAACACCAAGGTGAGAAATGATGCCTCATATCAAAAGAACCTCCCCGTATTTATTTACCAAAACCCAGAAACCGGTGCCAAAAACTATGTGGTGCCCATGCGTGGTAATGGGTTATGGGGAGCCGTTTGGGGGTACATAGCCCTGGCCGATGACCTAAACACCGTGGTAGGGGTCAAATTTGACCACGAAAGTGAAACCCCAGGTTTGGGCGCCGAAATCACTACGGATTGGTTTCAATCGCAATTCCCTGAAAAAAAGGTATTTGACGACAAGGGCAACATGGCACTTACCATATTGAAGGGAAAAGGAAATACCCTGGGACAATCTACCGTGGACGGAATAAGCGGTGCCACCATAACCGGAAACGGGGTGAACAACATGTTCAAGGCCGACTTGAAACAATACAATGCCTACTTCAACCAAATAAAAACTGCGCAATGAGTGCTGCAACCACCGAAATACAAGTAGAAAGGAAACGCGAGGCGCTGTTTTCCAAGAAAAACATGCGGCTCATCTCCGATCCCCTCAACGAGAACAACCCCATCACCGTGCAGGTATTGGGCATTTGTTCGGCGCTGGCCGTAACGGCTAAGGTCGAGCCCGCTTTCTGGATGGCACTGGCAGTAACCTTTGTCACGGCCGCCTCCAATGTGATTATTTCCTTAATGCGAAATGCCATCCCTTCCAACATACGGATTATAGTACAGCTTACCGTGGTTGCTACCATGGTAATCTTGGTTGACCTTTTCCTTAAGGCTTATGTGTATGAAATGAGCAAGATCCTTTCGGTTTTTGTGGGCCTTATCATTACAAACTGTATCATCATGGGCCGTTTGGAAGCCTTTGCCATGGCCAATAAGCCATGGCCATCACTCCTTGACGGCATAGGCAATGGACTGGGCTATGGTGCCATTCTATTAATGGTAGCTGTGGTGCGCGAAATTTTGGGGTCAGGCAGTTTGCTCGGCATGCAAATACTGCCACCTTCCATATATGTAAACAACAACCTGATGGTGGTGCCTGCCGGTGCCCTGTTCACCGTTGGGCTCATTATTTGGGCGCAGAGGGCTTACAACAAATATTACGAGGAATAATCAAGCATACATCATGGAAATATTTAACCTGTTTATTCGGTCCATCTTTATAGACAACATGATTTTCGCGTACTTCTTGGGCATGTGCTCTTACTTGGCCGTGTCTAAAAACGTGAAAACCGCCGTGGGCCTGGGCTTGGCCGTCACTTTTGTGCTTACCATCACCACCCCGCTCAACTGGCTCATTAAGAACGCACTTTTGGCTCCCAATGTGATTATGGAGGGCCTAGATCTGAGTTTCCTCACCTTCATCATGTTTATCGCCGTTATTGCATCGGCTACCCAGTTGGTTGAAATGGTGGTAGAGAAAGTGTCGCCCGCGCTTTATGGCGCGCTGGGCATATTCTTGCCACTTATTGCCGTAAACTGTTCCATTCTGGGCGGCGCACTGTTTATGGACCAGCGCAATTACTCACTCACCGAGTCGGTGGCCTTTGGGTTCGGTTCGGGCCTGGGTTGGTTTTTGGCCATTGTAGCCATAGCTGCCATACGCGAAAAAATACAATACTCCGATGTGCCTAAACCGCTCAAAGGTTTGGGTATCACATTTATCATTACCGGCTTAATGGGCATTGCCTTTATGAGCTTTTCTGGAATTAAACTATAAAAATTCATTAAACCAATCTAACACATGTTGTTGCTGCAATCATCGGTGTCTGATATCATGGCATTGGCCATACCCAGTGCCGCGGCCATTGCCGTGGTCATTTTGGGTTTGGTTACCATATTGTTCTTGGCCCAAAAGAAGTTACTGCCTCAAGGTGAGGTTACCATCAATATTAACGGTGAGAAAAACCTATCCGTTAAGCCCGGCGCGTCACTGCTTAATGTGTTGGGAAGCAATTCAGTATTCCTGCCATCGGCCTGCGGCGGAGGCGGTACTTGCGCCATGTGCAAATGCCAGGTGATAGACGGCGGGGGCGATGTGCTCCCTACGGAAAAAGGGCACCTTACCCGCTCTGAACAGCAAAACCACTGGAGGTTGGCCTGCCAAGTAAAGGTGAGGGGCGATCTTAAGATCAAAGTGCCCGAAGAGATATTCGGTATTAAGAAGTGGGAATGTGAGGTGATTTCAAATGGCAATGTGGCCACCTTTATCAAGGAATTTAAGGTTAAACTGCCTGAAGGAGAGCACTTGGAGTTTGAGGCAGGCGGGTATATCCAGATAGATGTGCCCGAAGGGACCTACAAGTTTGCCGATATGAAAGTGGAAGACCGATTTAGGGACGATTGGGATAAGTTTAAAATGTGGGATTTGGTCACTAAGGTGGAGGAGCCCATTTTCAGGGCCTATTCTATGGCCAATCACCCTGCGGAAGGAAATATCGTGATGCTCAATATCCGTATAGCCACCCCGCCATGGGACAGGAATGCCGGTAAGTTCATGGATGTGAATCCCGGTTTGTGCTCCTCATACATTTTTACCCGCAAGCCGGGCGACAAGGTTACCGTTTCTGGCCCTTACGGGGAATTCTTCATTAAGCCTACAAACAGGGAGATGGTTTATATAGGGGGCGGTGCCGGTATGGCCCCACTGCGTGCCCATATTTTCCACCTGTTCCATACGCTCAAAACAGATCGGAAAGTATCCTACTGGTACGGCGGGCGTTCCAAGAGAGAATTGTTCTACACCGAGCATTTCAGGGAGATTGAAAGCAAATTCCCCAATTTTCAGTACAACATAGCACTCTCTGAACCCATGCCAGAGGACAATTGGACAGGATATGTGGGATTTATACATAAAGTAGTGCTTGACAACTATTTGTCAAAACACGAGGAACCAGAAGAAATTGAATTTTACCTATGCGGGCCGCCCATGATGAACGATGCCGTCTTTAAGATGCTGGATTCTCTGGGAGTACCTGACGAGAATATCGCCTTTGACGATTTCGGCGGCTAATACAAACCATGACACACACATTAAAACTGCCGAAAGCCCTTGCATTCGGCAGTTTTTTTATTAAATGGCATACATGAACCGTCCCATTCTTATTGTTGCATCATTGGCCTTGGTCACTGCACTAGTGGCTTGGTTGGTTTTTAGATCAAACCCTTCCACATTGGTTAAAGTGGAGGGCGGGGCGAAGCAACCTAAAGAAACGGTGGAGGTGATCTTGGGATTGAAAACCTGCGAGGTGTGCGGATACGATGCATTGAAAGAGGCGGGTATGGCCTGTATGAACTGCGGATATGCCATTAACCAGCAAACCATGGCCCAAGAGATGCTCGCTGATGAGCACAGCTTGGTCATTCAGTACCAGTTAGACTATTTCTTGCCCGATACCCTGGGCAGTCCCATCCACTTTATGAAACCTAGGGTGTCAAAAAAAGGATACCCTAAAAGCGCCACTTGGAAGCCCTTGGTATTTGAGTCTGAAGTTTTTGAATACCATAAGGTCATCACGGAATTGGAGCAAGCCCGCACGCCGGGCAAGCCACAGTAGGCCTACCGTATGAGTTTGGCGGTATGGCGGATCTGGTAGTTGGAAATTACCAGGGCATAGGGCCCGGCGGCCACATGTGACATGGACGAAAAGCTTAGCGCCCCCTCCAGTTTCTCCGTCATTAGCACCTGTCCCGAAAGCGCAACAAGTTGAATTGTGCCAGTAAAAGCATGTCCAAAAGCAATTTGTACTATTCCATGCTGGGCAAATGCCGTATGGTCAATGCTATAAGGCACCTGAATGGGGTCCTCAAAAATGCTGTTGTTGCAGTAGTCCTGGGGCACAAAGCCATATTCGGCAAAAACGGAACAGGCCGCATGTACCTCTGACTCTCGCAGGATCAGGCTGGCGGTTTCTAAAAAAAGCAGGGCACCATCAGAAAATGGCATCCGGTCGGCATAGGAGTATAGGGAGCCGAGTAGTGCCGCATCGGTAGCCCGACGGCCTATTTGGAGCATAATGTCATACAGTGCTGAAGAAAAGATCTCCCCATTTTCGTGGTAGGTCTTGCTGGCGTTGTAGTCCAATACGGTTTTTGACGTGTTGCAAGCCCGGCCCTCCCAAAACTCATTGTGCCCGTCCCAGCTATATACATAGTCTGACCTGTAATCACTTAAGGAATGAGAATAACTGGCAGCGAGGTAATCGCAGAGCCCTTCATCCAGTGCCTTTCTGCCCGCCCCGTCGGCATCGTTTAGGTTGGCGTGGTATGAGGTGGCATGGCCATATTCATGTATCAGCACGTCGGCGTCTTCGGCGTCGTCCACGTGGGGTATTTTATCCACGCTATAGCCATAGTTCAGGCGCCCCTTGCCATCTGCATCAAATAATCGGCTGAAGTTGGAGTTGTCGCTCACAAAAGCCCTGGGCCTCACAGTAATTTGATAATCCATAAGTTGGGTAAAACCCAGGCTGCGAATGTGCGCGCGAAACTGGCTTAGGTGATACAGGGCCATAAGGTGTTCAAACCAGGGGTGGCTGCGCGACACATCAAATGTGTCATTCCTTCCCCACGGTATGTGCTGATCGGTTTCTTCGGTTACCAGTTTCAGGTATTTGTTTTCTGCCCAAATGGAGTCTGACAGGTACTTCATGGATACGGGGAGGAACTGTCGTTCTTGGCCCAGGGCCTGGGTGTCGCGGTCATTGTTGTTTACATATGCCCCGCCGTACATGGTGCGTGCGGTGCTCAGCGGGTCGGGGTTAAATACACTCACCCACACAGTGGTATCGCGAGGGCCGCCCCGGCGGTAGCGCAGCAAATTGCTTTCAAAGGCCGGGCCATCAAATGCCTGGATCACCTGCCTATGGTCGTTCTGCAATTCATCATGTATTTCATACAGCCACGCTGCGTAGGGCTGCCCGTGGTGGTAGAGTACTGTGGGCCGGGCATTGGGGCTGGGGGGTGGGGGCGCTAACTCAAACATGCTGCCTGGCCAATGGGAAGTGGCCAGGCCAAAGAAATAGTGGGTGCCTATGGTGCGGGTGTTTGGCAGTAGGTTCACTTTGAACTCGGTGCCGTAAATCTCCCGGCCCATGAAAGTTTGCCGGTAACAAAAGTGTTCTCCCACAGGGCTATGGCGGTAAGACTTGAGCACCAAACCTGTCCTGGGATCGTCCCTAAGGCATGGATTGTGGGCCAACAAGAACTCCATGACCGACTGCTGTACGGAGCCGGTATTACTTAACTGGGTGCCCTTGAGTGTATTGGCAGATTGAAGGGAGGTGAGTCCTATCCAATCCCAAACCTGTATTTGGGCAGGAGATTGTCCGTAGGCACCAGGAAACCCAAGAAGAAATAGAATACATACACCAACGGCCCTAAACGGGAATGCCCAGGCTACTAAGGAATTCCAAGTACGTATCCTTCTCATCCTTTATTATATCCAAGGTAAAAGTACAGGTTTCGCCTATTTGGGAATCAACTATTATGGCACCATTTTTCTTTACAAAACCAAAAACCTTGGGGCTAAGGGCATAAGTGATTGTGAATGAAAGCGTACAGTGTTCATGCATCATGGCAGTAGTGCTGTGCTCAATGGCGTCTTTTGCTGCCGATTTGTAGGCGTTAACCAAACCGGGCAGGCCAAGTTTAGTGCCTCCAAAATATCGGACCACCGCAAGAAGCACAAAGGACAAATTGGCTGATTTCAATTGGTTTAGTATGGGGAGGCCAGCGGAACCGTTGGGTTCGCCGTCATCTTGCACACGCCATTCCAGGTGGTTGCTGCCCAATGTGTAGGCATAGCACACGTGCCTAGCCCTGGGGTGTGCCTTGCGCAGGGTATCCACATGCCCCAGCGCCTCTTGGCTGTCCAAAATTGGATAGGCAAACGCCAAGAATTTGCTCCCCTTTTCATGGTACTCGCCTCGGGATTCGGATGTAAGTCCTAGGTATGCGGCCATTTTTTTTGATTTACACTGACATAAGTGCTATGGCGAGTACGGCTATTGCCGCACCTAACCACGCTTTTTTGGTCAATCGCTCGCCAAACAACCACACAGAAACAAGGGTGGCCCCCAGCAGGATCAGTATGCCATTGAGGGGAAACAATAGGGACAATGGAATGGGTATCAGTGGCAATGCCTTGATAAATAGAAAAATGGAAAAGAAATTGACCAGGCCTAGGGCCAGCCCCCATTTCCAAACTGGCTTGGAAATGGTTATTTTACCACTCGCCAACTTGACCAGCCAGCCTGCGGCACAAGCTGAGGTAAATATGTACAAAGTGAGTTGCCGGGGAAGCACTCCGTGTTTGCTGGCCATGGATTCGGTGATTTTGAGCCCTATATCTATGCTCCCGTAGCCTATGAATACCAAAAAGGCAAAGAAAAAGAAACGAGGCCCAGCGCCTGGACTACCACCAAGGGGCAGCAGGAGCCAGGGAGAAATAAGGGCCAAGGCTATGCCCAGCCAGGCTAAAAAGGAAACGGGTTCGTCTTGGCTTAAGTGAAAGAAAAGCACCGGCAATACCATGGATACCCTGGACACGACGCCAGCCGCCCCGGCTCCGTAATGGGCAGTAAATCGCGCCAATAGATAAAAGCAGGAGAGAAAAATAATGCCTAGGCCAAGCGAAAGGGCACCTACCTGTGCTGGGGGCCAGGTCAATTGTCCATAGCTTAGGCCAAAGCCTATTTCTACCGAAAGACCTATGGCCACACAAGTAAGGTAATTGGTCAGCAATATGCCGAATAGGTCGATTTTATTCCTTCCAGCCTGCCTAAATATTTGATAGATACCTATGTTCAGCAGAATCGACAGTATAAAGTAAGACAAAGTGTTTTATTTCCGTTAAAGGATGCGGTTAGTTAAAGGGCAAAAACACCATATTTGAGGTTTCAACAGGTAGCGCGAATGTCAGGAATTGATTTTTCTTATTTAGATGAGATATCAGGGGGCGACATGGAATTTAGGATTGAGATGATCCAGACTTTTCTGGACGAAACGCCCAAGGACGTGGCGCACATGGATGCCATGGCCCAGGCGGCCAATTGGGCCGAAGTGGGCAAGGTGGCCCACAAGATGAAGTCATCCATCAAAATGTTTGGGTTAGAATCCATTAAAAATCAGGCAGTTGAAATTGAACAAATCGGTAAATCAGGCGCCGGTACCGAAACGCTTGGCCAAAAGGTGGCCACATTTATCCTGGGCCTACAGCAGGCCATGGTACACCTAAAGGGCCATTTGTGATTGCTTGGCGAGTATGCGGATAATGCCGTCGCTCAATCCAAATTTGGGTACATACACATCTTTGATACCGGCCCACCTCATCACTTTCATAAACACCCTGGTAGCAGGCAGGATCACATCAGCCCGGTCAGAGCGCATGCCCAGGTGGATGATGCGCTCAATAAAGCTCTTGGCCTCAATTTCCTTATAGAGTTTCTCCAGTTCCGCATAGGTAATCTTCTTGTCGGCCCGGCTGCCGTTCAGTTTGTACAGCTTGTTTATGTTGCCGCCTGAACCTATGGCCTCTATGGAGCCTATTGCACTTGTGTGTATTTCTATCCAACTTTTCATTTCATTCCATTGGGAATCTTGTACCTGGTTGTTTTTAAGGCGAATGGTGCCAATGTTAAATGAGCGGATGTTTTTCATCACCCCGTTGGCAAAAATGGATACTTCGGTGCTTCCCCCGCCCACATCCACGTACATATACGACTTAGTTCGGTCAAGCATTTCTTCAAAATGCGTGGCATACAACAGCTTGGCTTCCACCTTGCCGGGTATTATCTCTATGGATACACCGGTGCGTTCTTGTATGGAATTGGCTATTTCTTGTCCATTGGCAGCTTCCCGCATGGCCGAGGTGGCTACCGCTTTGTACCGTTCCACCCCGTTCACTTCCATAAGTAGTTTGCAGGCCAAGACCGATTTTTCCATGTCGCGGGCCTTGGCCTCAGGTATGCTGCCCAGGGTAAACACGTCTTCGCCAAGCCTTAGGGGCATGCGCACCAGCGACCTTTTCTTGTAGTGCCACTCATCTTGGTAGTAAAACACTTCACAGATGAGCAGCCTGGCGGCATTTGATCCGATATCTATGGCGCCATAAACGTTCAAGGGTTCAATTTTTTCGCAAAATAGGCCTCTAGCGCTATTTGGCTTCGGTGGTCGGCTTGCGCTGATCGCACATACGTGTTGCTCATTTCCTTGTTTATCAGGCGGGCTTTACAATTGTCAGCCCATTGTATTTCAAATAAATCCCGCAGTTCTGCCTGCAGTTTTTTATCGATAATGGGCACTGCCAATTCTACCCGTCGGTCAAGGTTGCGCTCCATCCAGTCGGCTGAGGCTATATAGTATTTGGGTTGACCCCCATGTGAAAAGATCCAAATGCGCGAGTGTTCCAGGTACTTGTCCACTATGCTCCGTACCTCTATATTATCGCTCAGCCCCGGCACACCGGGTATCAGCCTGCATATACCCCTCACTATCATTCGTATGCGCACGCCCGCCTGGCTGGCCTCATAGAGCTTGGCTATCATGGAGTCGTCCACCAGGCTGTTCACCTTTACCATTAGGTAGGCTTCATCGCCTAAGTGGGCACTTTCTATTTCTTGGTCTATTAGGTGTTCTAACTCTGTGCGCATATTGAAAGGGGCTACCAGCAGGTGATTGTAGTGGTGGCTTCGGTAGTTGTAGTCAAAGAAATCAAAAAGCTGTTCCACTTCTTTGAGCAGTTTTCTATTGGAGGTAAATAGCGCCGTATCAGAGTATAGGTGGGCCGTCCGTTCGTGGAAATTGCCGGTAGAGATTACGCCATAACGTTCAGTATCCCTTTTTCTTGGACGTTTTATCAAGATGACTTTGGTATGTACCTTCAGCCCTGACACCCCTTGTATTACCCGTATGCCTTCGTCGCTTAGCCTATTGGCCAATTCTATATTGGCTTCCTCATCAAACCGGGCTTGAAACTCAATGACCGCCGTCACCGACTTCCCATTGCGTTGGGCATTGACCAGGGCATTGATCAAGCTGCTCTGAGGGGCTACCCTGTATAGGGTTATCTTTATCTCGGTCACATAGGGGTCAATGGCCGCCTCACGGAGCAGCTCTATATTGTAGTCAAACGTGTGATAAGGATAGTGAAGGAGCATGTCTCCTTCTTTGAGCACCGTAAATAGCCGCTTGATGGCAGGGGCTGCCGGGTGGGGCAGGGGGCTAAACCGGGGATAGGAATATGACTTGCGGCCCAAAATTGGGAAGTTCATAAAGTCCCTAAAATTGTGGTAGCGGCTACCTGGCAGCAAAAAACGCTCATCGCTTAGCCCCAGGCCTTTCATCACCAAGTCCAGCACATCGGCAGGTATGTTCTTGTCATAGGTAAGCCGTACAGGTCGTCCTATTTTTCTTTCTTTGAGCGATTTGGATACCCGCTGTGAAAAACTCTGAGAGAGGTCGTCGTCAAAATCCAGTTCCGCGTCGCGCGAAATCTTTATCACATGGGCCGAGTAGGTGTCATAGTCCAGTATGGAAAAAACCTCGTCCAGGTTATAGCGTATCACATCGTCAAGCAACATTACATAGGCGTGCCGCCCCTGTTTGGGCAGCACATAAAACCTGGGGAGCACTTTTGAAGGGATTTCTATAAGTGCCACACGGGCAGGTTTTTTGCTCTTGGACTTGCGCAGCCCCACGGCCAGGTAGATAAAGTTGTCGTGGAGCAGTGGAAAGGCATTTCCGACAGAAGGGATCATGATGGGTACCAACTTGCGCAGCACCTGTTCCTTAAAGTAGTTGCGCACCAATGCTCCTTGTTCGGCAGTAAGCTGGGTCTCATTTATTATATGTACCCCACCGTCAGACAATTCCCGCTTTAGTGTTTCAAAAGTCTGTTCGTACCGCAGGCGCATTTTTCTTATGGCCTTTTGTATTTCAAGCATCAACTCACCAGGGTCGTACCCATACTTGGTGAGTTTAATGCCCTTTTCGGTCACATAGTCTATTTCGCGCTGCACGTTGGCTATCCGCACCCGGTAAAATTCATCTAGGTTGCTGGAAAAAATACCCAGGAAACGCAATCGTTCCAGCAGGGGCACAGTGGGGTCACATGACTCCTGCAGTACCCTTTCATTAAATGAAAGCCAACTTATTTCCCTGTTGATATATAGATGGTTATCCATGGTTAAGCATCCTTTATAGTGCTGGGTATGGCATTTTGCGCCAATTGCCAGGTGCCCAGGTTGGCCCGCCAATCCTGGTTGGTGAGCACCAGGGCCTGGCAGGGCAGGAGACCATCCCTAAACGCGCCGCACAGCCTGCCTGCCAAATAACTTATGCTGGGGTTGTGGCCTACCAGGCAAACCACATCAATATCCGGATCGGTGTGCTGAATGGCATCAAGGTAGGTGTCTTCACCGCCGATATAGAGTGTGCGAATTACACGCCACTGTGCTTCAGGTACTTTCCATGCCTGGTTGAGTATCTTGGCGGTTTCTAGGGCCCTGCTGGCATGGCTGGTATATAGCCGCTGGGGCCGCAATTTCCCATCTAGTAAGTCCAGTAGGATTTGGGCGGTTTCTTGGCCTTTGGGGCTTAGGTTCCGGAGCACATCGGCCACATTATGAGCGTTATCGGCATACGAGTGGCGAATGATTATGGCAGTCTTTGCCGGCATGAGGTGGTGGCGAAAATAACCATTTACACGCCGCAGCCACATTAAGTTTTTGTCCCGGGCTATAAATGCCTTGCCGGGTCCCAAAACAACCGCCCAAAGTCCACCACCCGGTTGTCTATCACAGCCACTCCTTCTTGGGCCAATCGGTCTTCCATGGAGTGTGCGGGAGGAAAGGCATGCGCGCCGGTGAGAAGGCCTTGGGCATTGACCACGCGGTGGGCCGGGAGTACGGTATGCCCTTCTATGGACTTGCCAAGCACATGGCCCACCATGCGGGCTGACATGCCGGTGCCCAGGTAGTTGGCTATGGCCCCATAGGTGCTCACCCTGCCCGGAGGAATTAGGGCCACCACCTCGGCCACTTTATAGGCAAAGTTCTGTGGAGCAGGCACTATAACGAATTTAAGGCTTCGGCAAACCCTTCAATCTGGGCAGGGCTGTTGTATATATGGGTAGATACCCTTAGGCTATTGAGCCCTGACTCAGGCACCTGCCGGATGCGGTACCGCCCTGGATGTTTCATGAGTGCGGCAGCTACCTGAGCGTAGTCCAATTTTTTGTGCCTAAAGCCCAGCATCATGCTTTGGGACGCCTCTTCGGCTGGGGATATCAATTCTATTTGCCCCATTTGTGCTAGGCGGGTGTAGAGCAGGTGGTTTAAATGGAAAATCCTTTCCTGCACAGCCCCTGGGCCTATGAGCTGGTGAAAGGCCACTGCGGCTGAAAGTCCTATCCTTAGCGCGGAGTTTTGGGTGCCGTAGTCATACCTATGGGCCGTGGTGGCATAGCCTTCAAATGTGGCCGGGCTCACGGTTATGTCGTACCCGCGATCGGTATAGGCACCGGCAAACACGGGTTTTATCACATCAAACATGCGTTCGGGCACATAAAAAAAGCCGGTTCCCTTGGGGCCCAATAGCCATTTGTGGCCGCAGGTTATGTAGCAATCGGGGTCGGTGCGATTCATGTCAAGGGTGAGTGCACCCGCTCCATGTGCGCCATCAATAATGGAAAATATGCCCTTGGTCTTTGCCCAGGCACAAATTTGGTCTATGGGAAAAAGCTGCCCTATGGTACAGCTTACATGTGGAACAGACACTACCCGGGTCTTTTTGGTGTATAGGCTGTCAAGTTGGTCGAGTATGCCCTGGGCAGTAGCTGCGGGCTGGAAGGTGCGCACCGTCAAACCATGGTGCTGTGCCCTATTTATCCAGGGCATGGCATTGCCCACATGCTCATGGGTGGTAAGGAGTATTTCATCCCCTTTTTTTAGGGGCAATCCCCAGGCGGCCACGTTGATGCCCTCGGTGGTATTGTGTGTGAGCGATATTTCACTGCCCTTGCAGCACATAAGCGCGGCCAAGTGGTTGCGCACTTCTTCTCCTCCACCATAGCCCAAGTTGCTATTCACCGATTTAATGGTAGAAATGGTGGCTTCTTCTACCGACAAGGGGCTGGGGCCCATGGTGCCGTTGTTGAGGTAACATAGTCCAGGTTCTATGTGGAAAGCCTCGCGCACCAAGTCCCAATACGACTCAGTGGGTTGGCTGGGTGCGGGGCCTGGCAAACTTGGGATTGCCGAAAAGGAAGCAGGGAGAAGGGAAGCGGTGGGAATTCCTGATAAGGATATAATTCCCAGAGATTTGATAAAGTCTCGTCGGTCGGTCATCACACCATATTCAGTCGGTTCATAAGCCTACTGCGGTAGGTGCCGCCTATGGGTATGATTTTTTGCTTGATCACGATTACGGCTTCATCCAGGGTTTCAATCTTGTCGAGCCTAACTATATATGAGCGGTGTACCCTGATGAACTTATCCGAAGACAGCTTGGACTCAATGCCTTTCATCGTGTTGTGCACTATGTATTTGCTTTCTTCAGTGTTGATTACTATGTAATCGCCCAGGGCTTCTACCCAGTACACATCGTTGGCCGGGATTTTTACCAGGCGTGAATCCACTTTCACAAACAAGTCGGGGTCGTCTTCATTGGAGCCTTGGTTATTTTGAAAAATCTCCCTGGCGCGGTTTACCGCCTTAAGAAAACGTGCGTAGTCAAACGGCTTGAGCACATAGTCCACCACATTATACTCAAATGCCTCTATGGCATGTTCCCTCTTGGAGGTCACCAGTATGACCATGGGTGGCTTGGTCAAGGATTTTATAAGGTCTATCCCCGACATTTCAGGCATCTCAATGTCGAGAAAAATAAGGTCAACAGCATGTCTGGACAAGTAGTTGGAGGCTTCAAGCCCATCCTCGCACATGGCAACTACTTCTACGTCTTGGGTTTTTGATGCAAAATTGCGCAACACGTTGCGCGATAGCTCCTCGTCATCTACCACAATTGACTTCAACACATTCATGCAACCTCTTTATTCCCTTATTTGAAAGAGGCGTAAATATAACCGCATTTTCGATTAATGGGCCATTTTGTCCAATGAATCAAAAATTTGTTCTTGTCAACCCATGGTTTTGATGAGGTCATCAAACTCGTGAAAGGCCAACTGGCATTGGTTCCACACATCGTCCAGAACATTCATAATGCTCTGTTTGTCTTTCTTTTCTGCCAAAAGTTCCAGGGAGCCCACTTTCTGGGTAAAGTCTTCCATGCCCACATAGGTAAAGGTGGGCTTTAGTTTGTGGGCTACTGATTTAATGCGTTCATAGTCGCTGTTTTCTACCGCCTGCCTCAGTTCTTGGAAGTATTCGGGTGTCCGCTTTTTGAATATCCCCACCAACTCACTAATGAAACCTGCATCATTGTTGGCAAAGGCTTTGATTTTTAAAGCATTAATCACTTGGTAATCCATGTCGTCGGCAGTTATTTCGCCCTGCGAAAGTATAACTGGTTCATTTTGAATTTTTATTAGTTGGTCATACAGTTTGTCGGGGTCAATGGGTTTGAGCATGAAATGGTCAAAATGGCTTTTGGCCAAAAGTTTTGAAGGAAACGGAAAAGCGGATATGCCCATGACCGGTAGGTACATGCCCCGACGGGCTGCCGTGGATTTGAGCCGGTTGGCCAGTAAAACCCCGTTCATATCGGGCAGCTGCACATCGGTTAGTATGCAGTGGTAATGTTTCTGGCCTACCAATGCCAGGGCTTCCTTGCCCGTCTTGGCGCTTGCCACGCGGGCATTCCATCTGGTCAGTAGTCTTTCCAGCACAAAATTGGTCAACTCACTGTCATCCACAATGAGTATATCCATGTCATCCAAGTCTTTGCCGCCATTAATTTCACCTTCGGGGTTGGTTACCGGAGCCAGGCCAAAGGGTAGCTGCACCAAGAAAGTGGATCCTTTTCCCAGGCTGCTTTCCAGTTTTATGCTGCCACCCATTAGGTGGGTCAGTTTATCGCAGATGGATAGCCCCAGCCCTGTTCCACCGTATTTTTTGCCTATATGTACGTTAGACTGCTCAAAACTTTGAAAAATCCGCACGTGGTCTTCAGGCGGAATACCGGTGCCCGTATCGGTTACCTTTATTTCTATGCGGGCTTGCCTGTCGCTCATGGAAAGCAGGTTGGCCTCCACGCGGACACTGCCAGATTCGGTGAATTTGAATGCATTTGAAAGGAGGTTGACCATTACTTGCAGTAGGCGGTTCTCGTCGCCCAGCAACATGGCGGGAACCCCTTCGGCTATCTGTGTGCCAAAAATGAGGGCCTTGGCCCGTGCCTCTTCACGAAACATGGTTTCCAGGTTGGCGAAAAACTTTTCCAGGTCAAAAAAGGCATTCGTTATTTCAAAATTGCCCGCACCTATTTTGCTCAAATCCAGAAGGTCATTGACCAAAATTCTCAGGTTTCGGCTGCTTTGTGCTATGGAGTTTCCCAGGTAGCGTTGCTCTTGGTCCAGATCACTCTCTTGGAGCAGTTCTATCAGTCCTATGATGTTATTGAGTGGTTTGCGTATGTCATGGGTAATGCTGGCCAGAAATTCATCGCGGGTCTTTAGCCGTTTTTCTAAGTCGTATTTATTGTTTTTCAACTCATTAATAAGGTCATTGTCCACTATTCTCAGTGTTTCTATGGCTATGTGGTATTGCGCGTTGCCATTTTCACCAGCCTTTACGCTCACCACCTGTACATTGCTGCAATTGTGGGTTTTTTGTTGGGCCGGATGGGTAAAACACGGTTTGTGATACACGTTGGATTCGGGGTTGAAATCTGCCACGCGATCTATGCCGTAATAGTCGAAAATGTCAAACGCCTTGCCATTGAGCCTTTCATAGGCATGGCCGGAGGCCTTTAAAAAGGCGTCGTTGAAATATACGGCCTTGGGAGCCTTAGGCGCTGATTGATATGTGCATACCAAGGGGTACTGATAGCTTGCGAGCATGGCCTTGCTCAGCG
Organism: Bacteroidota bacterium; assembly: GCA_016192035.1. GTDB lineage: Bacteria > Bacteroidota > Bacteroidia > CAILMK01 > JACPUW01 > JACPUW01. Next base: position 27,856 of record JACPUW010000001.1, read on the forward strand.
AGAGTACCCGTTGGTTCCAGCGTGAATCGAGCAGTTTTACAATTTTTTTTCGGAGCAAGGTGGCGGTGGTGTCACCGGGAAGCAGGCCCATTTCATCACTAAACCCCAGTTCCAGATAGTTTTCGGGCAGTGGCGCCATGGGATCTAGTAGGGCTATGTACTGAGGGTGGCCGTGGGTAGCCATTATGGGTGCCATAACTGCCCAATCGGGGCAGCAGCAGACAACCACCGATATTTTCTGAGCACTCAGTGCGCCCACTATATGCTGGGCGTCATAGTCCAGCAATATCAACTCACCCAAGCCCTCCACGGCACTTGACATGAATTTCTGGCTGTCTTTTCCATGTGAAACAACGGCAATCTTACGCAAGGCTTTTTCTTATAAAAATAAGAGTGCCAAATACGTGTACAATACCTAAATACGCTGTAGGAAAACCAGTTTTTTAGACGAAAAAAAGGCCAATTTAAAATCGCGTTCCAGGTGCACTATGCGGTTGCAGTCAAAGTTGGGGTGCAACTCGTCATTAATGGCCCCAAAGTCAAAGTCCAAGCCCCTGAGATAGATAATGCCCGTGGCCTGGCCGTTGATGTGGGCTAAAGGAATGACCCTGTGTACCCACTGGGTGAACTGAGGAAGGGACGCTACCCCCCGGCTCACCACAAAATGCCAGTTTCCCTTTAGCTCTTCCACCCGCCCGTGTATCACCTCCACATTGCTCAGCCCTAGCTCATCCACGAATGCCTGCATGGCTTCCACCTTTTTTTTGCGGGCATCTACCAGGGTAAACCGGGCACTGGGATAATAGATGGCTAGCGGAATGCCTGGCAACCCACCGCCACTGCCCACGTCCATGACCGATGCGTCCTTGAAATCAAAATACCTGGCTATGGTCAGGCTATGTAGGATGTGCCTTTCCTCCAGATGGTCTATATCTTGGCGGGAAATGAGGTTAAGCACCTTGTTTTTTTCATACAGCAGCTCCATATACTGGCATAGGGACTGCACCTGCCCATCTGAAAGGCGCATGTGCTTCAATAGCAACTCGCCGCAGTTTACCATTTATCCTTTTGCGGTTTAATCAATGAAAACAAACCCAATATTGGATAGATGAGCACCTGGTAAGGCAGATCAAAGGCGGGATAAGCCCACCACAGTGAAAACATGCGGTGGGCCCTGTGTAAGGCCAGGGCCAAACCCCAGGCGGCCAATATGGGAAGGGCCATGAGCACTAAGCCTAGCACGTGCAATTGACCGCTTAGAAGGAAGGCCACGCCGGTAAGGTAATAAGCAAATCGCGCTAACCATATGGTTCCCAATGCCAAGCGGAATTTGCCGCGATAATGGGCACCAGCAGAGAGGTGCCGTTTTTTTTGTCGAAGCCAATCGGCAAGGCGATGTTTGGGTATAGACCACACGTGTGAATCGGGGTGGAGCACCACGGCTGTATTTTGGGGCTTTGCCATTTCCTGTACCATCAAATCATCGTCGCCAAAGCTCACGTTCAGGTTGTTGGCAAAACCTTTATTGGCCATAAAGGCCGTTTTTCGGTAGGATAAGTTGCGGCCTACACCCATATAGGGCCGCCCGGCCAGGGCAAAGGAGATGTATTGCCAAGCCACAAAAAATGCCTCATAACGAACCAATGGATTGAGGATGCCTGGTTTGGCCGAGTAAGGCGAATAGCCTATTACCATTTCAACCCCAGGGCTATAGGAAGCCGCTACCTGTCGGAGCCATTGTGCCGACCTAGGCACGCAATCGGCATCGGTAAAAATGAGTATATCGTTGGCAGCTTTTTTTATGGCAAGGGTAAGTGCCAGTTTCTTGCCCGGCTTGGCCTTTATGTGCTCTGCCACCGCCACTATTTGCAGGTTGGGGTGTATGGCTTTCCACTCATGCAGCAATTCGTAGCTCCCGTCCCATGATTGGTTGTCAACCACAATCACTTCAAACTGGGGATAATCTTGCTGAAACAGGGCTGGAAGCAGGGTTTCCAGACGCGGTTTTTCGTTTTTTGCCACAACTATAACCGATACAGGCCCTAAATCGGCGCTCTGGGTATTCCTGCCATATGCCTTGCGCAGCGTGGGAAGCACAAAGTATCTGCCCAAGTGGTATGCCTGGACCATGAAAAGGACAGCCAGGGCTGCGGTCCAGTAGTCTAAGGCATATAGTGGCACGATAGGAAGTATATAGGGGGTTGCAGGGACGAAGGTAGCAGGCGGGGTATAGGCCTGCCGCCCAATGGTTGTTCACTTACCAACAGCTGGGGGGCCGTGGGGTTTACCTTTGCCCGCCTCTATGAGATTTGAATTATTGGCTGAGGATACGGGCACCTCAGCCCGCCTGGGCAGGCTCCATACCGAACACGGCGCGGTGGACACACCCGTGTTTATGACCGTGGGCACACTGGGCAATGTGAAAGGGGTACATACCCAGCAACTTATGGATGTGGTGGATGCGCCCATGCTCTTGGGAAACACGCTACACCTCTACTTGCGCCCGGGTACCGAGGTGCTGGAACATGCCGGAGGGCTTCACGGATTCCTTAAATGGCCACGGCCAATATTAAGCGATTCGGGTGGATTTCAGGTCTATAGCTTGTCGGCCATTCGGAGCATTAAGGAAGAAGGGGTCAAGTTTAAATCACATATTGACGGCTCTTCGCATTTTTTTAGCCCTGAGTTTTCAGTTGATGTACAGCGGAGCATAGGTGCTGATATAGTGATGGCCTTTGATGAATGCACGCCCTATCCATGCACCCATGAGTATGCAGCCAAAAGCATGCACATGACCCACCGCTGGCTTGACCGCTGTTTGCTGCGCATGGAGCGCACCAAGGCACTGTATGGGCACCACCAAGAGTTGTTTGGCATAGTGCAGGGCAGCGTGTATCCCGACTTGCGTAGGCAATCAGCAGAATATGTGGCGTATAGCAACTGTTTTGGCAATGCCATAGGTGGCCTGAGCGTGGGCGAGCCCAGTGAAGAAATGTACGCCATGTCGGCCCTGGTTTGCCAAATATTGCCGCGCCACAAACCCCGGTACCTCATGGGGGTAGGCAAACCGGAGGACTTACTGGAAAACATAGCCAGGGGCATAGACATGTTTGACTGCGTGATGCCTACACGAAACGGGCGGAATGGGACAATTTTTACCGCCGAAGGCCGCATGAACATGCGAAATGCCAAGTGGAAATCGGATTTTAAGCCCCTCAACGACCAGCGCCTCAGCTTTTTGGATGACTGGTACAGCCGGGCCTACCTCAGGCATTTGTTCAATTCGGGCGAAATGCTGGGGGGGATCATCGCTTCTGTGCAAAACTTGGTTTTTTACCAGTGGCTCATGGCCGAAGCACGGATGCACCTGGCCCAGGGCAGCTTTGGTCCTTGGATGCGCGATATATTGCCCAAACTCAAGCGGAAACTTTGAGGATGATAAAGAAGATAGACAGGTATATAGCCAGGAAGTTTGTGCTTACCCTGGTCTTTATCCTGGTACTGTTCTCCCTCATAGCCGTGGTGTTTGATGCATCGGAGCGCATGGACAAGTACCTGGGGGCAGGCGTGCCTTTTAAAGACCTGTTGGCCTACTACTTGGGCAGCTTTGTGCCTTACTTGCTCAATCTCATAAGCCCTATTTTCATATTTATTGCCGCCCTGTTCTTTACCTCCCGAATGGCCTACAACTCAGAGATTGTGACCATTTTTTCATCCGGGGTCAGTTTTTGGCGTTTGCTAAGGCCCTACCTATTGGTTGCCACGGTCATTACCCTGATCGACCTGAATTTCAAGAACTACGTAATACCGGTTTCCAATAAAAAAATGGCGGATTTTGAGTCCAAATACCTGCGCAGGGGAGGGTATGATCCCAATGTAAACATTCATCGCCAGTTGGATGAGGGGGTATTTTTTTCGCTGGACCGGTACCACTATAGTGACAGCATGGGCACAAGGTTTTCTATGGAACGTTTTGATGGATTGGACCTTAAGGAGAAAATTTTGGCTACCCATTTGAAGTGGGCGCCAAAAAGACGGCAGTGGTATGCACATGAGTATGTGCGCCGCTTGTTTGGTGAAAATGGGCAAACCCTGGAAACCGGCGATACACTTTGGATAGATTTGCCCATAATGCCCAAACAGTTTACCAAGCAAATTGAAAGCGTGACTTCTATGAAAACTCCTGATTTGGTGAGGTTTATAGCTGAAGAAAGAAAAAGCGGCAATCCTGACCTACGGTTTTTTCAGGTAGAGCACTACCAGCGGTATTCCATTCCGTTTGCCTCCTATATCCTTATTATGATAGCCTATGCCCTGGCATCGCGAAAGGTGAGGGGCGGCACGGGTATGCACCTTATGCTCGGCATTCTTATAGCCGTGTCATACATTCTGTTTATGCGCTTTACCCTCACGTTTGGCCAGCAGAGCACGCTCAACCCACTGGCCGCCGTGTGGATACCCAATGTGTTCTTTTTTGTGGTTGCCGTGGTGCTCATGGCGCGAGCGCCAAAATAGGCCAGGCTATAACTGGCTGGCATCCAGTCCAAACTTGTGAACGTAGGCTGCCTGCGCCTTCTGGTATTCTTTGAAAGTTTTTATCAGTTTTTCCTGTGATTCATAGAGGTACCGCTCCCTATAGTTTATCATGAAAATGGTGGTGCTCCCTAGTTCCAGTTTGCGCCGCTCGGCTTCCAGCATTCGCCTGGCCGCATCCACATTGTTGCGCTGTCGCTTTAGCGCATCGCTCAGATACTCTACTGCTTGGGCATAGGCATTTATGTCGTTGGCCAAGGCCTGCACCTTAAAGTTCCTTTCCCATTCCAATTGTTCCAGCTTAGTGGTAGCCACCTGGAGTTTGCCCGTTTCTTTTCTCAAAAACAAGGGCATGGACAGCCAGGCGCCCCAAGTAGCTGAGCTTGATGAAAAATTATATCCCACAGTATTGGTAGCCAGTGGCTTGTACCTAATGTCAAATTGTGGTAAAAGGCCTTGCCGCTGTAAGGTTTTGTCTATACTGGCTATGGCAATTTTTTCATCCATGACCTGGATCAAAGGGTGCCGGTCAACCTCCAACCGCCAGGCCAGGAGCCTCAGGCTATCAATAGGCATGAGGGGCTGGGTGCTTGGCCAGAATGTCACTTGCGATAGGGAATCGGACATCCAGAACTGATTGCTTAGGGCGTTGCGCACCAAGTGGAGGGATGCTTCGGCCTGGGCCAATAGGCTATGCCTTCGCTGCCACTCCATATAGGATTCCACGGTGTCTATGGCGGCATACTTGCCCAATTCATAGCTCCTCACTACAAAGTACTGCCGGTCAGCGGCTATTTCTACGGCCTCCTGGTAGAGTAGCCTCAGGTCCCAGGCTGCCTTAAACTCCCAGTAAGCCACTGAAATGAGGTAGGAAAGGTCATTGCGGGCCAACTGAAATTCATGGGTGGATTGCCTTAGCATGGCCTGCTGCATTTTCACCTCTGCGCGCGCTTGGTCTATGAGTAAGTTGCGCAACAGTGGAAGGCTAATTTCCGTGTAGTACAAGCCCCCCAGGGGGGTGCCCGACTCTGGGTTGAGATACTGGCCGGTATTGAGTTCATAGCCGGCTTTTACCTCTATTCCGCTGTAAATGGGTACTTTAAGTTCTAGCTGGTGGTAGTCGTAATAGGTGCTGCCCTTATATTCCTTTTCATACCTGGCCCAGGCCAATTTTGGGTCAAACTGGCCCCTGGCGGCACGCAGTTTACCCGCAGCCATCTCCACCTCCAGTTCTGCCGCCTGGTACAGAGGGTGGTGGGCCTGCACCAATGCCAAGAATGAGCGAAGGTCTAGGCTGTCCTGGCCCCAAGCCCTGCCTGTGGCCACTGCATTACATGCGAGAACGATCATCCATAACCTCATGCTTATTTGCTTTTTGGGCTGGTGCGGGTTATGTCTATATTGGGCGGAAAACCATTTAGCTGTCGCCATATTTCATACCAAATCGGCACATTGTCAAGCATTGTCCATCCGTAAACACCAGATCCTATGCGAATTTGCTCAGGCCAGGGCTCGTCATTGGGGTCGGGTGTCACCAGTATCCGGTATAGGTTTTCATGGTTGTTTACGTAGTCTATCACTTGTATCTCACCGCCAAAAGTGCCCAGGGAGGCGTTGGGCCAACCGGAAAAAACCAGTGCTGGCCAGCCATCAAACCGTATCCTCACCTTGTTGCCTTTGCTAAGCAAGGGCAGGTCGGTGGCCGTAACGAATAGTTCGGTGGCAAGTTGTGGATTGGCAGGCATGATGGTGAGAAGGGCATCACCCTCCTTGAGTATTTCACCTACCCCGCTTTTGTCAGCCCGTACCACATATCCTTCCTGGGGTGCCCGCACTACGTAGTTCTGCTGCCTTATCTCCAGGTTGGCTATGTCTATTTGCATTTTGGTGAGCTTGTTCTCCAAGTCGTTTATATAGCTCAGCGTTTGGTTCTTATCGGCTATAGCTTTAGAAATCTTGTCGTTGTATTCGGCTTCAAGAGATGATAACTCCAAAATGGCATTGAGATACAGGTTGCTGCTCATCTGCAATTTGTTCAGGGCAGTTTGCAGCTTCGCTTGTGCTTCCTGCATTTTCATTCGCTTGTCTTCCAGGCTAGTGAGAGATACCAGGCCCTCGATTTGCAGTTTTTCTTCGCGGTCAAATTGGGCCTTGGCCGTTTCAAAATTCAGCTCATAAGCTTTTAGGTCGGCACTATCGGTGGCTATCTTGTACCGGGCATCGGCTATTTTGTTTTTGGCCTTGGAGAGGGATGCCCTAAGGCCATTTTCCATGGCATCAATTTGTCGGTCAAGTGATTTCATCTTTTCAAACAGCGATGATATGGATTGTTCCTGGTCGTTTATTTGCGACCTTTTGCGTGCCAATATGTCGGGGTCAAAATACTCGTCCTTGATTTCTGAAATTACCACCAGGGTATCGCCCTTTTGCACCAATTGTCCTTCTTGTATGTGCCAAGCCCTTATCATGCCCGGCACGGTGGAATACACTTTCTGTGGGCGGTCTTCAGGGGCAAAAGCCGTTACCTTGCCATAGGCCCTAACGTTTTGTTGCCAAGGCAAAAACATGGCCAGGAAAATAAGGCCAAATATGAGTAAAAGCCAGTATGACAATATCCTGGCCGATTCATTTCGGTAAAGCAGTTTGGCTATAGCCAGTTGGTCTAGGTGGCCCGATGGTTTGTGGCCTTTCACAATATCAAACTTTTAACCATTTCATGTTCCCGTATTTGCGCATAGGTGCCAGAGAGTACCGTTTGGCCATCCTGCATTACTAGCACACGGTCCACCGATTGAAGCACCAAGGGGTCGTGGCTGGATATGATAAAGGTACAGGCCATCTTTTTCTCACGGAGCAAGCGGTGAAAAAGCCGCTTTTTGAACCCAGATTCCAAGTTGAAAAAGAAGTCGTCAAAAAGCACCAATTTGGGCTTGCCGAGTAAGCTGCGGGCAAGTACCAGTCGTTTGGAAATTGAGGAGGGCAGCCCTTTGCCCGATGCCACCAAGGAGGTTTGCAGGCCTTCTTCCAGTGCTGAAACCCAATCACTCAATTCGGTAATTTCAAGCACTTTGTTGAGGTCGGCGGAGCTAATTCCAGGCCGGGCCAGGGTCAGGTTTTCCACCAGGGTGCCGTCAAAAATGTGCTCGTGCGAAAGGCTGTCGCCCAAGCGGTCGCGCAGCATCCTTTTGTTTATGTCGCGCAGGGAGGCGCCATTGTAGGTAATCACGCCCTCATATGATTCCAGTATGCCTGCCAGCACATACATCAAGGTGGTTTTGCCGCAGCCCTCATGGCCTATTATGGCCACGCTTTCGCATTCGCCCACCTCCATATTGGCACCCCTTAGGGCATAGCTCTTGCCGTCGGGGTAGCGGTACCTAAGGTTTTCTACCCGCACCTCAAATCCTTTGGTGGAATCTTGCCCAAACTGCATGGGAGCGGTTTCCGCCTCTAGCGGCAAATCGCTCAGATTACCCATTTTCTCCACCGCCGTCAGTACATCGTAAATCGTGTCCAAATTGATAATCAATTTTTCTATAGAATTGATTACTAATACTATAACTAGTTCTGCTGCCACAAATTGGCCCACAGAAATTTGGCGATCTATAACCAAGAAACTGCCAAGTACCAATAAGCCGCCCACTATGCCGGTTTTAAATGCAACGAAACCACCATATTGGGTCATCAACACCTTAAAGTGCAGCTTGCGCTTTTGGAGGTAGCCGCCCAGCTGTTTTTCGAGTTTTTGAATGGGTAGCGGCGAATTGCCTGCCAGCTTAAATGTTTTGATATTTCGCCCAAGCTCCTCTAGCCAGTGGGCTATGGCGTACTTGTACTTGGATTCATACAGGCTGGTATCTAGGCCGCGCCTGGCCGTGAAATAGAAAAGGAAATAGATGCATACCAGCAAGAACAAACCGAAAAACACGAAAAAAGGGTGGTACATGGAGAGGAGCAGCAGGCCAAAGAATACCTGAAGCAGGGCGGTGATGAGCTCTACCAATATCTTGGTCAAGCCTTTTTGTACCGACAGCACGTCAAAGAACCGGTTCACCAATTCGGGCTCATACACATTGATAAGCCTTTCATAGCGAATGCGCGGTATCCTAAAGGCAAAATCTATGGCTGTTCGGCTGAAAATGCGCTGTTGCACGGTTTCTACCACGGTCATTTGCATCACCTGCATGATGCCGGTAAGAAAAACACCTACAATGACAAAGGCGCTGAGCAGCACCACGGGCCGCAAAAAAAGCCCGCCAGAAATAAGGCTTACCACCGACTGCACCCCCAAGGGCAGGGTAAGGCTAAGCAAGCCACCCAGTATGGCGTATATGTAAATCTGGTAGATATACTTGCGCTCTTCGCGCAGCAGGTTGACAAACCTGCGCACCGGCGATGGAATCGCAGATTCATTCCCTTCATTGATTTTGATGGGAATCACGGTCAGTATATCGGAGCTGCCTTCATGTTCCGGGGCAAATTCCTGGTACAGGCATAACTGGGGTGCCAGTTCTGTCCAGGGCACTTCTTTTGAGCTTTCCTTTGTTTTTACCAGTATGTGGCCCTCCTTTTTGGCCTGGCTTATGGTGAGCCACTCCTTATTGGCAAATACTACCAGCGGAATGGGCACTTCCTGTACATGCTTGTATAAATCATTGGCCGTAAATGGCTTGGTGTTTAGATAAAGTTGGGCGGGGTTGCCCATGCTGTTGGCCAGTGATAACCAATCCCTGATGCCCATTTCGGTATCGTCAAGCATTTGCTGAACCCTGAGGGCACTGCCTGGCTTAAAGCCATCAGCAAGAAAGGTTACCAGTTGTTTGGCGGCAGTGGATTTCACTATAGTGTTTGAGCGGTGTGAAACAAGCTGTGCGGCACATGGTTTTGCATACCAACATCAATTATTGTTAACACTGGTTGCGGGCCTGGGCTATTCCATCAGTTTGTCGATCATGGCTTCAAAGGCAGCCTTGCGTTCCTGCCCCAACTCCATGTCCACATCCTGAAATTTGAAGTATAGGGTTTCAAGAAGCTGTGGGTCAAGGAGATTTTCTGCCAGCACAAATAGTTCGTCGTTTTCGGCAGCTATGTGGTCAAGTAGGTCGCCTGTGTAGCGCTCCAGCACTTTCATGGCGCGGGGATAGTCTTTGTCATCAAGGGCTTCCATGATTTCCCTGGCATACTCCCTAAAGTCTTCGTGGTGGGTTTCAAACTCTTCTATTATGCCGTGGAGCACAAAATCGGGGTGGTCCATTATGGCGGGAAAGAGGATCTCTTCTTCCTTGCGGTGGTGGTAGCCATCGGCATACTCCCTAAAGAACCCTACCAATTGCCTGGCGGTGGACTCAAAACGAGAAGGGTCGGTTTCCCAAAGGCCCTTGAGGCCATCTACTATCTTTTCGGCCTTCATTACCACTTCGTGCTCGGCATACATTATGTCTAAGGGGTTGTTCATTTACTGAGTTGTTTTGTGTATTTTGTTGCAAAATAAGGCAATGAAACCTGGGTATGGGGTAAAAAAAACACCCACAACCAACGGCCATGTGGCGGTCAATTGTGGGTGGCGGTGGAGGATAACGGATTCGAACCGATGACCTCTTGCATGCCATGCAAGCGCTCTAGCCAACTGAGCTAATCCCCCAAGGTATTTTGCTTACAGGCTTTTCCGTAAACAAGGCTGCAAATGTAGCAAACCGCCAATTAAATTAAAAACCGATGGACAGGTTTAAGGAGAGGTCGGCTCCCTTTACTATTTGGGGCGCAAAGACTCCCAAGAGGGCGTTGCTCCCCAGGGCAAAACGCAGGGGGCCACCCCGCAAACCCAGAAAACAGCCCATGTTCATGCCATACACCCCCCCATAGCCAGCGTTTAGGCCAGCTGATAGCAGGTTGCCCATGCGCAGGGCATAGGCCACATTCACAAAAGGCCTGGTACTATTGCCCGGTGCCTTGTTAAGCCCTTGTATGTAGGTCAAATGCACGGTATGCCGGTAGTAGCTTTCTCCTTTTCTGGTTTCCTTTTCGCTTATGCCATAAGAGCCGCCCAGGGTAATGCGGGTGGGCAACTGCATAAAGAAATCCCGTTGGGTCTCTGTGGGCATATACTTGGCCAGGAGTGAATCCGCGTTGAAATCCGGTTTGGTGTCCAAGTCTTTAAAGCCCATGCGCACCCCGTCAAAACTCACTTGGCCGGTGCCGCTGTAGTTGCGTACGTTGCCGCCGCCATAGTGGATATTGCCTATGTCGTTTACTGCGCCAAATGCCTTTATGTGCTTGACCAACTGTATAGAAGTGCCTATATCGAATCCCAGTCCATGACCAAGGCCCGTCCTCACATAATTGGCATTGATCTTATCATCCTCCCCTGTCAAGGGTAAGGCCACATCAAAAAGGTAATCCAGGTTAAAATCCCAAACAGCGGGGTCTGCACTGTTGAGCGATAAATTGGCCTTACCGGTTTGCAGGGCGGCATATCCCACTAGGTATTTTAGGTTGATGCCGGTCCTAATTTTCATGCCATTGCTCAAACTGAGCAGGGGGAAGGCTGTGGAAAGGCACCACTCGGAGTAGGCGTTGAAGGAAACATTAAGATCTAGTAAATCAATGGGTTCATCGCCAAATGATGCATTTCCGTTGTAAAGCATGGTGAAGACATCCTTGCCAAAGTAGTAGGAGAACCCGGTTTTTACCCGGTGGTTGAAACCCATGGTCACAATCTCCTTTTTGTCGTCGCCCGCCTTGAACTTGACGGCAATGGCCAGGGGTGGGTATGCCGTGATACCGGTGACGAAAAAATTCGTGGCCGGGGTGTTGTTTACTATTTGGTCAAGTATCACATGTGGCAATAGATAGGCGGTGCCATCGGCATTTCGCAATACGGGCACTTCGTCGTCGTCAATTTTTCCCGTGGTAACGTTTGTTGCTACTTGGTAAAACCAGTTCACGTCGGCTATTGAATTGCCTATGTAGTAGTTAAGCCCGGTTAAATTCACCGACAGGGTGCGGATGTCGGTGCCCAGTTCTGATGGGTAATCAAAGGCGCCACTGGTTTTGAAGAAAGCATTGTACTGAAACTGATTGCCGTACTGGGCCAGGGCTGATTGCGCACAGCAAAAAAGTACTATGGGGAGGAGGTGTTTTTTCATCGTTATTCAATTTCAATTTGGTCAACATATAGGGTAAAATCCAGCATGAGCTTGAGCCTGAGCATGGATTGTTCGTTTAGCACTATCCCCACCCCTGCGGGGTCGTCGGGGGTATGTATGCGGTAGATTATTTCAAGGTCACGTTCAGAGTAGAAGAGTGCCAATTGGTCAAAACTCAAATCGGCCTTTGCCTCCGTAATTCCCTCTTCCAGCACGTCATAGCTCAGGGGGTCTATGGTGCCGGGTTTTAGCGTCACGGCTTCTTGAAACAGCGAGTCTATGGTGTTGCCTTGTTCGTCGAGCACCATTACCTGCGCCCTGGCCTGTATGGGCAGGCCATTTCTAAAGGCCAGCATGATGCTGCCTTCCAGTATTTTCTGCGGTTCGGCACCTGCGCCAAATATTGACACGCTTGCAGGGACCGTATCGGTCCATTCCTTACTAGGGTACAACTCCAATTTTCTCACCGAGATAAATTCAAATCCAAAGGCAAATACCGTTGAGGCATCGGTGAAATCCACCACTTGCCCGTTGCTGCCCGACGATCTAAAATTGTCGAGGTAAAACATCACATTTGACTCAACCTTAAGCGGTTCGTCAGCCTTTGTTGATACTTCTATGTGAAAAGTATAGGTGGAGTTGGGTGCAACGGTTTGTCCTATGGAGTGGCGGTAAAACACCTGCCCATTGCCCACGTTTTCAAAAACCAATTCGGTGCCCTGCCCTATGGGTATGGGGTACTTATTGGTAAAATCTACTTGTATGTCAAGCGAATCGGTATGTATGGCCTTGAAATATTCGGTGAGTTCAAACACCTGGGCGCTGCTTCGGGAGTTCAATCCATTAATGGGCGGCACGATCATGGGCCCACTCCACAGGGAATTGACCTCCAAGGATAAAATGTCGTCCACTAGCTTGATTTTTTGTAGGTTGGTAAGTGAATTGAGGCTAAGGGCGGTTTTTACCACCGGTCCTGCATAGTGGTGGGTCCACGGCTCAGGTTCCCAGGTTATTTCTTTAAAGCAGCCAGTAAGGAGCCATACGCATATGGCCAGGAGGAGTTTTGTTTTCATTTTTGCCTTGTTAAAGCATTAGCAAATATCTGCACGAAAGGGGACTAAAGGGTAAAATGTTAAATTCTTTAAGTGTGTGCGATACCTTTGCGCGGTGCTAAAATTGCATTAACCTTCTTATTTACAGCATGGAAGTTCGTATTAGCGGAATATCGGATTTGGCTTCGGCGCGGGCGGCCAATGGCCTGGGGCCTGACTATATGGGCCTGCTCCTGGCCACCCATGGCACTGGCGGTATATCTCCCATACAGGTGCCCGACCTGGTGCAGTGGCTCCCCCAAGCGCGACTGGTGGGGCAGGCCCACCATCTCGATGCCGATAAGGCACTGCGATTGGCGGAACTGCTGCAACTGGGCTTTGCTGAGGTGTTGCCTGCCGCTGCCCAGGTGTTTTCTCCCAAACTATGGGTATGGTGCGCCCAACGGCCACTGTGGAACAACCGCGCCAACTGGGTGGCAGCCTCACCTGATGCGCACATGGCTCCCCTTTGCACCCACGCTTGGGTGTCGCTGGGCCCGCAGTGGATGGGCAAACTGGATGTGTGGAGGGAGGCGGGCATATCGCGGGTTGACTTTCCCGTCCAGGCTTATGCCACGCCCGACGGACCGGACTGGACCAGCCTAGAGCGTATGGTAATGGAAGCTAGGGAAGGCTAATTATTTTTTCATCAGCCACATAGGGTAATCTACGCTTACCTTGCCCCTTTTAATTTTGTCCAGTTTTCCCTTGAGCATGCCTTTTTTGATCGGGCTCAATAGGTCGGTAAACAAAATGCCCTCTATATGGTCAAATTCGTGTTGAAAAACCCTGGATATTAATCCTTTAAATTGGGCTTCCTGTACATTGAACGCGGGGTCTTGGTACCGCACATGGATCTCATCATGCCGCCATATTTCTTCCCGTATATGCGGTATGCTCAGGCAGCCCTCTTCAAAAGGTATCTTATCTCCACTAAATGAGCATATTACAGGATTGATAAAGGCCTGTTTTATGCCTTTTTCATCATCAGTGTCCTCTTGTATGGATACATGGGTGTCAACCACAAAGAGCCGGTACGAAAGCCCTACCTGCGGCGCGGCCAAGCCAATGCCGTTGGCATTGTACATGGTTTCAAACATATTGTCTATCAGTTCGGCCAGGCCTTTGGTGTCTGGGCTTAGATCTTGGCCTTTGCGCTTGAGCACCGGGTCGCCAATGCCGCGAATGGGCAGTATCATATTCCTTTTTCCTGCATGTATCGCTGCAAAATTAGGGTAGCACTTACCTTGTCTATCAAGCCCCTGTCGCGCCGCTTCATTTTTGGTATGCCTGCCAGCACCATGCTTTCCACGGCTTGTAGGCTGGTTCCCGATTCGTCCATTCCATCTATTTCCAGGCCCGGAATTGATTTTTCCAATTGTAGGGCAAAGGCCTTTATCTTATTGGCTATGACCGAAAGGCTCCCATCGAGTCGGTAAGGAAGGCCCAAAACCACCAGGTCAAGGGTTTCTTTTTTGGCGTAGCCAACCACAAATGACAGTAGCTGCGGTGTTTCTACCGTGGTCAGTCCGGTGGCTATTAGGCGAAACGGGTCGGTTACCGCTATGCCACAGCGTTTTCCGCCATAGTCTATGGCCATGATCCTACCCATGTTTGCTTTCTTGATTTTGTGTTTGCACTGGGCTGCTCCCCACCATAAATATGCCCCCAAAAATAAGGGCAGCGTACACCAGCATGTACATATGGCCTTGATAACCTCCCCAAAATATGGCTATGGCCGATGCCAGCAAGGGTTGAACATAGATATATGCCCCTACCACCGATGAGGCCACATGTTTAAGCGACCAAGCATTGAGCAAATAAGCAAGGAAGGTGGTGCCAAACACCACAAACAGAAGGGCAAGTAGAATGCTGGTATTGATTTGATGCCAAGGTACTTGGGTGAGTTCCCTAAACCCAAAGGGAAGTACCATGATCAACCCAAAGGCAAAAGTCCATTTCACTATGGTAAAAGCGTGGTACTTGCGCATAAGGGGTTTCACCAAAACTAAATAGAGCGCATAACTGCTGGCGTTTATCAGCACCAATAAGTCGCCCTGCCAAGATATGCCCTCTACTGACCTGGACACGCCAAATGGGTCGAACACCTGCATGAGCGCACCGGCCAGGCCCAGGGCTATGCCGAGTACCTTGCGCCAGTGTAGGGATTCGGCTGCCGCCAATGATGAAAAAAGTACTACCAAAAGGGGGTTTATGGTCATCATCACGCTGGCATTGATAGGGGAGGTGAGTGAAAGGCCCCAGAAAAAGCAGAGCATGTTAACCGCTACCCCCAGGCAGGCACAGAGTAGCAGCCTTAGGTAATCCTTTATAGAATCAATTTTTTCCCTAATCCAAAGGCTATGAGCTAAAAGGAACAACAATAAGGCCCCGGATACGCGCAGCAGGATAAACCCAAATGGCCCTATGAAATCGGGCATTAGAGCCTTGGCTATGCTAAAATTGGCCCCGTATATGGCCCCTACGGTGAGCAGGGCCAGGTGTACCTTGAGTTTTGGCAAATGGCGGGGCAATAGGAAGGTTAGAAGCGGTAGTACTTGGGTTTCTGTATAAACACATAGAGCAATCCGTACTCTACTACCAGTACCCCCGCTGCCAATAGGCCAAACCTAAAGTCCATGAGCCGGGTGGCCTCTTCAAGGCCCTGGTCTATAATACCCAGGGTTTGGTAGGTGGCATAAATCCCTTGTGGCACCAAAAAAAGCATGGGTACCAATGGCTTAGGCCATGGGTGTAAATCTCCCAACCGGTGCCACCAAAGCATGACCAGCAGCAAATGCCCCACCGTATAGGGAAACACGTAGAAAAAATGGTCCTGTGTGAACATATAGCCCCACACTCCCAGCAACATAACCACCAAGGTCCATATCCACTTCATGCGCTTATTGGGCTTCCATTAATTCTTTGTCAAGGGTGTCAAACACATCCTTCTTAAATGTCCACACGCGCTTGTTCCAGTGTAGGTAGTTGTACCTACCTGAGGGGATGTAGGTAAAATAATCGCCTTCATTTTTTGGGTTGGGCGGCACCAGGTCATCAAACGAAATGGCCCCCTGGCCCTCATGCCATTTCAGGGTTACCACTGCCTGTGCGTTGTATTCCAGTATCATCCGGTTCACCACACTGCCATCTTCCAAGGCTATAATGGGTGCGCCAAATACCGGAATTTCACCGTCAAAGTACAGCACATCCACTATCTTCTTGTGGCTTATGTTGTTGTTGCCATCCCACCCCAGCAGCATGTAGTACTTGCTTTTTTTCAAGCCTAAAAACCCGGATTTCTTGTGCACCCAACCCATTTTAAAGTACAGCATTCCTTGCCAGTTGTTGTTGTCATACACCAGGTTGGCCATTTGAGGGACGCTATCGGCAAGGCCATCTTTTGCCTGCGGCAATTCATCAACCGAGCGGTCAAACAGGGGGTGTATGATGTCGCCCGCCGGGGTGTTCAAGTGTATCACGCCGAAGTACCGAAACCGATTGCCGTCTAGGCGCAAGACCCAGGAAAAGAGCCTAAAGGCATTGTCGCTAGGCCGCAATTTGGACATATAGGTAAGGGAATCAAATGGATAGCTGTAGCTTCCGGGCAATAAAAGGGCATGCCTGAACCACCTTATTAGTTGTTTGGCACTTTCTTGCCGGGTAAATTGGCTTTTGGAGTGCAAAAGGCTGTCGCCCACCACCACCAGTTTTCGCTCGTACACGTGCAGGCTGTCGTCCCATATCACGTCGGCAGACTGGGCACCCAATTGCTGGGCTATGGCCAAGAGCATAACTAGAGTGATGAATTTCATGGCATACTTAACTTTTCCGGGCTAGCCCGGGGTGTGTAATGTTTTAGCCCAGGTATTCCAGCACCATGGCCGATGCCCCTCCGCCGCCATTGCAAATGCCTACTGCACCGTACCTGCCTCCTTTGTGGCGCATTACGTTGAGTAGGGTTACTATGATCCTGGCACCGCTGCAGCCAAGGGGATGCCCCAATGACACGGCTCCGCCGAATACATTGATCTTGTTGTCAGGTATTTGCAATAATCGCTGGTTGGCTATGGCCACTACAGAGAAAGCCTCATTGAGTTCAAAGAAATCAATCTTATCCAGGGTCAAGCCCGCTTTTTGTACTGCCCTTTGAACGGCTGGCGTGGGCGCTGTGGTAAAATTTTCAGGTTCTTGTGCCGCGTCGGCATAGGATGCTATCCTGGCCAAGGGTTTCAATCCAAGTTCTCGCATTTTATCCTTACCCATAAGCACTAGGGCGGCAGCCCCATCATTTAGGGTTGAGGCATTGGCTGCCGTTACCGTGCCATCTTTTTGAAAAGCAGGCTTTAAGCCGGGTATTTTGTCAAAGTTTACCGATTTGAATTCTTCGTCTTCTGCTATGGTAACCTCTCCTTTTCGGGTGCCAAAGGTGACAGGAACGATTTCTTGGGCCAGGTAGCCCGCTTTGTGGGAGGCGGCAGTACGCTCATATGATCGTATGGCATAGGCATCTTGGTCTTGTCGGCTTATGGCGCATTCCAATGCGCATTTTTCGGCAGCATTGCCCATGTGGTAGTCGTTGTACACATCCCATAGGCCGTCCTTGATCATACCATCGGTGAGCTGTCCGTGTCCAAAACGGTAACCGGTTCGTGCCTTTTCTACATAGTAGGGCACATTGCTCATGCTTTCCATTCCGCCAGTTACCACTACTTCGTTGTCGCCCAGCATAATGCTCATGGCGCCCAGCATGGTGGCCTTGGTGCCCGATGCACATACTTTATTCACTGTGGTACAGGGGGTGGTGTTAGAAAGGCCTGCGCCCAGTGCGGCTTGGCGGGCCGGTGCCTGCCCCAAGCCTGCTTGCAGCACGTTGCCAAAAAATACTTCTTGTACGGTGCCAGGGCTTAATCCGGCTTTTTGCAAGGCTCCCGCTATAGCGGTTTTGCCCAAATGTGGCGCGCTTACTTCACTGAGCGAGGCCCCAAAGCTCCCTATGGGAGTGCGCACGGCGCTTACTATATATACTTCTTTTGCCATGTGGTATATAAAATGTTGGATTTGCGGTTGCTGGGGGCAAAGGTATCCCAGCCCTGGGTATCAGGCCCCGTTTTCAACTGTGTTACTTTTGTCCGTGTACTCCACGCCAATACATGAGTCTGTCCATACCCAAAGGAAAACAGTCCAATACCTTGATCAGGTACGCTTACTTGCTGTTGGCGCTGGTTATGATCATTGCTTTGGTGCCTGCCAATCAAAAGTTTAAGTATGAATTTGAGTTGGGTAAACCCTGGCAGTATGATGACCTATTGGCACCTTTTAGCTACCCCATACTCAAGCCTGATGACAAGCTGAAGGAGGAGCGAGATGCGGTGAACGGCGCATTTGAACCCTACTACGAGGAGTTGGCCGACATAATGGACAGGGCAATCACCGAGGGGGAAGCGTTTATAGACAACAATGAGGGGCAAATGGGGGCTACGGGCAAGACGGAGGAGTATAAAAGGGCACTGAGAGCCATACTGGGCAGCATTTACCGCACTGGGCTTCTGCAGCTAGAGCCCCAGCACCGCGACCTCCCTCCTAAAAGCCGGATCAGGGTTATCCGCGACAAATTGTCCAAATCAGGGCCCATCTCATCATTTCATACCCAGCAAACCGTGCGGGAAGCCATAGAAAAAAAGGCCGCCGAGTACACAAGCTTAACGCAAGACCTGCTGGTAAGCGCCATAAGGATGGTATTGCAGCCCAATTTGGTGTATGCCCATTCGCTAAGCGAACAGAAGCTACAAGAGGAGCTGCAACAAATAACCACTACCGAAGGCATGGTAGAGGCCGGTGAATTGATCATACAGAAGGGGATAACCGTGACGGAGCTTGAGTATAAAAAGTTGAGTTCGCTCAAAACACAGTTTGCCGAGCTCATAAGAAGCGAAGGTCAAGGCTGGCATGTGGCGGGATATATAGCGCTCATTGTCATTATATTCCTTATTTACATAGGCTATCTTCAGTTGTTTCAAATAGAATTGGCCCGCCGAAACAGGCACCTACTGCTCATACTTATTAATATCGTGTTTTTTGTGGTGCTCACCCGTTTGGTGGTGCTCCATAGTGGACTTAGCGTATATGTGGTGCCCTATTGTATTGTGCCGGTGGTGATTATAGCCTTTTTTGAATATAAGCTTGCCCTTATCACGCATATTGTTGTGGTACTTATAGTGGGCAGTTTTGTGCCCAGCAATGCCGGCGAATTCATGGCCATTCAACTTATTGCGGGGTTTGCCGCCATTATCCGCATGACCAAGGTGCAGTACCTGTCGCAGTTTTTTGTAAGTACGCTTTTTGTGTTTTTGGCCTACCTGCTCACCGCCACCGCTTTTCAGTTTATTAAGATTGGTACTTTCTCAGAATTTGAGTACCAACGCTTGCTTTGGCTAACCGGCAATTTTGTGCTTACCCTGCTGGCCTACCCCATTATATATGCCTATGAAAGACTGTTTGGGTTTGTGAGCGATATTACCCTGGTAGAGTTGTCTGATGTGAACAAGGAAGTGCTGCGCAAACTGTCGGTACAGGCACCGGGCACTTTTCAGCATTCCCTACAGGTAGCCAACCTTTCAGAAACCGTGATTCAACGCATAGGCGGCAATCCGCTGCTCACTAGGGTGGGGGCCCTTTATCATGACCTGGGAAAGATGGAAAACCCGGAATATTTTATTGAAAATCAAAAATATATAACCAATCCCCACGATGCGCTGAGCGATGAGGAAAGTGCGCGGGTCATTATAGGACATGTAACCAATGGCCTTAAGTTGGCCAGGCAGTATAACCTGCCCAAGGTGGTGGTGGAATTTATAGCCACCCACCACGGCACATCAAGGGTGGAGTATTTCTATAGGAACTACCTCAAGAAAGTGCCAGCCGATCAAGTAGATGAGACAAAGTTTAGATACCCTGGCCCTAAACCAACCACCCGCGAAATGGCAGTGGTAATGATTTGTGATGGGGTAGAGGCCGCCACCCGCAGCATACAACTGAAAACCCCCGATTCACTGGCTTCCATAGTGGACCAAATAGTGGATGGAAGGGTGATGGATGGCCAGTTGATAGAAGCTCCCCTTACGCTCAAGGAACTCCAAATTACCAAGGAGGTGGTGAAGGAACTGGTGAACAGCATGTACCATGTGAGGATAGCATATCCAGTGGAGGAAAAGGCCTAGAATGTGGTTTTTCTATGCGTGAAGCCCGATTTGTTCTTATTTCCTTTATTAAAGATAAAAATATCCGAATATCCCAATATTGTGTATTTTCGCACTGCACACATGCCAAAACGGTCATACATGAACCCTTTTCAGTTGCTTGGCAACCTGTTATTTATGGGGATTAATTGGCTTGTGGGCCGGTATTCCTAACCTGAAATTTTTCAATAGAGCAAAAGCCAAATCCGTTTTTTATGAACTCACTGCCCAAACTCATACAACAGTGCAAAGACCTGGCATTCGACCTTCAGTTTACCCGGAGCAGGGAATGGAAAGCCCAAGAAGAAGGCCGTGTGGTGGTGGGCTATATGCCTGTCTATTTTCCACGTGAAATCATACACGCTGCCGGGGGCCTGCCCGTGGCCATTTTTGGCGGGGGCGACCGCAAACAAATCATCAAGGGTGATGCCTACTACCAGTCGTACATCTGCCACATTCCCAGGAGCATTATTGACCTGGCCCTCGACGGGCATACCAATCATTTTGACGGATACCTTTTCCCGTCCATCTGCGACGTAATTCGAAACCTTTCTGGGTTGTTTAAGCTCAATAAACTGGGTAAGTTTGTGAAATACATGGATTTCCCCCAAAACTTTCTGCCCGAAATCGGTGGGGTTTTCTATCAGCAGGAAATGCAACATGTGCTCCACTATATAAAAGAGATCAACGGCAAGGAAGTGACCGCACATGACCTAAACCACTCTATTGCCCTGTACAACACCAACCGGAGGCTTATAGCCCGTATGTATGACATACGGCAAGAGTTTCCCTGGCGCATGACCATAGAAGAGCTGTACTATGTGTTGCGGGCAGGTACGGTTATTCCCGTGGAGGAGCACAATGACATATTGGAACAGGTAGTGGCCCATATGGAAAAGGAAATTGGAGAACCACAAGACAAGATCAAGGTGGTGGTTTCAGGTGCCTTCTGCGAGCAACCCGCTGTGGGACTTATCAAGGCCATAGAAGAAGCCGGGTGCTACGTGGTGGACGACGACTATATGCTCGGTTCGCGCATGATCCTGGGCGATATAGACCCAAGTACCGATAAGCCGCTCGAAGCCATTGCAAACGCCTACATTCACCAAAGCCAGTATTCCTCTTCCATTTATGATGTGCACAATCCCAAAGAATACCGCCTGGCCAAAATAGTACAGGACAGGGGCGCCGACGGGGTCATTTTTGCCTCCGCCAGTTTCTGCGATCCAAGCCTCCTCGATGCACCTATTTTCCAAAAGGCATTTGACGAAATGGGAATCAGGTACATATCATTCCAGTATTCTGAAAACATCAACCAATTTAAGGTAATCAAAGAACAAGTTGGTGCCTTCTCTGACAGCATCAAGCTATGGGAAGACGACAAAGCCCTGGTAATCGCCTAATTTTAACATAGACAATCATATATCTAATACCATAAATCCAATTCTATGGCACAAGAAGCACAAAAGGAAAAAAGCATGGTCCTGCAAAAGGAAATGGTGGAGGGACTCTTTAACGACCTGGACTCGGCCAAGGAAAAAGGCCGTAAGGTGTGCTACACCTTTATCCCGGGCAACCTCTCTGAACTCATCCGCACCTTTGACATGCTGCCCGTGTATCCCGAAATCAATGCGCTGCAAAATGCCATGCGCAAGAAATCGGCAGCCTATATCCGCGAAGCCGAAAAGCACGCGCACTCCGAAGACGTATGTACCTATGTGAAGTGCGATGTGGGTATGATGCTCAAGGGAAACATAGGCCCCACCGGCCAGAAAATACCAGAACCCGACATACTGCTGCTCAGCTATACAGGGTGTTTCACCTTTATGAAGTGGTTTGAAACCCTAAAAAGGGAGTACCCCAACGCCACCGTGGTGATGATACATACCCCCTACCAGGAGAATGGGGTAATGACCCCTGAAATGACCCAATACATGGTCAAACAACTCAAGGAAGAGGTCATACCCAAAATGGAAGAGGTTACCGGTATCAAGTTCGATGAAGAAAAACTGCGCCGCCACCTGGAGCTCTCCCGCGAAGCCGAAGACTGGATTACCAAAATCTTTGATACCACCAAACACAAACCATCCCCCATTGACGCCTATTTCGCAGGGGTTTACTACATAGGCCCTATCAACATAGGCTTTAGGGGAACCCAGCAAGCGGTGGACTACTATAAGGAACTCTATGGCGAAATACAGGAGCGCATTAGGCTGGGACTGGGGCCCATAACCCCCGAAGGCGAAATGAAAGAAGAGAAATACCGATTGGTGGTAGAAGGCCCTCCCAACTGGACCAATTTTAGGGAGTTCTGGAAAATTTTCTACGACATGGGCGCCGTAATCGTGGCATCATCCTACACCAAGGTGGGAGGGGTGTATGACCTGGGCTGGCGGCACGACCCTTCCAGGCCACTGGAAGCCCTGGCTGAGTACTGCATGAACTGCTACACCAACCTAAACATACCGCAGCGCATTGACCTGCTTTCCAAGTGTATAGAAGAATACCAGGCCGACGGTTATATCACCAATTCCATCAAGAGCTGCAACTCATTCTCTGCCGGCCAACTCGGTATGATGCGCGAAATTGAAGACCGGCTCGACATACCCGTTGGGTTTATTGAATCTGACCTGGTGGACCCAAGATACTTTTCCTATTCCAACATAAAAAACCGCTTGGAGTCTTATTTCCAAATGCTTGCACAACGCAAGATGATGGAAGCCCATGAGGCCATACACGCGTAACTATCATCTAAATCACCCAGCCATGAACAAGTATTATTTAGGCATTGACCTTGGATCTACCACTTCTAAGGCCGTCATAGTGAACGAAAGCGATGAGATTGTGGGCCGAGGCATCACCAATACCAGGGCCAACTACAAGGTGGCCGCCGACATAGCCCGCGACGAAGCCATATACGATGCCCGGTTTACACTCCTGCAGCGAAAAATCAGCGAAGGACAGGGCGAAAACCCAGTGGTGGCACAGTACCTCCAAGACCTGAAGGGCGTATTTAAATACGGCCAGTTCAAACGCAGGATGGACAGCCTAGAGCTTATGCTAGTAAAAACCGTAGAAGAGTTTTCGTTTGACAATAAGGCCGATGTACTGGTAAAGATCAAGGAAATCATTGAAGACATACGGCCACTGCTGCACCACGGCTTTATCCACGAAGACTTGGGAAGTAAAAACCAGTTTTTCAGGGATATAGTAAGTGAAAAATACAATGCCGAAGTGGAGAAAAAGGGGCCTGAGTTTTACGAAAAACTCATGCTGGCCTTTGACAAAAGCATCAACCCCATAGAAAATGAAATGGTCGTTTTCGATTTCAAGGAATTGGTGGAAGAATCCATGCATTACCTCGACGAAAAGTACCAGGGCATGGCAACCGAGCTAGCCGCAAACCCTACCGTTCCTTGGGCAAACGAGGACAACAAAGCCTTGGTTTCCAGCTATAAAGAGGTGGAAGCCGAAATAACAAAATACCTAGACATGGTGGCCAACGAAGAGATTTACGTGGCCAAGATGGTGGGTACCGGGTATGGCCGCGCACTGCTGCCTTTTCCCGATGACTGCATCAAGTCTGAAATCCTTTGCCATGCCTTTGGCGCCCACGCCATTTTCCCCAATACACGTACCGTACTTGATATAGGCGGACAAGACACCAAGGCCATACAGGTGGACCGACATGGATTGGTAACCAGCTTTCACATGAACGACCGGTGCGCGGCGGGATGCGGGCGGTACCTGGGTTATATTGCCGATGAGTTTGGCTTGTCGCTCAATGAATTGGGACCTGAAGCCAACAAGGCTACCAAAGAAACCACCATCTGTTCTACTTGTACCGTGTTTGCGGGTGCTGAGGTAAAAGAACTGCTCCACAACGGCGAAGAACGGCCCAACATCCTGGCTGGCCTGCACAAGGCCATTGTCCAGAGGGCCATGTCACTCATAGCGCGTTCGGGCGGTGTGAGAAACGAATTCACTTTTACCGGTGGGGTAGCCAGAAACCAGGCCGTGCTCAAGTACGTGAAACAAATGGTGCGCGATGCGTACGGCGATGTGACCATGAACATACACACCGACTCCATTTTTATGGGGGCATTGGGCGGGGCCATGTTTGCCCGACGAAACATTAGCGCCGACCTGCCTCAGGTAGCCAAGTCGAATGCACATGCCGAAGAAGTTGAAGGATAATTGTATAGAATTGTTAAACAAGTAATTGACTATCATGGAAAATCCAATCTACACCCTGGGGGTTGACGTAGGTGGCAGCTATGTTAAAGTGGCACTGATGCGGTATTTTCACCAATCAGGCAACCATGAACTGGTGGACAAACAAACCGAAAAGATCCGCAAGCGAAACCCAAAAGACGTGGTGGTGGACGCGGTCAATATGGTGCTCATGCGCAATGGGTTGAACCAAGAGCGTGACATTGCCTACCTGGCTTCCACCGGCGAGGGCGAAATGGTGGAGCGCAAAACCGGCCACTTCTATTCCATGACTTCACATGCACGGGGGGGGATTTTTTTCAATCCCGAGGCCAAGACCGTGGTGGATATGGGGGGACTATATGTGCGCGCCATCAAGGTGGACAGCAGGGGCAAGGTCATAGACTATAAAATGACCGGCCAGTGCGCCTCCGGTTCCGGACAGTTCATAGAAAACATTTCCCGGTACCTGGGATTGGCCATAGAAGAAGTAGGCCCCATTTCCCTACAAGCCGACAACCCAGAAGTGCCATCGGGCATTTGTGCCGTGCTGGCCGAAACCGATGTGATTAACTTGGTTTCCAAAGGATTGTCCACACCCAATATTGTCAAGGGCATAAACCTGTCCATAGCCAACCGGGTGGTAAAACTGCTTGGATCGCTACGGGCTGAATCGCCCATAGCACTGGTAGGCGGCATGGGCATGAATGAAGGTATGATACAAGCCATTGAGGAAATATCCGCCGAAAACAAGCGCAATACCTTCAAATTCACATCGCACCCCAATTCCATATACTCCGGTGCCATTGGCGCCGCCATATGGGGCGGATACCGGTACCACAAGCTCAAAGAAAAGCAAGCCGTACTTGCCGTGTAGCCTTTCCCTACTAAACCCTCATCCATTGCCACATGAAAGCGAGTATAGCAGGTAAGCCACTTGGCCCGGTTATCCCAAACATAGCCACCATGTTGCGGCGCAATAGTGTGGATTTTGGGCCCAACCAGGTTTTTGCCCAAAAAGCCGATGACGGTGAATACCACGGCATAACTTGGGCTATTTTTTTTCAGGAAATCAATTGTATAGCTGCCAATCTCAAGGAGCTGGGCTTTAGTCCGGGCGACAAAATGGTGCTGTTTTCCAGAAACCAACTGCACATGCTCCAAATGGAACTCGCGGTCATGGCCTATGGCGGTATTGCCGTACCCATTTTTGCCCATTTCAAGCGCGAAACAGCGGAACTGCTCATCAAGCATTCCGAAGCGCGGTGGCTTTTTGTGGAGGGCCAATCTCAACTGGATACCCTGCCTGGCGACCTGGAGGTGCATAGGGTCTTTGTGTCTGATAGCTACCAAGATGGCTATGCCCTGCCTTGTGCCCCTTTTGCCGGCCTGTTGGTTTCCAATCAAGAGCAAGTGCTTGACTATGAAATAAAACCAGATTCCGTTTGCTTAAATATGTTTACCTCCGGCACTATGGGATTGCCCAAATGCGTGCAGCTCACACATGGCAATATCCTTTCGCAGCAAGCCGGTTTGTCTTTGGTGTGGGACCTGGGCCCGTCTGACAGGTTTTTGTCTTACTTGCCTTGGCACCACAGTTTTGGCGGCATTTTCGAGTTGTTTACCGCCCTGCGCACCGGTGCCACCTATTTTTTGGAAAGCTCCTATGGCAAAAGCCCCGAATCTATTTTTAACAATTGGAACAAGGTGAGGCCCACTGTCTTCTTTAGCGTTCCTAAAGTATATCAAGCCCTGTACGACTTAACCCGGGAAAGCAAAGAAGCCGAAGACGTTTTCTTCAACTCAGGACTAAAGTTCATCTTCACCGCAGCTGCCGCTTTGCCCGAAAGGTTATCGGCCGAATTTGAAAAACGGGGCATCCCTGTAATTGAAGGTTGGGGGCTTACCGAAACCTCACCCTGTTGCACCCTTACCAACCCCAGCCTCAAAAGGGAACCGGGCCTGGTGGGCATGCCACTGCCAGGCGTGCAACTGCGTATATCCCATGACGAAGAAATACAGGTAAAAGGCCCCAACGTAATGCTTGGGTACTTCAACAATGACGCTGCCAATCAAGAAGCCTTTACTCCAGATGGCTGGTACCGCA
The DNA here is from genome assembly GCA_016192035.1 of Bacteroidota bacterium. GTDB lineage: Bacteria > Bacteroidota > Bacteroidia > CAILMK01 > JACPUW01 > JACPUW01. The sequence goes on from JACPUW010000001.1 coordinate 54,182, forward strand.
CCGGCGATGTGGGTGCCTTGGGACCCAATGGCCTCACACTCATAGCTAGAAAGGATAGGATCTTCAAGTTGTCAAATGGTGAAAAGGTCATTCCCACCGACCTGGAAAAAGCCATTGAGCTCCGCTGCCACTATGTGCAGTATGCCGTGGTTACCGGCAGTGGCGAAGAACATCCCGTGGCCCTTATTTTCCCAAACAAAAAACTACTGGAACAGCCTGACTATCAGGTCACACCTGAAGAAGGTTGTTTTTGTCCCAGGAGCCTCAATGAATTGGGACGCTGTTTTTCAGGGTGCCTTGAGCTGGCCAACAATACGATAGGCCAAAAATTCGCCAAGGTCAAATCGGCAGCTATCATCATGGATGAACTATCGCTAGAGGGCAATACCCTTACCCCTTCCATGAAAATGGCACCCAAGAATGTGCTGGAGAAATACCGGGCACATCTGAAAAACCTCTATGGCGAACAAGTGCCGGTGAACGAGGAAGTATATGTGATAGACCTTAACAAGAAACACAACATCAAGTAAATGTATAAAATAGCCAGTACCGAAACCATGAAAAAAGTCATGGGCGACTATTTCAAATCGCTCGGTAGCGGTGACAACAAAGTAGCATGGTGTACCAGCGTGGGTCCCGCCGAACTCCTGCGGTCTTTTGGCTTTGAAGTCTATTTTCCCGAAAATCACGGTGCCTTGCTGGGGGCTACCCGTTCTGCCATGGACTACATTCCCGAAGCCGTGAAATGCGGATACTCGGGCCATGTGTGCAGCTATACCACCGCCGATATTGGCAGCTACCTCAAGGGAGAAACCCCGCTTTCCAAACACTATGGCATGGCTGGGGCTCCTAAACCTGATCTAATTGCCTATAACACAAATCAGTGTAGGGAAGTCCAAGATTGGTTTGGCTTTTTTGCCAAAGAGTTTGGCTGCCCTATAGTGGGTATCCAGCCACCCAGGCATGTGGACCAAACCTCTCAAGAAGAGGTGGACCTGGTGGTAGCGCAGTTCAAACGCATGATTCCGGCCTGTGAAAATGCCAGCGGCAGCAAGTTTGACATAGATAGGTTTAGGGAAGTGGTAAGGCTGAGCAAGGAGGCTACCCTGCTGTGGCAGAAAGTGCTAAAAACGTCCACCGCACCCATAGCGCCCATTAGCTTCTTTGACGGCACCATACACATGGGGCCTATTGTGGTGCTTAGGGGCACACAGGTGGCCAAAGATTACTATGCCAACCTCTTGGAGGAATTGGAACAAAACCTGGCCCAGGGAAAGGGCTTTTTGCCCAAGGCAAAGACCAGGATATTTTGGGAAGGAATGCCCATTTGGGGCAAGCTGCGCATGTTGAGCGACCTTTTTGCCGATAACGCCGCCGCCGTGGTGGCGTCCACCTATTGCAGCAGTTGGGTGTTTGATCAATTTGATGAACGTGACCCATTTGAAAGCACTGCCCGTGCCTATACCGATATATTCATCAACCGAAGCGAAAAGGCCAAAATGGACATGTTGGCCAATTGGTTTGTAGAGTATGGCATAGACGGTATAGTCTATCACGATAGCAAGACCTGTTTTAACAACAGCAATGCAAAATTTGGCATGCCACAGCGCCTCAGGGACCGCACCGGGGTGCCGGCACTGGTGATTGAAGGCGACCTGTGCGACCTGCGCTTTTTTAGTGAAGGACAGAGCACCACCAAGATTGAAACTTTTTTGGAACAGCTTGAAGACCAAAAGTCAGCCGTGATATGAGCAATAACCAACCACTCAACATAGGCATAGTGGGTTTGGGGCCTGTGGGTATGATCATGGCCGTGAAACTCCAAGAAGCGGGTTGCCAGGTATCACTCTGCGTGCGAAATGAGGTGAAGCGCAACCGCATTCTTACCGAAGGCATCAAGATAGAAAATGTATTTCAGGCCCAGGCGGCCTTTACCCAAGTATATGCATCCCTTGGCTCCTTGGTTGACCTGCCACTGGATTTCCTCATCATTGCCACCAAGTCATACCAAGTGCCCGAACTCATTCCCCATCTGGCCATGCTCAACACCGAGAAAATTACCGTGGTGGCAGCCCAGAATGGCATTGATGTGGAACAACTGCTCATTCCCACCTTTGGCGAGTCAAAGGTGCTGCGCATGGTAGTGAACTATGCCGGAAATATGGTTTCGCCCAATGTGGTGAAGGCCACCTTTTTCTCCGCACCCAACTATCTCGGTTCACTCAATGATTCGCGCAGCGCACAAGCACAGGCACTGGCCAATGCACTGAGCAGCACAGGCCTGGAAACCAAAACCGTGGATTCGTTTGAATTATTTAAAAGGGCTTGGCAAAAAACCATCCTTAACTCTTCGCTCAGCGCCCTATGCGGGGTGGGACGGCTCACCATGGCCGAAGCAATGGCCGACCCTGACACCGTGGAACTTATAGAACAAACCATAAACGAGGCAGTGGTAGTGGCCGAGAAAGAAAAAGTCAGATTTCCCGATGACTTTGTTCGCCAGTGCCTTAAGTACCTTAAAAACGGAGGTGACCACTTTCCCTCCCTCGCCCTTGACCTAATCAATGGCCGCCCCACCGAAATAGACTATTTCAATGGAAAAATAGTGGAGTATGGCCGCAAGCACTATGTGCGCACTTCGCTCAACCTGTCTATGACCAACATGGTGAAAGCCATGACGAACAAGAACATCATTTCACGGGTGCCCGGTGCCGCCGGCAACGTGGCCAGAAAAATATTGGACAAGGGTTTGGTGGACAAAAAGGCTACCCCGGCCACCTTCCGCAACTCCGATTGTTTCCTGGGCATTGACCTGGGTTCATCCTATGCCAAGTTTTGCGTGGCCGATGACAAGGGAAATGCCCTGTTCAGGTATTTCTTGCCTACCATGACCAATGATAAGCAGGCCTTTAAAAACGTGATGCAGGCCATAGCTTCCAATTTCCAGATTAAGTACTCATGCGCCACTGGATATGGCCGAAAGCATTTTACCGAAACCGATATGGTGAAAACGGAAATCAATTGTGCCGCCGCCGGTGTGTCGCATTATTTCCACGGGGCCAAGAATATCATTGATATAGGGGGAGAAGACATTAAGATCATCCGCTGCGAGGCCGATGATTCCGTGCTCAACTTCTACATGAATGACAAGTGCGCGGCAGGCACCGGTTCTTTCTTGGCCGAAATAGCCGAGCGCGCCGATATCAAAATTGCCGAAATGAGCGGTTTGGCTGCCCTTTCCTCTTATGACAAGGAGCTCAATAGCTTCTGTACCGTGTTTGCCAAAACCGAAATCATGAATTGGATTTTCGACGGGCTTAGCCTAGAGGATATCTCTAAGGGGATTTACCTCTCCATAGCAAACCGCGTGGCCAAAATGCGCCTTGACCCAGGCATCCCTACCTATATGATTGGGGGTGTCATAGCCCATCACCCCTATCTCAGGGAATTGCTGGCACAGCGCTTTGACAAGGAGATTCACATAGTGGAACAGCCCCAGTTTGTGGTGGCCTTAGGGGCCGCCTTGCTGGCCGCCATGGCCCACTCACGTGAAACGGCCAGAAAAGGCCTTGAACAACAAGCAAATACCGTAACTGTGTAAATATGACTAAAGACCTAAACATGTTTCCCGAGGCCCGCATTCCTTTTGGCACTTGGGGGAGCAGTTATTTTCCGGCTTGGCAGTCCTCTCCTTTGGCAGAGGTAAACATTGGCCAATTTGCCGGCGAGGGCATGGCCCTTATCATGTCTAAGCGTAAGGTGCCCATCAGGGTGCTTGATTATTTGGTGGTTGGCTCCACTGTGCCCTGGCACTACAAGTTTTGGAATGCCACCGTGGTGGCTTCATGTACGGGCCACCGTATGCCGGGCCACCACCTGGAGCAAGCTTGCGCCACCGGGCTGCAGGCCATAGTAGCTGCAGGTGCTCAGGTGCAGTCGGGCTCTAGCGAGGCCGCAGGGGTCCTCACTTTCGACCGGACATCCGACTCACCCGTGGGCGTGTTTCCCGAACGACGTGCCTACCGGCGCACCGAGGTGATTTCTGACGTATGGGACAACTTTGGCTTTGATCCTTCTACCGAGAATGCCATGATTGCCTCTGCGGGTAATGTGGCCCGCAAGTACAAGGTGGACCGTGCAGAGATTGACGATATGGTGGCGTTTAGGTACCAACAGTATTTTCAGGGCAAGGAATCGGGTTTCATACAGCGGGTGGCCGTTCCCATGGAGGTACTCAACATGCAGGGCAAATCCATGGGCACCATAGCAGATGATATTGGGGTAAAGAAAATATCGCTCCAGGCCCTGCATGCCATGCGCGAACTGGAAACGGGCGTGACCGGCGGGAGCCAAACACACGCCGCCGATGGTATGGCTACCATGCTGGTAACCAACAAGGAAATGGCAAAACAGCTTAGTACCCGGCCCGAAATTGACATTAGGTTCGTGGCAAAGGCCGAGGTACGGGTTCACGCATCCTGCATGCCCGAAGCCCCAGCCGCTGCCGTGCAAAAGCTCCTGTCTAAAACCGGCTTGTCCATGAACGATATGGCCGTGGTCAAGGACCACAACCCATTTGCCGTCAACGATGCCGTGTTTGCCAAGGTTTTTGGCTATGACTGGCACAAAATGAACAACAACGGTTGTCCATTGGTGTGGGGTCACCCCCAGGGGCCCACTCTTACCCGTGTCACCATTGAAGCCCTGGAAGAAGCCGCTGACCTAGGTGGGGGATACGTGCTCATTTTTGGCTGTGCCGCCGGTGATGTAGGTATCGCTGCCGTCTTTAAAGTTTCTTGAAAAACAATAAATTGACTATTCTATCATGACAAGCAATTCCCAAAAAATACATGCCATGCGCCAACCCACGCTCCAGTCATTGGGGCTGGGGTCGGTGTTGGAGATTTTCCAAAACGGCCATATGCCCCTGCAAACGGCCGAATTGGTGGACGAAGTTTTTGGCCCTGAGGGACAGCGGGGCGCTATGGTGATTTCTGGTGCCAGCGGCATAGTGGGTGCTGGCAAGGTGATGCAGTTTGCCTCCAGGCTGCAGCCCTATGGCATTCCCATCATTGCCCTTGACCTGCCAGGAGCCCCTGATGGGCTGGCCCAGCAATACAAGGGTTTACAGGCTTCTTTTGGGCCCAAGGCAGCCGCCGACATTATGCAGTACGTGGTACGCATAAACTATGATGGCAGCTCCCTGCCTGCGGCACTCCATCAATACAATCCCAAGTTCCTACTTGAGGCCATACCTGAAAACCTGGCCCTTAAAAGAGCCCACTACGAACTTTTCCGAAACGCATTCCCGGGCATACACATCTGGTCGGTTACTTCCGGATTCCCTTCATCTGAGTTGGGAGTGGGCATAGCCCACCCCGCTTTCCCGCATGAAATCAACAAGATATTTGAAATAGTAGAGGAAAACCCCTCACCACAAACGCGCCTGCTCTGGAGCCTGGGCCTTATCCCGCTCAAGGTGAGCGACAACTGGTCCTTTGTGCTCGATGTCTTTTTCTGCGGTTTGTTGCAGGCCTGCCTGCATTTCTGCCACCGCACCAATACACCGTACTGGAAGGTGGACAAATACATACGAAAGGTGTTGGGCCCCAACCCTTTTAGGGCGCATGACGTGATTGGTGCCAAAGGGGCCAATTTCCTTACATGGTCTTGCCTCCACCACCTGTCGCTACACTATGGGCCTCTATACCGTCCTGAAAACCAGCTGGAAATACGAAAGGAAAGTGGGCAGAACTGGTACCCGCTCAATCACTTCCGCCCTCTGGTCAACTGGACACTCGACCCCGAAACCGAGGCGGAGTTGAATACCATTGTAATGGGTGCGCTCTACCAAATGACCTCCCTTATGGTGCATGAACACCGGGCACAACCGGCTGTGATGAACCTAATAGGCGAGGTATGCGCCCAGTTTACCAGGGGCATACTGGCCCACTGCCGCCAAGCAGGGCCTCATGGCGTGCGCCAGCAAGTGGCACAGTTCCATAAACTGCTGCCAGAGGCAGCCCTATCGCCTTGGTACCCCCAGGTTTTTGACCAAATGGACAGCCCTGAATGGCAGCAGCTATATGTAAACGCCGAACACAATGGGCAAGTAGGCACCATTACCATAGCCCGTGAAAGCTATAACCGCGACGTGGATGCCGAATTGAACCGTGCCATAGATTGGCTTAATAAACAAGGCATTAAGAGTGTAATCGTGACCGGCGATTTCCACCTTTCCACACAAATGGTAGGGGCCGATACCAATGAATTCTTCCCGGCCATAGTACAGGCCGAAGAGGGTATCCGAATTGCCGCCACTTGGTCGGCTACGGCGCGCAGGCTGCACACGGAGTTTGATGTGTCGGTGGGATTTATACATGGCAAGCGCTGCATGGGGGGAATGCTGGAACTGCTCATGCACTGCCACTACCTCATAGCGCCTTCTTCGGTTTCGTTTGCCATGCCTGAGGTTACCCTACCCGTATTGCCCGGCATGGAGGGTTGTCACTGGGCATTGCGAAAATGCCCCGAGTCACTGCGCATCAACGTGTTGCACATGCTCCTCACCGGCAAGGCCGTGAAGGCATCAGAAACCGTAGGATGGCTGCTGGATGTGAGCGGTACCATGGATCAATGCCTGTTAAAGGCTTGGGAAATAGCCAATAAAGGGGCTAAGGCCCAGGCTCCGCGACCATTTGTTGAAACGGGGTTTGCCATGAATTCGCTTGAATGGGCGGCCCTGGAACCCACCACCGACCCTGCACTGCAAGGTGCCCGTGAAGCCATTGCTGCCTGCATTGATGGGGCATGCGCCGTGGGCCTAGAACAAGCACTGCCGCTCCAGGCCAAATACTCCGGTGAGTTTATGACCACCCAGCTATGCCGCCGGGGAAGGGTGGGCTCCGAGCGCGATAAGATTGTGAATGTGTAAGCCAAAGAATAGATAGACATGAAGTTGTATCAATACCAAATGACCCAAACCCAGGCCGATTTCCAGTTGGTGGAATCTGAAATGCCCGCGTTGGCCCCTGGCCAGGCCCTGGTACAGGTAGCGGGCTGTGGCGTATGCCATACCGACATAAGCTTCTGGCACCATGGGGTAAGGACCAAAAAGGAATTGCCGCTCACCCTGGGCCACGAGATTAGCGGCACCGTGGTAGATGGCCCTGAACACCTCCTGGGCCAGGCTGTGATCATACCTGCCGTGCTCCCCTGTGGCGAATGCGAGCTGTGCCAAATGGGCCGGAGCAATATCTGCCAAAACCAATTGATGCCCGGAAATGATTTTCATGGCGGTTTTGCCTCACACATTGCCGTGCCTTCCCGGTTTCTATGCCCAGTGCCTAAGTCATTGTTGGGCACATATCCATTGGAACGCCTATCGGTGGTGGCCGATGCCATATCTACCCCTTACCAAGTAATAGAAAAGGCTGAGTTACAGCCCGGCGATTTTGCCATAGTGATTGGTGTGGGCGGGGTAGGTGTGTATGGCGCCCTTTTGGCCAAAATCAAGGGGGCCAAGGTGCTGGCCATTGACATAGACGATCAGAAACTGGCCAATGCCATGAAACACGGCGTGGATGCCACCCTCAATTCAAGGGACAAGGACATAAAGGCCATTAAGGCTGAGGTAAAGGAAATTGCCAAGTCGCTGGGCGCCCCTAAGTATGCCTGGAAGATCTTTGAGATTTCTGGCACCGCGCCGGGACAAGAATTGGCCTTTAACCTAATCACTTTCGCATCGACCATGAGCGTGGTGGGCTTTACCATGGCCAAGCCTGATGTGAGGCTCAGCAACCTCATGGCCTTTGATGCCAAACTAATAGGCACTTGGGGATGCAAACCTGAATTGTATGCCAATGTGTTAGCCCTCATTGACAGTGGCCGGCTGGAAATTGGCAACTTCGTGGAAACATTCCAAATGTCACAAATCAATCAGGTATTTCAAAATACCCTGGCCCACAAGTACTCAAAACGTTCTGTCATGGTACCAGACTTTAATTGACTCCAAACCAAAAATTGAATCATATGAACTTTAAGAATCACAACATTATAGAAGGCTATGCCTATACTGACATAGCGTATGAGCTGCGCCCCTGTGTGGACCATGCGGGCAATGCCGTGGCGGGTTTGTACAATGCCTGGATCATGCTCAACAACCCGGGTCAGTACAACTCTTACACCACCAAGGCGGTGAAAGAAGTAATCTTGGCTTTTGGCGAAGCCAGCAATGACCGCAGCGTGGTAGCCGTGGTATTTACTGCCGTGGGCGATAAGGCGTTCTGTACCGGGGGCAATACCAAGGAGTATGCCGAGTACTATTCGGGTCAGCCCCAAGAGTATAGCCAGTATATGCGGCTGTTTAACGACATGGTCTCGGCCATATTGAAATGCGAAAAACCCGTGATATGCCGGGTGAACGGCATGCGCATAGCCGGTGGGCAAGAAATAGGCATGGCCTGTGATATGACCGTGGCATCAGACCTGGCCAAGTTTGGACAGGCCGGCCCCAAACACGGCAGCGCGGCCATTGGCGGTTCTACCGATTTCCTTCACCTCTATGTGGGTATTGAACGCGCCATGCAGTCGCTCACCCTTTGCGACCAGTGGACAGCCCACTATGCCAAGTTTATTGGCCTTATTACCGACATAGCCCCGGTGCTTAAAAAGGATGGAAAATTTTTGGTTAACCCTTTGGTAACCACCGACAAGATGGTGGACAATATGGGCAACATCGTATATGGCCAAGTGAAAACAGGAGAGGAATTGGCCCTGGCCAAAGCCCTTATGTCACAAGCCGAAATTGACCTTAGCGAACTGGACAAGACAGTAAACCGACTGATTGCCAAGCTGCTGTATGCTTTTCCAAACTGTATTTCCAAGTCGCTCACCGAAGTGCGAAAGAAGAAATTGGAACACTGGGACCGCAACAAGGAAAGCAGCAGAGAGTGGTTGGCGCTCAACATGATGACCGAAGCGAAAGCCGGTTTCAGGGCTTTTAACGAAGGCCCTAAAAACGGGCGCGAAATTGATTTCATCAAGCTCCGTCAACTACTGGCACAAGGCCATGAATGGAACGACGACCTGCACCGCGCCATTTCGCCCCAGTATAAACCGGAAAACAAACAGTAGCAATGGAAAAGGTAAAACTGAGCTATACGCACCATGACTCGGTAGCCTGGATAACCCTGGCCGATGGCAAGGGCAATGTGCTGGACAATGTAATGATGCTCGAAATATTGGGTTGCCTTCGGGATTTTGGAAAAAATTCAAACTTGAAACTCATTGTTTTTCAAGGAGAAGGTAAACATTTTTCCTTTGGGGCCAGTGTAGAAGAGCATACCAAGGAACTGGCCGAAACCATGCTGAAAACCTTTCACAAGATTTTTAAAACGCTGATTGATCTCAGCATCCCCACGGCTTCGCTCATTTCTGGGCAGTGTCTGGGGGGCGGCATGGAACTGGCCATCATGTGTCAGGTGCTGTTTGCCGATAAAACGGCCAAAATGGGCCAACCCGAAATCGTATTGGGCGTTTTTCCGCCACCTGCTTCTATTATCCTTCCTGAAAAGATTGGATTGGCCCGGGCAGAGGAGCTGTTACTGACAGGGCGAAGCGTCGATGCCCACGAAGCACTGTCGCTGGGTATTGTGAATCAAGTTTTTGAAGATAAAAGTGCGTTAATGGCAGGGTTTGATTTTTGGGTGAACCAACACATAGTGCCCAAAAGCGCAAGCTCGCTGCGCTATGCCGCCAAGGCTGCCCGCATTAAATTCAACCACGTGATGGGCAATTTCTTGCCCCAACTTGAATATATCTATAACCGACAACTTATGGAAACCCATGATGCCAACGAGGGAATCACCGCCTTCCTGGCCAAGCGACAACCCGAATGGTCCAATAGTTAATTCCTTTACCAAATTGGAAAACCACCCACCAGAACAAGATTTGGCGCTGACCGCCAATGTAAAAGGACGCGTTAATAAACAGGTTAACAGCGTGGTAGTAAAGTTCGCCGGCGATTCTGGCGATGGCATGCAGTTGGCCGGTTCGCTCTTTACCGAAACCACCGCCATTAAGGGTAATGCCATTGCCACGTTCCCCGACTTCCCATCTGAGATTCGAGCCCCACAGGGCACGGTGGCTGGGGTATCAGGTTACCAAATTCACTTTGGGGCTTCGGGGGTACATAGCCCGGGCGATGCGCCTGATGTGCTGGTGGCCATGAACCCAGCTGCCCTCAAGGCCAACCTGCAGCAACTCAAGCCGGCCTGTACCATCCTGTGCGACAAGGATTCTTTTGCCAAACGCGATTGGGAAAAAGCTGGGTTTGACTCAAACCCACTGGAAGGCGACCTCCTGGCCGACTACCAGGTGGTACCAGCACCCATCACCACCCTTACCAAAGGGGCAGTGGCGGGCTTGGGACTCGACAACAAGGCAGCTGACCGCTGTAAAAATGCCTTTACCCTGGGCATGGTCTTTTGGCTTTTTTCTGAGCCGCTTGACCAGTCCATCAAGTTTTTCCGGCAAAAGTTTAAGAAAACCCCTGAAATTGGGGAGGCCAACGTGCTGGCAATCAAAGCCGGATACAACTACGCCCTCACCATGGAGGTGATAAAGGCCACCTATACCGTGCTGCCCGCCTCTAAAGCCCCGGGTGTGTATAGAAACATCACGGGCAACCAAGCCACGGCATGGGGATTTTTGGCCGCCGCTGCCAAAGTGGGCAAGGATCTTTTTTTGGGCTCTTACCCCATCACACCGGCTACCGACATCATGCAGGAACTGGCCAAACACAAATGGGCCGGTGCCAAGGTTTTCCAGGCCGAAGACGAGATTGCCGGTATCACCTCGGCCATAGGGGCTGCCTTTGCCGGCAATGTGGCCATTACCACCACTTCAGGCCCCGGCATGGCACTCAAGACCGAAGCCATTGGCCTAGCGGTCATGGCCGAATTGCCACTGGTGATAGTGAACGTGCAACGCGGCGGGCCCTCTACCGGGCTGCCTACCAAAACCGAGCAAAGCGACCTGCTACAGGCCATATGGGGCCGCAACGGCGAAAGCCCCTTGGTGGTACTTTCTGCCAGCACCCCAAGTGATTGTTTTGATTGGGCGTTTGAAGCTACCCGCATAGCCGTGGAGCACATGACCCCAGTGGTGCTGCTCACCGAAAGCTATATAGCCAATGGGGCAGAGCCCTGGAAGGTGAAAACCCTGGAACAAATGCCTGAAATACAGGCGGGCCAATTGCCGCCAACCGATGGCTCATGGAAACCCTATGACCGTGATTGCCATAGCCTTGCTAGAAAATGGGTGCCCGCAGGAAGCCCTGGTTTGCAGCATAGGATAGGCGGGCTTGAAAAAGACCAGTTCTCCGGGTGCGTGTCACACAATCCCAATAACCACGAAGCCATGGTGGCCATACGCCGTGATAAGGTGGATAGGGTAGCTGACCGCTTGCCCGATCAAAAAGTGAAAGGAAAGAATGCCAGTAAACTGCTGGTAGTGGGCTGGGGCGGACAATTTGGTATCCTCTTTGGCGCAGTTTCGGAGTTGCAGCAGGAGGGATATGATATTGCCATTACCCATTTCAACTACATTCACCCACTGCCAAAAAATACCGCTTCCATTTTTGCGCGGTTCCAAAAAATACTGGTTTGTGAGCTGAACAACGGGCAACTCGCCAAGTACCTAAGGGCTACTTTTCCTCAGTTTAATTTCCAACAATACAACAAGGTACAGGGCCAGCCATTTAAGGTTTCGGAACTGAAAAACGCCTTTGTTCAGCAATTGCAAGAAGCCTGATTATGGAAGCCATACAAACTGCTGCGCTAAAACCGCGCGACTACGCCAGCGACCAAGAAGTTAAGTGGTGCCCCGGATGCGGGGATTATGCCGTACACAGCGCCGTTCAAAAGGCATTTGCCGATTTGGCACTAAAAAAAGACCAGGTAGCCATCATATCGGGCATTGGTTGCTCTTCCCGTTTTCCCTACTATATGGATACCTATGGTTTCCATACCATACACGGAAGGGCGGCTGCCGTGGCCACCGGGGTCAAATTGGCCAACCCCAGCCTCTCCGTTTGGGTCATGACCGGCGACGGGGATGCCCTTGCCATAGGAGGCAACCACTTCATACATGCCCAGCGCCGCAATATTGATATGAACATGGTGCTGTTCAACAATGAGATATACGGCCTTACCAAAGGCCAGCACTCCCCTACCACGGCCAAAGGAAAGGTGTTAAAATCATCGCCCTTGGGCACCATAGAAAACACCTTCTCCGTAGGTGAACTCTGCCTGGGTGCAGGCGGCCAGTTCTATGCCCGTGTGCCCGATACCGATGTGAAACTCATGGCGCAGGTCATGACGGAAGCCTATCGCCATAAGGGGTTTGCCATGATTGAAGTGTTGCAAAACTGTGTGATATTCAATGATAAAACCCACGCCCAAATCACGGGCAAAGAGTCTAGGGCATTGAATCAATTGGTGCTGGAGCACGGCAAGCCCATGATCTTTGGTGCCAACAGTGAGAAAGGCATAAGGCTAAACGGCCTAGAACTCGAGGTAATCACCCTGGGCCAGGGCGGAATGGGTATAAACGATGTGCTGGTGCACGATGCAACCAACAAGTCAAATATCCTGCATACCATGTTGGTGCAGATGCGCTTACCCGAGTTTCCGGTAGCCCTGGGCGTCATACGTCGGGCGCAGTCATCCGTATTTGACCAAGATTTCTTGGCCCAGTCTGAAGCGCAGAAATCCAATACCCCATTCAAGGGGCTCAACGACTTGTTTCACAGTGGAAATACCTTTCAGATTAATTAAAATCAATGCATGACAGCGGATACCCACACCCACGGTATGGCACCGCTGACCTCCCTGGATGGCCAGCGCACTGGGGCATCCGTGGCAGTGCTGCTTTTGGCGGGTGGTTTGTCGTCCCGCATGGGCCAGCACAAATGCCTGTTGCCTTTTGACCATTCTGAGTCGTTTATTGAGCACATAGCCGGCGTATATGCCCAAGTAGATCCTGCGCACATGGTGTTGGTTGCCAACATGGACATGCTGCCGTTTCGGGGCCAAATGCGCTTGATGGGCCACTACGGCTTGCGGGTTTTGGCCAATCATTCCCCCAGGCTGGGAAGGCTTCATTCCCTACAGCTTGGATTGGCAGCCATACCCCCTGCCTTGCCTGTGCTGGTGCACAATACGGACAATCCCTTTGTGGGTGTAGGCACGGTGGCCCAGATAGTGGCGGCCAAACCCGGAGATGGGTATGTATCACCCCGCTACAAGGGCCAGGGCGGACACCCCATATTGCTCTCGCCGGGTGCGGCCCAAATGGTGAGAAAGGCTGGCAAACAGGCTATCTTGAAGGATGTCCTGCACCGTGTGTGCCGGATGGACCTGGAGGTGGACGATGAAAATATATTGAGCAACATAAACACGCCAGATGACTATATGGCCCACTTTGGGCATATGCACCTGGCCCATCAAGTGCGCACCCATGCCTAAGGTGGCAGCCGATAGGCGCACAGGCTGGGCACTCTGCCTGGTGGTGGAAACCAAAGGGTCAACGCCCAGAAAGGTGGGTGCCCGTATGCGCGTACAAGCCAACGGAAGGGTAGAAGGCACCATAGGTGGGGGTGAGTTTGAAAAAAAAGTGATAGTCAATGCCCAGTCTTGCCTACAAACGGGCATTCCGGGCCTTTTTGAGCACCACCTGCTCCATGACCACCAAATGTGTTGCGGGGGTACGGTAAAAGTGTATGTAGAACCTGAAATGGAACAAGCCCAACTGTACATTTTTGGCGCGGGCCATGTGGGCCAGGCACTGGCGCGCATGGCGCTTGAGGCCGGGTTCAGCGTCACCTTATTCGATGACCGCCCCGATTACATAGCGCAGGCCGGGCAATGCCAGGCCCAGACCCTGTTGGGGGATTTTATACACTTGGCAGGCCAGGTTCCTTTTGGCCCCAATTGCTATCTGGCCATCATGACCTACAACCACGAGATAGACCGCCAGCTTTTGGCACACTGCGCACCCAGGCAATGGGCATATTTGGGGTTCATTGGCAGCAAGAGAAAAGTAATGATCGCAGAAAAAATGCTCCTTTCCCTCAATCAACTGTCACCTGAAGAAATCGGTGAAATTGACATGCCCATGGGTTTGGACATAGGGGCACAGGGGCCGGTGGAAATCGCCATTAGCATCATGGCGCGATTGATCATGGTAAAAAACAACAAAACAGAGAATGATGAGCGATAGACTGGCAATAGTGACAGGGGCGGCAAATGGCATAGGAAGGGCCATAGCCAAGCGTTTGCTGGACGATGGCAACACAGTGGTGGTGGTGGACATAGATGCCCAACAGGGCGCTGCACTGGCCAAAGGCTTGGGGGCCAATGCCTATTTTAAATTGTGCAACATAGCCGAGGAAGATTCCGTGCAGGCCTTGTTTGACTGGGTGACCAGTGAATGGGGTTTTGCCGAGGTGGTGGTGAACAATGCCGGCATTATCAAGGACAACGTAATTTGGAAAATGCCCACCATAGATTTTGACATGGTGGTGGATGTGAACTTGAAAGGTACCTGGCTCATGTGCAGGGCGGCATCACACGCCATGCGGTCAAATAACCGTGGTCGGATAGTAAACATAGCATCAAGGGCTTGGCTGGGCAATCCGGGCCAGTCTAACTACTCCGCATCCAAGGCCGGGGTGGTGGGCCTTACCCGTGTGCTGGCCTTGGAGCTGGGGCGCTACGGCGTGCTGGTCAATGCCGTAGCGCCTGGATTGATAGATACGCCCCTAACCCAAAAGCTCAGTGATGATGTAAGGGAAAAACTTATACAGGCGCAGCCCACCAAATCTATGGGCCAGCCCGAAGACGTGGCCCATGCTGTGTCTTTTTTATGCCATCCCAATACGGGTTTTATCACCGGGCAAACCCTGTACGTGGATGGCGGAAAATCCATAGGTGCCGGTATATGAACCCTTTTGACCATACCTCAATTTTAGCGCGCGTGTCGTGCTCTAGGGCAAAAATCAATTTGATATTTTATTTTGCCAATCTATTGGAAATCATATTTTTTAAACCAACCTATTGCGCTGGCCAGGCGGAGTGCCCAAGCCAAGCGCCCTATTTGGAACTGTCCATTAAATAAAGTAATACCATGCAACTGATTCAACTAACGGTAAACGGTGCGGTACACCATGTGGCGGTGGCTCCCCATGATACGCTGGCTAAGGTGTTGCGTGACAAAGTGATGCTCACCGGTACCAAAATGGGCTGCGAGCAGGGCAGCTGCGGTGCGTGTACGGTGATGCTGGAAGGTAGTGCCGTGCAGAGCTGCGTTACCCCGGTGCTCCGCGCGGCCGGCAAGCGCATTACCACCATAGAAGGCATAGCACAGGGCAGCCAATTACACCCTTTGCAGCAGGCATTTATGGAGAAGGGAGCCGTACAGTGTGGGTACTGTACGCCTGGTATGATCATGACCACCCTCGATTTTTTAAAGGAAAACCCGCATCCCACTGAAAATGAGATTAGGGAGGCCCTTTCGGGCAATTTGTGCCGCTGTACCGGGTACCATAAAATTGTAGAAGCAGTTACTGCATATGTGGCAGGCACAGGTCATTCAAATGAGGGCGAGAGGCAGTACCACATGGTGGGGCAGCCCAGGCCTTACCTGGAAACCGCCAAAAAAGTGAGCGGAACCGCCGATTATGCCGACGACATCAAGGTAAAAAACGCATTGCACTGCAAGTTTTTGCGCAGTACCCATGCCCACGCCCGCATCAATTCCATTGATTTAGAAGCCGCCAAGAAGCTGCCTGGCGTACGTGCCGTGGTTGCCGGGGCCCATTTGCCCATTCGTTTTGGGGTGTTGCCCATATCACAAGACGAAACCGCCATGGCCATTCACAAAACCCGCTACGTGGGTGAAATTGTAGCTGCCGTGGCCGCCGATACCGAAGAAATTGCAGAGACCGCCTGTGCCCTTATCAAGGTGGACTACACGCCATTAAGGCCGTTTTTTGATGCGAGGGAAGGTTGCGGTGATGTGGGGCAAGACGAAAAGATACATGCCCACACCAAGTACAACAACAACATCCACAAGAAAGCCGAATTGCGGTTTGGCGACCAAGAAACCGGCCTGGGCCAGGCAGCCCATGTAATAGAAGGCCAGTTCATTTTTGAAGGCATAAACCACGGTTTTACCGAGCCCCATGCTGCCACGGCCTGGTGGGATGAAAACGGCCTAAGCATCATCACCGCTACCCAGGTGCCGCACTATCTGCACCGCTACCTGGCCAAAGTGCTTGAAGTGCCCATGAGCCGGGTCAGGGTCATTAAACCGGTGGTGGGCGGTGGTTTTGGGGGCAAGTCTGACCCCTTTCCTCATGAAATCATTGTATGCCATTTGGCCAGGTTAACCGGCAAACCCGTGAGAACCAGGTTTACGCGTGAAGAAGTATTCTTGACCAACCACGGCAGGCACCCCAGCGACATGCGGCTGCGCCTGGGCGCACATGCCGATGGCAGTTTTGCGGCACTGGATGCTGACGTGCTCATAGATGGCGGTGCTTACGGAAGTTTTGGTGTGGTTACTACCTACTACAATGGGGTGCTCCTACAGGCCCCTTACCGTTTGGACAATTTTGGCTTCAGGACCCGCAGGGTATATACCAATAAGCCACAGAGCGGTGCCATGAGGGGCCACGGTGCGGTAAATACCCGTTTTGCCATAGAAACCATGATTGATGAATTGGCAGAAAGGCTTGATATGGATCCGTGTGCACTGAGGTTGAGAAACTTTATCACCGGCCAGGCCCACACCGTGGGCCAGTTCAGGATTACTTCAAACGGTAGTGCCATGTGCCTGGAGCAGGTGATGCGCCAATCGGGTTGGGCGGAGAAATTTGGCAAACTGCCTTATGGACACGGTATTGGGGTGGCCTGTGGTTTCTTTATAAGTGGTAGCGCACTGCCCATACACTGGAATGAATATCCGCAGTCGGTGGTGCACCTCAAGTTGGACCTAGACGGAAGGGTGCTGGTAAGCTCTGGGGCCAGCGACATAGGACAGGGCAGTGATACCATGCTGGCCGTAATAGTAGGCGAAGTGCTGGGGCTTGACCTGGCCCATATCATGGTGTTGGCTGCCGATACGGCCTTAACCCCTATTGATTTAGGGAGTTATTCGAGTAGGGTAACCTTTATGGCCGGCAATGCGGCCAAAACCGCAGCGGAAAACCTAAGGGAGAAGGTGCTGGAGGCAGTGGCTCAGGTAAACGGTACAGAGGCCAATGAGCTGTACCTACACCAGGGCCATGTGCGGTCAAATGATGGCAAGATTGGTCTTACCTGGGTGGAAGCCACTGAAATGGCCACACGTAAGGTGGGCGCGCTTACGGTGAGCGGACAGTACAATTCCCCAAAATTGGGCGGCGATTTCAAAGGTTCCGGTGCCGGTTTGAGCCCTTCATATAGTTTTGGCGCAGCGGTGGTGGAGGTGAAGGTGAACCCAGAAACCGGCCATGTTAAGGTGCTGCAGCTATGGGGAGCCCATGATGTGGGCAAGGCCATAAACCCCCTGGCGGTAGAGGGCCAACTGGAGGGCTCTTGGCACATGGGGCTGGGCCAGGCACTGAGCGAGCAGATGCGCTACCACAAGGGGTTGTTGGTGAATGGCAACCTGTTGGACTACAAAATACCTACCTCGCTTGACACCCCCATGATGCACACCAACATAATAGAAACCATAGATCCCGAAGGGCCTTTTGGTGGCAAGGAATGCGGGGAAGGTGCCCTGCACCCGGTGCCGCCAGCGGTGGCCAATGCCATATATAACGCCGTGGGCGTGCGCATACGCACCCTGCCCATCACCGCCGAAGTGGTCTATAAGGCCATGAAGGAGAAGGAAAAACACGTACAAACAGAATTGGCCTAAGCTAGCATGAGCAGGCTCTTGGCATATAAAAACACAAGCAAATGACTGAAACCCTACAAGCTACCTACTTAATGCCCGCCACCGTGCATGAGGCCCTGGACATGGCCGCGCAGCATCAGGGACATTGCGCCTTTATGGCAGGTGGCACCGATTTGATGGCCAACCGGTTTCAGGGCAACAATGCCGCGCCGGTGCTCATAGACCTTACCCAGGTGAGTGACATGAAGGGCATAGACCAGCGTGACGGTTACTTGCGGATAGGCGCACTGGAGACCCTGCACCAACTGGCCAAAAGCCCCGCCCTGAGCGAGTTTACCATGCTCCGGGAAGCGGCACACTCGGTAGGGGCGCCCCTGCTGCGCAAAACCGCAACCTTGGGGGGGAACGTGCTGTGCGAAAACCGCTGTTTGTACTACAATCAAACGGAATGGTGGCGTGAATCCATAGGGTATTGCCTGAAATGTGACGGTGATATATGCATTGCCACTGGCGGCAGGAATGCCTGCTTTTCAGAATTGGTGAGCGACACGGCCCCGGCCATCATAGCCATGGAAGGTGAAATAGAATGGGTAAGCCCACTGGGCACCAGGGTACAGCCCTTGGAGGCCATATATACCGGTGATGGGGTGAAAT
This sequence comes from Bacteroidota bacterium, assembly GCA_016192035.1. Lineage (GTDB taxonomy): Bacteria > Bacteroidota > Bacteroidia > CAILMK01 > JACPUW01 > JACPUW01. The sequence continues at coordinate 72,785 of JACPUW010000001.1, forward strand.
CGAAAAATTTGCCAGACAATGCCATAGTAACCGCCATACGCTTACCGCTATACCGCAATTTTAGGCATAGTTTCCACAAGCTGCGCGAACGGGAGAGCCTGGAATACACCTCACTCACACTGGCTATGGCCGTGGATGGCCAAGGGAATGGAAAAGTGGCCATGTCGGGCGTGGACCCCAAGGCGGTGGTGGCGCGGTGGGCCGCCGGTGCACTGGATAAGGGAGCGCTCCTGAAACAATTGCTCAAAGGGGCCAGGGCCGTGGACAACGATATGTTTACCAGGGGGTATCGCCGGCAAATGGTAGAGGTTTACCTTAGTCAGGCCTTGGGCAAGGTGGTTTGGTAGGGTAGGGGGCCCTGCGCATTTGGTTGTGGGCCTTAGGCCAACCCATGGTGTGCCCACGGGCTTGTTTTCAGGTGGATTTTGTGGAACAATCCCTGGAATACCGTGTTACTTTTGCCCCTTATTTTAACAATCCAAGCCAATGAGTTGGTTGAAGAAAACCTTTTCCAGTACCATAGGCCGCAAGTTTGCCATGGCACTGTCAGCCTTGTTTTTATTGGTGTTCCTGCTGCAACATTTTGCCATCAACATCACATCAGTTTTTAGTGCGGGTTTGTTCAATGAACTTTCCCATTTCATGGGTACCAATCCATTGGTGCAGTTTCTGTTGCAGCCTGTATTAATTGCCGGCATCCTGCTGCATTTCATATTGGGCGTATATCTGGAAATGACCAATAAGGCAGCCAGGCCCATAGCCTATGCCCAGTATAGGGGGTCTGCTTCGGCCACCTGGATGTCGCGCAACATGGCCTATTCGGGCATGGCCATCCTATTGTTTATGTCGCTGCATTTCTACGATTTCTGGGTTCCGGAAATAGTTTATAAATACGTGGAGGTGAACCCTGAAGACCCATTCCGCTACTATGAAGAGTTGGTACACAAATTTCAGAACCCGGTGCGCATTGGCCTGTATGTGGCCGCTTTTGTATTCCTGTCGCTGCACCTGCTACATGGGTTTCAATCTGCATTCCAGAGCCTTGGCGCCCGCCACCCCAAGTATTATCCGCTCATTGAGAAATTGGGCAAGATCTACGCTATAGGTATTCCAGCGGGGTTTGTGTTCATCGCGTTGTACCACCATTTCTTCCACGCATAATAACATAAAACCATGACCAATCTACAAGCCCACATACCCACCGGCCCATTGGCCGAGAAATGGACTTCACATAAAAACAAGATCAACCTGGTGAACCCGGCCAACAAGCGCCAGATTGACGTGATAGTGGTAGGAACCGGACTGGCGGGCGGCTCTGCTGCGGCCACGCTGGCTGAATTGGGGTATAACGTAAAGGCGTTCTGCTACCAAGATTCCCCGCGCCGGGCGCACTCCATAGCCGCTCAGGGGGGTATAAATGCCGCCAAGAACTACCAGGGAGATGGGGACTCTACCTATAGGCTGTTTTATGACACGGTAAAGGGCGGCGACTATCGGTCACGCGAGGCCAACGTGTATCGGCTGGCAGAGGTATCGGCCAATATCATAGACCAATGTGTGGCGCAGGGCGTTCCCTTTGCCAGGGACTACGGGGGTTTGTTGGACAACCGATCTTTTGGCGGGGTGCTGGTATCCAGGACTTTCTATGCCAAAGGGCAAACTGGGCAACAGCTCTTGTTGGGGTGCTACTCAGCCATGAACCGCCAAATAGCCAGGGGAAAAATAAAGATGTACAACCGGCATGAAATGATGGAGCTGGTGGTAGTGGACGGAAAGGCAAGGGGCATTATTGCCCGCAATTTGGTTACCGGGGCCATAGAGCGGCACTCGGCCCATGCGGTGGTGATAGCCTCGGGCGGCTATGGCAACGTGTTTTACCTCTCAACCAATGCTATGGGCAGCAATGTGTCGGCTGCCTGGAAGGTACACAAAAAAGGAGCCTATTTTGCCAATCCCTGTTTTACACAAATACACCCCACTTGTATCCCGGTATCAGGCGACCACCAAAGCAAATTGACCCTTATGTCAGAATCCTTGCGCAACGATGGCCGAATTTGGGTGCCGAAAAAGATGGAAGACGTAAAGGCCATACGCGAAGGACGACTGAAACCTACCCAAATAGCTGAGCAAGACAGGGATTATTACTTGGAGCGCCGTTACCCGGCATTTGGAAACCTTGTGCCGCGCGATGTGGCCTCAAGGGCCGCCAAGGAGCGGTGTGATGCAGGGTACGGGGTAAACGCCACCGGTGAAGCCGTTTATCTCGATTTCTCATCGGCCATACTGCGCTACGGAAAGGAGCAGGCACACCTGAAAGGGATGGATGAAAATGATGCTGCCACCGTGAAACGGCTAGGAACCGCATTGGTAGAAGCCAAGTATGGCAACCTCTTTCAGATGTACGAAAAAATAGTGGACCAGAATCCTTATGAAACGCCCATGATGATATATCCCGCCGTGCACTACACCATGGGTGGTATTTGGGTGGACTACAACTTGATGACCACCATACCAGGCCTATATGCCATTGGTGAAGCAAACTTCTCCGATCATGGTGCTAACCGCCTGGGGGCATCGGCGCTGATGCAGGGACTGGCCGATGGATATTTCGTATTGCCCTATACCATAGGTGATTATTTGTCAAAGGACATTCGTACGGGAAGAATAGATACCAATACCCCTGAGTTTGATGAAGCCGAGCGGCAGGTTAGGCAGCAGGTGGAACAACTGCTCCACAACAAGGGCAGCCGGAGCGTGGACTTCTTCCACAAAAAGCTGGGCCGGGTGATGTGGGACAAGGTGGGCATGGCGCGGAATGCCGATGGGCTAAGGCAAGCCATAGAGGAAATCAGGCAGATACGCGCCGATTTTTACAAAGAGGTGCGGGTGCCGGGTACGGCCAACGAGTACAATGAGGAATTGGCAAAGGCCGGTAGGGTAGCCGACTTCTTGGAACTGGGCGAGCTCATGGCCAGGGATGCCCTGGAGCGTGAAGAGTCATGCGGTGGGCACTTTAGGGAAGAGTTCCAAACCGAAGATGGAGAGGCCATGCGGAGGCCTGAATTCCAGTACGTGGGTGCCTGGGAATATACGGGCGACCCCAGCCAGGCCAACCTGCACCGGGAAGTGTTGGAATATGAGAACATAGAGGTAAAAGAGCGCAGCTACAAATAACATAAAGCCGAAAACATGAAACTGAAACTCAAGATTTGGCGCCAAAAAAATGCACAGGACAAGGGAAAGATGGTGGACTATGACATAGAAGGTGTCTCTGGCGATATGTCCTTCCTAGAAATGCTGGATGTGCTTAACAACCAATTGATAGGGAAGGACGAAGACCCTGTGGCATTTGACCACGACTGCCGGGAAGGTATATGCGGCTCTTGCTCATTGTTTATCAATGGAGAGGCCCATGGCCCTGATCGCCTTATCACCACCTGCCAACTCCACATGCGTAAGTTTAAGGATGGCGATACGGTGTATATCGAGCCGTTTAGGGCGGGTGCTTTCCCGGTAATCAAAGACCTGGTGGTGGACCGCAGTGCCCTGGACCGCATACAGCAAGCGGGTGGGTATGTGTCGGTAAACACCAGCGGCAACACCCAGGATGCCAACGCGATACCCGTACCAAAATCTGATGCCGACAAGGCATTTGACGCGGCCACCTGTATAGGCTGCGGGGCCTGTGTGGCCTCTTGCAAGAATGCCTCGGCCATGCTCTTCGTAGCGGCCAAGGTGTCGCAGTTTGCCCTACTGCCCCAGGGCAAGATAGAAGCCAAGCGGCGCGTGCTGAATATGGTAGAACAAATGGACAAGGAGGGATTTGGCAGCTGCACCAATACCGGGGCTTGTGAGGCGGAGTGCCCAAAGGGCATATCGTTGGAAAACATAGCCCGCATGAACCGTGAGTACCTAAGTGCCAGTTTTACGGCCAACGAATAAGGGCTAGAAGATGCCTACAAACGCAGGGCCCCAAGGCTTGGGTGCGGATTATTGGAGCCAACGATACCAAAACGGGCAAACGGGCTGGGACCTGGGCAGGGTTTCAGAACCCCTTCGGCTGTACATAGATCAGCTGGTAAACAAGGATTTAAAGGTTTTGATCCCTGGCTGTGGCAATGCCTATGAGGCTGAGTATATGCTGGAACAAGGATTCACCAATATCACCCTCATAGATATTTCTGATGTGTTGGTAAAGCAACTGGGTGACCGTTTGTTGCCCAGGTTTGCCGGTAAAATTGCATTGGAACACGGTGACTTCTTTGCCCACAGGGGCCACTACGACCTCATCATAGAACAAACCTTTTTTTGCGCCCTACTGCCGGGTTTTAGGCGGGATTATGCCGTGAAAATGGCGCAGTTGCTGGCACCTGGGGGCAAATTGGTAGGCCTATTGTTTGACCGGCATTTTGAGCAGTCAGGCCCTCCCTTTGGCGGCGACCGCCATGAGTACCTGGAGTACTTTGGCGACTTGTTTGAACTGCGCTACTTCTCGGAGTGCTACAACTCCATACCGCCCAGGGCTGGCACAGAGTTGTTTATTAGTTTGGTGAGAAAATGAGCCCTATCCGGGTGCCTGTTTGGCTTATTGCTAAGTACGGCGTATCAAGATTATTTCGGCGCACCGTGGAGGTACTTGGCGGCGGTTTCCGAAATTTGGGCCTTGCCAAGGTTTGTTTATATCAAAAGAACCCATTATGATCCAGCGGATTCAGTCTTTGTATTTGTTCTTGGCCGGTTTGTCGGCCCTCATGGTGCTGGCATTGCCTATCTACCGTATAGATTTGACAGGCAGTGAATTGGTGGTTGGGGCTTTGCGCAGCGACCTGGTGAGTGGGGGTGCCGTGGTGGACAGGGTAGGGAACGCGTATGTGGCCGTACTGTCCATTCTGGGCGGTGCCTTGGCCATAGGCGCCATTTTTCTTTACCAGCGGCGGCACTTGCAGGTGCGCATAGCCAGACTGGCTGGCCTGTGCATAGCCGCGCTCACCACGGCCATGCTTTTTTTGGCGGTAGATTCAGCAAAGCATATGGAGAGCGTGCGTGCACTGGTGGGCGCTGAAGAGCCACAGGGACAGTATGGGCTGGGGGCGTGGTTGCCCCTGGTAGGCATAGCCCTGTGTTTTATGGCAGCGCGGGCCATAGTGCGCGATGAAGCCAAGGTGCGCTCTGCCAGCAGGTTGAGATAGCCTGGGGCCGCCGGTAGGCTAAAAGGCACTGTCCATAGCACCGCCTAGCTAGCTACATAAGTTTAGCAGCTTTTTACAATGGGGCCAACCACCGCCTATTTGACCAATGCAAAGGGGCACTATATGTAAGGCATGGCAAGCGTAGGTGTGGCCAATGGAAATTTGCCCTATGGTATAAACAGGTTGCCTGTATGGCATTTACCGGGCCTACAGGTCAGGTAAGGTGGTTGTGCTTATATTCGCCTGTGTAATGAGTAATGCCGCACATAATGAGCTAATTAGCTTATAGTCAAACGTTGCCGGTAATGGTAAAAAGACAACGACAGTGATCAATATGAACGACATTATTAACGAACTTAACGAAGCATAGGCAGCATAATGGAAAACGCAGAAGACAAAGACTACATACAAACGCTTATTTCTCTAAAAGAAAGAATCTTACTAGCACAATACAATAGTTACAGTGCCGTAAATTCTGAGATGATATTGGCTTATCTGGATTTTGGTAAAACCATTTCAGAAAAAACAAAAACAGGCTGGGGAACATCGGTAATCAAGCAGTTATCGATTGACCTACAAGCAGAATTTATAGGCGTGAATGGCTTTTCGGAAAGAAGCCTTCGGCTTATGCGTTTTGTTTATGAAGAAATTGCAGAAAATTCAATTTGGCAACAAGCTGTTGCCAAATTGCACTGGGGACATACAGTAATGATTTTTAGCAAGATAAAAAACAAAGCCGCACGTGAATTTTATTTATAAAGGGCAAAATCCGAAGCCTGGAGCCGAAGCATTTTAGAAGAAAAGATTAGAATTGATGCTTATGCCAACCATCAAAACTTTCAGCATAATTTTGATAAGGCACTTGCCACACAGGAAGTAGTAAACTATACATTGCAGTTTAAAGATGAGTACGACCTGTCGTTTTTGAACCTGGCCGACCACCATAACGAAAAACAACTCGAAAACGCCCTTGTAGCCAATATTACCAAAATGCTTGGGCAGTTTGGGGCTGATTTCGCTTTTATGGGGCAACAATTCCGCTTGGAATTGGACGACAAAGAATATTTCATCGACATTCTTTTTTACCACCGCAAACTTAAATCAATGATAGCCATAGAGCTGAAAATAAATGACTTCAAACCAGAATACAGCCAACAACTTAATTGGTATTTGCACCTACTTGACAAAACCGTAAAATACCCTGAAGACAAGCCCAGCATAGGCATACTGCTTTGCAAAACCAAAAGCCATCTTACAGTTGAGTATGCACTAGAGTTAGTTAACAAACCAATGGGGGTGGCCACTTACAGCTATGCACAACTGCCCAAAGAAATTGCCCTTAGTTTGCCCAACGAAGAACAATTGTCCAATATTTTTATCACCGATTCAGACAAATGAACTGCATAGGGGGCCAAGATAGGATAGAAGTAGGGTTGGGAGCGGTTTGCTTTTACTCAAAAGGCAAGAAACTACCTGTTTTGTCAAATGTTTTATCACAATAGTAATAAGGTTCCTTACGTGAATATCCATATTTTAACCAAAAAACCCCTTTAACCCCAGCGTCTTAGGCGGCGAGGTGGGCGTGATTTTCGCGTTGTATAGGTAGTTGGGGCCTTGCGCAGCGACCTGGTGAGCGGGGGTGCCGTGGTGGACCGGGTAGGGAATGCGTATGTGGCCGTACTGTCCATTCTGGGCGGCGGCTTGGCCATAGGTGCCATTTTTCTTTACCGGCGGCGGCACATGCAGGTGCGCATAGCCAGGCTGGCAGGCCTGTGCATAGCCGCGCTCACCACGGCCATGCTTTTTTTGGCGGTAGATTCAGCAAAGCATATGGAGAGTGTGCGTGCACTGATGGGCGCTGAAGAGCCACAGGGGCAGTATGGGCTGGGGGCGTGGTTGCCCCTGGCCGACATAGCACGGGGTTTTTGGCAGCGCGGGCCATAGTGCGCGAGAAGCCAAGGTGCGCTCTGCCAGCAGGCAGAGATAGCCGATTGGCCCACCGTAGGCCAAAGTGAAAACGACAAGCGCAAGCCCCCCCAATATCTTTCCCCATCTTCCAAGCATTTAGCCCCGGCGCCCTACCCGCCCAAGTCAAGGCCTATATCCCGCCTATACACCTTGCCCTCATACCGCACCGCCTCTATCTGGGCGTAGCATATGCCCAGCGCATCCCGTAGCGTATCGCCCAGCGCGCTCACCGCCATCACACGCCCGCCGGCAGTGGTCAGCACATGGTTTTCCAGGGCAGTGCCCGCGTGGTAAATCATGGCGCCAGCCACCGCACCGCCTATTTTTATCGCCTTCCCCTTGCTGTATTCACCCGGGTACCCCGCCGATGCCAGCACCACCGTGGCGCAGGCCTGAGGGTATAGGTCCACCGCCGCTTGTGGGCCCAGCCCACCCCTGGCCGCCGCGTAGAGCAGCGGCAGCAAGTCGCTTTTTATCCTCGGCAGCACCGCCTCCGTTTCCGGATCCCCCATACGGCAGTTGTACTCTATCACATATGGTTCACCCGCCACACGCATCAAGCCAAAGTACAAAAAGCCCCTGTAGTCTATCCCATCGGCCCGAAGGCCCCGCATGGTGGGCCTAACTACCTGCGAATCTACTTTCTCCATAAAATCCGCATCGGCATACCACACCGGCGACACCGCGCCCATGCCCCCCGTATTCGGCCCGCTATCCCCTTCGCCCACCCGCTTATAGTCCTTGGCCGTGGGCAGCAGCACATAGTCCTTACCGTCACATACCGCAAACACCGATAACTCCCTCCCATCCAGATAATCCTCCACCACCACCTTGGCCCCCGCCGCGCCGTATTTGCCGTCCAGCAGCATGTCGCGCAGGGCATCCTCCGCCTCCCCGGGGGCCAGGCACACCCTCACCCCCTTGCCCGCCGCCAGGCCGTCGGCCTTCAGCACTATGGGCGCCCCCTTCCGGGCCACATACTCCGCCGCCTGCGCATACTCACTGCCGGCAAACGTGGCATAGCACGCCGTGGGTATGCCGTGACGCAGCATAAACCCTTTGGCAAAGTCTTTACTGCCTTCTAGTTGGGCCGCCATTTTGTTGGGCCCAAACACCGGCACCTCACAGGTCCGGGCATCGGCGCCCAAATAGTCCACCAACCCGGCCACCAGGGGAGACTCCGGCCCCACCACCACAAAATCAATTTTGTTAACATGAACATAACCCGCCAGCTGATCAAAATTCATGGGGTCTATCTGCACCGGCTCCGCCACCCCCACCGTACCTCCGTTGCCAGGGGCCATAAACACCCGTTCACAGGCCTTGCTCTGTGAAATCTTGTGTGCCAGCGCATGCTCCCGGCCACCCGAGCCTATGATCAATACTTTCATCGTTTTCTTTTTGGTGCCTGCCGGCAAAGGTAACCGTACCCGTTCAGGCTTTTCTACCCAGTTTGAGCACCTGTGTTGCACGTGGAAATTTGGGTATTTTCGCAGCGTATGGAAACCCCACTCAGGTACGCCAACCAACTAAAAGTCACAGGTTTTACCCATCACCACCAGCGCATCATCCAGCATGCACGGGTACTGGTGGTGGGTGCCGGCGGACTCGGCTGCCCAGTACTCTTGCAGCTCTCCGCACTCGGCCTGGGCCACATCACCCTCTATGACCACGACCACATAGAAACCCACAACCTCAACCGCCAAACCCTGTACAGCGAACAGCACCTGGGCCAGCCCAAAGCCATCACCGCCGCCGGCATATTGCGCGGGTTTAACCCCGACGTAGAAATCGTCCCCGTAGTTGAAATGTTGGGAACCAAGCAAATAGCATCCCTTGATGCCAAGTGGCAAGTGGTGGTTGACTGCACCGACAACATAGCTACCCGACACCTGCTCGACCACTTTTGCCAAACTCATGGCATTCCCCTCGTCTTTGGCGGTGTACGCATGTTGGAAGGACAGTTTGGCGTATTCAACTACCGGGGGGGGCCTTCCTTCTCAAAAGCATTTCCCGCCCATGGGCGCTTTGAACGAATTGAAGACTGCAATCTGCTGGGAACCTTTGCATTCGCCTGCCATATGGTGGCATCCTATCAAGTAAACGAGGTGTTTAAGATCATCACCGGCCTGGGCAGGGTCATGTCGGGCAAGGTCACCACCATCAACCTAGAATCGGTTACCCATTTCACCGTCGGCTTTTAGCCCACCTTTCTAAACAATCCCCATTTATTCACCCCCTTTCACACAGCTTGCCTTACTTTGGGCCACCTATCATGAAATCCATTCTCTCCATCCTCATTTTTTTGGGCATGGGTTATGGCCTCTCGGCCCAATACCAATTTATTGAAAACAAGGGACAATGGAACAAAAAGGTCTTGTTTAAGGCATTTGTGGATGCAGGTGAGGTCATGCTCGAAAATGACGGCATCCGCTTTCTTTTCTACAACGGCCAACAGGTAGAAGCCCATCACAACCGCAGTTCATCAGACAGCATCCTGGACTGCCATGCCATCAAACTCCAGTTCATGGGCGCTCAAGATGCCAGTCAGGTTTTGACCGCCGTTAAGAACCCCACCCTGTTCAACTACTTCAGGGGCAACAACCCAAGCCGATGGGTTAACGGGGCGGCTGCCTATGAGCGCATCACCCTGCGAAACGTGTATCCAGGAATTGACTTTGAACTCTACAGCTTCCAGTATAAAATCAAGTACAACTTCATAGTCCACCCCGGCGCACATCCATCTGACATAGCCATGCGCTACCTGGGTGCCGATAGCCTGGCCCTGCGCCAAGGCAACCTGCACATAGCCACATCCCTGCGACCCCTGGTGGAAGAAAGGCCCTATTGTTATCAAACACTTGCTGGCCAACGCACCGTGGAAATACCCTCGCATTTTGTGCTGGAAGGCGACGTGCTCCGCGTGGCACTTGACAAACCCCCCAAAAAATCATACCCACTCGTTGTTGACCCTACCCTGGTCTTTGCCACTTTTTCGGGCTCCACCGCCGACAACTTTGGTTTTACCGCCACCCACGACCTCGATGGAAACGCCTATTCGGGAGGTACCGTGTACTGGTTTGGATTTCCCGTTACCCTAGGCGCTTTTCAATTGTCCTGGCATGACGGCGTAGATGTGGACTCGTGGATAGGCGACCTACGCCGCGACATAGGAATACTAAAATACAGCCCCGATGGAACTAAGCTATTGTACGCCACCTACCTGGGCGGTTCTCACAACGAAGACCCCCACAGCATGGTGGTCAATAGCGACAATGAACTGATCGTGTTTGGAAACACCGGTTCCAGTGATTTCCCCGTGTCCGTGAGCGCCTTCGATACCAGTTTCAATGGCGCTTATGATATTTTCCTGGCCCGGCTTTCCCCTGATGGATCCCGCTTGTTGGCTTCCACTTTTGTGGGAGGCAGGGGGCGTGACGGCCTCAATGGCCAACAAATACTCGGTGGGTCAGGTAAGTCAAATACCAACCCTTTGGGTTTCAATTATGGCGACGAGTACAGGGGCGAAGTCCAAGTAGATGAATTTGACCAGGTATATGTGGCTTCCGTGTCCACCTCCGACGATTTTCCCGTCACTTCTACCGCTTTTCAATACACCAAAAAGGGAAAACACGATGCCGTTGTGTTTTGTCTTGACAAAAAGCTCAGCGCGCTGCTCGGGGCAACCTATTTTGGCGGGGTTGAAAACGATGCCTGCTATGCCATAGGCTTTGATCCTGCCGGCAACGTGGTAGTGGCCGGGGGCAGCAAAAGTCCAGGGCTTCCCTTTGTTACATCCGCGTTTCAGCCCGCACGGTACGGTCGGATTGACGGCATACTGGCCCGCTTTGACCCTAAGCTCGAAAAACTCCTTTCAGGCACCTACTTCGGCATGGCCAATAGAGACCAGGCATATTTCCTCCAAACCGACGAACTCGGTGGGGTCCACATTACTGGCCAGACTTTTAGCGACACTTTTTACCATGTCAATGCCAAATACCACACCCCTGCGGGCAAACAGTACCTGGCGGGGTTCGACACCACTTTCACCCAGCTGCACTATGCTGCCACCTTTGGTTCGGGAAGGCAGGAACCTGACCTGTCCCCCAGTGCCTTTTTGGTTGACCAGTGCGGTAGGCTTTACCTTACCGGGTGGGGTGGCCGGGCCAATTTTGGCGGATGGGCCAGCGACCTGCCCATTCCCAATCCTTCCACAGCAATCAAGAGCCAAACCAAGGGCTCCGATTTTTACCTGGCCGTATTTGGTGCCGGTATGGATAACATTCTGTATGGTAGCTACTTTGGCGGTGATACCGCCGCTGAACACGTGGACGGCGGCACCAGCCGATATAACCGCGCAGGCATAGTATATCAGTCGGTGTGCGCCGGCTGTGGGGCGGGCTCATCTGATTTTCCGGTCACCAAAGGGGTGGTGAGCGAAACAAACAACGCGGCTACCGGCAACCTCTGCAACAATGCCCTGTTCAAACTCGACTTTGACGCGCCAGTGCTGTTCGCCGATTTTGATGTGTTGCCCGCCTACTGCCATGGCACCACCATACAGCCCATAAACCGCAGCACCAACGCCCTGGACTATGCTTGGGACTTTGGCGACGGGAATACCTACACCACCGCCAGCCCCACACACCAGTACGCCGACACGGGGCAATATACCATAACGCTCATAGTGAGCAATATATACTCCTGTCCGGGCAAGGATACCTTTACACGCACCGTTTGGCTCTATACGCGTTCGGGTGCAGGCTTTACCACCGCTGCCGATGCCTGTGGACGCGTATATGACTTTATCAATACCAGCAACCCAGCCCAAACCTTTCACTGGGCATTTGGTGATGGAAAGCATTCCAAGTATATAGAGCCCAGTCATATATACGCCGATACAGGGAAATATACCGTGCGACTGCTCACCGACTCCGGCACCTCTTGCGCCGACTCTGCTTTTTTGCCAATTGTGGTAGGGGGCACCCATGCCAATTTTAATTTTCTAACCGATAGCTGTGGCCGGTATGTTTCCTTTTTCGACAAGTCTAACGGGGCTTTTTCTTGGTACTGGACCATGGAACCGGGGGTGTTTGACACAGACAATAACCCCAGCCATGCCTTTAGCGATACGGGGACCTATACCGTAAGCCTGGTAATCAACAAGGGACATGTATGCAGCGACAGCCTGGCAAGAAAAGTGAAGGTTAAGATATTCAATAGATTGGCCGATATGTCCCTCGCCATAGATAGCTGCTCGTTTACCGGGTTGGCCATAGCCAATGGCCGCGCATGGTCAGGGTATAAGTGGATCCAACAAGATACCATTTGGGGCGATAGCCTGTTTTTTAATACCAATGGCCCAGGTCTTTACCCCATCACCCTAGTGGCCGACCCATTTTCTTTTTGCCCCGATACCACCGTGCGCTACCTGTCACTCGACCCCTTGCCGATATGCGATTTTGAAGTGGTGACAGATACCTGCTTATCAAAAATATATACGCTTAATAAGTCAATCAATGCCCACGCATATAGCTGGTGGGTAGAAGGGCTCAAGAGCACACAAGAAAACCCCACTTTTACCCTCACCGACACGGGGCTCTACCAGGTAGTATTGGTAGCCAACCCTTTTTCGGGTTGCGCCGATACCCTGGTGGTCCCTGCCCATCTCCAGCGGCTGGGCTACGCCTTGTTTGGCGCTGAGGTGCTGCCCTGTAGCCAGCAGGTAGCCATCACCAATGAGTCGGTGAATGCCGACAGCCTTTTCTGGGTGTTAGGGCCAAAAGCAGGGCAAGTGCACTGGTCAAACGACACCCTGACCTTTGCATCGAAGGGATATAAGGTGCTTACCCTCATTACCAATCCTGACGCAGGCGGCTGTAGTGACACCTTTGAACAAAAGTTTTATCTGCCACCCTCGCCCCAGGCCAATTTTCAACCATTCACCGATACCTGTTTATCGGTCAGGGTATTTGAGCGACAGGGTTTGGACTATCCACGGGTACAATGGTACCTGGACAGCAGCCCAAGACAGCTAGGGGATACCCTGCGCATACAGTTGGCCGATACCTTGGGGCATTTGGTGAAGCTAGAGGTGACCGACAGCAACGGTTGCACAGATACAATTTCTACTTGGCTACGCATCAGGCAATTGGAAAGGGCTGCCTTTGCGGCCAATATAGACAGTTGTACCGGTCAAGTAGAAGTGGAAAACCTTTCTGTGGGTGCTTTTTCCTATACTTGGTACCTGCAGGGCCAGGAATTTTCCCGGGATTTTCTGCCCAGGTTTGGCCTAGCTTCTATGCCCGAATATCAGGTATTGGCCCTTCGGATCAATGACGGTTATCCATGTGCGGATTCTACATCAAGAGAGCTGTATTTCCATATGCTGCAGCCCCATGAGCTTGAAGTGCCCAATGTGATAAGCCCTAACGGCGATGGCAAAAACGACCTTCTATACCTGCCCTACATAACCAACCATTGCTATGATGCCAAACTGGAGATATTTAACCGCTGGGGGGTGAAGGTGTATGAAGCCCAGGGCAAAGAGCTGGCTTGGGATGCCAAAAACACAGCGGGAAGCGGCTTAAATCCAGGGGTTTATTATTACTTCCTTACCATAGGCGACCATGTGGGCCACGGCAGTATCACGGTGGTGCGCTAGCTTATTTCCAGAACTGGAGCATCTTAAGGGCATCGTTGGGGTTCACGCCCAAGAATTGGTACAGAAAATAAAAAAGGGAAGAATAGAGGCTAAAAGACACAAACATGTACAGGAAGACCTTTTTGGAGTTTTGCTCTATGGTGCCCGCCAGAATGGTGCCTATGGGCACTTGGAGCAGTACGGGAGTGAGTAGGGCCACCCCCGTTAGGCCAAACCTTTTCCTAAAGACTACCAAACGGCGCATCTTTTTGTTTATCTTTATTTTAGTGGGGTCTATGCCGCGCTTTTTCTTTATGTAGTACAGCACTTCCATAAGGAGCAGGTCATAGGCCACCACGCCTATCATGCCCCCGCCTATGGTAGTGGCAAAGTAGGTAAAAGCCCCCCAGCCATTGCCCAGGTTCACCACGGCCACCGCCACCCCTGCCAAATACTTAGTAGTTGACAGGGCCATAACAATCAGTATGTTAACCCATAATGACATGCGTGCGGTTATACTTTCGTTCCAAAAGCCAGGTCTCCGGCATCGCCCAAACCGGGTACAATGTACGCGTGTGCATTCAGTTCGGGGTCTATGGCGCAGGTGTAGTGCACCACGCCCGGGGCATGGCGCCTCACATAGTCTATGCCGGCAACAGAGGCAAACACTGAGGCAAAAATGACCTTTTGAGGCTTGGTTCCCTCAATTATTTTTTGGTAACAGGCTATCATGCTCCTCCCAGTGGCACACATGGGGTCCACCACCAGGAGTGTTTTGCCATCGAGCGGCGGTTTGGCCTCGTAGCCGGTAACTATTTCAAAATTGCCCTGGGCATCATACCGCCTAAAGGCCGACACAAAAGCCGCCGATGCGCGGGGCAGGGCGCGCAACATGCCAGACTGCAGGGGTAGGGCGGCCCGCAAAATGGCTGCTACCACCAATTGCTCTGATAGGGTGTGGACAGTGGCCGCTGCCAGGGGTGTTTCTATGCTTATGGTGTGGTAGTGCAGTGATTTGGAAATCTCATAGGCCATGATAAAACCCACTGATTCCATGTTGTCCCTAAACCGCCTTTGGTCGGTTTGCCTATCCTTGTGTCGCATGTCCAGGAGCCATTCACTAAGCAGGCTATGGGTGGCACCAAGTTCTATTACATTCTGTTCCATATCAGGCTTTGAGGGAATTTTATCTTTCTTAGGCGGTAATACACATGGGGGCTGGGGCCAAAACTGCGAAAAAAAGATTCGATTGGGGCAATGGAAGACCCATAGAAATCAAAACAACGGCTTAGTTGGGCGGCTTTTTCTAGTGCGCCATCCACCAGCAGGTTCATCACGTGCATGGAGCGGTACATAGGCAGGGCATAGCCGCTCATGAAATGGGTATAGTGTTCGTTGTGGGCAAAAAAGCCAGCTGCCGCCAATTGCCCATCGGGCGCATAAGTAGAGAGTAGGAAGCCATGATGGGCTTGCACGGCAGTATTGGCCAACCCGGCCAGCACCGGGACCGCCTGTGGCGGCACCAATTGCCTGCCCTCCTTTAGGTTGGCTTCCAGGGCTTGTACTACCTCATCTGCCGTGTGCGCCAATCGGTTTATAAAGCCATCATTGGCAAGTTTCTGTATGTTTTTGCGCACCGATTTGGAGTAGCCCGCCCTCACCTGGGCCATGTCATGTTGCAGCGGCAGCAAATAGGTAAACCGGGGTAGCAGTTCTATGCCCTGCCAGGCGTAACCCGGGGCATATTCCGGATCTATTTCACTCATATAGTCAAACACGGCGGCCCGGCCCAATACAGGGGGCAAGAGTGCGCCCATGAGTCCATTTATGCGGTGGAGGCGCTTGTAGTTGCCCTCGGCATCATGGGGCCACCGGGGCACCAAGACCCCCCAGTAGCGGCTGGCAAACGGCTGCCGGGAAAGTGCCTGGCCCAGCTTCCGCTGGGTATAAAGGGGCATTACTCCTTGCCAAACACCCTGTTGGTCAATGGCTATGGTTGCCTCCCACTGGCCATGGGTCACCGTGTCAATAAACCATGAAGCCACCGCCACGGTGGCGCCCGGGCATTGCTCTACAAAGGCATCCCAGGCCACGGGGTCCAAGTTTTTTCTGGATATAATCTCTACCTTCAATCAATCAATGTTTTAGCTATGTCCAGATACAGTTTTTTCCATCCTTTCCAGCCTTCCATTTCGGCCAGTGCCTCGTGGTGCCACAAGCTTACATACAGCCCATGGCATTCCTTAAGTGTTTGAATTATATGTAATATGAGTTCTCCTGCCTGCTTGGGTGTATGGCCCATGTAGCGCCTAAGCGTTACATCCATGGTGCTAAAGGGAACGATGGTCAGGGCCGTAGGCTGCCGGCTCAGGGGGTTGAAAAAAGGGTAGGGCCGTGAGGTACCGGCGCGGAACCCCACTTCGTCGGCAAAACCCATGGAAAAGTCGTGGGTAATGCCTGAACCGAGTAATGACTGCTGGGTATGTGGCCAGGTGAAGCGCAAAAAGTGTTGCCGCGAATAATGAACGGGTCGATTGGTCAAGGTTTCAAGTGTATGTTTTTCAAGAGCAATGATTTCCGTGTGTTGGCTGCTGGCATAGCTCGGGTGTATTCCCCACTCAAAATCATGAAGATGCGCCTGTACAAATTGACCGAGTATGGAGGGATGCCTGGACTTGGTAAGGTCATAACGGGTAGTGCCGCCACAGAGAAGAAAGAGCAGGTTTCGCTGGGCGGGCATTTTCATTTGGTCAAGCACTTCAAACGGGTCGGGGCCGCCCACAAGTGCCTGGGCCAGTTTCTGGGCGCTGGTCAGATGGGCGTACAGCAGGGCGCGGGCTATACCTGATAGCCTTATCCACAGGGGCTTGCCCTTTGATGCATAGACCTGGTCTATGTCTATGGTGTTCCACCAGGCAAAGGATTCCTGGGCCAGGCCGCGCACCTCCAGGTTGTGTAGCTGGTGCCGCAGGCGGGCTACCCAAATGTCTATCAATGGGTAGCGGTGGCCACCATGGGCATGGGTGGCACATGCCCGGGCAAGCACGCGTCCGTGGGGGTCGCGGGGCCATGCCGGGGCCAGTTCTTCCAGGCGCGCAAGAAGGTAATACACGGCTGCCAGTAGGTCAAACTCCCACAGTGGTGACTGGGGAAGGGCCATGGGAAACAGCACGCAATCAGCGTCATGGCCTGTAACCTCCGGGGTGGCAATGGCCGAAATACCTTGCTCCAGTTGGCCAAAAAAACCCGAATGGGGGATGGAGATGACCTGGCTGCCCACCCATAACTCTACCAGCTGGCCGGGGCCAGCGGTTTCTATGATGGTGTATGCCATGCCCAAGCGATGGCCCAAGAGGTAGTCAACGGTAAACAAGAGCTCTGGCCCTACGCTTGAGGAGGGCACCAAGAGTTGGCATGTAGGGGCGCCTGTGTTCACTGTGCGCTCAAAAGTGCGCCTTGAAAGGGTACATTTGGCCAAAACTCCAGGAATTTGTTTGGCGCCGGTCTCCGCACTTTCTACCGCATACTCCTTTTGAGCCCGCGCCGGCTGGTGCGCAGGTTTTGGGCACTCTGCGCCATGAGGCTGCTGGCCTCGGTGGTGGACCTGGCCGGTATAGCCGCCCTGCTTATGGTCATGTCAACCGCGCTTAGCCCTGATATGGGTGGACGAATGGCGGCCTGGTGGCCGGATGGGGGGGCGGATACCTATGGCACAAAGGTGTGGACCCTGATGCTCCTGCTGGCTTGCCTACTCTTTTTTGCCGCCAAAAACCTGTTTACCTATTGGGTACAGTCGGCGGGCATACTCCTGGGAGAGGAGTTAGGCCAATACCTGAGCGGCAGGCAGATGGAAGCCTTTTTTGCGCGGGGGTATGCCTATTTTCAGCACCAGTTGGTGTTTAAGATCACCTTTGGCACCGCATCGCTGCCCTTTGACTTTACCTCCTTTGTGCTCAAATCGGTTTTTGCGCTGGTGGGTGAGAGCGCCGTGCTGCTGGTGTTCATTGGCGTGGCAGTGGCAGCCAATCCATTGTTGGGCAGTATGCTCACGGTGGCTACCGTGCCGCTTACTTGGCAGCTATACCGCAAGATGGGTAGGAGGGCATTGGCCTTTGGCACAAAAAAAAATACCCTGATACCCAAGAGCAACGACCAGATGTACAAGCTGTTTGAAAACTATGTGGAAACCAAGGTGTATAATGGTTTTGCGCAGTTTAGGGACCAGGCCTTGCGCACGCTAAGGGCCGTGAACCGGGCACGGCTTGACCAACAGCGCATGGCGTTTGTGCCAAAGAAGGCCCTGGAAATGGTAGCAGTGGCCCTGATCGTGGTGCTGTATGTGGCACACGCATTTGTGCTTGGAAGCCAAGAGGCTGGCAGCTTGGTGTTTGACCTGGGGCTGCTGGGTATGTATGGCTATAAGGTAATGCCGGCCATAGGGCAGGTGCTGGATGCCTTGATACAGATTAAACACTACAGCCCATCTATGGACGACATGTGGGTGAACCTGCAAGTGCCCCAAAAGGAAAGGAATGACCGGGCAATACCCTTTGAGCGCGTGTTGCGGTTGCAGGACATAGGCTTGCGGATGGGTAACAAACAATTGTTTGATGGACTTGATTTTGAATTGCCCAAGGGAAAGATCACAGCGCTAACGGGGCCATCGGGGGTTGGCAAGTCCACGCTGGCCAAGCTGCTCATGGGCCTGCTGGCTCCCGATAGCGGGCGGGTATGGGCTGATGGACAGGAGGTACAGCTGGCGAACAATGAAGGGTGGCTGCATAAGTTTGCCTACTTGGGGCCAGAGACCCAAATGCTCTATGCCGGGGTGTATGAAAATACCTGCTACTCGCTGCGCACTGCCGGAAAGGAAGATAGGATACAAAGGGCACTGCTACGCGCCAGGCTGGGCCATTTGGAGAACCGGGAAGTGGGCGAACACGGCAAGTTGCTGTCAACCGGCGAGCGGCAGCGGCTGGGCCTGGCACGCGCCCTATATCACGAGCGCGAAATCTTGGTGCTTGACGAGTTTTCTGCCAATCTGGACAATGAAAACGAGCGGGCCATAATGGATACCCTGTTGGGACTAAACCGGGACCTGGGCCTCACCATATTGCTCATCACCCACAAGGACAATTTGCTGCAAATGGCCCATGCCCATGTGGCGCTGGGGGCGTAGGGGCTGGCCGGGTGGCCCATGGCGGGGCAGCGGGGGTAATTTTGCCGGCCATGGATAGGCATTTTGACATCATAGTTGGCCATACGCCAATTATCCAAATCTTCTACCGATACAAGGGGGAGGCGCGCTCGGTGTTTTGCAAGTACGAAACGTTTAACATGACCGGGAGCATCAAGGACCGTATGGCCCTGTACATCATCACCCGTTCATACGAGCTGGGCATACTGAAACCGGGCGATACGATAGCCGAGGCCACGAGTGGCAATACGGGCATATCATTTTCGGCCATAGGCCGGGCGCTGGGGCACAGGGTGATCATTTTTATGCCCGACTGGATGAGCGAGGAGCGCAAGCGTCTCATAGCCAGTTTTGGTGCAGAGGTGCGGTTGGTGAGCAAGGAAGAAGGTGGTTTTCTGGGCAGTATAGCCATGAGCCGTCAATATGCCGAAGACAATGCCCATGTGTTTTTGCCCATGCAGTTTGACAATCCGCTAAATGCCGAGGCCCACATGCGGACCACGGGGCCTGAAATACGGCGACAGTTGGGCAGCCTGGGCCTGGTGCCCGATGTGTTTGTGGCGGGCGTGGGCACTGGGGGCACGGTGATGGGCGTGGGGGCATACCTAAGGGAATGGAACCCGGGGGTGCGGGTACACCCACTGGAACCTGCCAATTCACCCACCTTAAGCACTGGCCATAAGGTGGGCAAACACAGGATACAGGGTATATCAGATGAGTTTATACCCTCTATAGTGGACCTGGGCAGCCTGGACCGGGTGGTACAGGTGGACGACGGCGACGCCATACTGATGGGGCAAAAATTTGCCCGGGAACTGGGCTTGGGCTTGGGCATATCGAGCGGTGCCAATTTTCTGGGCGCGGTGATGGCCCAGGATGCCCTGGATGGGCAGGCCACCGCAGTAACCATTTTTTGCGATAGCAACAAGAAATACCTGAGCACCGATTTGATAAAAAATGAGCCGGTGAAGGATGGGTTTTTAAGCCCTGAGATAGAGTTGACCCACTTTAAGCTCTTGCGCTGTGCAGAGGTGCAGTAGCTGAGGGAAGGAGAAATGCCAATTTTGGGATACATGGCTGGTAAACTGCAATTTAACTGGTTTCTTTTGTGGATGGCGCCCATCCCTTGGGTTTTTCCATGGCTGGAGCGGGCATGGCCGGGCTTGGCGCGGCGCTTGGCCATATGGCTGTTTCTGCGCCCCATACGGTTTGCGCCCTCAGATGCAGAACGGCAGTGGCTGGCCCTAGCGGATAGAAAGCCGATGGCGGTAGGGGGCCGGGAGGTGGTGCGCTATGGCTGGGGCATGGTGGGCGGGCCGTATGTGCTGTGCGTGCATGGGTGGAGCGGCAGGGCCAGCCAGTTTGAAGTGTTGGGCAGGGCGGTGCTGGCCAGGGGCATTGGTGTAGTGGCTTTTGATGCCCCTGGCCATGGGCAGGCCAGCGGTGGCCGGAGCAACCTGCTGGAATTTGCGCGGGGCATACGGGCAGTGGTGGATGAGCTGGGACATCCCCTGGCGCTGGTGGGCCACTCCCTGGGCGGGGTGGCCTGTATGTACTACTGCCGCCACTTGGGCAAGGCGCTGCCCTTGGTAACCCTGGCTTCGCCGTTGATGGCATGGGAGATTTTTGAAAACTTTGCAAAAAGGATACAGGCCCGGCCTGAGAATATATCCAAATGGTTGAACGCCTATTCGCTGGCCAGGGTTGGGCAGCCGTTTGACGCACTGAGCGGGACGGAATTGCTGCAGGGCTGGCCAGAGGTGCCTATGCTGGGCTGCCTGGGGAGCCATGACCGGGAGGTGGGCATGGGCAACCTGGAGGTGATGGCACAGGCGGTGCCCCATGCGCAGCGCTGGATAGCACAGGGGCAGGGCCATACCCGGCTGTTGTGGCACAATGACACCGTGGAGCGGGTGCTGGGGTTTGTGCAGGGCCTGAATAGGGCAGGGTAAGGTGGTGATAAAGGGCATGCTGGCAGGAGACATGATAGGGAAATACCTGTTTTTTGCAAAGGGGATAGGTTTGGGTAGGTTTTTGAATTTTTTTTTACTTGGGAGGTGGTAAGTTCAGATAAATAGTTTATGTTTGCTATGCGATACAAAATTTATTACTATGTTAAACGGTTTGCTAGCTATTCACTTATGGGGTTTGTTTGGTCTATGGTGGCCCGGCTTGCCGGGGGAAACGAGATTACACCCGCTCATATGCAAGGCTTGGCAGGTAGGTAGAGGGAGTGCCCCGTAAAGGGATAGAAGCGATATTTATCTTGGCGGCAAGTGATTATCATTGACTGTGATTTGCATTGCGCGGACTGTTTTTTTAGACATAAATTTAGAATATGATATTGTTTATTGTGTTTGAGAATATTGGACTAGTAAAAATACCCCAAGGTTGAGATACGGGCTGACCACCCAGAGTGACGACAAACAAAAAATGGAGACCAGCGACCATTTCAAAAAACGGGGCGAAACCGAAAAGCCAAACGAGTAGGAAAATTAAACTTAAAGTATAATGAGAAAAATTCTTTTTTGTGTGGTATTGTTATTAAGTATTACCACATTTTCAAAGGCGTACTTCATGTCTGGATTAGGAACAGCAAGTATGTCATGGCTTGAGCCGGGAAGGGCCTTGGTGAAATGTGCCCCATCATCATATACATGTTGGGGCATAGGAGAAGAGGATGGCCGTTGGTATATTGATGTTATCGGGTTCGGATCTTGGTGGTTGAATAGTCAAGTTGAACCAACTGAAGATCCAGTGGGATCGAATGAATGGAATATTGATAACATCGGCGACCCAAAATAGTATGGCAATTACTAATAATTGGGGTAGAAGACTTGCTTTTACCCCATTTTTAAGAACCTTTTTATGAAGATTTTTTATTATATCTGTTCCTTTGTTTTGGTTTCATCCCTTTCATATGGATGTGGCAAGGGACGGGCAGTAGAAACTGAGCTGGCAGAGATTGTGGTTGTGCTCTCCCCAAATGATTGTATAAACTGCAGCGCAACGCTTTATACATTGGTTAAAAACAACTTGCCCTTTCATTTCATGGTTGGTAAATATAGTGACATAGCGATATTAAAAAAGGTATTGGGGGTGAATTATACTGGTTATGAAATCATGGAGAACCCTAAGTTATACAAGGCATTGTGCCCGTCGGGTTTGTCTAGTGTCACGCTTATGAAGAACGGGGAAGTCGTACTGCAAAGGGGGCTAAAGAATATAGATGAAATCGTAGAACTGGCCAAGGCCATGTTCCGGGGTGCGCACCGGGCGCAATCATACCAATTGCCAGAAGGAATCAACCTAAGCAGCCGAATCCAACTATGCGCATCAGAAGCGCACCTAAATATTTTGGACGAGTTCACCGGTACCATTTACCGCTGCAAGAAGGCAAACGAAGAGTTTGTCCTTGAATACACCATTGAGTTGGTGAGTATTTCTATAAAAAACATCTATGTGGCAAAAACCGGCGATACCGTGGGTTTTCACCAATTTGACATGACAAGGCAGAAGTTTGCCAAATACAATCCAAATTCATTGCAAATAAAGCATTTGAATACATCAAGTGGGGCATTGTTTGCTAGTGTTGAGTTACAATATCCAAGATTGCGGGGAAATGGTGAAATTAGGTTTGAACCCTCATTCTTTATCGCAGAAATTGTTGATGGGGGCATTGGAGAAATAAAGCACATTGCTAGACCTTTTGACGATGGCAATTTCCCCAGGGTCGATGAAGCGTTTTATGTGGATTCATCAAGGGTGTTTACTTTTTTTAACAGCAAACCTTTGCATGAGTATAGTGGGGAAGAATGTCATAAGTTTTTGATTAAATATGAAACAGACCTTTCAACTAAATTGACAGATGTTGCGGCAATGGATTTTTGTTTGCCATCATACTGGAAAGATTATGGACTGACTTCTTTGACTGCGTTTTTGTTTGATGAAAATATTGGATATTTTATGCATTTCCCCTGGTTTGTAATAGAAAATGATAATTCATGGATTCAGGTGGTTATCCACCAGTTGCACATCGATTATACTGGCATTAAAGAGTTTCCACCTGAAAAGGGAATAATTATCAATAGCGTGTATTTCAAGAATAGCTATTTATACGTCTTTTATTACAATCAAGAGGATTTGTACTATAAAGAACTCGTTTACAGTATAGTGGATAATAAGGTCATAAGTGATGCCAATTTCTGTAAGTATCCAGATTGCAGATTTAACGGGCAGTTGCAATACGACCAACATACGGGGGCCATATGGGCAATCAATATTGAAGATAAGAAGATCCACTGTTTCTACTAGGTATCGGTGCCATAGTAAACATCCAAATCTGTTCTCGCTTACCTTGATAATTTATGGCGAGCAATTCAAACCGATAAGGGGCCAAGTAGCCCGCTCGCGAGCCCATGCGCAGCGCCATATGCTCAGCATACTCCTATCTTTGCTCAGGTAAAGATGTAATCAATGCATTTTGAGCTATATAGCCGCCGCCCGAGTAGCTTAACAGAAGCATGGGATACCTGTTGCCCAGTCGGCACAAAAGGTGCCGCAGGCCATGGGCGCACAGGTGCATGGATAGGGAATATGTCAAATAGCAAGGATCATGACCTATTTTGAAGAGAAATACATCAACCCATTTACGGATTACGGGTTCAAGAAACTCTTTGGCGAAGAGCCAAATAAGGATTTGCTCCTGGATTTCTTGAATGAACTGTTAAGGGATGAACAGGGCCAAATAAAGGAGCTCACTTATTTAAAAACCGAGCAACTGGGGTATTCTACAGTTGACCGAAAAGCGATATTTGATTTGTACTGCGAAAATGAGCGGGGGGAGAAATTTATAGTAGAACTACAAAAATCGAAACAGAACTTTTTCAAGGACAGGACGGTGTATTACTCCACCTTTCCAATAAGGGAACAGGCCAAACGCGCCGATTGGGACTTTGAGCTCAAGGCGGTTTACACCATCGCCATATTGGATTTTGTGTTCGAATCGGACAAAAATGAACCGGATAAGTTCCGGTATGACGTGAAGCTCACCGACATAGAAACAAAAAAGGTCTTTTACAACAAATTGACTTTCATCTACCTGGAAATGCCCAAGTTTAACAAGACCGTGGATGAATTGCTTACCCGGTTTGACAAGTGGCTGTACGTGTTGAGAAACCTGAACCGGCTTGACAGGATACCCGACAAGTTTTCGGAGCGGATATTTGAGAAACTATTTGAGACTGCGGAAATTGCCAGGTTCACGCCAGAACAGGTCAATTCATATGAAGACAGCCTAAAGCACTAC
>JACPUW010000016.1 GCA_016192035.1 Bacteroidota bacterium
TAGGGAGATTTTTTGGGAGCAGGCCAATACCTAGGCCAAATAGATGGCCGTCAATGCACTTGGCAGTGCCTGCCTGGCCGCCCCCCACTCTGCCAACCCCTTACCCCGCTTACCTGCCAGTGGCTTCAGGCCCTCCCCCACCTCCCTGGCGCTGCCGCGTGCCAGAACGGCATCTTCATAGAGGGCGATAAAGGTTTTTTCTCCTGATACTATATCACTCCCCGTGGCAAACACCACCCCTGAATCCATAAGCCGCTGCACCTGTGGGGCCCGTAGGGTGTGGCCGCTGGCAAGTGCCAGGTCTTCGGCTGTGTGAAACACCCGCAAGCCCCGGCGCGACAACCGGAGCATGCCCCGCCCCAGCGCTGCGGCCACCATCACCGCCCTGATGCCCCCCTGCACACCCACCGAGGCCGTGCGGTAATTATCCAGCCTGTAATAGGGCCGTTTTCCCTTATTTTCCCCTCTTACCCCCCTACCCCATCAAGCAAAAAAAAAGGGGCAAACGCCCCTTATATCAATTCCAAGTGCACCACATCAATCGCGGCTGGACAACTTGGAGAGTAGCCTCAATATATTCACATACAGCCAAATCAGGGTAACCATTACCGACATGGCCCCAAACCACTCCATGTGTCCCGGCGCGCCCATTTCCTCCCCGCGCTCTATCATGTCAAAATCTACCACAAAATTCAAGGCCGCCAATACCACCACAAATAGGGAGAAACCTATGCTCAGAAGGCTGTTGCCCTCATGGAATTCCATTAAGGTATTGAACCCAAACAGTGCCGCCACCCACGAAAAAATGTAAAAACCGCAAACAGCTATGGTTGAAACCGTTATTACCTTGATAAAGGTGTTGCTCGCCCTGATTATTCGCCCTGAGTAGAGGCCTATCATCACAAGGAGTACCCCCAGGGTAAGCAGCACGGCCTGCATGACTATGCCGGCGTACATGCCCTCAAACATAAAAGAGATGGCCCCCAGGAACAAGCCCTCAAAAGCGGCATACAGGGGGGCGGCTATGCGGCCGGTGCCCGGCCTAAACATGCCCACCAGCAGCGCTATGAGCCCGCCTATGGCCCCCAGCAGGGTCAGCACCCCCGACATTCCGGGGTTGGTGTTCATCATGCTCCATGATATAGAGCCTGTAAACATCAAGATAGCGAACAAAATACCCGTTTTTTGGGCCGTGCCTTTCACGGTCATACTGTCTTCATACACCACATCGGTGGCAAATCGCTCTTCGGTGAGCATGGGGTTTCCCTTTATTATACTCATGTCGTGTTTTTATTGGTAACAAAAGTATGTTTGGCCATGACTGGCCGGGCGTTAAATCAGGTTAAGCAAGCCCAAAAACCCCATAGGGGCACTACAACCAGTTCTTGCGCCTAAAAAACAAAAGGGTTCCTATGGAAGATAGCAGCATGAGCAATATGGCAAACGGGTAACCCCACTTTTGGCCCAGCTCGGGCATAAACCTAAAGTTCATGCCATACATGCTGGCTATAAGGGTGGGCGGCATAAATACTACCGTTACCACGGTGAATATCTTAATGATGCGGTTCTGCTCTATGTCGGCCAATCC
This sequence comes from Bacteroidota bacterium, assembly GCA_016192035.1. Lineage (GTDB taxonomy): Bacteria > Bacteroidota > Bacteroidia > CAILMK01 > JACPUW01 > JACPUW01. The sequence goes on from JACPUW010000016.1 coordinate 1,589, forward strand.
CAAGAAGGTGTTTTGCAGAAACTCCAGGCGTTCAAAGTTGAAACTGGTATGGTCCAGCAGGGAACCCACGTCCTTGAGCATCATCCTGATGGTTTCATAGTTGTCCTTGGGAAAAAACTTGCTCTTGAGCAGGGCTGATAACATGCGCTGCTTCTCTACTATGTTCTCTCGAATGGAGATCGTGGACTCCTGCAACTTGGTAATTTTCAACAACAAATCGCGGTCCAGCTCTTTTTCGGTTACCAATCCGCGGCTTATGCTCGAAATCTGGTCGGTGATGTGTTCTATAAGGTCGGCGTCAAGGTCTATCCTGGTTTCCAGTAGCGTGAGAAACAAATCATACCCATCTACCGGCTTGAGCAAGCGCAGCTTTTGGTAAGTATCGCTAAAAGTTTTGTATTCACGCTCCCGCTGGGTAATGAGAAATCGCTCGCGAAGTATAAACGACACGGGCTCATTGATATAGTTCCCGTTCTCCGTGCGCAAAAAGTCCAGGTTTATGCCTATCTCCTCCTCCGATTCGGCATACTTGGAGCTAGATTCTATCTCTTCACTTTCCTGTTCGGTAAAAAGCTCCACTTTCAGGGCCCTCTCCACCCGCACCTTTTCCTCATCGGTGGGGTCTATCACGTCCACCCACAATATACCGTCGCGGTCAAAATCATCTGCACCGCCCATTACATACTGGCCTTTGTCTATGCTTACTATGCGTATCATGTACTTCTTACCTCTTTTGGGCGCACCACCTGGGCTATCGCACTATGGTAATGGAGCCGTTTTGTTGCCATTTGGCCGAAACAAGGAGGTAAAAGTACACCCCTGGGTTGAGTGGCGTGCCACTTCCCAACACGGGTTCTTTGTAGTTGTTTCCATCCCACTCAAAATCAACATTGCCACTTATTTCCCTTACCAGCACCCCCCAGCGGTTGTATATAAAGAGGGTGTATTGGTCACAGTCTTTTCGCAGGTGGTCCATTTTCCAGGTGTCGTTGTATCCGTCGCCATTGGGCGTAAACACGTTGGGCGCACTGATCCGCTCTGGGTAATACCTTGTCACAAACACTTCCTTCTTCAACGTGTCTTCACACTCCGTGCCCGGATTGATGACCAAGTATATTGTTTTATTCCCCTCTTGTCCATAAACCGCCATGGGCCCTTGCTCCCTGGTGCGCTGCCCCTCGTCCAGGTCCCACCACCACCTAAAAGCCCCGTAGCTCCTATCGCGCATCAAGAGTGAGCCCTGGCAACTGTCAACCGAGTAAGAAAACCGCGCTTTTGGCAGGGAATCCAGTGGTATGTCTATCACCGTGGTATCCCAGCATCCATAGGGTGAGCGCACATGCATATACACCCGGTAAACGCCGGGTGACCGAAAACTCACCCTATAGCTCTTCCCAATCACCTGATCGGCCTTGCCCCACTGCCATACGGTATGGTTGGCATATAGGGAGGTATCGGCAAACAGATAGGTATTAAGGCATGAATCGGTGGTTTGCGTGTAGCGGGCCATGGGCAGGGGCGGCAACCATATGGCATATTGTACCGTGTCGCGGCAGCCGTTGCGGGTATTTACCGCCCACATGGTGATGGTGTAATTCCCATCACCTTCATACACATGTGCCTGGTCCAGTCCATAGGCATCATTGCCATCCCCAAAATCCCACCTAAACGAATCCAGGTCTTCTGACCTGTTGGTCATGCCTACCCATAGTAAGCACGTGTCAATAAGGGTTTCAAACTGGGCAAACCTAAAAGTGTCAATGCGTATGGTAAGTTGCTGTGTATCGGGGCATAGGCTATACGGATAGGCTATCAGGGTCACCAAGAACTTGCCCGTGTCGCGGTAGTTGTGAAAAGGATGCCGGCTGCGGGAGGTTTGGCCATTGCCAAAATCCCATAACACCGAAGGGGCATCCACCGATTTGTTCATGAACTGTATGGCCGACACGCAAGTATCGGCACTAAAGGCAAAGCCTGCGGTGGGCAGGCCGGGCACCCTAAATGTGGTGGATAGGGTATCGCGGCAAGCCGAAAATGGCGCCGCCATAAGTTGTATCCTATAGCTAGTGTCGCGTAGCGAAAAACCTATGAGTGGCTCCGCCTCGCCAAACTTGCGGCCATCGCTAAGTGCCCACCGGTATCCACTGGCATCCTGTGAGTTATTAAAAAAATTAACCGAACCCGTACAGGTATCTATCTTAAATTCAAAATCGGCTTCTACGTCTATTATCCGTATGGGCGCTTCCAGGGAATCCTCACAGGGCATGCCCAAATTGGTGGTCAGGCTTATGGTATATATCCCCCTTTGGCCGTATTGCCGGGTAGGTTCCTCTTCCGTGCTGGTAGTACCGTCGCCAAAACGCCACAAAAACTTGGCAATACCGGTTGAACGGTTGTCCAATGTCACCGTACGGCTACAAGTGTCGAGCAGGGGCACAAAGTCAGTCAACACCTCTTCTATCACTATCGATTTTAGCACCGTATCGGCACAGGGGGTCCCTTTGTCGGTTATCAGCCTTATCTCGTAAATACCTTTCTTATAGGTTCTCACCTCATTTTTGTTTGTTGAAAAGCCCCCATCACCAAAATCCCAGTAGTAGGTGTTGGCAAACTGGCCTGTATGGTCAAGGGCCACCGATTTGTCGCACACATTGACATTGGCCGTAAAGTCGGCCTCACTCTTGCCATATATGGCCAGCCGCAGGGTTTGCGTGTCGCGCAGGTTGCAGGCTATTGGGTTGTAGGCTATGAGCTGCACCCGGTATATGCCCGGTTTGGCATATGTATGTACCACATTGCTATCGGTGTAGGTGGTGCCGTCACCCATGATCCAGGTAAAGTCCTTGGCACCTTTGGTATAGTTGGTAAACGACACCTGTTGTGGCACTTTACAGCTTATATCGGTATGCTCAAACTCCGCAAATAGCGCCGGCCCTTCCAGGTCTATCTTTACCAGTGCGTTGTTGCAGTTGGTGGTTTTATTGTGCTTGGAACTGGGGCCATATACATTGCCCGGTGAGGTAGGAAAACGTGAAATGGGGCTTGGCTGTGATCCATTGCACGCCGCGCAAATGGCCTGGTATATCATGCCGCGCTTGTCAAAACGGCTGGTACCCCCGTCCACATGCTCGCTGCTGCTGCCAAAATCCATGTCGGTGCCCCCAAAAAACGTGGCATAGATGGGCGTGGCCAAGTCCTTGGTATAAACCGCCATATAGAAATCCCGTCCATTGGTCGTGCGCTTTACCGCATCCACCGTCGTGGTCAGGCCCGCCGTGTTGCCCGTGGTGTTGTCTCCGGCCACCAGGCCACCCCAACCCGAAAAATAAACCCGCCCGCACTGGTCAACCGTAAATGCCGCCGGGGAAATATTTACTATCCCATTGGCTCCTATTATCCTTGAAATTAACACCTTACTAAGATCTTTCTGCATTTTTGCCACAAACAAGCCCAGTGAGGCATTGCCGCTGGTACCCACCGTGGGAAAACCGCTGCCATCAGTTTGTCCCAGCAGGTAAGGCTTATTGTCAGGCCCTACTTTTACAAAAAAGCCCTGGTCGTACCCACTGGTTCCCAGAAAGGTAGATGCCAGTAGGCTGCTCCCATCAGCCGACAGGTGGCAAACAAAGGCATCGCTCATGCCCCCGTTATAGCTGCCGTCATAGGCACTACCGGTCATGGGGTAATTGGAACTCTTGGTACCCCCGGTTACATACACGTTGTTAAATTTATCTAGGTCAATGCTGTAAGCGGCATCGTGGCTGCTGCCGCCCAGAAAAGTGCTCCAAATCAATTTATCCAGGTTGGGGTTCAGCTTTACCACCACCGCGTCTTGCTCACCGCCCCCAAACCGGTCCATGTATGCGCCCGCAGTTACCTGAAAACGAACCGATTCGGTGGTGGAAGCCAAGTAAATATTGTTGAATGAATCCACGATTACCTCGCCCCTGTACAGGTCGCCGTAGTTATAGACCAATTCACTGGGGTTCCTAAAATCGCTTACAGAGGCATTGTCATATTCCCCATTCAGCCCATCGTTGCCCGAATCGCCCAGGTAGGTGCTGGCCAGCAGTTTAGACCCGTTGCTGTTAAACTTCGCCAAGAAGATGTCGTGGCCACCGCCATAGGTTTTTTTTACCCCGCCGTTGATGGGCAGGTCAGATGAAAGCGTGCTGCCATACACCACCAAGTTGCCCGCGTGGTCCACTACCAGGCTGTGGGGCTGCTCGTTGTGGCTACCGCCAAAAAAAGTCATATACAACAAACTCAATCCATTGGGGCTAACCTTGTAAATACCGCAGTCGCGCGCCAGGTTGTCGCCGGTGGGCCCACCGCCCCAGGTGCGTTGGTATGCACCCGTGGTGGTAGGATAAGTGGCGCCATACACCGTACCACCTGAATAGCCATTGCCTTCGGCATCATAGGTTGCGGTAAAACCCCAATTATCTGATATAGAAAGTGATAATGTAGAAAATACCACGCTCGGATCTATCACCAGTGTTTTGGCGGGGTCATATTCGCCCAAATCAAACCCCAGTACATCACCTTCTACCCTAAAGGCACTGGGTACTTCCATGCCTTGCTGGTGGCAGTAGGGTGCCTCCTCTTCTATGGTCCCCGCAGTGGTGAGCATGACACACCTTCCCTGGTCCACAAACAGGTCGGGCGCGCCCTCTACCCTAAATGAAATGTGGCTGGGGTTGCCGCCAGGGTACACCAAAAATGAATACTTAAATCCGTCCAAAGTACTCTCTATGAGTAGGTCAATATAGGGATACACCTCGCGGTACAAAAATTCTTCATAGGCCAGGGCCCCGCCCGCCCACCGCTGTGGGTCAGCGCCCAGGTAGTAGTTGTACATGGTTTCAAAAGCCCTTGATTTCACCACGGTTGGCCTTGGGTTGGCGCCCTGCAGGTGCAACTTCACCACGTGAAACTGCACCAGCGAATCACTGGCGGTGCGGTCATGCAGTGCGCTTAGTTTGGCCTTGTCCCAGAGCTCATACGTTATGGCATTGTATTCCAGGAAAATTGCCCCGCCGCCTACGTCGCCCCGCGCCACCACCTGGCTAGGCCACTGGCCCAGGTTTTCTACAAATCGGGTTTGACCTTGAGCTACCGCGCTTATTCCCAGCAATATTCCAGTAAGGAGCGTGTTCCATATTCTTCTTGTCATGGTCTTGTTTGGCTAAAATCGGTCGCCATGCTGGCAAAAAGCGGGCAATGGGCCTTCAAAGTAAATGAATTGGCCTTTGCGCCACACCTTACCTGCCTTGCTGCCGTGCATCATGGCCCTTAACAGGCAGCACAGGGCACCTGTTGCACTGCATTGCCATTAATTAAACTTAACGCCCCGCCGGTACTGGCCTTTACGGCACCGGTATTCGCCACCTCATCTGTCCTGTTCTATCATCAACAATCGTTTCCATTGCCTCCCATTGTCCAGGGCCAACACCACCACATAGGCACCACTTTCCAGGTGGCCCAAATGAAAAACGGCCCCTTCGTTGGTCAAGGTGTAGTTTACCTCAAACCGCCTCCCATCAGCGCCATACAGGGCCAAATGCCTTAGCCTATGGCCATTTATCTTTACTTGCACCCTGTCACTGGCCGGATTTGGGTACATGGCCAAACCCCAGTCTTTGGCCCCCGGCATACCTACGGGTTTCTTTATGTGGTGTATGGTATCACAGGCCCAAAGGCCTCTTACCCCATAACTGCCGCTAAATCCTTGGTGCCACTGCACGGGCATCACCCTATAGACACTGCTGCCGGCCAGCGGGCGAACATTTTCAAAATGATCATCGGCTATGGCGCTATCGGTCAGGGCGTACCAATGCAGGCTATCGGGATGGTTGGGCTTATGCCACAAGGCATATCTGGCCCCTGCCATGCCGGTGGTGTCCCATGACACCCTTACCCTGTCACGCGGTTCGTTGGCGGTAAGGAGTACTTGGTCCAGGGCAGGCGCATACCTAAGCCTCAGGGTGGGATCGCCCATGAGGGCCAAATGGGTCATGCGCTCATGGGTTATCCCCATGGTTTCTATGAATGAAAAAAGGTTAATATCCACGTTTTGGGTAACCAGCAGCGATTGTCCTATGGTTTGGCCCAAGGCCATACCGTGCAGGTGTACCACCGGTCGGCCAGCCCATATGGTAGCCAGTGATGGGCTCAGTCCGGCCAGTGGTGCGCGGAGCAAGTTGTCCCTTGAATCCCAATCACCAAAGTAGCTACCAAACAACAGGTTGACACATGAACGGATCTCATGGCGGAAAAAGTCACGTGTCTGTCCTACCGAAAAGGAATCTACTTTTTGCCCACTGGCGTTTCGCAATGGAAAACCACATTTATGGTAGTCGCCCGGCCCGCAACCATAAGAAGCCAAGAAAGATGTGCTGTTGGCGTGTTCCAGCAGGCTGCCCCTTACCAGGCCGGCCTGCCCCACCATAGGGCTAAAACTGCGGAAACCCACCCCGGCAAAACCCTCATATTCTTTTGGAAACCCATTGTTTACCAGTGCCTGTTCACTCCATCTAAGGGCACCGCTGCGGTGGGCATGCAGCTGGGCAAAATACCTGCGGTAAAAATCTTCCCTTCTGCCATAGACCTGGTTAAACTTCTCCAGATAGATCCGCCCCACGGCCAATTCCACTTTGCCCGGCAGTACATTATGGTCAAATTTCCCATCGCCCTTTCGGTTCAGGTTCAGGTTTCGTTCGGGTTTGTTCAAGGCCAGGTCCAGTTCATCGGTCCATATGCCGTCCAAGTCGCCATAATATGCGTCAGATGGCCAGGCACCCTGGTGGTCACGGTCGGGGCTTGTTAGTGCAGTGTGCCCATCAGGTGCCATATACCCAGAGTAGGGCACCGCCAGCCTGCCTATGAGCACCAGGTGGGTAATGCTTGAATCGCTCTGGGTGTACGCATCTTGTATCACAGCCTTGAGCCGTGTGACAGAAGCACCTGATTTCTCCTTGATTGTCATTACATTCCAGCCTTCCCGCTCCAGGTCTTTGGTGTAGTCCACCACCACCTGGCCCAGTGCGGTGGCCAAGGAGTCTTCCCATATCACCAGGCAAGTGCCAAGGTGATGGTTAGGGGCTACCCCTATCCCGGCCATGATCAAACCAAACCCCAATACGCTGGTGACATCTTCCTTGTGTATCAAATAGGTGTAGGCCATTCCCTTTTTCACTGAAAAGTCTGTGTAGGTAGTATCAGGGCTCTGCACGGTGGCCAATAGTTCAAAATCGCCGCTGTCAGGCTGTCTGTATATGCTCCATTTGGTTGCGCTCCAGTCGTCGGCCCAGGTAAGTTCAATATGGGCCGATGGGTACTCATGTGCCTTAGCTTCAATGGCTACCGAAACCCGCTTGGCATGGCCCTGCGCCCAGGCCATGCCCGCACAGGCTACCAGGGCGCAGCTTATGATCATGTGCTTCATATGGCAAATCAATGAAAGGGGAATGGCAACCCGGCAAAAGCCGACGGGATATTCAACCAATTTTAGATGAAGCGCAACTGAAGGAATGGGTAAGCCGACACGGCCTTATTTCACCGCTACCTGGTAAGTGTGCTTGAGCAACTCCTGGAGATAATACTCCATAGCCTTTTGGCCCAGGTGTTCATCATTGAGCAGTTGTATGATGGAATATTTATACAACTCATTGATTCTCTGTGAAGGATAAAGAATAAAAGCCTTCTCTAATTGGCGGGCAGCCAATCGCCACTTGCCCTGGTTTATGAGTTTTACGGCATCATTATAATAGGCCAGGCCAGCCAGTTCCAATAGGTCTATCTCCCCTTTCACCACCAGCCCATACCGCTGGCCTGTATTGGCCCCCACCAATTGAAACAACACGCTGTTGTCAATGGTATCACCTGAATACATTTTGCGGTTTGCTTCGTTGTCCTTAAAAAATCCCACCGCCGTATCCGTTGACTCAAGGATATACTCCTTGCCCTTGTGTGCTATGCTAAGAAATACGTGAAATGGCATTTCCTCTATGTGGTATTGGTAGTCGTTTTGTTCCAAGAAAAAGGCCAGTAGGGCCGTGCCGCTCACACAGTTAAACCTTTGGGACTGCATTATTTCAGGAAATACGGCTTGTTGATCAAAATGCTGTAGGTGCATGTCTTGCACCGATTGAAATAGGCGCTGTGGTTTTTTATCGAAACCTTGGCCCTGCGATTCCAATGTTAAGGCTTCGTAATAGTGGTTGAACGCGCTATCGGTCATACTGGAGTCAATGGCAAAAAAGAGGGCCAGTTTGTGCTTGCTGTTGGTATCGTGCTGGATATTTTCAAATGCACGCTGCTCAAACACACTACTATAGTGCACATACTGTGCTTGACTCCACCATGATGGGAGCAGCAGGACCAGTATGTGGGCAAGACGGCTCATTAATGTTTAGGTAATGCTAAGGTAACAATTTGGTAACACTACTACAAATATGTAGCAAAATGGTTCATGTTCAAGATTAATTTTTTTGACCAAAGGGTGGGAAAAAGGCCTAAACTTGCACCCCATGGAAACCATTCGCGCCCAGTTTGAAGAAGCACAGCGGGTATTGCAATCCTTTGCCCAGCCCGCTACCTACGAAAAAATTGCCCTAGCAGGCAGCTTTATGGTTGAATCCCTAAAAAACGGAGGCAAAATCATATCATGTGGCAACGGGGGCTCCATGTGTGATGCCATGCATTTTGCCGAAGAACTCACCGGCAGGTACCGCAGCGACCGCCCTTCCATAGCCGCCATATCCATTAGTGACCCCAGCCACCTCACTTGTGTGGGCAACGATTACGGTTTCGATCAGGTGTTTGCCCGTTTTATACGCGGCATGGGCCGCAGAGGCGACGTGCTCTTGGGCATAAGCACCAGCGGCAATTCAGCCAATGTGTTTCTGGCCATGGAAGCAGCCAAAGAAATGGGAATGAAAGTCATAGGGCTTACCGGAAAAGACGGTGGACGCATTGCCCCGTTATGCGACGTAGAAATTCGGGCCCCGCAGGCCCCCTATGCCGACCGCGCACAGGAAATACATATCAAAGTCATTCACAGCCTAATAGGCTATATTGAGTCCCATATTTAGATGTTGCAACAACCATTGCTGCTCCTTTTTGTTAGTTTTGACCTTGAAACTTGAATAGCGTGTGATATGATCACGGTGAGCGATACGGCAAAAAACAAGATCCATCAAATTATTAATGAAGATGGTAAAGGCAATGACGCCTTTCTTCGCGTAAGGGTAAAAAGCGGTGGGTGCAGTGGCCTGAAATATGAAATGAACTTTGACACCTCCCTGAGGGAAGGCGACCAAATCTTTGAAGACAACGGGGTAAAGGTGGTAGTGGACCTTAGGAGTTTTCTCTACGTGCATGGCACGGTGCTGGAGTACAGCGGCGGCCTGAACGGCAAGGGTTTTGAGTTTAAAAACCCCAATGCCAGCCGCACCTGCGGATGTGGCGAGAGCTTTGCCGTGTAGCGCTACTCCCGCCTTAGGTAATACTTTTTGGCCACTAGGTCTATCACCCATGAAAGCACCAAGTAGGCCGGCATGAGCAACATATACATATAGGCCACCAGGAGTACCATGCCATATCCGTGTGCCGACCCCATGGCACCGCCCAAGAGGCTATCCAGCACTACCTCAGCAATAAAATAATCTATGGCCATAATGGGCAGCATCCACACCAGGGCGTAGGCCAGCCAGGGGTTGATGCGTGCATCTGGGTGGCGGCGGCGATAGCGCACCAGCAGGGCCAGCTCCAACACGCTCAGCAACATGCCCAGGATGTATGCCAGGGTGGTAGGGTCGGCTTGTATTATCCACTGCGCCACTGGCGGTATCACTGGCACCATTTCTATCTCTATGTTCACTTGTGGCAATTCCTTAAAATTCCAGTACCAGTCCTGGCCTCTCTCCTTGTATTCGCCCAGGGTGGTACTTAGGTTTTTCCAGCGGTGGGTCCCTTCAAGCACTACTTCCAGGCTACCAAACGATTTCCAGTACCGCGCCGGGAGTAGTTCATACTTAAACTGATACTTGTTTACATACCCACTCCCATCCTGCCATGCCGTTGCCAAATAACGCACTTCCAGTGTGGCTTCGCCTGGAGGCAGGTTAGCCCTGAAGTAAAACATATCGCGGTTACCAAAATAGGCATGGTCCATATTGGCCTGTGATTCATACCTGCCCAGCGATGCGTCATAGCCAAAAATACCTTCATACCCCACCAGGGAGTCGCTTTGAAACAATTCTTTGATTTCAATAGGAAGGGGCAGGAGTTCAATGGCTTGTCCATTTATCCAAACCTGGGCTGAATCACTATACCCTGGGGCAAGGAATATGAAGGGTATATCGGCACCTTCCATTCCCACCAGTACGCGGTACACTGCGCGTATGTCAGCCGACATAAATGCATCATCAGGGTGTATCACAATGCGCTCGCCAAGAATGGATACATGCCGGGCCAAAAAAGGTTCGGCTACGGAGGAGCCGCTCAGAATAGGATTGGCCATATTGGCCCAAGCGGGTAACCCACCCAGCCAAACGCTGAAGAACAATACAATAGGGCGCATGAAAAACAATGGATGATGATGGCGCAATATGCAAACGCCCATAGCAAAGACGTACTTGCAACCGAATTTTAGGGGCAAAATATGCATAGTGCCTAGGCACATTACCCTACCTGCCATGCACCTCAATAGAAGGGTTTATTTGGCGCAACACGCTTGCCAGGCCCTCCTCATCACGGGGTGAAATATAGATTTCATCATACCGGTTGTACTTCACCACCATGCCTTTCATGCTCAGTGACAGCTTGTACCCCACCCAAAGTCGTTTGCCCAAGTGCAGTGAAAGGATGGATTTGATGGGCACCGCCACCCTGAATGGCCCTGACCGGCAGACCAGTTGCCCTCGATCGATTACATAGTGGGTTCCAAACCAAATCCAGAGCAAGAGCGACATGAAGAGCAGATCAACGAAATGCACTGTCCAGGGCAGCTCCATGTCCTTGAGCAGCACATCACTCACCAGCAAAGCGGCAATTAATGCACAAACCCCCAAGATGACCGTAGCCGGCAATACCCCTTTCCGGGAACTGAAACTGCTTCTCATTACAATAATGGTTAAGCAATGTTAAGCACAAATTCACAAACGACAACAATTTTTTTTTACCAGAGGTGTATTTATGCTAGGGCACCGCCCTACCTCAGTTGCCGCAGCACCCCTAGCGACACAAAATGATTGTCTATGCCCTGGTTGGGGCGCATGATGCCTGCATTGGAAATATGCCTGAAATGATACTGTATATTGCCCCGCAGGCGCTCACCCAGAGCATGTTGCCAGCCCATGATAAAATTATCGGAAAAAATGTAGCCCCGGTGCTGAGTGCGGGTGCGCACGGTAATGTAATGTGGGCCGGTACCTACCGCCCAGTACAATTGGTTGTTGGCATTCAATTGCATTTGGTAACGTATGCCCCCATTGCAACCCAATTCCAGGTCGCTAAGGCGGCCCGACAGGAGCACGGGATTGACCTGGGGCTCTATGTAGGCCATAAAATGTCCCTTCTTGTTATCAAGCCCATGGGTTGCGCCCAGGTGCCATGACATATATCCCTGCACGAGTATGGGCTGGTATTTGGCCTCTGGCAAGTGCTCATATACCACGGGGAACGACAGCCTAAACCCCACCTCCGAACGCAGCAGGCGCTTTGGGTTTTGGCCATGTGCAGGTGCCATAAAAAAGGTGGCAAGGACTAACAAAATGAACTGCTTGTACATGGGCCCACAAAAGTACCCTGCGTGGATAAAAAGCAGTGGAGGCCCTAGCCCTGGCAGCCTAATTTGTACAGCTTTTCAGCCCATGAACACCGCCCCCATGTACCTGGTATTCGACACGGAAACAACTGGTTTGGCCAAAAACTACAAGGCCCCCCTGCATGACTTTGACAACTGGCCCCGCATGGTGCAGTTGGCCTGGCAGCTACATGCCGCCGACGGGAGCCTACTGGAGCACCACAACCTGCTCATAAAACCTGAAGGATTCACCATACCATTCAATGCCACTAAGATACATGGCATAAGCACGGCCATGGCCCAGGAAAAGGGGATAGAGCTGGGCCATGCCCTTGCTCAATTTAGGCAGGCCATAGAAACATGCTCATACGCTGTGGGCCACAACATAGGGTTTGACCTGAGCGTGATAGGATGCGAGTACCTGCGCCAGGGCGGTGACAATCCGCTGGAACAGCTCAAGGAGCTGGATACCATGAAACAATCGGTGGCGTACTGCGCACTGCCGGGCGGTGTGGGCGGTCAGTTTAAGTACCCCACGCTGGGTGAACTGCACCATAAACTTTTTGGCCAGCCCATAGGCGATGCCCACAATGCCGCCGCCGACGTGGAGGCCACTGGCCGGTGTTTTTTCCAGCTGGGCATGCAAGGGGTGATACCGCCTGAAAAACCGCTCAGGCCCGATTTGATGGAGCACCTGTCCGGGAAGGCCAATGACATACTCCAGGATGTGGGCTACGCCGATTTGACCGGTGACAAGGCCTTGGACGGTGAGGCAGGAGCACCTGTTGGCCCCCTGGGGGCTCCTTTCTGCCACCTGCATGTGCACACCCAGTATTCGGTGTTGCAGAGTACCATAGGCATTGCCGAATTGATAGAAAAAGCACAAAAGGACAACCAACCTGCTGTGGCCATTACCGATATGAGCAGCCTATATGCGGCCTACACATTTACCCAAAAAGCACATGAAAAAAAGATGAAAGGGGTGGTAGGCTGTGAGTTTAACGTGTGTAAGGACATGCACGACAAGACCACCAAGGACAACGGCTATGAGGTAGTGTTGCTGGCCAAGGACCGGGACGGTTTTAACAACCTAAGCAAACTCAGCAGCTTAGCCCAGATAGAAGGCAGCTACTATGTGCCCCGCCTGGACCACCAGGCCATAGCAAAACACCGGGACGGCCTAATCGCGCTCAGTGGCGGGCTATATGGCGAAATTGCCCAGCTGGCCCTAAACCACGGGGTGGAAAAGGCAGAAGATGCCGCGCGTAAGTGGCAAAACATGTTTGGCGAAGACTACTACCTAGAGCTAAACCGCCACGGACTAGAAGAAGAAGACTACTTAAACCGCGTATTACTGGACATAAGCCAAAAAACAGGCATTAAAACCGTGGCCGCCAACAATGTATATTATTTGGAAAAACACGATGCCAAGGCCCAGGACATATTGCTCTGCGTGAAAGAGGGCGCACAGCTCAACACGCCGAAGCGCTATACCTACAAGCGGGGGCGCGACTACCGTTTTGGGTTGCCCAATGAAGAATTCTACCTAAAAAGCCAGGAGGAAATGAAAAGCCTCTTTGCCGACCTGCCCCAGTGCATAGAAAACCTGGGCGAGATACTTGACAAAATAAGCCCATATACCTTGGAGCGCAGCGTGTTGCTGCCCAAGTTTGATATACCCGACGAATTTGTGGATCAAGCCGACCTAGAAGACGGCGGCAATCGGGGAGAGAACAAATACCTGCGCCACCTAACCTACCAGGGGGCACTGGCCCGCTATGGAGAGCTGACCGATGCGGTGCGTGAGCGACTGGATTTTGAGCTTAACACCATAGAAATGACCGGCTACCCTGGCTATTTCCTTATTGTTCAAGATTTTTGCCACCAAGCCCGCAAAATGGGTGTATGGGTGGGCCCCGGCAGGGGGTCGGCGGCTGGGTCGGCGGTGGCTTACTGCATAGGCATTACCAATGTGGACCCCATACGGTACAACCTACTCTTTGAAAGGTTTCTAAACCCCGACCGGGTATCGTTGCCCGATATTGACATAGACTTTGACGACGAGGGCCGCGCCAAGGTGCTGGACTATGTGGTGGGAAAATATGGCCAAGGACAAGTGGCGCAGATCATCACCTACGGCACCATGGCAGCCAAATCGGCCGTGCGCGACACGGCCAGGGTGATGGGTTTGAGCCCTGCACAGGTAAACGCACTGGCCAACGCGCTTCCCGAAACCTCGTTGAAAACCCTCTTTGGCCCACGCGACAAGCTCAGGGAAGCCCTGAACGCCGATGAGATGAAAAAGGCCGACGAGATATTGAAACTCACCCAAGACCCGAACAATGAATGGGGCCAGGTTATCCAGCAGGCCCGGGTGCTTGAAGGGTCGGTGCGCAACCTGGGGGTACACGCCTGCGGGGTTATTATTACCCCATCGGCACTCCAAGAACACGTGCCCCTTACCAAGGCCAAGACATCTGACCTGCTGGTAACCCAGTTTGACAACCACGTGGTGGAAAACGCGGGACTGCTGAAAATGGACTTTTTGGGGCTTAAAACCCTCACCATTATCAAGGATGCCATGGCCATAGTTAAACAGCGACATGGGCTTGACCTACAGCCGGACGACATAGATTTTAGCGATGCCAAGACCTACACTCTGTTCCAGAAGGGCGAAACTTCAGGCACCTTCCAGTTTGAATCGGTGGGCATGCAGAAGTACCTCAAGGAGTTGAAACCTGACCGATTTGAAGACCTGATAGCCATGAACGCACTGTACCGCCCTGGGCCCATGGACTATATACCCGCCTATGTGGCGCGCAAACACGGCAAGGAAGCCATAAGCTATGACGACCCCAAAATGGAGGAACACTTGGCCGAGACCTATGGCATCACCGTGTATCAAGAACAGGTAATGCTTCTTTCGCAGAAACTGGCCGGTTTTACCAAAGGCGATGCCGACGCACTGCGCAAGGCCATGGGCAAGAAGAAGAAAGACATACTGGACAAGCTCAAGTCAAAGTTTGTGGCTGGCTGCCAGGCCAACGATATAGATGAGGCCGTGGCCAACAAGATATGGAAAGACTGGGAGGCCTTTGCTTCCTATGCGTTCAACAAGTCACACGCCACTTGCTATGCAGTGGTGGCCTTCCACACGGCCTACCTCAAGGCCAATTACCCGCCGGAATACATGGCTGCGGTGCTCACGCACAACATGAGCGACATAAAAAAGCTCACTTTCTTTATGGATGAGTGCAAGCGTATGGGCTTGAGCGTGCTGGGGCCTGACCTAAACGAATCCATGAAAACTTTTACGGTGAACAAAGCCGGGCAGATACGATTTGGCCTTGGAGGCATAAAAGGCCTGGGTGAGAGTGCCATAGATGCCATCATAGGTGAGCGCACGGATAACGGGCCTTTTAGGGACATATGGCATTTTGCCAGTAGGGTAAACCTTCGGGCGGTGAACAAAAAGTGCATAGAATCACTGGCCTACGCCGGTGCCTTTGATTTTGACGCGCAGTTTACCCGAGCCAGCTACTTTGAGCTGGGCCCCACTGATAAGATAGGCCTGGTGGAAAAAGCGGTGAAATACGGCAACCAGCGCAAGTCGGGCGGCGGGGGCATGTTGGCCTCCCTGTTTGGCGAAATGGATACCAGCACCATACCCATACCCAGTGCCGAATGTGTGGCCGAATGGCCTTTAATAACCAAACTGGCCCATGAAAAAGAAACCATAGGCTGTTTTGTTTCCGGCCATCCGCTTGACGACTATAAATATGAAATAGAATACTTTACCAACAGCAACTCCGTAGAGGCCATTAAGATGAAACAGGGCGAATGCTGGATAGCCGGGGTGGTGACCCAGGCCACCCATGCGCTTACGGCCAAAGGCAACAAGTACGGACGGTTTACCATAGAAGACTATGAGGGTGCCTGCACGGTGGCCGTGTTTGGCGAACCCTACCTCAAATATGGCCACCTGCTTAAAGAGGGAGAAAAGCTGATGATAAAGCTGGTAGCCGAACCTGATTTCAGGAACAAGGAACTCACTGATCATAAGTTGCGCGAAGCGCTGCTCCTGGAAGAGGCCCGCAATCGGATACCAAAGGAAATAAGCCTCACCCTACCTTTGCCCCATGTGGATAGCCCACTGGTACATGCGCTCAACCAGGCAATTTCTGCCGAGGGCGGGAACTCTACCCTGCTGCTCCATGTTGAACTGCCGCAAGAAAAATTGAACCTTACCTTGGCAAAAAAGAAAAAAATCACCGTAAACAATGACTTGCTGGGTAGGCTTACCCAATTGGAAATTACCTTTCACATAACCAAAAACAACTAACACACAATGGCACTAGAAGTTACCGATGCAACATTTGAAGAAACCATTGCCTCTGGCAAACCCGTGATGATTGATTTCTGGGCACAGTGGTGCGGCCCCTGCCTGATGATAGCCCCCACGGTAGAAGAACTGTCAAAAGAATACGATGGCAAGGTGGTGGTAGGCAAGGTGGACGTGGACGCCAACATGTCGGGCAGCAAGTTTGGCGTGCGCAGCATTCCTACCCTGCTGTTCTTTAAGGATGGCAAGGTGGTGGACAAGCATGTGGGCGCCGCCCCCAAAGACGTGCTTAAGCGCAAGCTAGACAGCCTGCTAGACGCATAGCCCACCATACAAGCCCCCATCATGCATCTATGACCCATTAGGCTGCATTTGCGTGTGCCCCACGGTTTTGCAGCCTATTATTAATTTGTGGGGGGCTGTTAGCGCTTGACAAAACGGTGACAGTAATGTGCGCAGGGCCTTACTTTGTGGCTTTCCAGCCCAATTTGCTTTTGAGTCTATAAACATGCCCAATCAAACCATAAACCCAAGCCAACAGCTTGACTACAAGCTGCTGCAAGAATTTGGATCGCTTGAATTGCTGGCACGGCAAATTGTGGAGGGCTTTATAGTGGGGCTGCACAAGAGTCCCTTTCACGGGTTTTCGGTAGAGTTTTCGGAGCACCGCCTGTACAACCAGGGCGAAAGTACCCGGCACATAGACTGGAAACTCTTTGCACGGACGGACAAGCTGTTTCTCAAGAAGTACGAAGAAGAAACCAACCTTAGGTGCCAGTTGGTGATAGACACGAGCAGTTCTATGTACTATCCTGGCCCGCAGATGAACAAGATGATTTTTTCGGTCTATGCTGCCGCAGCGCTTATCCACCTGCTCAAGCGGCAGCGCGATGCCGCTGGGCTGGCGCTTTTTTCGGAGGTGCTAGAAGACTATGTGCCCGCCAGGCTCTCTACCACCCACCTGCAAATGCTCTATGCCCGGCTGGAGAAGCTGCTGGCCCGTCCGTCCGGGGCCAAACAAACCGCTGCCGCCGATGCCCTTCACCGACTGGCAGAGATAGCCCCCAAGCGCTCGCTGGTGGCCATATTTAGTGACATGATGGACAACGGAGACGGCCAACAGGCTGTTTTTGAGGCGCTGCAACACCTTAAGTACAACCGCCACGAGGTGATGCTTTTCCACACCGTGGACAAGGAGAGTGAGGTGGATTTCAACTTTGGCAACACGCCGCGCAAGTTTATAGACATGGAAACCGGCCGGGTGGTAAAGGCCTACCCCAAAGACCTACAGGCCGACTACCGGGCTTACATGCAGGATTTTAACAAACAGCTCAGGCTCAAGTGCGCGCAGTATGAAATAGACCTGGTGGCCGCCGATATACGCCTGGGGTTTGGCCAGGTGCTGCAGCCATTTTTGGTGCGGCGCGCGCGGATGATGTAGGGTGGATTGGGGCGGTGGTATGCCTGCCCGGGCGAATGGGAAATTTTTCGACCTAAAAACAGAGCAAGTATTATTTCAATTCCTTTAAGGTGCGATGGGAAGAGTAACAACTATCTATTGCAAGCATAAAGCGAACCTATTTCAATTCCTTTAAGGTGCGATGGGAAGGGTCAAGCAGGGTATGGATTTGACTATCACGACCGAATTTCAATTCCTTTAAGGTGCGATGGGAAGCGCATACCACCCTGCACGCTCAGCATGCGCACCGTTATTTCAATTCCTTTAAGGTGCGATGGGAAGGGCAACACGCTAGCGGTGGCCATTGCCGCAGGGCTATTTCA
Source organism: Bacteroidota bacterium (assembly GCA_016192035.1). Classification (GTDB taxonomy): domain Bacteria; phylum Bacteroidota; class Bacteroidia; order CAILMK01; family JACPUW01; genus JACPUW01. The sequence goes on from JACPUW010000016.1 coordinate 19,522, forward strand.
ATTCCTTTAAGGTGCGATGGGAAGCATACTCTTGTTTCATCCATTCCAGCACCTTGCCCAATTTCAATTCCTTTAAGGTGCGATGGGAAGCAAGGGCTTAACCGTTGCTGTTGATAATGGACTGAGATTTCAATTCCTTTAAGGTGCGATGGGAAGCGGGGATGAACTTATTTATGACTTCGACCTAGCCAATTTCAATTCCTTTAAGGTGCGATGGGAAGGCGGTGGAAGGGGGCAGCACAATAGTTATAACCTATATTTCAATTCCTTTAAGGTGCGATGGGAAGAAGTCAAAGCTGAGCAGCCTAGCACTAACAAGCGTGATTTCAATTCCTTTAAGGTGCGATGGGAAGGCATCTTTTAAAATCGCAACACCCCTTATCAAGGAGATTTCAATTCCTTTAAGGTGCGATGGGAAGCGGTTGAATTGAAAGAACCTAATCACTTAGATTACAATTTCAATTCCTTTAAGGTGCGATGGGAAGTATTGCGCTGTCGTCAGCACTGTAGATTATATAGCCATTTCAATTCCTTTAAGGTGCGATGGGAAGGTCGCATCGCAGGTGGGGCAACTGGAGCCCCACCCTATTTCAATTCCTTTAAGGTGCGATGGGAAGACCATTTATGCGGTAAACCGGGACATGGCGCGACAATTTCAATTCCTTTAAGGTGCGATGGGAAGTCGCTGGGCTTGTCGAAGCCTGCCCGCACCTGTCAGATTTCAATTCCTTTAAGGTGCGATGGGAAGAAAAGGCCAACGCCAAGATAGCCTACTACTGCCACGATTTCAATTCCTTTAAGGTGCGATGGGAAGTTACTTTTTTTATACCTTCAAAATAGTATTTTCCTTATTTCAATTCCTTTAAGGTGCGATGGGAAGACGTGGGCGTTACCGCTGTCCAGTCCCGTGATGTCCTATTTCAATTCCTTTAAGGTGCGATGGGAAGCATCGACAGCTTATACAACCTTATGCGGTGGGGAGATTTCAATTCCTTTAAGGTGCGATGGGAAGTACATTTTGATATGGTAAGCTTTAAACTTACCTCTCATTTCAATTCCTTTAAGGTGCGATGGGAAGTCGTATAACAGACATCTCCATTATCGATGGCCGCAATTTCAATTCCTTTAAGGTGCGATGGGAAGTGAGCTGGTCGAATTTGTTTGACAGTTAACGAAGAAAAATAAGTTAAGTATTGCTGTACGAAGGTCGTTAGGTTGGTGATGGACTTGTGTTTTGGATACTCAATCACTCCAAAGATAGGTAGTTTTGCCGCCATGGCGCAA
>JACPUW010000036.1 GCA_016192035.1 Bacteroidota bacterium
ACGTGGTGCGGGCCGCACTGACCCCCGTGCTGGGCCGCCCCCTAATGGCCGCCTCCACCACCCGCCAGCTAAGCTTGGCCCTACCTGATGGGTACAACCCCCGGCAGGTATATGCCATGCTGGTGCTGTGGCAACCCACCGGCCAGTTGCCGCAAGTGGTCAACGCCGAACGCACTAAACCCTAGTGTAGCACTGGCCATTAGGCCCCTACTCCCCCACCGCAAACCGCCCGTGGTAGCGGCCGGTCTTGGTCTGCACGTGCAGCAGGTATAGGCCCACTGGCAGCCTGCCCGTGTACCTCGGTCCATTTTTTACACCCCCCCAAATAACCAGAATTTGGCATGCTTCTAGGCCGCGCCGGCCCTGGCCCGGCGGGGTGGGGTGGTGTGCCCTGCGCCCTGTGGGCCCTGGGCCAGGTATATTTGTTTTTTATGGTACTAGCCGCGTATAACACTTGCCAAGCCAGCATTCACCCTGCTAATGCCCTACTACAGAAACTGGTCAAGGAGCGGGCTTTAGCCCATATACCACTGGCTATGCTATTAATTTATAGAACCTTATACAATAACTGTGGCTCAAAAAACCTACACAGGGCTGGCCTACGCGCCAAGCCCTGTGTATATAAGTACACGCACACCCTTCATTTACCAAAAGGCACAAGTATGTATGCCAAACGCACAAGAAAATCGTAATATATTGAAAAAAAATATCTTAACCCAATATAGGGAACCCACTGACCTAGAATTGCAGGCAATCATAGAACAGGTGCTGGCCGAAACCAAGCAAAAGTTTGCGGGTATTCATGACCGGCTCAAGCAGACCATAGCAGCGGAGATACATATGGCCAAATCTAAGTTTGAAACCAAGTAAGCATGAAGATGCCTATACTCATAGTAGTTGCTGGGCCAAAACTTTGAAAAGATATAGGCAGCACTGCTTGGCAACAAATACACTTATCTAAATATAAAAACCATATATCCCATGCGTATAAATATCCCGTTAGAGCCAAAGGAATGCTATCAGAGCAAAGGCAAAACCTATCTCTTGTGTAAAATAAGGCAAAAGGTAATATGGATGAACCCTGAAGAACTGGTTCGCCAGGGTATGATTGAATTGTTGTTAGAAGCCGGCCTATCCTATGATTTGATTGATGTTGAAGTACCCATGTCAAGCTTTGCCAAAGGCAGGCCCGGGCGTGCAGACCTAATTGTGTATGGCCATACCAAAGGGGAGCGAAAAGTGCTATTGCTTATTGAATGCAAGGCGCACGCTATTTCGCTAACCGATAATGTGTTAGCGCAGGCATTTCAATACAATGCCATTGTGAATAGCCCCTATGTAGCCGTGGTAAACGGTTATGACCTGCACTTCTATACCCAGGTCTCTGGCCAATATACCCAGGTGGAATTCAATTCCATAATTGAATTCGTAGCCAACCACAATACGTACACCGAACCGTCTGCCGAGGAATGGTATCGTTTGGATATAAAAGAGATAGAAGACGAGAAATTTCTTGAAACTGCCAATGATTTCTTTACCATGGCGCCGAGGTACCCCCGAAGGCACTATTTATTGGACGTATATAGCCAAAACTGGGTAAAGTCCTTGTCTCTAAAGTTAGAAAATGTATTCTATGACACTTCAGATGCAAACCGTTTTGAATCGCTTTCAAGCAAAACAAGCAAACTAATTGAAGATAAAGGGATTAGATTTGGTAAATATAGCACCTTTGGCGGTTATACCTTTACTGAAATGTACCGATTCTTGGTGCTGGAAGATGAAGCCGGTAACTTCTTTACGGTGAATTTTGCCATTTTCTCTTATGATGTTTATGACTATGAAACGGAAGAGACGTATGAGTCGAGCCATAGGGGCTGCTACATGATGGTAGGTTTTGACAATCCGGAAATCTCTTGCCACTCCCTTGAATACAAATTAGATCACCACGTTATGAAGGAGCCTGGGCGGCTATCATTTTGGCACGATGGTAGAATAACCATTACCCGCCGTCGAAAAAACAGCTTGGTAATTGATTATCTAAAGGGGCATCAACCAAGATTGGTGGTCGAAAACAAGGTGTTTCTCGGGTCATTGTCAGACAATAAATCACTATATTCCAACGACCCAGAAGTCATCCTACTGATAAGCAACATAATAGATTATGCAGTCTATAGGGAACGCCTTAAAGCCGAAATCCGGCAGAACGAACGTGATGGGTAATCACCCCCCCTACTCCCCCACCGCAAACCGCCCGTGGTAGCGGCCGGTCTTGGTCTGCACGTGCAGCAGGTATAGGCCCACTGGCAGCCTGCCCAGGTCCACGGCAGCAGTGCCCAGTGTGCCAAGCTGACTTTCCTGGCGCAGCAGGGTATTACCTTGCAGGTCCATCACTTCAATCCATTGTATATCACCCGCATGGGGCAGCCCTATGGTAAGCCTGCCGTGGCTGGGGTTGGGGTATAGGGCCATTTCCTGGGCATGGGGCGTTTCTGTGGCCACCGTGTAGTCGGGGGTGTATTTCCACAGGTCGTTCAGGTAGCCCAGGTTGCTATCGGCATCATAACCATACCCGCCAAAAAGCCATAGGTTGCCCAGGCTGTCGGTCCAGGTGGCAGAGCCCATGCGGGCTCCTGGCCAAGAGTTCACACCTGGCTTGCCAAGTTCCCCGTATATACCACGACCATTGTACGAGGTATTCTTCCTTTTCCAGTGCCAATTATTTCCGTCCCATACCCATAGGTCATTTGTAATTCGCCAAGGCATAAAATGAAAATACCCACCAAAAAGAAATAACTCCGAATTCTTTCCTCCCCATAGCATTGTTTGGCCCCTTGCCCCGGGATCGCATAAGTTGGGGTAGGCTTTGATGCAATATCTTGCCTCGCTATAGTAATCCTCACTTCCAGAAAGCCAAGTCCATATCCCTTCCTGGTATTTCCATAAATCATTCTTGGTATAATAGTCATACTGAATAGGGGGGAGCGAACCACCGTACAAATACAATGAACCATCTGTGGTTGTAACACTTGCCGTATAAAACCTTGCTCCCGGCCAAGATGCTGAATCACCGGCCCCTAGCTGCGGATAGAAAGAGAAATTTCCGTCCTCCGAACCCATTTTATAAGTCCATTGGTTTTCGCTCCATTGCCAGTATTCATCCAAACCCGACTCAATTTGTCCGCTTTGGTCTAGCCCTCGCCCGCCATATAGAAAAAAACTGCCTTGCCTTTTCCAGTAAACTGTAGAATACCGAGGCCCTGGTTTGTTTATTGGACTTGTCTTTCCCTTTTCCACAAAAACCGTTGAATCCTTACCGGTAGTATCTCCGCCCAACATAGCCCAACCGTTGTCCTTCCTTGCATATTTCCAAAAATCGGAGGTAACTGCTATTTTATACTTACTTGAGTCTTTACCAATAATTGATAGCCCTCCGAAAACATAAAAATTTCCTAGTGAATCTAAATAACATGCCGCTGATTTTCTGGCACTTGGATTCCTTTGGTAGTGGTATTCCCATAGGTTATCGGCAGTATCGGCACCTGCTACCCATTGCCATGTTCGCCCATCCCATTTCCATAGGTCATTTCGCATATTGCTAATCTTGATTTTATGATTCAATGTCGAACCGCCAAATACCCACACTTGGTTGCTGTCATCCAATGCAGTGCACATTTTGGTTCTCGCCGGCGGCCAATTCTCTGTGTCCGAAACCCTAGGCTTTCCGTACTCGCCGCCATCGTTGGCATACTTGCTGCCCCCCACCCATGTCCATTGGCCCTGGGCTCCTACCAATCCATGAAAACACATGGGGAAGAGAACTAAAATTATTGTTTTACACTGCATTACATTCATTGAATAATTCACGAAAATAACCTGTCCACCCGACCTATTTTGGTGCCAAGGCCAACACTTACAGAAGCAGGAAGAATCACCCCCCCTACTCCCCCACCGCAAACCGCCCGTGGTAGCGGCCGGTCTTGGTCTGCACGTGCAGCAGGTATAGGCCCACCGGCAGCCTGCCCGTGTACCTCGGTCCATTTTTTACACCCCCCCAAATAACCAGAATTTGGCATGCTTCTAGGCCGCGCCGGCACATAGGTTAATTTTTTTTGCCCAATGGGTGCAACTGGTTAAAAATTCAGCTAATATTGCTCATGCTTATTTGCACCGCCCGGCTTCCATCTCTCCACCCTTTAACTACATTCAGCTGTATTTCAGCAATGTGTACATACAGGGCAATAGGCGTCTGCCAAGTAATGCCAGAGCACGCCACAACACCTTTTAATTAACTACTTCGATGAACGAATTTGAACAACCCGACTTTGAACAGAAACAACGCCACGGATGCGTCACCGCTTGGCTGGTACTCTTACTCTTGGCCAATTCGATCACGGCATTGACCAACCTATTTGCCGCTGATTTTGTGATGAAGGCATTGCCCCAGGCAGCTCCATCCTATCTTGTCATCCTACTGGGGATCATAGGAATAGCCAACGTGTTTTTTGCCTACCGATTGCTCAAATGGAAAAAGGACGGCTTTTGGGGCGTAGCGGTTTCGGCATTGGTGGCTGTATTTATCAACTTCTCCATAGGTATGGGCACCATGCTGTCACTGGCTGGGCTCATTGGGGTGGTATCTTATTCGCAATCTTACAAATTAAAGCCAACGGCACCACAGCTTGGGATAACCTGGAGTGAGTCCCTCCCTCTGTGGCTGTTGCTACCGGGCTACACTACCTGTGGTGCCCATGTCCACTGCCCACACCCATAATTGTACACTTTCAAACAACCAACATACCTTAAGAACCAAAATCCATGAAAAAGGTATTGACATTACTCAAATGGCTGGGAATAGGGCTAACAGTGCTCATAGTTGGCGTAGTAGCCTTTGTGCTGCTCACCTGGAACAAGACCTTTGATGCCCCCTTGCCCCATATAGCGGCCAGTACCGACTCCGCCATAATTGACAGGGGCAAGCACCTGGTCTTTGGCCCCGCGCATTGTGCTACCTGCCATGTGCCCATGCACAAAATCATGGAGGTAGAAGCGGGCCTGGAAATGCCGCTGGTTGGTGGCTGGGAACTCCACATTCCACCCGGATCGTTTAGGGCACCCAACCTTACGCCTGACCCACTTACAGGAATTGGCAACATAAGCGACCCACTCATAGCCCGTGCCCTGCGCCATTCCGTGGGCCACACCGGACATTGTTTGTTTGACTTTATGCCTTTTCAGCAGCTATCCGATGCCGACCTTCTGGCTATTGTCTCATTCTTGCGTTCACAAGAACCTGTGGGCCACGCAGTAGAACCCACAAAACCCAGTTTCCTGGGCAAGGCCTTGCTGGCTTTTGGCGCCCTAAAACCTAAGGGCCCTAACTCCCCACCACCCTCCCAAGTGGAAATAGCCCCTACCCCAGCCTTCGGTGAATACCTGGCCCGAAGCGTGGCCAACTGCATGGGCTGCCATACCGAACGCGACCTTAAATCAGGCGCCCTGGTGGGCCAGGAGTTTGCCGGTGGCAGTTTCTTCCCGCCCCACGAAGGTTTATCAGAGGGCTATGCCTTTGTTTCACCAAACATTACTCCCCATAAAGAGTCAGGTGTCATGGCCAACTGGGACCAGGACGAATTCATAAGACGGTTCAGGGCCGGCAGGCTGGGCACTACCAGCCCCATGCCCTGGGGAGCCTTTTCGCGCATGACCGATACCGAGCTCAAAGCCCTGTACCTGTTTTTACAAACCCTTAACCCAGTGGATAACAAAGTGGTGAAAACCATCTATGCACCGGGTGAGCCCCTGCCGGTATAATTGTAGGGCCGCCATCCTACCTTGTTAATCATCCCTATTACTTTTTCCAAAAAAAACCCTTCGAACCGGGTATTTCTTGGTATATCTCTCTTTTCTTGGCCATCCTACCTTGAATTTTGACCGGTAAATAACCCAACTCCATGTCTTTTCACCTGCCTAAGCCATTGTTTTCATTTCTTGCAAAAACCACTGGCAAAAAAGCCCTCATTTGGTTCATTGTCACCAATGCGGTATATGCCTGTATGCTCCTTTACACCATACCCTACACCGTGAACCTGGCCGGCGGCATGGCCCTGCCCGACATGATGCCCCTGGGCTATGACCACGCGTATGTAATCCGCCTGCTTCACTCCCTGGGCCAGGAAGGCCGCCATGCTTACCTCTACACCCAGATCCCCCTTGACATGGTCTATCCTGGCCTCTTTGCCCTAGCCTATGCACAGGTCATGGCTTTTTTCCTGCTTCGGCTTGGCAGGTATCATTCAGCACTTTACATCCTCTGCCTGCTTCCCGTGCTGGCAGGCACCGCCGACTACCTTGAGAACTTTGGCATCATCTCCCTCATCCACCATTTCCCCTCCGTTTCGGCCTCTACCGTAGGCATCACCGGAGCTTTCTCTATCATAAAAAGCCTATCCACCACCGTGTATTTCTTTGCTTTGATAGGTATTGTCATTTGGTTTGTGGCTGCCCGGCCTTGGGCCAATGGCAAATCCGCCTAACAGGTCCCTATATGTCCGTTACGTGGATATTACCCTGTGCTACAGCCTGTTTTTTATTGTAAACACCTTACGGCAGGCCGTACAGCAAATGTCCGCTCAAAAAAGACCTAGGTTTGCCCACCAGCCCAAGTAACCGCTCATACTCAAGCTGCATGGCAGGCGATTGATGGACATGGGTGAGCAAAAGCCAATCGGCTTTCACTTCCATGTGCTGTACATAATTCACCGATTGCAGCACGCTGTCTTGGTCTATACCTGAAATGGTACAAAGGACACCGTCACCCATTTCAGCCACTGCGCTCCCTATGTGCCCCCTGGCATTTGACAAAATCACTACATGACCATTAATTTCATGGTTCACAGGTATTTGCATCAATCTATACCCGGTAAGCACCGTACTGGATAACACAAGGATCCATACCAGGGCTTTCTTGTACCGTGGGGAAAACTGGACCAAGACCTTGCCAAAGGCCGGTAGGCACATCACCGTGAAAACCAACAGGTACCGGTCGTTCATAAACACATGTGAGGGTACCCGGCTGGCCAAAAACATGCCCAGTGATAGACCAAAAAATAATATGGGTACCCACCATAAGGGTGCTTGCGCCTTTGGTGCCCGCCACTTTGCCATTGTCCACCCAGCCACAATCCCCAGGGCAACATACACCCCAACTACTTTCCACCAAGTATTAAAAAACTGGGTTATTACCGTGCCAAACAAAAGGTTAAGGGGCGCATACAAGGCCACCTCTACGCGAGACCGGCTTTCTGGCGTGGCATAGCCCCCTGCCGCCCTATAGATCAAACGCACCATATAACCAGGGTGCCAGGCTTCCAGCCCTATTAGTAACATGAGAACCATCACTGCGGCTACTGCCATTATCCGCCATTGACGCAGTGCCGACACCCCCCCCACACACCACCAAAGCAACACTGGCAGCAGCAGCACAAACTGAAAATGCGTGAGCATGCCGCCCAGGCAAGCCGCAAATAGCACAATTAGCCAAACCATTCCCCCCTTGGTTTTATACCCGTGTGCCGCATATAGTGCCCATAGTGCCCAGAAAGCATAAAACGTATAATGCCTAGATGTTAGCAACGACGTAATCACTACGGGATGCATAATGGCCACCACCCCCAGCAGGTAGGGCCACACCCCACTTAGCCCCAGCCTTCGCCAAAATAGGATCAGCAGAAACAGTATGCCCAGTTCCGACAATATATTGATGTATATGGAACTAGAAACGGTAAATGGTTTAAGCCTATATTGCAGGTAGGCCAACTGAAAGTATAGCGGCGGATGGGTATCACATGAAAACATGCCTCTTCCTACCGTACCCATATCCGCCCCATTGTTGCCAAAAAAACGTTGTTTCCAAGTACCTACCGGCACGGCCTTTTCTGAAAACCAACCATTTTCAAGTGAATCCCGCATTTGGTGTTCAAACGTGCAGAGGTTGCCCGTGGCTGCCATGGCCCCTATGGCATCATCATGTGGCAGGGCCACTTTGTGCCTCAACGCTTGCCACCGCACCAGGCCCCAGAGGGTCAGCAACATTACAAAGCCCAGGAAACTCCACAGCCGAATACCCTCCAAAAGCCTTCCGGCCCATTTCTTATCCGCCATGCTACATTCTATTGAGCTGTGCCACACACTCCACGTGCGGCGTGTGCGGAAACATATCCACCGGCACCAGCTTGTCTATGGTGTATCTGGATTGTAGTAGGCCCAAGTCGCGGGCCAGGGTGGCCGGATTGCAGCTCACATACACCACCCTGCGGGGCAATAACTGGAGTATGGCCTCCAATGCCTTGGGGTGCAGCCCCATTCGGGGCGGATCTACCACCACTACATCTGGCAGTGGATGCTTGTTGGCCCATTCCCCGTTCAACAGTTCTTCCACCGTACCCATCAGGAACACCGCATGGCCCACTCCGTTCAGCCTGGCATTCTGCTGCGCCATGCCCACCGCCTCCTCCACGGTTTCTATTCCTATAACACGCTGACAATCTTGCGCCAAATAAATACCAATGGTGCCCACCCCGCAAAACAAATCGTAGAGGGTTTCCCCCGGCTCCAAACCGGCAAATTGCCTTACCCATTGGTACAACACTTCCGTTTGTCGCAAATTGGTTTGCATAAAAGACTTGGCATCTACCAAAAAGGAATACTGACCAATGGCCTGCACCAATTGCCCTGTGCCAAACACCAGGTGGGGGGCCAGGTCATATACCGTGTCGTTGTGCTTGTCATTTAGGTAGTAAAATCCTGTTTCTATGGCAGGGAACCGCTCCCTCAAATGGGCCAGCAGCAATGGGGCATAGCCTGCCCCGGCACTGGTTACCATAATGCCCACCATGTACTGCCCCTTTTCGTTGTTTCGTATCAGTACAGAACGCAGTACCCCCTGGTGGCTGCGCGGGTCATAAAATGGCAAACCTTGTGCTGTGGCATGTGCAAACACTTCATTGCGAATGGCATTGCTGGGCTCGGGCTGTAGGTGGCATTGGTCTATGTGTAGCACTTTGTCCCATCGTCCTGGCGCGTGGTAGCCCAGTGCGCCCAATGCCTCCGGGACCATGCCTTCCCCTCCTTGTGGCCACCACCTGAGGGCCGATGCCGAAAACTCCAATTTATTGCGGTAGTACTGGGTCTCTCCGCAGCCCACTATGGGCATAAAATCAACCACTTGCACCTTTCCTATGCGCTGTACCACATCATGCACGTGCCGTTCCTTTAGGGCCAGTTGTGCCAGGTACTGTATGTGTTGCAGCTTGCAGCCTCCGCAGTCGGCGTAGTGTGCACAAAAAGGTTCCGCGCGTTCGGGTGAGGCGTGCTCCAAAAGATCCAGTCGCCCTTCATAGTGGTTCTTCCGCTGCCTATTGGTTGTCAATGAAATGACATCACCCCTACAGGCTCCGGGCACAAATACCACCTTGCCGTTTTCCTTCACTACCCCCCTGCCTTCTGAATCGTAGCCCTGTACGGCTACTGAAGCCATTTTGATGGGCTTGCTCTTACGCGCCATGGCGCAAAAGTATCGGGTCGGCCTATTTAGCGGTGGCCCAGCGCACTTTCTCTTCAAGGATGGGCATGAAGTCGTCGGGGCCGTGATAGCCCTGTACCATGGTTACCTGGTTTTTTTCAATTGAAAGGAAAAAGGTGGTGGGGTACCCTACCCCCTGCCCACCCGATAGGTTGGCCAGCAATTCGCGGCCTGACATTTCGGTTTCGCCTACCTTATAGGTTTGCTTAAGCTCGGGATTGAATTTCACGGGCACAAAGTGTTTGTTTATATAGCTGATTACCTGCGCCTTGCTATAGGTATCGGCATCCATCCGCTTGCACCAGCCACACCAGTCGGTATAGGCATCTATCAGCAGTGGCTTGTTGGTCTTCTTGGCCTCTATATAGGCTTCGTTCCATTCCTTCCATTCCAGGGCGGTAGTACCCAGCGGGTACCTAAATGCCATAAAAAACGCTACTGCACTAAATATAAGCAGGGTTATGAGGTGGCGGGTTTCCATGATGTGTCAATAAGCGGCAAATCTATCCAAACCCTAATTTGGCAGCTGTTAAAAGTCTTGTAAATGCATTAAATGAACTGGTTGAACCACCTTTCTGCCCGCGCTGACTACCTCTGCCTGTGCTTCTTGGCGATCCTCTATCAAGGCAGCCAAGCCAATGGGCCGCTGCTGGGCGACTCTTTGGGCTTTACACTGGGCAGCAGCCAGGGATTTCAGTGGGCTACCAATGCCACCGGACACATGGCCTACGCAAACTGGCTGTACGCCCTACACCTAATTTTTCCTTCTTATGAGCCCCATCAAGTGTTTGCCTGGTCATCCCTGGCTTGGTCGCTAGCCACCCTTCTCGTACTACGTCAGCTCTTTTCGGCCATGGCACTGCCTGTTATCCTTCGTTCAGCGGCCTTACTCTCACTTGGGCTTTCTTTCACCTTTTGGCGGCATTCCTGCCAGGTAGAGGTATATGCGGCCAACGCTTTTATCACCTCTGTGGCCTGCCTATGGTTCTACAAATGGCATATCCATAGGCAAAGCAAATGGCACATAGCCACCGCATGGCTCTTGGGCATGGCCCTGTGGGTCTATATCCAGTTTGTGCTCTACCTGCCTTTTCTTGTCCTTTGGTCTGTATGGGCCCACCAACTTCGTTTCCATATGCATTTGTTGGGCCTGCTGGCTTTTGGCCTACCCGCACTTGCCCTAGTGGTCCCTCCGTGGTTGCTTCATACCAATACCCTATCCAGTATCTTGTTTGACAATGCGTTTAAAGATGAAGTCCTCACCGCTCAGTGGCAGGTACTGCTCAAGGGGTTGGTCCTATCATTGGCCTATCTCCTGTACAATTTCGGATGTGTAGGCATAGCCATGATTGCCGCGCTGTGGCAGGGCCGCCGAAATCAATATCAAATGGGCCTGGCCACCATGGCCCTCACCATTTGGCTTTTTGCCGCCAGGTATCCCGTTACCGATGCCCACGTGTTTTACCTCCCTGCCTACATACCCCTGCTGGTGCTGCTGGCCCAGCGCATGGCCTCCTATGGCCAAATGCCTAAGCGCTGGATGAACTGGGCCGCCCTAGCAATGTGCTGCGCCCAACCTATGGTGTATATGATTACTGAAAACGTTGTTTCCCAACTACCTCAAGGCCAAAAATTGGCAGACGACAAATGGTACAAAGGCGGTTTGGAATACTACTTGTGGCCCGGGCTAGCACATGCGCCCACAGCCAATGAATTATGCCATTGGCTGAACGACCCTTCATTGGATATGGCACAATATGAAGAAATTGAACAAAATTCACGGTACCTTCAATCCTATTGCGCCCGCCACCCATAGGCTATTTAATTTCGCAACCCTACCACTATTTTAGGTACTTATGCGTTTTGCTGCCTTGTCCCAGCTACCTATTTTATGCCAAAACCATTGAATATCAAGCCTTTTTCAATCCAATTGTTGCTTATCGCCTGCATGGTTACCCCTTTGGCAGCCCAGATAGGCATAGGGGATTGGAGGGCACACCTACACCTGGCCAAAGCCTTAAAGGCCGTTGAAACACCTACCAGGGTGTATTGCGGCACCACCAACGGGGTATTTTTCATTGATAAAGAAGACAATTCAGTAACTTCTCTGTCCACCGTGGACGGGCTAAGCGACGTAATGACCCATACCTTAGCCTATGAGCCAGCTACCAACCATGTCTTTGTGGCCTATAGCGGCGGAATGGTTGATATGCTGGGCCCCGACTATGTGGTCCCCATACCGTTTATAGCCGACAACGCCAATATAAGCGGTGACAAAACCGTAGTAAACTTTTTCTTTTACAGTGGCTTGGCCTATATGGCCACCGCGTTTGGGGTAGTGGTGTACGATATTGAAAAGCGCGAGGTGCGCGAGTCATACCTGAACCTGGATGAACGTGGCAACCAACTGGCCGTGAATGACGTGGTCGTTTTTCAAAACCGCGTCTTTGTTGCCACAAAAAATGGCATTCGCTCGGGAAGCCTAAACGATAACCTTTTGGATTTTAACTTCTGGGTTACCACCCATCCATCCCCTTGCAGTTTGATGGAAGTGTTTGACAACCGCTTGATCCTCTATTTTGCTAACGACAGCCTACTGGAATATGACGGGGGCACCTATAGCCCGTATGGCCCACTCCCCAAGGCTACCGTGAGGCAAATGGATGTGCAAAACGGCAAATTGGTGGTTACCAAATGGAACCATATCTCCATACTGTCATCTGATGGCCAGCATGACTCAGTACTAACCAATGCGCCCTCCCACGGCATGCTTGACCATGAGGGCACCATGTGGGTGAGCAGCATGTCAAATGGCCTCATCAAGTTTAGCGAAACACGGAGGTACTTTACCCCAAACGGCCCCGGAGGGCCTACCGCCTGGGACTTTGACTATTCCAAGGGTGAATTATGGGTGGCCAGCGGCGGTGTCGATTTGGCCTACAATCCCCGGTTTTTAAACAATGGGGCCTATGTATTTGCCGACAATAAATGGCAGAACCTGCACGGAGGCAACACCCCAGCCCTGAGCCCCTTGCGTGACATACACCAGGTGAGGATAGATGAAGTGCGTGGGACGAAATACCTGGCGAGTTTCAATAAGGGTGTCGCGATGATTTCCGACAACGAAGTACAGGTATTTGGCAAGGACAATACCGACGGCGCCCTGGCACCGGCAGGTGGCGGTACCGACCCAGATGCCCTCGTGCTGGTGTCTGGTATAGACCTGGATACACAGGGCAATTTGTGGATGGGCGTGCAATATGCCGAAAACTCCCTGGCCGTGCGCACGGCCAACGGCACATGGAAATCCTTTTTCCTGGGCCCTGATAACAGGGTTACCCGCCTTTTGGTGGATGAAAGCGGTCAAAAATGGCTTATTGTACACCTGGACGGCATATACGTGTTTAATGACGGGGGTACCCCACTAAACGAAAGCGACGACAAGGTGAAGCACATAAATACCAGCGTGGGCAATGGCAACCTGCCTGCCCCCGACGTGTACTGTATGGCCCTGGACTTGGATGGCAATATTTGGCTAGGTACCGGCGAAGGCGTTTGTGTAGTATATAATCCTGACAATGTGTTTGAAGCCAATGCCTCCTTTGATGCCACCCGCCCCATAGTGACCGATGGCGATGTTTCTGCGTATCTCCTTGAAGGACAGAAAGTAAACTGTATAGCTGTGGATGGTGCCAATCAAAAATGGCTGGGCACCAACAACGGGGTATTTGTGACCAATTCAAATGGCGACGAAGTACTGTACCGTTTCACGGTTGACAATAGCCCCTTGCTTTCCAATATGGTGTATGCCATAGGCATAGACGGCAAGACCGGCGAGGCGTTTTTTGCTACTTCCAAGGGTTTGGTATCCTATCGGGCACAGGCTACCTTAGGGGATTCCTTACAGCAACAAGTGTATGTGTTTCCCAATCCCGTTAGGCCAGGCTACACCGGCCCCATAGCCATTACCGGGCTCACCCCAAACGCCAACGTGAAGATAACCGACATATCAGGTAACCTGGTATATGAAACCAATGCCCAGGGCGGCACCGCCGTGTGGTATGGCAAAGATTTCTCTGGAATGAGTGTTTCCTCAGGTGTTTACCTGGCCTTTAGCGCCAACCGCAATGGCGAACAAACCCATATCACCAAGATAATGGTGGTACGATAATGCAACCCGACAAGGGTATCGTACTGGGTTCCTTGCGTTTTGGCGACCACGATGCCATAGCGCGCATCTATACCCGGCGCCAGGGTGTATGTACATTTATGTGCAAGGGCATACATGGTCGCCGCAGCCAAATAACGCCCTCCATGCTCCAGCCCATTACGCTGCTTGATATGGTGTATAGGCACCGCGAAAACCAGAATATGCAGTATGCCAAAGAACTTAGGGCTAACCCTCCCTTACTACAATTACAAGGCAATATGTCAAAAACGGCAATTGCCCTGTTTTGCGCAGAGGTGCTGCAAAAAACCATGGTACATGCCCAGTGCGACGAACAGCTTTTTGACGACCTATGGGGACAAGCCATTTCACTGAATAACTGCGATATAGTAAGCCCATACTGGCCCCATCTATTCCTTATTAAGCTGGCCAGAAACCTGGGACTGGAGCCCTCCGGCTTGCCACAGGGAGGCCTTCTGCACCTATCCATGGGTGGCTTTATGGAAACCAAAAACTTGGTGGCAGAGCCTTCAACCTCATATGATTCCCTGGCACTCCATCAGCTTATTCAAGGACAAGAACCTGACCCATTGCCCAAGCCCATGCGTATTGCCCTGCTGGGCAAGATTTTATCCTACCTTTCGTATCATTTAGACGATTTTAAGGAACTCAAAAGCCTTCCTGTGCTCCATCATGTTTTTCAGTGAAATAGCCCAATAAAAAAACTTTGCGGGTGGCATTGGGGTTACACACCGCGCCTACCCTTGGCCCCTATGTTTCCTGTATAGGCTCATGGCGAGGCATACCTTCGCACCGACATACACATGATTACAACAGATATATGCATTGTAGGGGCAGGGCCGGTAGGCCTGTTCGCCGTGTTTGAAGCAGGCCTCCTGGGCATGAGGTGTCATTTGATAGATGTGTTGACCCAGCCAGGCGGGCAATTGGCAGAGATATACCCCAAGAAACCCATTTATGACATACCGGGGTATCCGGTGGTGTTGGCCGGTGAGCTTATCCAGCGTCAGCTAGAACAAATTGCCCCCTTTAAACCCACCTGGTCGCTGGGTGAAAAGGCCACAGACCTACAAAAAAACCCAAGCGGCGACTTTTTGATCACTACCTCGGGCGGGAACCAGATACAAGCCAAAATTTTGGTCATAGCCAGCGGGTTAGGTGTATTTGAACCGCGAAAACCACCCATTTCGTCCCTTGACGACTTTGAAAACAAGGGGGTGGACTACTTTGTGAAAAATCCCGATGCCTACAAGGGCAAGAAACTGGTGCTGGCCGGCGGCGGCGATAGCGCGCTGGATTGGACGATATTCTTGGCCGATATAGCGGCAGAACTCACACTGGTTCACCGAAGTTCGCGGTTTAGGGCCGCCCCTGATTCGGTAGAAAAAGTCATGGCCCTGAGCCAATCAGGGAAAGTGCGCCTAATGCTGGATGCCAATGTGACCGAAGTGCACGGAAACGGAAGGCTCAACAAGGTGGTAGTGAGCAACAAAGACGGTTGGCCTACCCATCTCGATACCGACTATTTCATTCCGCTCTTTGGGTTGCGGCCTGAGCTTGGCCCCCTGGCCCAGTGGGGCCTGAACATGGATGGAGAAGCCATAAAGGTTGACAATACACTTGATTACCAAACAAATATACCTGGCGTATATGCCATAGGTGATATTAACACATACCCGGGCAAACTTAAATTGATCCTTTGTGGATACCATGAAGCTGCCCTAATGGCCCAGAGTGCCTGGAAACGGCTTCACCCCAACAGCATGTTTAACATGAAATACACCACCGTAAACGGAATAAATGGATTTTAATTAAATGATAGACAAAGATTTGGTTCAAATAAAGGTGGCTGGCCCCAATGCAACCGTGGTGACGCTTCCAGCCCCTACCAATATGTCGCTGAGCCTTATGGAATTGCTCAAGGGCAATGGATACCCCATACAGGCCACCTGTGGAGGCATGGCCCTATGCGCTACCTGCCATGTGTGTGTGCTTGAAGGGTATGAACAGGTTGGTGAACCCGCCTCTGATGCGGAATGGGCCATGCTCGATTCCTTGTTTAACACTACCGACACCTCCCGTTTGGCCTGCCAGGTAAGGATTGGCCATGCGTGTGACAATATGTTGGTTAAGATTTTAGGGGATACATAGCGTAAAATTGATGCCCTAATATGGGACATATGCGCGGTTACCTTTTATTCGCACTACCCTGTTTGGCCCTGTGTTGGCCCATGCAGGTACAGGCCCAGACTTACGAGGGCAAAGCCAGTTTTTACAGCGACAAACTGCACGGAAACGAAACAGCCTCAGGCGAAAAGTACGATATGTACTCGTTTTCGGCGGCCCATCTATCCCTGCCGTTTGGCACTTGGGTACGGGTAACCAACTTATGGAACGGCAAATCGGTGGAGGTTAAAATCAATGACCGAGGGCCTTTTGATAAGGATAGGATTATTGACATATCAAAGCAAGCTGCCATAGAACTGGGCATGGTGACGGCCGGGGTGGTGGATGTGAAAGTAGAAGTGCTGCCCGCCAAAACAGAGGAAAAAGACCCTGCGGGGGCCCCCCCCGCTGCCGGTGCGCCAAAGGAAGAAGCAAATCACGCAGGCACCCAAGTAAGGGGCGATGGCACATTTAAGATTACCGTGAGCCAAGAAAACGGACTGCTGGGGTTTGGGGTACAAATAGGTGCCTATTCTGACTACCTGGCATTGGTCAAGATGCTTGAACAACTTCAGTCAAAAGGATTCCCGGATACCTATATCAACACTGACGTGGTAAACGGCAAACGGGTATTTAGGATAGTAGTGGGCAATTTTCAGCATAGGGTGGAAGCCGAGATGTATTTGGTATCGTTAAAATCAAAGGGTTTTGAAGGGTATGTCGTAGCCCATCAGGTAAGCAACTAGTTTCATATAGGAAGAAAGCCCCAAATTCTATGCTGCACTTTCACAGCAATTTATAGATTAATATTATGCGCTTTCATTCCTTTCAGCTCCATAATGGTGGCAATTTCTTGGTTGCGCCTATTTTTGCAATTCAGTTGCAAATACAACAAATCATGATTAAGTACGCATTTTTTGCCCTCCTGCCAATCATTGCCCTACTACCGGCATGTGACCGCCATGAAAGCGAACACCACCATACGGAAGTGACTTTTGTTTCGCCCACCGATGGCCAAGAAATCCCTGAGGGCCAGGCCAGTGACATAGAGCTGCGCATAGACTTTAGCACTGAAGGGGAGCATTTGGAAGGGATAGACATTCGCCTATTTACTACTGCTAGCCCCACCGAGGCCATTTTTACCCATAAAATTCACGAACACGAACAGGCCCACAGTTTTGTACAGAACCTAGACCTATCGGCCTATACCAGCGGCACGGCATTTACCCTGGATGTATCGGTGTGCCATGACCACGAATGCACCGACAAAGAGTTGGAATCCATTACTTTTCGCCTGGAGTAGGGTTTCTTTTGCCCATTGATAAAGGCATATGTAGGCCCAATAAAAAATTGCGTCCCTGCTCCGGCAGGTTAAGTGCTCTGTATCGGCTCATGTGGTTCAGGTAGGGCGTGTTAAACAGGTTGTTCACTCGCATGGACCAATGTAAAAAACCTAATGACCGAAAGGCCAACCTACCTCCCAGGCCCAAATGCACCAATATATAGCCAGGGGTTGCCGGCTCATTTCGTGCGGTGCGCTGCTGGGCCAGCACTTGGTCCACCAGGCACCATAGGCTTATCTGGTTGATGCGCTGTCCGTAAACTTTTTTCCACTCTAGACGGTGAAACAGGGCAAATGGCGGGCTAAACGGCAAGGAGCGCCCAGTAGTCCCCACTTGGCTAAACACTGCCTCCGCGCCCTGGCGCAATTCCAGGTTCTGGTATAATTCCATCACGTGTTCCACCTCCCCTCCCCAAATCCAAGCGTTGTCTTGATAGTAAGCATACACCTGTCCAGCCTCAGGCAAATAGGAAAACTTGCCCGAAGGCCCCAAGAATATAAATCCTTGATAGGCACTGCCCCATAGGGCCATTTCTGCCCAGTGGCGGGCGGCGTGGTACCGCAGGCTACCATCCAGGTGCAGACCTGTTTCCTGTTGCAGTGAGGCATTACCCTGTTCATGCCTAAAAGTACCATGGTGTACGCCATTGGATGCCATTTCATTGGCATATGGCATTCTAAAGCTTCGGCTTAAATTGGCCTTAATATGAAAATGGGGGCCCAGGGGGCTGTGGGCACCCACCGCAGCCGACCATCCCAGGAACTGGCGCTTGGTAGGC
Organism: Bacteroidota bacterium; assembly: GCA_016192035.1. Lineage (GTDB taxonomy): Bacteria > Bacteroidota > Bacteroidia > CAILMK01 > JACPUW01 > JACPUW01. The sequence continues at coordinate 18,057 of JACPUW010000036.1, forward strand.
GCAAACAACAAGCTATCAAGTATTTCACCCTGTGAGTTATATAGTATCCTATGCCCTTCACCAATCACATTGACCCCCTTGTCTATCCTAAGTGCCCCATTTATCCCAGCGCCTTCTTGCCAGGTGCACTCTACCAGATAGTATGCCGCTAGCCTGCCCAAATCAAAATTGGGCAGCAGATAATCAAACCCACTGGAATGGTTTTGCTGCAACTGAAACCCCGCACCAAGCACCTGCTTTACCCCTTCATTTGGATTCCTTTCAAAGTGTCCATTGGCCGCATAAGTCATCAGGTCAAAGTGTTGTGCCAGCATACGCAGCGCGTCTGAATACGGTAGGTTTTGAAATTCGGGCCAGGCGTGTTCAGCCCTAAGGTTTCTCTGAACGGCCGCATCAATTGACAGGTGACTTTTTTTCCAGTGGGCAATAAAACTGCCCCCCAGCCTTTGGTGCCTCACCACTTGCTTTGGCAGGTCCATGTCGCGGTCGTTGTCATCAGGAACCAGACTATATGAAGTGGGAATGCCCACGGCACCCGCAAACAATCCGCTGGTAAGGCCAAACTGGGAGTACCACAGGCGGTACGACGAATTGTGGCGGCGCAATCCCAAGCCTAGGCGGTAATGCAGCTCCTTCCCGGCGGTGTTTTTGAGCTTGCCATCGTATATGGGCAATTCAAACCCATTATATACAAAGGAGTTGGCCGGCAAACGGTAGTCTCCGTATGACTGTGTGGTAAACCGACCTGACAGGGTAAGCCCTTTATGGGCACCGGCAAAGGACATGGATGTACCCACCAACCGGTTGTTGGATTCCAGCACCTGGTCTATGCCACCACGCAGGGTGCCAGGAGCCAAAAGGGCAAATGGCGGTGTATTGATCACCCCTCCGGTGGCATCTGCCCCATATTGCAGGGCTGAGGCTCCTTTGATGATTTCTACCTCTTCCACATCAAAGGGATCCATTTCAAGTCCGTGGTCCTGGCCCCATTGCTGACCCTCTTGGCGCACACCCCCTAGGTTTACCGCTATCCGGTTGCCGCTTAATCCCCTAATAACCGGTTTGCTAATACCTGCCCCGGTTTGAATATACTGCAGCCCCACTACCTGGCCCAGCGTGGCCGATAGGGTTTGTTTATGCATTTCATGTATCTGTGCGCCACCCAAATGCTCTACCGATTTGGAGTTTTCCAGTTTGGCGTGTTCATCAAGCACCACCATCTCTTCAAGCATTATAGTGGTCATTTTCAAGCGCATCTGCACCCGGTCAAAGGGCTTTAGGGCGGTGTCTAATTCTTTGGTTTCATACCCAATCAGGGTGGCTACAATCCGGTATTTACCCGGTTCATACACGGGCAATTCAGCTTTGCCTTCCTCATTGCTTACCTGTACATATCCCTGCGGATAGACCACCAAGTGCACATTGGCCAATTCTTCACCTTCTTGTCCATATAGGTGTACCGTCACCTGGGCTTTAGCACAGAATGCGGCAAAAAAAACCGCCAATGCGGCTATGTGTCGATTCACGCTGCAAAGCTAGGGCAAATGCAACTCCGTTGCATTTACAACCAAGGCCAACCTATTTTTGTGCCATGAAATGGTCAGTGTACCTCCTTACATTGCTATACATCTCCTTGATATTTAGCAACTGCGGGCTTGTTGACATAGACGAAAGCCCCCCCTTACTGGAATGGGGTGATAAGGGGAGCCCCATACAGGCCGATTCGGTATGTGGTGAGCTCTCGCCACATGCCATTCGCCTTATGGGCGGCGACACACTGGCGCTTGACCTGGTACTTACGGATGATGTGGGCTTGGGACAGCTAAAAATTGACATTCACGACAATTTTGATTGCCACGGACATAGCAACAAAACCCAGGATTGGTACGTGCAGGATATACTAGACCTGCCAGGCACCTACGAAACACTATTCATGGAATACCCCGTGCCACCACAACCCACCGCCGGATATTATCACCTAACCATAAGATTAATAGATGATAATGGAAACGAAGGTGCACCGTCCAACATAGATCTTGTTGTATTAAACCGTGCCGACCTTAAAGCTCCATTAATAAAAGTGGCACTGCCCAGCTCCAAGGAACTGATGGTGTCCAAAGGGGAAGAAGTACCGCTTAGTTATGTACTCGTTGATAACCACACCCTAGACCCTCCAAATAGCCGTTTTGTACTCCAATACAGGGATTTTTCATCGGGCAATGTATTTACCGTGGACCAATTAGACCTTTTGGAACCAGACAGTACGGCAAGGATTGAAATAACATTCAGGGTGCCAAGCACATGGAAACACGGATATACATATGGCCTAGAAGCCTATGGCTTCGATTGGGTAAACAACCGGTCAAACCTAGCGGAACGGGTGATGGTAGTGGCAGAGTAAGGTGGGGGCTAGATTGAACGCGCTGTGCTACAGGTTCAGATGGATTGAAACACCAATATGTGGTGCGCCGTTATGAAGCCTTGCGCACGGTGCGTTGTTCTATGCGTTTTTCATAGTCCAGCCCCTGAAATATCCGCTGTACAAATATCCCTGGTGTGTGTATGTCGTTTGGATTAAGCATACCCGCGGGCACCAGCTCCTCTACTTCTGCTATGGTAACCTTGCCGGCCATGGCCATTAAGGGATTGAAATTACGGGCAGTGTCTTTATAGATCAAATTCCCCAGGGTATCCCCTTTCCAGGCCTTCACCAGGGCAAAGTCGGCTTTAAGCCACTGTTCCATCACATACATTTTGCCATGAAACTCGCGCACTTCTTTACCTTGAGCTACTTCGGTGCCATAGCCCGCAGGGGTAAAAAATGCTGGTATCCCTGCCCCACCTGCCCTGCAGCGTTCGGCCAGGGTGCCCTGTGGAATCAAGTCCACTTCCAACTCCCCTGAAAGCAGTTGCCTTTCAAATTCTTCGTTTTCACCCACATAAGATGATATCATTTTCCTCACCTGTCGCCCTTTTAGCATAAGCCCTATGCCAAAATCGTCAACCCCGGCATTGTTTGATATACAGGTAAGTCCGTGTATGCCCATGGCCACCAGGGCTGAGATACAGTTTTCGGGAATACCGCATAGGCCAAAACCACCCAACATCAAGGTCGCCCCACTGGGTATATCGTTCACGGCTTCCTGAGCATTGGCGAAAACCTTGTTCATATATTGCTGCTTTATAAATTGCACCAAAGGTAAAGTTTGCCCCTTGCAAGCCCACCACACCTCCTTGCGCATCCCCTTATTGTTAGGCTTCCTGTGGTTTTCTGGGCCACTTTGGGGGCAGGGCATGTGCGTATGGCGCTACTGGCAAACACCTGACACGGCGCTCTATCAAATCAGCTGTGTAGTTCCCTCCCACCAGGTAGCCTACTATCCCCAGTATTGCAAAAATTTATTTGATAGCCTTGTAGTTACGTGGTCAGTTGATCCTATGGGCCAAAATTCCGTGGCCCACTATACCTGCCTTAACCGAGTCCGGGCAATGGCCATAGCCCAGGCGCTGCATAATGGTTTGGCGTGTACCTCATACTTATACACCAACTTTCAGCCAAAACCAGCCCCTATGGCAGGAATGCCGTACCCGGCTGATACCCTACACCTAATCGGTGGAATGTCACGGCGGGCCACACGCATATTGGCCGCTGGCCATTCCGGCAGTCTGGCTCAGGCATCCACGCCCAAGCCACTTATGGTCCAGGTGTATTTCAATGGAATAATGCCCAATGAATTGCCCTGCTACGCGCTGCTGTGCGACCTGCTGGAGCAACAAGACGGCTTGTTTCAACAACACATGGTGAAAAGTGGACTAACCCTGGGCGCAGGTCTCGACTATGCCCCGCTTATGGCACCCTATTATGTGCGGTTTACGTTCACGCCCAACCCCATGGGGCTTAAGGAGGCCATTGAAGGTTTCTTTAATGAGTTGCGGGCTGTGGCCTTACTCAGCTACCACACACCTGCCCAACTCCAGTTGGCCAAGGAGCGCGCAATAGCTAAAAGGCACATGTATTTGGACAGGTTTGCCACTGGGGCAGCACTGGATATAACCGACCAATACTTCCTGGAGACCACCGGTAGTGCTTCCTACCTAGACAGCCTTTTGGCGGTCAACAAACTCGATATGTTGCGGTTCACTCGCCGTTTGCTATCCAACCAACATTTTTTGGTATGCGTGCAAGCCCCCAAAGAGCACCTGGGCCAGGCGCAAGCCATTGTGTGGCCCACCAAGCCATTGCAAGCCTACCAAGTGAGTTGGAGTGACCATAAGGACGTGGTGCTGAACACCAAGGCGCAAGCCGTGCTGGATACGGTGGGGTATATACTAAACCTAAGCCCTTGGTTACATGCCGAATTCGTTTTGGCTGGTGAAGCAAGCCGCAAGGTGAAGCGCCGCCGACAGCGGCAGGTAACCGAATACCTAGCCGGAATAAAGGTGCGCAACGTGCTGATAACAAAATATGTAGGCAACAACAAGAATGGCGAAACACTGGAAATAAAACCGGTAAGCAATGAAAGGTAGTTGGATGGGGCTGGTATGCCTATGGGTGGTATTATCAGTGTCCATGTCCCTGCCTGCCCAAATAGCAAGCGGAGGGCAGGAAGGTGTGTTATATGAATATAGGCCAGGCCCCGTGGCCTTGACACTGGCATGGGCCGATACCGACACAGGACTGGCGCATGTAGAAAATGGCCTGTGGCTGGAGGCAAGCCTTGTGGGCGGCACACAGCGCATTGGCGCGGCTGACTGGAGTGCCTTAAGCCGTGACTACCTTATTCATTGGCAAGCCCTCCATATGCGCAACACATTACTAATCAAGGTACAGTTTCCGCCTAGCCAAACTCCCCTGGCGCTGCAAATGCTCCAAGACTTGCTGCATGGGGCCGCGCTCGATTCACACGCGGTGGCACAGTGGCGGCAAGAAACTATGAACCACTACCGGTACTACCACCGCGATCCGGATAGCCTGATGAAGTGGTGGGCCATGGGTACGGAAGAAAAGTACAAATCCATTGATAAATTGGCCCTTAAGCCAGATAAAAATGGGATACTGGGCTGCATGGGATACCCACAGGTGGTCACGTGCGCAGGTCCTGCCGACAGCACCCTTTTGTCGTGGCTTGGTCAAGTAAGCACCGCTCCTGTGCCCGTTAACTGGCGCATTACCACTCAACTACCAGTAGAAAAATCTAGGCCCAAACTTGGCCTTATAGGGCAAAGCGTAGCGCAGGTGGTGGCCAACGACCCATTGAGCGGAATGGCCGCTTGGCTACAACACGCATCACAAGTGGGCACTGAGGCATGGCTGGCACATGGGCCTTATTTCCATGTGCTTATCAGGCCCTTACCAATAGATGCCCTATCCAGTTTGCCATGGCAACCAATGGATGACTACTGGCTGGAAGAAGCGTGGGAGCTATGGTTGCTAAAGCGGGAGCGAAACGCAGATCTTTCGGTTGCCATGTCCATGGTGGCACTGGGTATATGGCCCGCCCACCTTCTGGACAACCAATATCCAGACACTGATTGTGGCCCATTGATAATTAGTGAGTTTCACATGAAGTAGTTTTCTTGTTTCCAAACTTCCAAATTGCCCATGGGGCCCTTAAGGGAGCGGTTTAACACACAAATAAGGCAGTGTACATAAAGGGAATAAGCCATTGAATACCGGTAAAGGTTAAAAAAGCATAGATTTGAACAGGTGGACCTAAGCCCGCATACCCTGCTAGCCCTACTGGCCGGAGCCTTAACCCTGGAATTTGCGGTAGGCCAAATATTGGCCCAGCTCAACCAAGGATACCCGCCACCTAAGCTCCCCGAACACCTTGGCCACCTATACACACCCGAAAAATATGCCCGTGCCTTGGAGTATAAAAGGGAAAGGCACCGTTTGTCCGTTTTTGGCGGATGGGCGGGGTACCTAGCGGTTATGGGTCTGCTGTTGTCAGGTGGTTTTGCCGGAATAGACGCTTGGATAAGGGGATTTGAACCCAATACCCCGTGGCACAGCTTGTTGTTCTTGGGCATGTTATATCTAGGCAGTGACCTGTTATCCCTTCCGATACAGCTATATGCCACCTTTGTGGTTGAGGCCCGGTATGGGTTTAACACCACTACCCCTGGCACTTTTTTACTGGACAAACTCAAGACATACGCCCTTGCCCTGTTGGTGGGAGGCCCGCTGGTATATGGACTCCTTACGATCATTCTCCACTGGGGAACGGGATTTTGGTGGCGGGCCTGGATACTGGCCATGGCGGTAAGCGTGGGCATGGGGTATCTATACACCAGCTTGCTATTGCCCATTTTCAACAAGTTAAGCCCACTGCCAGAGGGGCCCTTGCTCCATGCCATTCAGCAGTTGACCCTGCGCCTTCACTTTCCGCATGGCAGGGTGGTATGTATGGATGCCAGTAAGCGGAGCACCAAGGCCAATGCCTTTTTCTCAGGATTTGGCAGGCAAAAAACCATAGTGCTCACCGACAACCTGCTACATGACCATACCGATGCCGAAACAGTGGCCGTATTGGCCCATGAAATAGGCCACTATACCCTGCGCCACACCTGGGTGCAGATGGGCATTTCAGCCATTACCACCGGCGCCATCTTATTCATACTATCATTGGTGCTTTTCAGCTTGGGCATGTCAAAGGCTATGGGTGCGAGTGAATGGGTAGTACATGTCAACCTCCTGGCGGCGGGCATGTTGTTTTCCCCCATCAACCTGGTTATCGGACTGTTTACCAACTCACTATCGAGACGACAGGAGTATAGGGCCGATGCCTTTGCCGCCGAACAGGTACCTGCCCAGGACTTGGCCGCAGCCCTGGGCCGCTTGGCCAGCAACAGCCTTGACGACCTTTTTCCCCATCCCGCCTATGTGCGCGCTTACTACAGCCATCCTACCATCCCTGAGCGCCTGGAGGCCTTGGGTGCCCTGATCGCAAAGGACTAAAACATACCCGTTTGCAAGTACCGAATCAGTTCATCCAGCACCCTACGGTCATTGCTCAGCCGGGGCACTTTGTGCTGTCCACCCAGCTTGCCCTTCCATTTTAGCCAATTATAGAAGGTGTTTGAAGGCACGGCCTGCACCCGTGGCATGGTGAGTGCCATGTCGCCCTTTCTCTTGGCTTCGTAGTCGGTATTGGCCTCGCAAAGGGCTTTGTCCAGTGTGGACACAAAGGATTCCAGGTGTTCGGGTTCGCGGTCAAATTCAATCAACCACTCATGTGCGCCCTTGCCGCGCCCCTCAAAATACACGGGGCCGGCGGTAAAATCCTTGACGGAACAGCGGTGCACCACACAGGCCTTAGCCAGGGCCAACTCGGCATTTTCTATGATTAGCTCTTCGCCAAAAGCATTGATAAAGTGCCTGGTGCGCCCTGTAACCTTTATCCTAAATGGATAGAGTGAGGTGAACTTTATGGTATCGCCAATCTTATAGCGCCATAGCCCCGCATTGGTGCTTATCACCAAGGCATACTGCTTGTTGAGCTCCACCTCCTCCAGTGCCAGGGTGCGGGGATTGGGTTTCTGCTCCTCTTCCAGGGGCAAAAACTCATAATAAATGCCATAATCAAGCATGAGGAGCAATCCATCATCATTGGGTTGGTCTTGAAAGGCAAAGAACCCTTCTGAAGCATTGTAGGTTTCCACGTATGACATGGACTCCTTGGGAATATAAAGCTTAAACAGCTCACGGTAAGGCTCAAAGCTTACCCCCCCATGAATGTACAGCTCTAGGTTTGGCCATACTTCGGTTATATGGTCCTTACCGGTTATATCCAGTATCCGGTTGAACAACACCACGGTCCAGGTAGGCACGCCCACTATGTTGGTCACATTTCGGTTGATGGTCTTCTGGGCCAGCATCTCAATTTTCTCCTCATAATTGGGGTGGAGTGCCGTTTTGAGGTCGGGGGTGCGCAGGAGTTCTGCCCAAATAGGCAAGTTTTGGGTCAAAATAGCCGACAGGTCGCCATAGAACGAATGCTCATTGAGCTGGTTGATGCTATGGCTTCCTCCCAGTGTCAGGGAGCGGCCATCAAGAAAAAGGCTGTCTGGGTGGTTCTGAAGGTGTACGCCGAGCAAGTCCTTTCCCCCCTGAAAATGACAGTTTTCCAAGGCATCTTGGGTAATTGGCAAAAACTTGCTTCGGTCGTGGGTGGTGCCCGACGACTTGGCGAACCACTTGACCTTGCCGGGCCAAAGCACGTCTTCGGCGCCCTCCATAGCCCGCATGATATAGGGTTTTATGTCTTCATAGCTCCGTATGGGCACCCGTTCCACAAATTCCTTTCTCCCCGAAATCCTGTCAAAGTGATGGTCTTTGCCAAATTGCGTTTCAAGTGCTTGAGCCAACAAATCTGTCAATGTTTGGCTTTGGCATTCCAAGGGAGTTCCCCGCATAAGTTCCAACTGGTCTAACCGCTTCTTAAACAGCCAAGAGTATATGCCTGAAGAAATGCTCATGGTTTCAAAGATGCTGCTTGGACTGATAAGGAAAAACCAATGCGCAAAGCAGCTACCCATCACCTGGCCCCTGTGATTGACCCAATGCGCCTGGCCAGGATGATTTGTCGCCCAATAAAATGCCTATGTGGATAAGGGCCGTTTGAAGGGTATGCACTATGATTAACAATTGACCTATAGATCACATAATCTTGGCAATACGCAAAAAATCCCAGTTTAACAATGCGATTTGCCATACATGATGTCAAATAGTTCGACCAAACCCTAAAATGCCTGGAAGTGGAAGAAGTACGCAGGCATTTCCTGGATATCATATCGAAACACCCCTAGTCTATCTATCTGATATTCCATGAATTGTTCACATTCAAGTATAAAATACCTGTATTTGACACCGGCAACTTGGCACATAGCTCCCTTTAGGACAAATTTTTGTTAATTTGCAGCCCAAAATCTTGAAAAGATGGCCTTACCTGATATACCCTGTTTTTTAGACAGCGATTTTCAGAACGACAAAGAATTGAACAGGTTACCCTATACCGAGAGTCAGCATGCGGTAAAGGTGTTGCGGATGACGGAAGGAGACCCATTCCTGGTAAGCACGGGCCATGGCACGCTATGGGAATGCAGGGTCAAGAATAACAGGCTTAAACAGTTGGTGTACGAACCAGTTAACGACTGGACGGCAGAAACCGGGCCGCCTCCCCTTCATTCGGTGGCTTGCGGCGTGCTTAGCCACAATACCACCATGGAATGGATGGTGGAAAAATTGGTAGAAATTGGGGTAAAAGCCATATACATGGTGCATACCGACCGGAGCAACAAGAAGAAGGTAAATATGGACCGGCTTGGAAAAATGGCCGTGGGGGCCCTGAAGCAAAGCCGAAAAGCCTATTTGCCCAAGATTCATGATGTTGCCTTAGAGCAGTTGTTTAAATCAAACAAAGGCCCATACTTGGTGGCTACCTGCCATGCACTTGACCTACCCCTATTGTGGAATTCTGACCAAGGAACGGCGCAAACGGTTTTCATAGGCCCTGAGGGTGATTTTAGCGACCGGGAGCTGGAATTTCTACAAAAAAAGAACTGTACGTTTGTTTCTTTGGGCCCACAAAGGCTGCGCAGCGAAACGGCCGCCATACTGGCCCTGACGAGCCTAAATATAAAAACCTATTGAGACATAGTTTATTGCCCTTCCTTGTTGGCCTTTTGCTGCTAGGCAGTGCCAACAACGCCACGGTGAAAATTGCCCGGCTCAAGTATAGTGGCGGTGGCGATTGGTATGCCAACCCCACTTCATTGCCCAACCTAATTGCTTTTGTGAACCAAAACCTGGGCTGTAACCTTTGGCCCAGGGATGAAGTGGTAGGGCCCGGCAGCGCCGAAATTTTCAATTACCCCTTTGTGCACATGACCGGCCACGGCAATGTGGTGCTTAACGAAGCGGAAGCCGAAAACCTCCGCAACTACTTGATGGCGGGGGGATTTCTGCACATAGACGACAATTATGGCATGGACCCTTTTGTGCGGCTCTTGGTGCGCCAACTTTTTCCTGACAAGGAATTGGTAGAATTGCCCTTTGAGCACCCCATTTACCACCAGAAGTACGATTTCCCTGCTGGCTTGCCTAAGATACATGAGCACGACAACCGTCCACCGGTGGGCTACGGCATACTCCATGAGGGCCGCTTATTGCTTTTTTACAGCTATGAAAGCGACCTGGGCGATGGGTGGGAAGACCAGGACGTGCACAACGACCCCGAAGCCATTCGGCTAAAGGCGCTTATGATGGGTGCCAATTTGATTCAGTATGCCTTTACCAACAACTAGTTATAGTTGATGGTAATCTTTTTCTGAAGATCTTCTACTTGCTCCTTGAACAGGGTATCGGTATCCATGAGGTTTGTCACCGTTTGGCAGGCGTGGATAACTGTAGAGTGGTCCCGCCCTCCAAAGTATTTGCCTATATTGGCCAGGGAAGTCTTGGTAAACTTCTTGGCCAAAAACATGGAAATCTGCCTTGCTTGCACAATTTCGCGCTTACGGGTTTTTGATTTTAGCAGATCAATGGGCATTTCGTAGTGTTCGCACACCAAGGTTTGGATATGGTCAATGGTAAGCTCCTTTGACACATTGTTGATGAAGTTTTTTAAGATCTCCTTAGATATATTGAGGTCTATGGGGGCGCGGTTGATGGATGAGTGTGCCAGGAGCGAGATAAGTGCCCCTTCCAGTTCACGGATATTGGTGGAAATGTTGTAGGCTATGTACTCCCTCACTTCTTTTGGCAACTCTATGCCGTCCATATACATCTTATTCTCCAAAATGGCCACACGGGTTTCAAAATCAGGCGCTTGCAAATCAGCGCTAAGTCCCCACTTAAATCTGGAAAGCAACCGCTCCTCTATGCCGGTAAGGTCTTTTGGAGCGCGGTCGGAGGTAAGGATAATTTGCTTTCCATTCTGGTGCAAATGGTTGAAAATGTGAAAGAAAATATCCTGGGTGCGCTCCTTTCCCGACAAGAACTGTATGTCGTCCACTATGAGCACATCGATGAGCTGGTAGAAATTTATAAAGTCGTTGACCGAGTTGGTTTTAATAGAATCAATAAATTGATTGATGAACTTTTCGGACTGTACATAGAGCACCACTTTTGATTTGTAGTCGTGTTTTATGGAGTTGCCTATGGCCTGCACCAGGTGGGTCTTGCCCAGTCCCACGCCACCATAGATCATGAGCGGGTTAAAAGAAGTGCCTCCGGGTTTCTTGGCCACGGCCAAACCAGCCGATCGTGCCAAACGGTTGCATTCACCTTCAATTAGGTTGTCAAACACATAGTTGGGGTTCAGTTGCGGGTCTATGCTCACCTTTTTTAGGCCCGGAATCACAAAAGGGTTTTTGATGCTCCCACTTATGTCCATGGGTATGTTCACCCCCTGTTCATGCCCATTGGTGGCTGGGTGGCCCGGCATGTTGATGGTGTAGGGCTTCTTGCTGCCCGAACTGTTCTCCACCACTATGTTGTACTCCAGCTTGGCCTCATTGCCCAACTCTTTCTTGATGGCTTTCTTCATCAAGTTAACATAGTGCTCCTCCAGCCACTCATAAAAGAACAAACTGGGTACTTGAATAGTCAAGACCTGTTTATCAAGAGAGATGGGCTTTATGGGTTCAAACCAAGTTTTGTAACTCTGTCTGTTGACATTATCCTTAATAAAATTCAAACAACTAGCCCATACTACTTCATGGTTTTGGCTCACTCAGCATCAATTTTAAGGTTAATAAAAAATAGTCCGTCGGGGGTAATCCTGCAAATCGGGGTGCTAAGATGACCCAATATTCCTTAAGAAAAAATTAAAGAATGCTTGGTGGAATGAAATTTTTTACAGGTGTGCCAGAAGGGCTAAAAAGGGCGTTTTTTAAAGTTCGTGAACAACAATTCATTACAATTGACAATTTGGTAACCCATTGTTAACCTGTAAATTCTCAGGGCAAAAAAAAATTAGCGGTCATAACATCAATATTGCCCCCATAGCCTTGCCGCTTCTTTTTTCAACATACGGATGGCGTCTGCCCCGTGGTCATCGCCCTGCCGGGCCACCCTGTCCAGCAGCTGTCCCACCATTTCATACGCCAATGCCTCTTGGTTTAGCTCATTGCGGGCCGTGACTATTCGGTCTATTGCCTCATTCTTGGCCTGTACCACCTGTTGCCAGGCCAGGTCGCCCACATACAGTTGCTGGCTTAGGTTGTGCTCAAACTCTTGGTTCACCATGGCAATAAGGTCATGTGCATACCCTGCCACCGAATACCCTTCGGCAGGCAAGCGCAGCATGAGCTGGGCCAGGGTACAGCGCTCCAGGAATAGGATAAGCCGCTCATACGCCTGTGTGCGCAGGGGCAGGGTGAGCTCTTTGCCACGCTGGGCCAAGTCACGGTCGCGCTGTGCCAGCATTTGCTTAAAATACAAGGCCACCACGGCCACCATGGCCAGGGCCACCACTAGTGCAGGCAACAGGATCTTGGCGAGTTCCAACATTGATTCCATACTCTCTCAAAAGGGCTTGTACCAGCCAGTGTAGTTTTGAAGCCGCAAAGAAAACCCACACATGGCCAAACAAGCCACCCTCCCCCAACTACCCATACCTGTGAGCCCAAGGGCCCGCGCAAAACTTGCCGACTACCTGGAACTGTTGGGCAGCGGAGAGCAAACCTATGTGCGGCTGGGCCTAAGGCGGGAGGGTGCCCACCAAAAGAAAATTTTGGGCATAGACGGTAAGCGATATACCGACCAGGCCTATACCCTGGGCGACATGCTATTTGTGATAGACCGCAGGGAATTAGAAGCCCTGCAGGGCCATAGCCTGGATTTTAAGGAAACAGCGGCCCAAAAGGGGTTTATTTTTAGGGAAATCAAATGATTTACATAGGCATACAAAAAGCGGGAACCCTCTTTCTTAGTCTTGTACTTGTATTGGGATTAGTCTCAAGGCTATATAGCCAACCATCTGAAAAAAAAGAAATTAGTCCAATTTTTACGAATGAAATGGTGGTGCTTGATGGCAAAGCATTGGAGAACGTTTGGGCACAGGCCCAAATAGCAGACGGGTTTAGGCTAAACTATCCAAGCGATTTAGCCCTGGCCACAGCCACAACCACGGTAAAACTCTGCTATGACCAAGAGCACCTATACCTCTACGCCGAGTGCCACGCGCCAAGCCAAAAACGATATGTTCGCACCCTGCAACGGGATTTCTACCACGGTGAAAACGACGGGATCAGCTTGGTGATAGACCCATTGCTCGACAATACCAATGGTTTTCTTTTTACCGTAAGTGCCCGGGGTAGCCAGAGTGAAGCGATAATATATAATGGTAACTGGACAGAGTACCATTGGGACAACTCCTGGCAATCAGAGGTATGGGAAGGGCCTGGGTATTGGGCGGTAGAGATGCGCATCCCTTTTCGCTCGCTTCGGTTTAAGGGAAACGCCGGACAGTGGGGGGTCAACTTTGTGCGGGTGGACATAGGGGCCAACGAGATATCGTCATGGAACCCTTGCCCCAGGGAGTTTGATGCCATTGGCCTCAATTTTACCGGGCTGCTCACCTGGCCACAGCCACCCAATCAATCCAAGAGCTATATAAGCCTGATACCCTACTCACTGGGCGGCATGCAGCGCATAATGCCCGGGCCAGGCAGCTACCAGGCCAATGCCGGCATGGATGCCAAATTGGCCCTGAGCACCTCCCTAAACTTGGACCTAAGCACCAACCCTGATTTTTCACAGGCCGAAGCCGATGAGCAACAGATAAACCTGGGCCGGTTTAGCCTGTACTTCCCAGAACGGCGCAACTTCTTTATAGAGAACAATGACCTGTTTGCCAACTTTGGGTTTAGGCAAATACGTCCGTTTTTTAGCCGCAGGATAGGCCTAGGCCCACGGGGCGACTTGGTTCCCATATACTTGGGCGCCCGGCTAAGTGGCAAGGTAAACCAGCGGTGGCGCATGGGCTTATTGACGGTCCAGACCGCTGGGCAGGATTCGACCGTGGTGACACAGAACTACTCTGTGGCTTGTTTTCAAAGGCAAATAGGGGGCGGGAACCTGGGCGGCATTTTTGTAAACAAACAAGATTTTGATAAAGAAGGGATTGGCCAAATGAACCGCGTACTTGGGTTGGACTATAACATACTGTCAAAAAACAATAGACTGAGGGGGAAACTATTTTACCATCATTCGTTTGGCGATGCTGTGCCCAATGACGAGAAACCCTATGCACATGCCAGCTGGCTTATGTACTCCGGCCGCAGCATGACCTATGCCTGGAACCACGAATATGTGGGCAAGGGCTACCGGGCTGAGGCGGGATTTGTGCCCCGCGAAGGACTGGGTTACTGGCGATTGGAACCCTGGGTTTCCAAGACATTTTACACCAAAAAGGGCCCAATCAATAACCACGGGCCTGAGCTGTATGTGGACTGGTACACCAATGAAAATATGGAAACCACCGATCGCTACCTATCGCTCGACTATACGTTTACCTGGCAGAATACCAGCTACTTGGAAATCAACCTTTCAGACCAATTCGTACATCTCATGTACCCATTTAATCCCAACCCAGCCGACAGCTTGCGGTTTGAACCAGGCCCCTATCACTGGAATGGATTAAGCCTTGCGTTTGAACCGGCAGCAAGGGAAAAATTTGGTTTTGGTTTTTATGGTGAGTACAGCGGATTCTACAAGGGTGAAAAGCTTGGCCTGGGCGGCAGTGTGTACTACCGGCTGGAGCCCTACCTGCAGCTGCAACTAGAGGCTGAGGCCAACTACCTGATACTGCCTGCCCCATACCAAAGTGCCAACCTCATGCTCATTAGGCCCAGGCTTGACTTGTCCTTAAGCCCCAATGTGTTCATTACCGGCTTGGTAAAGGTAAATGGGCAAACCAGAGGGGTATCGCTCAACACGAGGCTGCAATACCGCTTTAAGCCCATGTCGGATATTTTTGTCGTTTTCAACCACAATTTTGGCTACCACGAAGGAACCCTCGTAGTATTCAAAATGAACTATTGGATCAATGTATAAACCTACCACCGCCCTCATTTTAGTAACTATCTCGCTCCTAATAGGGCAAATAGCTAAGGCACAATCCCCATTGTTCCCCAACCGTTCGCTGAGCAACTACTACCTACAACGGGCCGAAATACGCTCGGGCGTGCTGAAGAACAAGACATTCTTTGACATACAGCCCATGCAACGCGCTGAGGGAGCTGACTTTGTACACACCAACACCCAGTGGCTGGTTTATGGGGCCGACTCTTCAAACTATTGGTATGCCATGAACGACAATTCTGGCTGGGCCAAAAAGAAAATCTTTACATCCAAGAAGCCTATACTCAAAACTTTTTACCGCGACCCGGCCAACCTGTACGCACTGAGCCAAGAGGGTTTTCAGGTGTTTGTAAACCCGGTAATACTGTATATGCAAGGATATGAACGCGGCTATGCCCTTGATGAACCGATATTTAAAAATGAACGGGGGATAGAAGTGAGCGGCAACTTGGGCCGCAAACTGGGCTTTTACACCTATTTTACCGACAACCAGGCCAGGTATCCCACGTATGTACAGGAGTATATAGGGGCGCACCAAACTTTGCCCGGTGAAGGTTTTTATAAGGGGTTTAAAACCGGTGGCGTGGACCACTACACGGCCAGGGGGCATGTCACTTTTGGAGCGGTGGACGATAAGGTACACATACTCTTTGGGCACAGCCGCAACTTTATTGGCAATGGCATCCGCTCGCTTATCCTGTCAGACTTTGCCAAAGATTACCTACAGCTTAAGGTAAACACCAAGGTTTGGCGGTTCAATTATCAAAACCTGTATGCCCAGCTCAATGATTACCAGAAATATCAGTTGATGAACCCACGGCCCCTGGTGCATCCGCGCAAGTACATGGTATCGCACTACCTAAGCCTAGACTTGCTCAAAAACCTGAATATTGGCTTGTACGAGGTGATCATGTTTCATGATGTGGATGGCAACGGAAGGGGGTTTGAAGCCGACTACATCAACCCCATCATTTTTTACCGCGCGGTGGAACACTCGGTGGGCAACAGCCCCGACAACGTGTTGATGGCGGCCACCATCAACTACCTGCCTACCAAAGGGGTATCGCTCTATGCCCAGTACCTCATAGATGAATTTAAATTCTATGAATTTTTGGCACGTGACAAGTGGTGGGCCAATAAATACTGCCTGCAACTTGGGTTAAAGGGTGTGGACCTCTTTGAAGTAAAAAACCTGGACTATACACTGGAGTACAACATGGTGAGGCCCTATACCTATTCACATAGCAGCACGGGCAACAACTACATACACTACAACCAGCCACTGGCACACCCCTTGGGTGCCAATTTTAAGGAAATTATCAATCAGGTAAGGTACATACCCTTGAAAAACCTATACCTCACTGCCACCTATAGATATAGTACCCAAGGCCTTGACACAGCCAATATCAACTATGGGGGCAATATTTTTAGTCTATATAATGACAATAGGCCCAGTGAATACGGGGTAAAAGCCGGTCAGGGAATAGAAAGCAATATAAACTGTGTGACCGTGGAAATGAGCTATATGGTTAGACACAACTTTTTCATAGATTTCATAGGCATGCTGCGCAACTACCAATCAGGCTATAGCCAACTAAACCGCAACGACTTGATTTTCCACGTAGGCGTTCGGTGGAACGGCATTCACAAAAACCTGGAATTTTAATTGGGCATGGAAGCCAATCCCATACTGGTAGAACGGTGGAGGAGCGGGCAGGTAGAAAGTGTTACCCGAGGGGCTATTTGTGTGGTTTCCAGTGAAGGCAACTGTGTGTTTTTCATGGGAAACATCAACCAAACGATTTTTACCCGGTCGGCCTTAAAACCCTTTCAGTCACTGCCCCTACTGGCGCTGGGCGCCGCCGACCATTATGGGTTTACAGGCCCGGAAACCGCCATCACCTTTGGCTCCCACAACGCCGACCAAGCGCATCAAGCAGCCGTACTTTCCATACTGAAAAAACTGGGCTTGGGCGCCGATGCCCTGCAATGCGGGCCACAACTACCAGGCGACCGCGCCACACGCAAGCTACTGGAGACCAACAAGGAGAAACCTTCGGCCCTGCACAATAACTGTTCGGGCAAACATGCGGGTTTCCTGGCCCTGGCTGCCTTCTTGCAGGCGCCACTGCACCACTACCTGGCGCATGACCATGAGGTGCAGCGCAGGGTAAAGACTTTTTGTGCAGCAGTCCTGGAACTTCCAGAAAGCGATCTGCTGATTGGTGAAGATGGTTGCTCTGCACCAAACTATGCCTGCAGCCTGTATCACCTGGCTTTGGGATATAAAAACCTGGCCACGGGTTTGCCTTACAGCCCATCCATGCACCAAGCCATGAACCGCTTGGTGGAATGCTGGAGGAAACACCCGCACTATGTGGCCGGTACAGGACGCTACTGCACGGAGGTTTGTGAAGGCAGCAATGGGGAAGTACTGGGAAAAACAGGGGCAGATGGCGTGTACTGTATGGCAATACCCCGACTGGGACTGGGAATAGCCATAAAAGTGGACGATGGCGCCATGGGCCCCCAGTACCTAGTGGCACAGGCCCTGGTGGATGAGTTGGGATTGGCCCCTTTGGCGGTGCTTGAGCAGTACCGTGTGCGCCCCATTTTGAATTGGAATAAGCACCAAACAGGGGTGGAACAAGTAAGCGATAGTGCCAGGAGGGCAATAAGGCAATTGCCGAACAAACTTGGCCCAGTGACTAGCGCAAGCCCAGTGACTGCCTAATGGATTTTGGCACCCCGGCCAGTACTTGTCCGTAGGAATGATCGATCAGTTCAATAATCTCTTTATCTGTCAGATGACCACCAAGCACCACCGTATTCCAGTGTCTTTTATTCATGTGGTAGCCGGGCAACACATCCTGTGGGTAGGCAGCCCTTAGTTCCTGTGCCTTTTGGGGACTGCACTTAAGATTGGCCGTGTCAGGTGCACTTACCGATAGGAGTGCGAACATTTTGCCGCCCACTTTAAACACCAGGGTGTCTTCATCAAAAGGTAGGCACTCTTCCACGGCGGGCTTAGACAGGCAGTAGATGCGAAACCAATCGAAGGTCATGTTTAAAAATAAAGGCCCACGCCCAAGCTGGGCAATATGGGCAATTGGTTTACCCGTGCATAAGACACACGGTCAAAATAAAAGACATTTCGGCGGTTGTAGGCATTTGCCACACTAAGGTTGAGTTCCAGCTTCTTATTGCCCTTTAGTTTCTTCCACCACTTGGCAGCCAGGTCAAGCCTTTGGTAGTCAGATAGCCGCCCGCCATTGATATCGGCGTAGTAAATGCCCAAGTCGCCATTTTCTTGAAGGTAATCGGTGCCAACCCCACCGCCAAAATCCAGGAACTCGTAGAAACCCTGGGTTTGGGTAAATGGAAAACCCGACCCAAAATTCCACCGTACGCTAAATTCCAGGTTGCGCTTGCTGCCCGCTACGTAGCTCAACAACAAGTTGAGGTTGTGCCGTCGGTCCCAGTGGGGTGAGTAGGTCATTTTCTCGTCTTGACGCACTACCCAGGTTAGGGAATAGGCCAACCATGCATACCACCTATCTTTCTCATATTCATACGTTATATCTCCACCGTAGGCATATCCACGCTCCACTATATAGTCTGATTTAAAGTACTCCTCTTTGTTGCTGTAGGCAGGGGTATTGTCAAAAATCTTGTTGCGGTTTATGTTGGTGAGCTGGGTAAAATCCTTGAAGAAGCCCTCCACGTTCATACTGGCATGGTCCCCGGCGTCGGCCTCAAATCCACCTATCACATGTATGGCCTTCTGTAGTTTAGAAGTAACCTCTTGGCCCCTAAAAGTGGAAGGAATGCCCTCAGGTCCTGATAAAAAACCATAGAACAGGTTTACTACGTCGCGGTCACTTTGAGCGTTTACCAAATTCTGTGTATAGAACCCTGTGGCAAACTTTAGCCGCCAATGCTCACTAACGAGCCATTTGCCTTTGAGCCTGGGCTCTGGCGACATTTCAGATAGGGATGCAAAATAGTGGAGACGAAAGCCTGGCTCCAGTATTAACCTGTCTGACTTATATTTATAGTGAATATAGCCTGCCAGTTCTGTGGTATAGCTTCTTTGATACACGGTACGGTTAGCCGCATTGGTAAAGGTAAAATCCGTGTTGAAACCCACGAACTGCATACCGTACTTAAAAAGGTTAGGGCCATTGAAATACGAAAAATTGATGCCCCCTTCAAATCCGCTAATACTGCTGGAGCGGGGCAATGCCGTGGCTTCGGTTTGCACCATTTGATAATCTGACCAATTGAAATTGGCATCGATGACAGTAGAAACAGAAGAAGGCAAGAAGAGCAATTTAACACCGGCACCGTTGGCTTTCCAGTCATAATTGGTGGCATTTTCAAAATGCACCTTGTCGTTAAATGAAAAACCAAAGAAATCAAGCCGGCTGCCGTTGTTGGCCTGTACCCCCCACTTGGCGTATAGGTCATTAAACACGTATGGGAGGCCGTTAGAATCGGCATAGCTATATAGTACTGGTGCCGTATGCTTTAGGTATGAAGACCTGCCTGAAAGCAGGAAGGAGCTAGATGACTTGCCATCTTCCCATTTTGATGTGGGCCCTTCTACCAAGATTTTGGCGGTGAAGGGGCCCGCTTCTACGTGGCCTGCGGTGCGCCGCTTATTGCCGTCGCGGGTCTTTATGTCCATCACTGCCGAAATGCGCCCCCCGTATTCGGCAGGATAGCCACCGGTATATACGTCCACACTGCGGATAATGTCCACGTCGAAAACCGAGAACAATCCAATGGAGTGAAAGGGGTTGTAAATGGTCATGCCATCCAGGATCACCTTGTTTTGAATGGGGCTCCCCCCGCGCACGTAGAGTTGTCCACCCTGGTCGCCTGAAAACACCACACCGGGCAGTATTTGAATGTATTGAGCAAAATCGGCACTACCGCCTATGGTGGGCAGCCTTTTTATTTTGTCGGGGGTAATTTTCACCACACTCACTTGGCTTTCAGTTTTCTTGGCCGTTCTCTCTTCACTTATTTCCACCTCATTGAGCGCGTAATTGGCCGGCACCATATGAACGTTCTTGGTTATGATGTCGCCTCCCTTCAATACCATGTTTACCCTAACGGTATCAAACCCAATATTGGTAAAACGGAGAACATAACTACCAGGTGGAATGCGGTTTACGGTGTAGTATCCATTGAAATCGGTATTGGAGCCCTGATGGGTGCCCTCTAAGAATACACTGGTAAAAGCCAAGGGTTCACCCGTTTCGTCATTATATACAAATCCCCTTACTTCGGCCAGTTGGCCAAGAGAGAGAAAAGGTACACACAAAAAGATAGGAAGGGAAATAAATCTCAGGAAATAGGTCATTCAGTGGGTATTAGTCTTTGAGCAATGCTTCGGCCTTTTTATCCAGCTCATCGGCCTTCATTAATAATTTATCGGCTTCTTGTTCAGGCTTTTTAGCCAAATCGAAGGTTTTATTGGCCTCTGCCATTTTCTCGTCGGCCTTGCTAAAGAGTGCATTCACGGGAATCATGGCCTTGTCGCGGGCCAATTTTGGAAGGCTGGCCATTTCCTTCTCTATCTTGGCTTTCTGGGCTTGGGCCTCTGCCCTAAGTTTCGCGCTTTCGGCTTTGAGCTCCTCCCCTTTTTTTGATAGCCCAGCTGCTTCGGTTTTGAGCTTGGCGGCTTTTGCCCTAAGTTCCTTGGATTGAGCCCTCAGGAGTTCGGCTTCCTTTTTTAGTGCGTCTTTGCCCTTGGCTATGGCCTGTTCCTTTCCTTCTTCTATCAGTTCCTTGGCCGTTTCCTTTACCTGTGTTTTCAGGTCGGCACCTTCCGCTCCCCGCAGCACCGGTTTCATGGTTGGTTTGTCCATGGGGCCGGTTATCATAAAGCGCAGCGGCAGTTTTTCAGGCAATTTGGGGTTTACCATCCCCTTGGTTAGCTCGCTTACCAGGGTCTCAGCCTTGTCGCCCAGTCCCTTGGCCGGCACTTCAGTGTCCAGCGCATAGTCTATGGTTTGGTTTAGGCTGCTTTTGCCTCCAAATGTGAATGACTGCCCCTTGATGTCAAAATCAAAGGGGTCTAAGAATATATTACCGTCTTTTATTACAAAACTTGGTTTTATCTTGGTGATGACCAAGCGCTTCATAGATTCATCCCATCCCAAATACTGTACGGCCTGTTCCCAAAGGCTATTGCCTTCCAGTTCCATGCGCGCTATGTCAAGTTTTGCCTTGCCGTTAACCGATTCCAAAACGGGCATCATGTCGGTACCTAAGTTGTTTCGCAGCGCAATCCTGCCACTTATATTGCCTTTGATTTGTTGGGCTATGGGCATGAGTTCCCTCACTGTCATAAATGTTTCATACACACCAGGAATGGATAATGAATTCATGTCGAATGTCAAATCGGTACTGGGCTTATTGGGTGCCTGGGTGCTGTAGCTCCCAGCTATGGTCATAGAGCCGCCGAGCATATCAACCCCCAAGTCTTTAAAGGTGATGGTTTGGTTTTGTACCATCAGTAGGCCCCGCATATTGTCCATGTCATAGGTATCATACTTTACCTTTTTGATGAGCGTGTTGAGCGCAAAATCAATATTGGCAGGTACCTCCACTACCGACAACTCATCATCGCCGCCTTCGGTTTCACCAGCGTCAGTTCCAGGGGCTTCCTCATCGGCCAACCACGGGTTTAGGTCCAGGTAATTGCCCTTTACATCCAGTTGGCCTTTCACCGTTTGGCCGTGAAACAGGTAGGGCAGATAGTTCTGGAGGTAACCGGTCATGGATATGTCGCTGCTTCCCAGCAAAATATCTAGGGTTTGCAGGGATGCTTTTTCAGGAGTAAACACAAAGTCCATGACAGGTATTTGTACAAGTTCTGGCAGGTCGGCATCCTGGTAAGCAAAATCCTTGAGTGTCAATCCACCTGATGCATTGAAGGCATCATAACGTTCGCCTTCCACATCACTCATCTTACCTGATGCGCTAAAATTGGTGGTAAGCATTCCTTTGAAGGTACTTACCCCGTCCAGGGGCAGCAATCCCGCTATGCGCTCCAGCATGATGGAGCCTTCAAGGGCCATGTCCACAAAAGGGTCGCTGTCGGGATTTTTCATAAGCAGGCGTAGGTCAAAGGGTTCCTTGTCCAGTTCCACATGGCATTTTAGCAAGTCAACCACAGTAAGGTCAAAAATGCCACCTGGGTTGGTAACAGCCAATTCTACTTGTGTGTTTCTCAGCTCGGTAGGCAAATCGGGGTATTTAAAAGCCCCATTCTCCACCAATAGGTTGAGCCCAAAGGCTGGGTACAGGGTCTCGGTCATGGTGCCTTTGAGAAAACCGTCAAGCCCTACGTTCCCACTGGCTTGGAGGCCAGCAAAATCATTGGCATATAGGCTGGGAACCAGTGAAAGGAGGGTTCTAAAGTCGGTTTTGGTGATGCCAAAAGAGAGGTCAAAATCCATGTCCTCTGCCACAAACTGCATAGAGCCATCAAAAGAAAGGCCCAGGTCATTGATTAGCAACTCGTTTTCCTTAAACACATACTTCTCCTCGTTGAGGTACAGCACCAATCCGGCGGTATATGACATGGCCGCCTGGGTAAGGTAGGGCACACCTTCATAATCCAGGGATAGTCCCTTGGCATTCATTTGGGTTTCTATGGCCATTTCCACCTCGTTAAAGTCGCCTGACATAAGGAAGTTAAACCCCCTAAGTTGGGCAAAGGTGGCCAGTGAACTGTCCAGGTATTGCATATGCGCATTGGTGATGGACAGGGATGAAAGTTTGAAGGAATACGGTGCCGATTCTTCACTTTCAGCTTCTTGTTCGGTAGAATCGCTGGGAAGGGTTATGTCATAGCTGGCCCTGCCATCCTTCATCACCTGCACCAGTATGCGGGGCGAAACAAGGTCCACCGACTTCACTTCCATATGGCCTGATATGATGCGCATGATGTCCACCTCCACCTTTATTTCCTCGGCAAAAAACAAGGTATCTCCTTCAAAAGGTGCCTTGTTTACAATGGATAATGACTTGATGCCCACATATAGGTTAGGAAATGTAGAAATAAGGCCTAGGTTAATGTCCTCATCAAAATTGATGGTGGCATAAAGGGTTTCGTTCTTGATGTAGGCTACTATATCGTCCTTGAAAAAATATGGAAGGACTACAATGGTTGAAACCAATAACAGGAACAAAGCCAATAATATAAGGAGAATGCGCTTCATCAAGTATGCATATTTAGTAGTGAAACTGGAAAATTAAGGGGCGGGCAAAATTAGGAGAAAGCCGGGGCCTTTTGCCGCCCACAACCAATTGTACACTTTAATTTTCATTAACGCAAGAAGGCCCCTTTTGCCCACGCTGCCAACGAAAGGCCCCCGACTTTCGTACCATCATTTCATAAAACCTTGCCCCATGAAGTTGCTGTCTTACTCCCTGTTTCTTGCCGCCTTGTTGTCATTTGCCCCTGCGGGCGATGACTGGTTTTCCATTCTTGGCCTCACCTTTAATGATACCGAAGCCACAGCCGCACTTTCAAAATTTGGGGAATACGACAAGTTCCGGTTTCGCGATGACTATGAAACACAGTTGAATTATTTCACCCACGGTTTTGCCCTTACCATGAATGATGCGGGCGAGTTTCAGAAGTTTTATTTTTTTAACGATGGATATGAATTAAACAATAAAACCTTTAGGAAATACACCGACGAACTGCCACTGGGACTGAACTTTGGCCAGAAGCCGGCCCAAGTGAAGGCCCTACTGGGGGCACCAACCCTGGAAGAAGGCAGTGCCTATAAACGGCTATACTACGAGACTACCTTTAGCTATGAAATAGTTTTTAACAATAACGAGATGCAATATCTGCGCATAGGTTTGTTGCCCCATAAGGAATAAGGACATGGGGTGACGTGGGCTACGAAAAAATACCCAGTTTGACCACGCAGGATACCAAGGCTGCAAAACCATAAGCGAGTTTGGCCATGGTGCCGGCCAAGAAACCCACAAATGAGCCGAAACCCGCCCGCAGGGCTGCCCTGCTATCCATACCTGCCAGAAGCTCGGCCACCACTGCGCCAATAAATGGTCCTAACACAATGCCGCTAAGCCCAAAAACAGGGAGTGCCACACCAAGGAAAGGCAAGACAATAGCCGCCAGAAAGAGGCCGATATTGGCCCCACGCACCCCCCATTTGGTACCGCCAAACTTTTTTGTGCCCCAGGCTGGCACCAAGAAATCGAGTACGGTAACCAATGCGGCCAGGACCCCAAAAGCCAGCAAGCCCATGAGGGAGTAATGGTGCTGAGGGGAGGAAAAGTGCATGAACAGGATGCCCACAAAGGCTATGGGCGGACCGGGTATCACCGGCAATACACTGCCACCTATGCCGACTATTATAGCCAAGAATGCCAATATGATGAGTGCTATTTCCATTCGGCCTCAAAAATACTAGGCCCATGCCCCTTATGCACATGGGCCTGTGCATGCCTTCTGTGACCTTGTGCCGAAATGTGTACTTTTGGCCTCAATACCAATTGGTAAACGCGCAACTTGTAGGTGAAGGCAGGTTTATTTTTGACCATAGTACTCTGGGCAGTTGCCCCGCTGGCCCTGGCCCAAAACTTGGTGCGCAATGGGACATTTGAGGAGTTTAGTGATTTTGAGAACTACGATTTTGGCTATAAGGCACTGGAAAACAACATTACTACTTGGCGATCGCCCACCAAAGCCGCACCGCGTATTTATAGCGATGCTCAGACAGCCAAAAGCGGAAAGGTATTTATTGGGCTCCATTGCTACGGCATACGGGGCTACCGCGAGTATATTAGCAGCCCACTGAATTGCAGGCTTATAGCAGGCAAAACCTATGTATTCAAAATGTACGTAAAGCTGTCGGGCAACAGTGAGTTTGCCATTAGCTCATTTGGGGTAGCATTTACCTCAGGGCGGCCTGATATGGCTACTAACTCTACCCTGTCAGACAGTACACAAGTGCTGGTGGACAATGTGAAATTTTACTCCGACAGTAGGGCTTGGATGCTGGTGGAAGACAGCTTTGTGGCCACAGGCAATGAGGCGTTTATGACCATTGGCAACTTCCGGTCTGATGCCGAAACGGTGAGCAAGAAAGTGGTACGCATGGCCCGCGAAGGCAGGGCGTACTATTACTTAGATGACGTGAGCCTGGAATCGCTTAACGGACATGACCCATGCAAGTCAATTATTGATTCATTTGGTTGCGATAGCGTGCACCTGGGACGGTACAACCTGATACCCGACCCCAGTTTTGAATGCTATACCGACTGCCCCAGCAATGTAAACACCGATAAACTCTATCACCTAAAAAACTGGTCGCAGACCTACGGCACCCCAGATTACTACAACTCATGCAGCATCATCATGAGCGTGCCTGACAATATAATGGGCAGTGAGCCAGCCCGCACCGGGCATGGATATGTGGGCCTATACATGTATGACAAAGGCAATTACCGTGAATTTTTATCTGCTCAACTGGATGCCCCATTGGAAAAGGAGCGGTGGTATGTGGTGAAACTGTACGCCGCATTGTCAGAAAACAGCGGATTGTGTACCGATGCCTTTGAGTTTCTCTTTACGCACAATGCCCCTTCTTTTACCGGTACCGATACCTCGGCGGCGGTGCCCATGATAGACACCCAATATGTAGGCACCAATGCTGCGCGCGACAGCATGAGGAACGACTCATATAAAGCACTGTTGCAGGATGTAACCGAACGCGAGGCCAAGTTTCTACGATCCATTACGCCGGGTGCCATAAACGAACCGGGCAACTACGGCGACAAATACACCTGGAAAAAGATATGCGGCATGTACCTGGCCGATGGGGGCGAGCGCTTTGTGACCATGGGCAATTTTAACGACGATGACAATACACCCCTAAAAAGGCCTGAAGCCGGTGGCATAGGGGCTTTTGCCTATTACTACATAGACGATTTTACCATAGAACCGCTGTATGACAGCAACCTGACAGACTGCGGGGCCGGGCTTCCGGTGGTAGCCGATGCGCCCGACCTGACCGAACCGAGGTACTTTCAAGACCTTGATTTACCAGAACTGCTAAACGATGAGCCCTTTACCTTTAGGGGGTTCTACTTTGAATTTGACAAATTCGATATTCTGGATACCAACTATGTGTTTCTTGATAGCCTACTGGAATTGCTTTTGGAAAACGATGACCTTAGCCTGGAGGTACAAGGCCACACCGACGATGTGGGCAGCGATTCCTACAACGACCGGCTCTCAAAAAACAGGGCCTTGGCGGTGGTGAATTACTTAATAGACTCAGGTATAGACAAAAAACGAATAAAATATACCTACTTTGGCGCTACGGTTCCGGTGGCCAGCAATGCCACAGCAGAAGGGCGGCAGCTCAACCGCCGCTGTGAGTTTATCCTTAAGCGATAACTCGGCATAGGAAGTTTGCCCAAGCGCTATGATGATGCATGTGCCATTTCCCAAAGTGAACGGCAAAATATTGTGACATAACCGACTAGCCAACCAATCGACCGACAACGGGCCAGCGCCCAAACACATGTTCGCCATGAGGAGCCTGGGCCAGTTCTTGGGTTAGGTCTTGTCCGGCCCAGTGGGCATAGTGCTTGCCCTGCGCCCAAAGGCGGCTTCCGGTAACATCATAGATGAGCCCCTTAAAGGCCACCCAAACTTTATCCCTGTCCTGTCCATTGTGCAGTGACAGGGTACGCAGCCCAATTTCGGGCAGTTCACACAAGTCCATTGCGCTGCAAATACTCCAATATCTGCACGGCATTGGTGGCGGCCCCCTTTCTCAGGTTGTCGCTCACTATCCACATATTCAGGGTTTTTTCTTGGCTTTCGTCCCTTCGGAGCCGCCCCACAAATACCTCGTCGCGTTCATGGGCCAGGGAGGGCATGGGATACTGGCCCTGACCAGGTTCATCCATAAGTTGCACCCCAGGAGTGGCATTGAGCAGGTTGCGAACCTCATCCAAGTCAAAATCATGGTTGAATTCCACATTGACCGACTCGGAGTGCCCACCCATGACCGGTACACGCACTGCGGTAGCCGTTACCCTTATGTCCTGGTTGCCCAGTATTTTTTTTGTTTCGTTCACCAGCTTCATCTCTTCCTTGGTATATCCATTGTCCACAAACACATCACATTGGGGTATGCAGTTGAGGTCTATGGAGTGGGGATATACCCTAATGACAGGCAACCCCGCCCGCTCGCCCATGAGCTGGTCCACGGCGGCTTTGCCCGTGCCGGTAACCGATTGATAAGTTGATACCACTACCCGGCGCAATCCATATCGCGTATGGAGTGGGTGCAGTGCCATGACCATCTGTATGGTAGAGCAGTTTGGGTTTGCTATTACCTTATTGTCAGGGGTAAGTAGGTGCGCATTAATCTCGGGCACTACCAGTGGGCAGGCTGGGTCCATCCGCCAGGCCGAAGAGTTGTCTATGACGTAACAACCCTGCTGGGCAAATTTGGGTGCCCAGGCGAGTGAAGTGCCGCCGCCGGCAGAAAACAAAGCCACCCGAGGTTTTTGGGCCAGGGCTTCATCCATGCCCATTACCCGCCAGTCTCGCCCTTGAAAAGTAAGGGTGCTGCCCACCGACTTACTCGATGCCACTGGGTAAAAGTCCGTGATTTCCACATTTCGCCCTTCTAGGATCTCCATCATCTTGCGGCCCACCAACCCGGTGGCGCCTGCCAATGCCAATCGCATGTTACCGTGAATTAATGCGGCAAAATTACCGGCATTACCGTACTTTGGCGGCGTCATGAGGGTTTCAAAAACGGTATTTCCACTTATCGCCTTGTGGTTTTCGCTAAGCGCAAAGGCTCAAACGGTGCTTCATGATGACTTTAGCGATGGCGACCTGGGCAAATCGCCCACATGGGTGGGAGATTTGGGCCATTTTGTTACTACGAATGGTCAATTACAGTTAAAGACCAGTGGTTCTGGTATTTCGTATTTGTCAACCCAGGCGGTTTGGGCAGATACGGCTTCATGGTCTTTCTATTTTGCCCTGGATTTTTCACCTTCCACTTCTAATCTGATAAAGGTGTACCTGAGCTATGACCGCGCCCAACTGAACGAGCCTGGCAATGGGCTGTACCTCAAGGTGGGACGTAGCGGCAACGACGACAACCTGGAGCTTTACCGCCAGAAGGGCAGCAGCCTGACCAAACTGGGTGAAGGCAGCCTGGGCAGTTTGGGCGGCACATTAAACCAAGCCCATGTGCAGGTAACCCGTAGCCGTACAGGCGAAGTGCGCGTAATGGCTGATTTTTCTGGCAACAACAAGCCGATCCTTGAATTTGAACTGACAGAAACCGAAATAAGGAGCGGAAGCTATGTGGGCATTTCATGTACCTATACCTCAACGCGGTCTGACAAATTTTTCTTTGACGACCTGCGCCTAGCCCCTTTGTACCTCGACACGGTTGCTCCCAAATTAACAGCCCTATCCATATTAACTGCCAAGAGGTTATCATTAACGTTCACCGAACCGCTAGACAGTAGTTCGGCCGCCAACCCGGCCAATTACGCAATAGGCGGCAACCAAGCCTCAGAAGCATGGTGGACACAGGCCAGCCCATGGTTGGTAGAATTAGAATTGGCCTACCCGGTGGTGAGTGGCAACTCTTATACACTGGGCATACATGGGATACAAGACCCTGCTGGCAATACGGCCTCGGGTATTTTATGGCCTTTCACCTACTATCTACCGGATTGGGGCCATGTGCTCATCAATGAGTTTATGGCTGACCCCAGCCCTAGCAATGGGCTTCCAGATGCGGAGTTTGTGGAACTGTACAACCACACAAACAACAATATAGACCTACAGGGCTGGACCTTGTCAGATGGATCGTCAACCGCCGGCCTGCCTGCCTATACTTTGAATCCAGGCAGCTACCTCATCCTGTGTGCCAGTAGCCAAGCCTCCCTATTTGGGCCGTATGGCGAGGTACTGGGCATATCGCTTCCTGCGCTGAACAATTCAGGGGACAAGATTATCCTTCGATCGGCAGATAACACACTGATAGACAGAATAATATATTCGATGGATTGGTATGCCAACGCTGACAAAAACGACGGCGGGTATAGTCTGGAGCGAAAATCATGGGATACGGCCTGCACCGGTGCCCATCACTGGATGGCATCAGTGCACCCACTAGGAGGTAGCCCTGGTGCAGTGAACTCCGTGTTTACCCACTTGCCCGATACCACTGCCCCTAGCTTGTCGGGCGTCATTGCCATGTCGGGCAATGAATTGGCCCTATATTTTTCAGAAAACATAGATTCAAGCACCGCAATGAACGGCACCTATGAACTACCTGGATATATCGGCAAGATAGCGGTAAGCCATGTGCAGCCAAGGGGCAACCCTAGCATAAGGCTGGTGCTAAGCCCTGGAATTGACTCCAATACATGGTATGACCTGAAAATAGACGGTGTGGGCGATTGCAAGGGAAACGTGTTGAAGAAGAAGTATAAACAGGCATTAATGTACCTAGTGCCGAAGCTGCCCAAGTGGCATGACCTGGTGATTACCGAGATTTTTGCCGATCCAGAGCCCAGCCAGGGCTTGCCCAATGCCGAATTTATAGAGGTATATAACCGCATGACTTGGCCTATAAGCCTGGAAGGCAGCATGGTGACCGATGGACGAGATACGGCCCGCATAGACTCCCTGACCCTGTTTCCCCACCAATATGTGGTGCTTTGTGCCACCAGTGGTGTGGCCGACTTTACGCCCTATGGCAGCACCAAGGGGCTCTCAAAATTCCCCAGCCTAAACAATGGAGGTGAAACACTTTATCTGCGCGGCCCTAATGGCAGGCTTATTCACCAGGTGGATTACAGGGATACCTGGTATGGCAGCGATACCAAAAAAGACGGTGGCTATGCACTGGAAATGTTGGATACGGAGAATCCATGTGGCCGGGAAGAAAACTGGAAAGGCGCGCTAGATGGAAGCTATGCTACCCCAGGTAGGCCCAACAGCCAAAGCCAGGCAAATAGGGATGTAACTCCGCCCCAACTCATTGGTGCATGGGCTGTTGACAGTACTAGGATAGAGATTGTGTGGTCAGAAACCATGTACCGTGGGCAGTTGGCTGCCTTAGATGGATACTCACTGAACCTGGGGATTACCGTTTTGTCATCCAATCCTTTGGATAGTACTTGGACCCGATCCCTGCTGGCC
Organism: Bacteroidota bacterium; assembly: GCA_016192035.1. Taxonomy (GTDB): domain Bacteria; phylum Bacteroidota; class Bacteroidia; order CAILMK01; family JACPUW01; genus JACPUW01. The sequence goes on from JACPUW010000036.1 coordinate 48,404, forward strand.
CTGGGCAATGCCTTACAGCCTGGTGAGGCATATACCCTAACGGCAAAGGGACTTAAGGACTGTGTAGGAAACCTGATGGCGGAAAAATCGTTGGAGTTGGCACTGCCCGAAACCCCTAGTGCCCGCGACCTAGTCATTAACGAGGTGCTATTTAATCCCCAAACCGGAGGAAGTGATTTTGTGGAATTGTACAATATCTCCAAGAAATACATAAACTTACGCGATGTGCTGATAGGTGGCGCCGAAAGCCCCGGCCAACCAAAGGATATATGGTGGGCCTATGGGCCGGGCCACTTGTTGGCACCGGGCGGGTATGTGGCACTGTGTGCCGATCCAAGCTACATAGCAAGCCAGTATGAGACAAGTGGTGCCATACTTCTGGAGGCCCAACTCCCTACCCTGCCTGACAGCGAAGGCGATATAGGGATCTATAATAAAGATACCACCTTGATTGACGCACTGCACTACCTTGAGGACTGGCACTACCCACTGCTTGCCATTAATGAAGGCGTATCACTGGAACGGGTAGATCCTGCCGGCCCCACGCAGAGCCCAGCCAACTGGCGTAGTGCGGCCTCATGGATAGGAGGCGCCACCCCGGGATATAAAAACAGCCAATATAGGCCAGAGCTACCGCCAGACGAGGTGGTGACGCTATCGAGTCCGTCGTTTTCTCCTGACAATGACGGGTATGAAGATGCCGTAACGGTGCGGATAGCCTCCACTGGACAGGCATCGGTGAGCATTAAGGTTTATGCCCTGGATGGTCAATTGGTGCGCCAACTTGTGCCACATGATTTGCTGGGCAGCGACAGCCGGTATGCTTGGGACGGACTAGATGAAATGGGCCAGCTGCAGCCGGTGGGCATATACCTACTATATGTAGAAATAGTGGACCTGGACAGCGGAAAGACGCAAGTGGTGAAAAAGCCGGTGGTACGGGCTGCCAAATTGTAGCGCATGGTCTTGGACCAAAATGGAGAAGGCAAGCATATGCCTATTAATTGATAATTTGGTGCGAAATAGTTCAGTATTGGCGATTTTGGCGCATGATAGGACAGAGCCAAGGCAAATGGGAAAGAAACTTCCCTTGGTGCATAAGGTACTGTATGGGGTGGCGCTATGGCAGGTTTGGCAAGCACATCATATTACCAAGACAGGTGTTGGGGAAAGAGATAGAATGTACAAGGAATCCACCCAATTGTATATGAGGGGTTGGGGTCCATACTGTATGCCAAATATTTAGCTCCCTTTTTCCATTGTTCCACCAACGGAATGGCATCTATTCCAATTCCCTGATCTCTGCCTGGGTCAATCCCGTTGATTGCATTATCAAATCGATTGACACACCATTCCTTAACAGGTTTCTGGCAACTTCCTTCCTGCCTTCAATCCTGCCTTCAATCCTGCCTTCGATCTTGCCTTCAATCCTGCCTTCAATCTTGCCTTCAATCTTGCCTTCAATCTTGCCTTCAATCTTGCCTTCGTCGCGCGCCGTATCCAGGGAATTTTTCATGTCGCGGTAGTGCTTTAGGCTGTCTTCATATGAATTGACCTGTTCTGGCGTGAACCTGGCAATTTCCGCAGTCTCAAATAGTTTCTCA
>JACPUW010000037.1 GCA_016192035.1 Bacteroidota bacterium
CACGGGCGCTGCGGCGGGCATGGACGGCTACACCTACCGCTGCGTGGTGGACAACAGCGAGTGCAGCGCGGACCTATCGGGCGACGCAGTACTTACGGTGCAAGTAAGCCCTTCGGTAACGGTTGACCCCGTGGACGATGCGATATGCGCGGGCGGGAACAGCGGCTTTGCCGTAACCGCCACGGGCAGCAGCCTCACCTACCAATGGCAAGAGGACGATGGCGGCGGGTACGCCGACCTGTCGAACGGGGGCATATACAGCGGTGCGACCACGGCCACGCTTACCCTCACGGGCGCTGCGGCGGGCATGGACGGCTACACCTACCGCTGCGTGGTGGACAACAGCGAATGTAGCGCGGACCTATCGGGCGACGCAGTACTTACGGTGCAGGTAAGCCCATCGGTAACGGTTGACCCCGTGGACGATGCGATATGCGCGGGCGGGAACGGCGGCTTTGCCGTAACCGCCACGGGCAGCAGCCTCACCTACAAATGGCAGGAGGACGATGGCGGCGGGTACGCCGACCTGTCGAACGGGGGCATATACAGCGGTGCGACCACGGCCACGCTGGCGCTTACGGGTGCTGCGGCGGGCATGGACGGCTACACCTACCGCTGCGTGGTGGACAACAGCGAGTGCAGTCAGGACACATCGGCAGTCGCCGATTTGACCATCTATACCTTACCCCTAATAACAGCAGATCCGTCAAGCCAAGTAACATGTGTTGGCGACAACAATACCTTTAGCGTAACCGCTACGGGAACAGGTTTGACCTATCAATGGCAAGTAGATCAAGGAGCTGGCTTTGGCAATGTGAGCAATGGCGGGGGGTATAGTGGAGCTACTACTTCATCATTGAACCTAACATTAATTAGCTCGGGCAAGAATGGTTATTTGTATCGCTGCATTGTTTCGGGAACTTGTTCCCCTTCCGATACGTCCCTAAGTGCCACGCTTACCGTACAGGATCCACCATTGGTTCTTGTTGAGTCAGATGATACAGCGGTTTGTGTAAATACACCGGCAAGTTTTGCCGTTGTGGCGGAAGGCAGCGCTATCAGTTATCAATGGCAAGAAGACACGGGTATGGGTTATGCAAACATTTCCAATTCAGGAATTTATAGCGGAGTTACCACCAACAAGCTGACCATCTCATCAATAGGGCTTGGAATGTCGGGATATGCTTACCGAGTATTGGTTTCAAACGCTTCTTGCCCCAACGATACATCTAAACCGGCACGGGTCTTTATTCTGGAACCACCAGTAGTAGCAACACAACCATTTTCGTATATAGTGTGTGAAGGCACAGCAGTGGATTACAAGCTGGCGGCAACAGGGGCGGGCATTTCTTATCAATGGCAGGAAAACACGGGCAGTGGTTTTGTGGATTTGGCCAATGGCGGAAATTACTCGGGGGTTGACTCTAACATATTCTCAATTGCCAGTGCATCAACTGGTATGAATGCCTATACATACCGCTGTGTTGTATCTGGCACTTGTACCCCAAATGATACTACAGATACTGTTTCTTTACAAGTTGATGCCACACCGACAGTGACGGCTGAACCAAAGGACGTGAGTGCGTGCGAGGGCTTAGACGTAACTTTTGGACTTACCGCAACAGGCACATCCGTCACCTACCAATGGCAGGTAAATACTGGCAGCGGATGGTCAAACTTAGTCGATGGAGGCAACATATCTGGTGCCACGACCACGACCTTGGCCATAGATGACATTACTACTACTATGGATGGTTACCTCTATAGGTGTGTGCTTAGTGCGCCGTTTTGCGCGGGTGATACATCTGTGATAGTAACCCTTGATGTACTTTGGAATTCTACCTCCCCGCAGCTATGGGCCACCAATTATTCATTCTGCGAGGGCATAAGCACGGCTTTAGGGGCCAGTGGCGGCATAGCAGGTGACGGATCGACCATACAATGGTACACAGGGTCCAATGGAACCGGGACAAATTTTGCCTCGGGCGCAGGCCTGGTATGGGTATCACCCACCGATACTACCACTTACTACGCCAGAAGGGAAGGTACATGCAACATAAGCGTTGATTCTTTGGTAGTGATTAATGTACAACCAAAGCCAACGGCCTTCTTCACGGCAAATGCTACTTGTGAAGGGGAGGCTACTGTTCTTCTGGACGCTTCTAGCGTACTGCAAGATTCCATCTCTGCCTATTACTGGAACCTGGGCGATGGCAGTGTTTCAAACCTTAAAAACGTAATTCATTTATACTCTACAAAAGGCACTTATACCGTGCAACTGGTGGTAGAAACCAAGAACGGATGCAGGGACACGGTAGAGCAATCTACCGACATATTTGACCAGCCGGTTCCGGATTTTGACGTAACAGCCGAATGCCTTGGAACCAATACGGAATTCACCAATAAGTCAACCATAGGTGGCAGCGCTACCCTGTCATACATATGGGATTTTGGTGATGGGGCTGGGGCATCGGTGAATGCAAACCCTGAGTACCGATATAAATCTACCGGTGGATACACGGTAGAGCTGAAGGTGACATCATCGGATGGCTGCGTGGACTCAGTGAGCAAATCGACGACGGTGCACATACTGCCAATTGCTGATTTCAATTTTGACAATGCCTGTATTGGCGATGCTGTGGTATTCTACAACAAAACGACCATAGGCTCAGGAAGCCTGGCGTATGACTGGGATTTTGGAAACACGGCCACATCTACCCTAACCTCCCCCAGCCAGACCTATGCTGCCGCAGGTAAGTATGATGTACGGCTCATAGCCACCAGCAATAATGGATGTAAGGACACGGTAACCTATGAAGTGGAAACCTATGGCCTACCCACTGCTGATTTTACCTATGTGAGTGCTTGTGAGGGCAGCGCGGCAACGTTTGCCGACAACAGCACCAACCCTACCGGGTCTAAACTTACGTATGAATGGGATTTTGACAACGGATCCACTTCCACGTCAAAAAAACCGCAGACTATCTACTCCACCTTGGGCACCTATGATGTGGGTTTGGTGGTTACCTCGGTAGAGGGTTGTGTGGATGATGTCACCAAATCGGTGAGCATCTTTGGCAAGCCCGTGGTCACATTTGGTACCAATAAGGTGTGCGATGGCCTGGCTACTTCATTTACCAATGGATCAAAGGCCACCGATGCGGCTTCATTGAGCTATTTCTGGAAATTTGGCGATGGGGACACCAGCTACAGGGTTAATCCTGCCCATACCTATGCAGCGGCAGGAACCTATACCGCAGTACTGGTAGCCAAGAGTGCCAATAACTGTGTAGATTCAGGAAGTGCAGCGGTTACCGTATGGCCTAACCCCAATGCGGCCTACTCGGTGGCCAATGTATGCGCGAACGACTCGGCAAGGTTTGTTAATCAGTCCAATATCAACTCTGGTACCTATACCAACTTATGGAAATTTGGCGATGGCCAAACCTCTACCAGGCTAAATCCAAACCACCGGTACGCCACGAGCAACACATTTACATCCAAGCTGGTAGTTACCAGCAACAACGGATGCAAGGATTCAATTACCCTACCGGTAGTGGTGTATCCCATGCCTGGGCCTGATTTTGGGTTTAACAATCAGTGTGACGGTGACGAGGTAACGTTTGTAAACCAAACCAGTGTCAAAACAGGCACCCAGTTTATTTGGGCTTTTGGCGATGGCTTTGGATCTACGACCGATAACCCGGTACACACCTACTTAAAGTCAGGTGCATATAATGTGACCCTCTCTGCCACCACGGCCAATGGCTGTAAGGAAACGTCCACCCCAAAACAAGTGACCATATACCCCAGGATAGCCTTGGGATTTAATGCACTAAACGTGTGCGACAATGACTCTGTACCATTTACCAATACTTCTGTCCTCACTTCGGGGACAGCCGCATATACCTGGGACTTTGGTGAAGGATCCAAGGCATTGGGCTTTAAAGCCAAACACCTCTATGACACATTTGGCGTGTATCAGGTGCAGCTCTTGGGTATCACATCCAATGGATGCCGGGATTCGCTAGTGAAACAGGTTCAGGTATATGCACAGCCCATAGCCAAGTTTAGCGTACTTGGAAATTGCCTGGGCACTTTTACCGAATATAGCAATAATACCGTAGTACCTTCAGGAACTGGTGTAAGCTATCTATGGGATTTTGCCGATGGGTTTACCGCCAATACCAAATCGGCCAAGCATCAATACCAGAATTTTGGTACCTACACTACAGAGATGGTGGTAGTGACTTCCGATGGTTGTGCTGATACCGCACAGAAAACACATAATGTGTGGGCCGTGCCTGAAGCAGGATTTAAAATGTTTGGCAGCTCCACAGCTGAGGTTGACGAGTTGTGCATTTATGAGAAGGCCAACTTGACCGATGTGTCAACCATAGCGGCCGGTAAGGTGGTTGACTGGACATGGAATTTTGGCGACGCCACATCACAAACAGGACTCAAGAGTGTGCAAAAGAACTACTTGCTCCCAGGGGTCTATCTCGTGGGCTTGGTGGCCGAGTCTGACAGTGGTTGTACCGATATGGCTACTCAGAAATTGGAAATACTGCCCAAACCCATAGTCGTGTTTTCTGCCCGTGATACTTGTGAGGGTTTTGAGGTAAAGTTCACAAACAAGAGCACGGTATCCAAAGGTCAGTTGAGCTATGCTTGGGACTTTGGGGATGGTAACAAGTCCACGCTCAAGGAACCAACAAATACCTATACAAGTGCTGGCACTTATCCTGTCACCTTGGTGGGCATGAGCACATCGGGGTGCCTAGATACCGCTGGCCCACAAAATATAGTGGTCCACGAGGTGCCTGATGCAACCATCACCAGCAGCATTGGGGCCTTTGCCTTTTGTGAAGGTGATTCGGCCAGATTAAGCGTGCCTGAGGTACCGGGATATACGTATAGCTGGTCATCGGGTGAGGCTGTTCCCTCCATAGTAGTAAGGAAACCTGGGGTGTACAGTGTTACCATCACAAGTGGATTTGGTTGCGTGAACCAGGGCCAGGAATTGGTAACTGTTTGGGTGCGACCAACGGCAATGGCTGGCAATGACGTAACCATAAGCAAAGGGTATCCCACGCAGTTGATGGGCAGCGGGGGCCTGTTTTACACCTGGTCGCCAGGCCAAACGCTCAACGACTCCTTGCTTCAGAACCCCACGGCAACCCCATTGGAGGATGAGAACTACCAACTTATAGTAGAAGATGGAAATGGCTGTAAAGACACGGACGAGGTGTTTGTGTTTGTACTGGATGATTATGTGCTTGAACCATCAGATGTGTTTACGCCAAACGGCGATGGAACAAACGATGTCTGGATCATAAAGAACATCACTACCTACCCCGATTGTGAGGTGTTTATCTTGAATAGGTGGAATCAAACGATTTACACAACCAAGGCATACAAGAACGATTGGGACGGAACCTATTCTGGAAATGCATTGCCCACGGGTGCCTACAACTACCTAATAAAATGTGGAAACGGCAGGGTATATACCGGCACGGTCAACATACTTCGATAACGACTAAAACAACACAGTGATCATGAAGAAGGCAACATTCGCTTTTGTATTGGCTTTGAGCGGCTTAATGTCCCAAGCCCAGCAAATACCCTTATTTTCACAGTACTACAACAATGAGTTTCTCTATAACCCATCACAGGTACTTACCGAAGATTACTCAAGCCTTAGCCTGTTTTACCGAAAGCAGTGGATAAGCAGTCAAAGCCCGCTGGTTTCTCAGGGCTTGGTCTTTCAGAGTCCCATCAAGGTAGAAAAGGTGGGCCTGGGCGTAAGCCTTATCAATGACAAGCACGGTATTTTCAACCGTACCGGAGGTTCTATGGCCTATTCTTATCGAATAGACTTAAATGAAGAACACCGTTTGTTGCTTGGCCTGGCTGCGGGGTTCATGAACACCAACTATGACTGGAACAGCGACATTTCATTGCTGGCCGACCCGCGTTTTGCCGAAGCCATCACCGATAGGGTTACCAGTTTTGATGCCACCTTCGGACTAACATATGCCTGGAAAGGATTGGAAGTTGGGTTTGCCATTCCTCATTTGCTGGACAAGGACTTGGATTTCATGAACAGGGAAGTGCTCATGCTGTACTACAACTATAGGCATTATGTGGGCTCGGCTTCTTATTTATTTGAATTTGATAAAATAAGCCTTCGCCCGCTGGTATTGGCGCGATATCAACCCGCTGTGAGCCCCGTGATAGATGCCAACCTGGTTTTTGGCTACGACCAAAAGGTGTGGGCGGCAGTAGGCTATAGGCAAACCGGTGCGCTCACCTTTGGGATTGGCGGAATGCTGCACGAACGGCTCAGCGTGGGATACTCCTATGACATGGGCTTGAACTCCGATATATCACAATACTTTGGGGCCACACACGAGATAAACTTTAGCATAAAGTTTGGGCGCAGCGAGGTAAAACCAAAAGAAGTGGAAGTAGTGGAGGATACGCTGACCCTTGAGATTTTGCAGCAACAAATTAACCTTCTCAAGAAGGAAAACAAGGGGCAGCAAACCACCATTGACGACCATGAAAAGCGAATTGGTGACTTAGAGAATCAACTCAAGGCTGATTCACTTCAAAAGAAGATGGAGGAAATCTTAGATGAGATGGAAATTGGTTCAGGATCAGTGGACTACCGGGGCAACGAGGTTACATTGGGCCCTGGTAGCCGCAAGGTGGTCAATCCGGATGACCCCAATGGCTTGTTTGGGTATAAAGAGGACGGAACCCCCATCAGCCCATATGAAAAGTATGAAGGCCCTGTGTATCATGATAATGAAGGAAAAAGAATAGTGGCCGATCCTGCAAATCCGGATGTGGAGCTGTATGATGAAGAAGGAAATCCCATTGATGACATAAACACCTACACCGGCAGGGTGCGGACCAAGGATGGTAAATACGTGAAGGACAAGGATGGAAACGTTATATACTATGACAATGGAGGTGATGGAGACGATGAAGAGAATCCAGGGACGGGTACAAAAACAGGCACAAGGCCGGGTACTAAACCTGGGAACGGCACGGGCAACACGGGCACAAAACCCGGTAGTGGGTCTTCAGCCACCATTCCTACCTATGAAAAACCTGAATTGGCCAAAGAAGGCATACGCTATACTGCCCCGGGCAACTACGTGGTAGTGGCATCTTTTAGGAACAAAGACAACGCGATCAAAATGAGGGAGGAATTGCAGGACAAGGGATATTCAGCCGGCATAGTTTATAACCATTTCCGCAAGTGGTTTTATGTATATGCGTTTGAATCAAAAGACTTTAACAAGACCTTGGATGAACTGCGCAAAGAGCGGGCAGGTACCTTTAAGGATGCTTGGGTGCATGTGATCATAGAATAGGCCATATCTACACACATTTTGATAATAAAGTCCTTGGTGTAAGGCCAAGGACTTTTTTTTGTGCGCTGCGCAAGGCAACGAGCCAGGTGGTGCAAGTCTGCTGCGGGAGGAGCTGTTGCCGCCATGCATTGGCCACTGGCAGGGGCGTGAAGCGCGCATAGATACCCACGGTGCCCATACCTTGACCCTGGCCAAAGAGTAGGTAGCCAAAGGGTGATCAATGCATAGGGCCGCAGTGCCCAGAGTGGCGCTACCGCTATTGTGGCAATGGACAGGGCCGTTTAATCCATAGCACTAGGTAGAATAGGCCAAGAAAGACCTATGGGGCGGGGTTTCTAAATTTATTTTTGGTTTTTTTACCAAGGATGTATCAAATACCAAACTATGGCCTACATTTGTCAATTCAATCAAATTTTGCTCTATGTTAATTACTTTACCTGCATTTCATTTATTTGGCTTTTTGGGTTTTAGGAGGCCATTGCTCAGTCACCGAGCCATGCGTGATTTTATAGCCGATACGCGCCGAATTCCATCGGCTTTGGGATATGAGCACAACAAGACCACTCAAGTACGCACCTGGGTAAGGCGATCCACATTAAAACAAAGCAGAGTCCTTTGGATTGTTTTGATGATGCAGCAGCACCTGCGAATGACTGTCTCAAACCTCGCACATAGTCAATATATACGCAATAGGTCACACGAGTGGCGTATATACGGATGTAAGGCACAACATTTTGAGCTACACTTTTATCGGACACTAGGGATTTTGTTTAAATATCAAATGTAAAAAGATGGTTTTTTAAAATGAAATCGTAGACTTGTATTCTAAAAATTAAAGAATTATGTACAATCTAGTGCTGACAACTCTCTTTTTTTGTCTATTTACAAACCAAATTTTCTCACAAAATTTTCACGAGTATAATACGCCGAATGGTATTATATCATTGGAAGAAACAAATCATAAATTAGTTGTAAAACTCAATGAAGGTTTTACAATTAATGACCTTCAGAACGAAATGGCAAACGTTGAATCGTTGTTATTTAATATCTCAGAAATTAGCTATTTAAGGGATGACCATTTTGTAGTTACGTTAAACGAAAGCAATCCCTACCATAAGGAATTAATTCAAACTTTTGAGTCGGTTGAATTTTGTAATTCATTTTATAGAAATGACGAAGACGGAGATTTTGAAATTGGCCTATCAAACAGGGTAATTTGTGAAATTAAAAAGAAGTATTCTGAGAATGAATTAATAATACTACTTGAACAATTTGGACTAGAAATTATCTATGGAAATCGATGGTTTCAGAATAATACCTATTTAATTCGAATAAAAGATAATAGGATAAATGGGATTGGTTTAAGCCAAATGTTGTATGAAACGAACCTTTTTATTTATGTAGAACCAGACTTTTTGTTGACATTCTATCCTACTACTCATGTACCAAACGATACATATTTTGGTGATCAATGGTACTTGGATAATGACGGAAGTAATTATCCATGTACAGTTTCAGGTGGAACATCAAATGCATCTTTGGATTTAACTCATGCTTGGGATATAACCAAAGGAGATGAAAATATAAAAATTGCCATTATTGATGATGGTGTTGAACTCGACCATCCTGATTTAGATGATAATTTATTAGCGGGATATGATGCAACCGGTGGTGGATCAAATGGAGCCCCAACTATAGCATCTAATGGGCATGGAACAGCATGTGCGGGATTGGCGGCTGCTGAAGGTAACAATGGTCTAGGCATTGCTGGGGTTTGTTATGACTGTTCGATTATACCTGTAAGAGGCTACATTAGCGTTCCATCTTCAACTTATGTTTCTTCAACCATTGACGCTATTGATTGGGCATGGTCTGAAACCGGAGGAAATGCGGATATTATTAGCTGTTGTTGGAGAACAGCAATTACGATAAATGGTATTAGAAGAGCAATAAAATATGCGCATGATAATGGAAGGGATGGATTAGGAACAATAGTGGTTTTCAGTGCTGGAAATGATCTTGATCCATTATTAATTCCATATGCAAGATCTGAATATTCCATTTCGGTTAGTGCAACTAATATGTGCGATGAACTATGGTATGCAGAGACGGGCAATAGTGCGGGTACTTGTACAACTCCCTATACTTCGCCTGATTCAATTTATTTCAATGCGGGTTGTTATGAATGTAGCAGTTGTGCTGTTGGAAATGCCGGAAGCAATTATGGCGATTCATTGGATATTGTTGCCCCAGGAACCGGAATTATGACAACAGATAGGCAAGGTTTAAATGGATTTACTTCAAGTTCTTATTATGATAACTTTACGGGCACTTCTGCAGCAACACCATTAGTTGCTGGAATAATTGGGCTCATGTTAACAGAAAATGCTGCCTTAACTTTTAATCAAGTAAAGAAACTGTTAGTTAGCAATACCGATCAAATCGGCAATGTATATGACTATCATAAAAGATCAGCATTTCCATTGGCGAAATGGCATTACAATTTTGGATACGGAAGAGCCAATGCTTACAAAGCCGTTTTAGCAACTTCTCTGTTTGAATTCTCTATTTCTGTTTCTGCTGGAGGAACTACATTTTGTGAAGGTGATTCAAGAACACTTTCTGTAGAAGGTGGTTTGGAATATCAATGGTATAAAAATGGGAAAATCATTCCTGATGCTATGAGTTCAAGTTTAGTCGTTACCGAGAGCGGGGACTACGAAGTGGTACTCTACGATGAGTTTGGAAATGTCTATCTTTCAGAAAATACTGCAATAACAGTTATAGAAAAACCAAAGGTAAATGCAGGTAGCGATCAAGTTTTTGTTGGTGGTGGCAGCACGACACTTACAGGTTCAGCTACAGGATCTAATACCCCATTTACATATGTATGGAGAAATTTAGATACAAATCAACCATATCCAAGTAATCCGGCTTTTGTAAACATTACTGCCGTTTTACATCCAATTATTTTCAAACTCGATGTAACGAATAATTATGGTTGTTCTGGATCAGATTCAATTACAATAATTACACAAAGTCAATGTGTTGGTGGATTTACCGTACAAAGTTCTTACTCGGCCCCTGCGGGAACAACCTATATCACAAGTCAAAATTGGGAGGTAACAAATACCTTAACAGTTCCAAATGGCTCAATTCTTTATTTAACTAGTTGCCATTTAATTATGCAACCATGCTCAGAAATAATTGTAGAAGTCGGTGGCGAATTACATATTGATGGCACCACCATAGAAGGTTGTGATGGAAGTACTTGGTCAGGAATTAGTGTATACGGCGATCCGGCAAGTTCAGATAGAAGCTTGAGTTCACCTCATGGAAAGTTATTTATGGTAACCAGTACCATAAAAGATGCAGATATTGCAGTTCTATCAGGTAAAATAGATGGAAGCGGTCAATTTGATAATGCCTATGGTGGTGGTCAAGTTGATGTTTCAACTACATGGTTTGATAAAAACAATTCATGTTTCGTAATTGCCCCCTACAATTTTAGCCATTTGGCCATTTTTTATGATAATATTTTTGATAACACAAGACTTTTGGACGGATGCAGAGATTTGGATATCAATTCGGGTTCACATATTTATGTTGTTTATGTAGAAGATGCATTTGATGTAACAATTCAAGATAATGACATCCGACACTCATATTTTCAGGACTATATAGGTATTGGAATTTTTGATTCTGAAGGTGGTTTTGTTTACTTGAATGATAATTACTTTTATGGAAATATCTACAAGGGAATAGAAATCAATAATTCTGGCAATTCAGGGAGCATTGCAATTGAAAATAATACTTTTCGATACCTAGATCAGTATGGTGTTTTTATTGAAAATTCAGAAAATATTAACGTGGGAGGCAATTTGTTTGGTGATACTTATTCTGGTTTCTCATTTCCTATGTATTTTACGGATTGTGAGAATACAGATTTAATTGATAATCATATCAGATATTCATTAATTGGATTACAATTCTATCAGGATTTGGCATCGCCAGTATCATCAAGTATGAGTGAAAATCTATTTATCGAGAATTTATATGGTGCCGTTTTTTCATATATTGACAATCCTTTATGTGTTGATGCCGGAAATTCATCAACTAATGAAATTGATATGGAAATATTCTGTAATCGTTTTTATCCTGGTCAATATGGAATAGTTGGTAGTGGAGATATTATTGACCAATATAAATATGATCCGTATTGGACAATAGATGTAGATCCGGGAAATAAATTTTCGAGTACATCTGGAACTTCAATAAATGAAAATTGGAACATTCTTTGGGGTGATGGTAACCTGGAATATTATGCGGACGTTAATTTAGGTGATAAAAATCAACGATGTTCAAAGCCAACGGTTTATCTTGATGGATTTGCTTATACTTATACCAACCTACAGCAAATTGTGCACAACTACCATCATACTTGTTACAGTTCTTTGGCGCCACCACCTCCTACCGGAATTGATGAAATGAAACCTAATTCGGATTCAATGATTTCGGTATTCCCAAATCCTAGTTCATCAATTCTGAACGTAGTCGTACAAAACAAAAAGTCATTTAATACATATAATGCAGTATTGTATAACATGGAAGGACGCAATATTTTGGAGTTGAAAATTAAATCTGAGATATCTGTTATTGACACAGAAGAATACAGAAGTGGAATCTATTTATTAAAATTGACAAATAATGACGGTAATGTCATAACAAAACGAATAATTATAGAACACTGATGAATCTTGGCAAATCACTTTTGCTGCTTGTAATAAATTTAATTGCATTTTTCGCGAATTCGCAATCAATTTTAAAAAAATGGGATATAGCCATTGGAAGCACACAAGAGTCTGCCTTTATACAATATGCTTTTAACATAGTCAGTGATTCCATATTACTAGTAATATCCTTTTCCGGAGATGACACTCTTGTAAACGGTACTGACAGTCTTAAATTAGATAGTATCGGGGGAAAGGATATTGCTTTAGTATGGGCCAATAAAAATGGAAAATTTCTAAAGAGTAAAACATTAGGCGGAAATCAGGATGATATTATAATCGACTTTATAAGTGACAACAATTCCTATTGGCTTTTAATGTCGAGTAATTCCAATGGTGGAATGCTTGATGTTATGTCAACAGATAGTGCTGGTTACTTTCCTTCACAAAACGTTTTAGTAAATATCTCAAAGTCAGGGAGTGTTTTAAATTCAAAAACTTTTAAATTTGGTAATGTTGGAGCTTTTCCAAAGTCATTCATAAAGTTTAATAGCGACACTTTAATCATATGCGATGAACCTACCAAATTTTATAAATCTATTGTAAAAAGGCAACAGCGAATTTTCGCTTATTGTATTAGCCTGGATTCAATTGTTTGGAACAATTTACTTAGTGAAAAGAGCACATTTACTCACCCCGGTCGGGTTGGAAAAATTGGGAATCAAATCGTAAAAGGGGATGATATCCATAGTTGGAAAATACTTAATCCATCGTCCGGATTTATTGAGTTAGATACCATTTATCCCTGCAATCAAAATCGGTTTGGGAGTTTATTTTGCCAAAATTCAACAAACTCTTCCTTATTTTTAACCATAAATGCCTTTAATAAAAATGGAATAAAAACAGAAGATACGAGAGGACAATGGGACTACTGGTTGGTAAATTTGGATGAATCTGGGAATGTTTTATGGGATAAAACTTTAGGAGGAAACTTTGATGATGGATTTGGAAGCATTGACAATGGAATTTATAGGCAAGCAGAGCAATCTTACAATTTGATTCAACTTGATGATAATTCAATAATTATTTCAGGTTTTTCAAAGTCAAATAGATTTGGTGATAAATCGGAGAATAGACGTGGTGGGTTTGATTTTTGGACTCTACTTCTAGATTCGATGGGAAACTTACTTTGTGATAAAACATTTGGTTCAAAAGAAGACGATATTGCCCATGGACTTTTGCAAATTGGTGAAAATAGCTATTTAAGTTGGGGTTATAGTGAAGGTGGGGTTCAAAAAGATCGAACCGCGAAAGCTCAAAATTCCAAAGTAGATAATTGGTTGGTTGGTTTTTGTATCGCACCTCCAAACGAACTAAATATAGTTAACGATACAAATCTTTGTCAAGGTGATTCTATGACTTTGAAGGCTGCAAAAGGCTATAGATACTTATGGAGCACTGGCGACACTTTAGATCAAATCAACATTTCTCAAACTGATTCATACTTTGTGCAGATTATCGGTAAAAACAATTGTATTTCATATTCAGATACTTTTTACATAGAATTTTGGCCTTATCCAAAAGGAACTATTAAAACTTCAACTGGCACTACAATTTTCTGTAACCCTGATAGCATAAAATTAATGGTACCAAATGGGTACAAGAGTTATTATTGGTCAAATGGAGATACTAATAGTTTTATTTGGACTAAAAGGGCAGGTACATACTTCATCGATATTGAATCTTTTCCATATTGTTTTTCTAGAATTGATAGCATCACAATTGAGTCTAAAAATAAACCAAAGGCAAAATTTGGAGTGAAAGAATTGACTTACCTGTGCGATAGTGTTTTACTGCTTATTTCCGACAGTAGTGAAAACGCAAAAAAAATCTCTATTGACTTTGGTGATGGTAAAAAACCAACAAGTAGCCTCTCAAATACTTATTATGCAAGTGGTAATTATAGTATCAAGCAAAAGGTTACAAATAGTGTATGTAGCGATAGTTTTTCATATGAATTAGTGATTGATTTTGGGAAAACGATAATTTCAACCATTCAGATTAATGACACTATTTTTTGCGCGCCTGATACAGCGTATTTTATTTTTAAATCCGATACTTCAATTAAGTCAACCTGGTTAAAAATTAACGATACTCTACTTGTAAAAAAAGAATCACCATTTTTATTAATAAGTCAAGGCGGTAAGTTTAAGGTTGAGCAGAGAATTTTAAGTTCAAATGGATGTGAAAGCGTAGATAGTTTAGTGTTTAAGGCTTATGAAAAGCCGAATTCTATTTTTAGTTTAATTGATATAGATACCTTATGCGATACGCTAAAATTTATATTTAATAATAAATCAGAACCACATGACATTTCATTTGGAAAGGGCAAATATTCATTAATTGAAAATGGAATAACAATAGCTTCATTTACAAGTCAATCAGATACATTCTCTTATACGGCTAATAAAAACGGGATAGTTAATTTTTCATTAGGATATAATATTGGGGCTTGTCAAGATTCAAGTTCATTAGACTTAATTGTGAATATTCCAGAATTTCCTGAAGCAAAACTTCAAGCCAGTAGTGACGGATTATGTATTGGAGATTCGATATTGATAGTTAATTCAAGTTTTCATTCAACTTCTCATTCATATTATTTAAATAGACATCATTTTGATCTTGAAAAAATGGGTATGTATTTCAAAATAGACTCTATTGGAAAATTTGGGATTCAATTAAATGCCAAGAATGATTTTGGGTGTATTGATTCATTGAAAATTCCTTTAAACATTAAAGTATTAAACAGACCCGTTGCCACAATTAGTCTTACCAATAAAAATTCTTTGTGTTCACCTGCATATTTTAAAGCATATAGTGCTGGTAATGGAGCTTCATTTAACTACAAGTGGAGATTAAATCCTGAAAACTTAGATTTTAATGGCGAAGAAATTGAATTTATTCTCAAGTTTCCTCAAGACTCTTTGTCAGTTTTAGAATTAAAATTATTTAATGACTATTGTGCAGATTCAATATCAGAACAAATAAGAGTGTTGGAATCACCTAATTCAGATTTTTGGATAAGCGATTCAGCTTTTTGCCTTCCAAAAGCTGTGAAATTTGAGAATAGGTCATCAAGAGCTGACTCGTTTTTTTGGGAAGTAAATAATGTTAAACTACATCAAATTGATTTATTTTCGAAAATGTTTGATTCATCAGGAATTTATAAAATTGGCATTTATTCAATGCTAAAAAATGGATGTAAGGATAGTTTGGTAAAGGTGAATGGAATTAGGGTTTTCGATCTGCCATCGGCACAATTTACAATTGAGCATGCAAGTGGATGTAGTCCTATTGATTTGGTTATTGATATTGAAAAAGAGTCACAATTCGGGTTTAACTATTTCTGGAAGATCGATGGGCGAGATTCGTTTTCTATAAGTTCTGACTTCAGTTTTTTATTAAATGGTAATTCAAATACTAATAGAAATTTGGAATTACTTGTGCGAAATGATTTTTGCAGCGATTCTTTTCAAAGAAATGTGCACTTTAATGGAATTTCAACAAAAGTCAAACCTTCGCTTTTAAATGCTACGGTCGAAATCGATTCTGTTATTTATTTAAAATGGGTTTCTGTTGAAAATGCTTTTCAATATTTAATTCAAACCTTCGAGAACGAAAAATGGGTGAGTTTGGATGTTACTCAAGATAGCTTTTATTATCATAGGCCTGTTGATTACAATAAAAATTATCTTTATCGCATTTCGGCTCAGGATAGTTGCGATAATATTTCGTTGTATAGCAACGAAGGAACTATAATTAAATTAATCGCTAATGAAGGGGTTAATAATCAGTATATCTTACTGAATTGGGATGAGTACAAAGATTGGGATAGTGGAGTAAAGCTATATTATGTGCAGCAATGGAACGAATCAACGTTTATTTCAATCGATAGCACAAGTCAGAATAATTTGCTATTGGAATCTAAACGCATATTAAATATTGATTTTCTTTTGTTTCGGATTTTAGCAGTATCTCAAGACCAAAAATATAAAAGTGCTTCCTGGCCAACATTATTTGCACCTGGTAATATGGATTTTATTATTCCTACAGGATTTTCTCCAAATGATGATTCGGTAAATGATCAATTGGAAATTTATTCAATTAACAAAGATTCTTTTATAGTTCAGATTTTTAATAAGTGGGGAGAACTCGTTTTCACAGGAAATGAGCAAGTATTTTGGAATGGACAGTATCTTAATGAAAAAGTGCCTATTGGCAATTATTTAATTATTGTTTCGAATGAAAATTTTGTAAAATCCCAAATAATTACCTTAATCCGTTAAAAATCAACAATAAAATGAACAGGATAATATTTACTTTACTTCTATTAACGTTATTCTTTACAACTATAAATGCACAAATCATAAGGGGTGCAGAATTTAACTATTCGTCAATAAGCGGTTACAAGTATCATGTAACTTTAAAAATATATACATTTTGTACTGACTATGTTGCTAGTTCGTATGATATCTATGAAACATCAAATTGCGGGAAAAAGGATTTTACATTAGCAAAAATATCTTCAAAGGACATTTCTCAAACTTGTGATGGTGTTTGTAACAATTGTACTCAAAGTTCATGCACTTATTATGGTTTTATTGAAACTATATATAGTGGCGATATTACACTAAGAAACGATACTTGTTGCATTCGCTACCTAAATTTAAGAATTCTAAGAGGACGCGAAAACTTAGTTTATTTAAACGATACATTTTTTATGGATTGCATGATAAACACCTGTCTTTCATCAAAAAATAATTCAGTTAGCTTTAATCTTGATCCTCTTACAACTTGGCAACCACATAAGGTGTTTTATGTAAGTCATGGTGCATATGACAGTGATTTTGATTCTTTAAGCTATGAGATAGTTCAGCCAAAAACCGATTCAAATTCAGTTTATATTGATGACCCAACTTTAATTCGGTCATTAAAAATTGATTCTCATACAGGATTGATTACTTATCCTGGAAAATATGCAAGTGGGTGGATTCCTGTTAGAGTTACTGAATATAGAAACAATCAAATAGTTGGATATGTTCAGCGAGAATTGCAGTATTTCGGAATAAATAGGAACAAAAAAAATGCTGTCCCAACGCTGAGCGGTGTTAATGGTACAACTAAATATTCAATTGCTTTTTGCGTAGGTTCTGAAAACTGTTTTACTATTAGCTCGAGTGATTCAAACACTACTGATTCTGTATTTTTAATTAGTAATAACAAGTTGCCAGGATTAAGCGTTTCAGTAGATAGCAAAAAAGCTCAAGGGGCAACAATTTGTTGGACTCCAGATCCCAAATTAATTACTAAAAGCTCTTACGACATTACTTTACGAGCTTTTGATAATGCTTGCCCTTACAATTATTATTCTGATAGAAATTATACTATAAATTTATTTCAAGCTTCGGCAAAACCAAGTTATAATGTTGACTCATGTGGTTTTGTAAGCTTTAGCACTAATTTAAAAGTTAACAGAGGAGACCCAAAGCTGATCGGAATAAAATGGACTGGTGATGATGATTTTATCTCGGATATTACAAATCCAAATCATCATTATTCAAGCTCCGGCAAATACTTTTATTCACTAACTCTTTTTCACAAAAAAACGAATTGTATAATTTTTAAAGATTCTGGGTTTGTTAATATAAATAGGGCTACTTCAATTGAATTACCTAATGACACACTTGCTTGTCAGGGAGATACCTTTTTTATAAAACCAAATAATGTTATTGGATATGGATTAATAAAGTATAATTGGAATACAGGCGATACAACTTCGACAATTCGTGTACCCGTAATGAGTACAAAAAAATATACTTTGACAATTAAAGATAAAATCGGATGTATAGATTCGGCTGATTTTGTTTTAAAGATGAGAGATCCAATAATTATTGGGAAATTAGTTGATAGTACCGTTTGTCCTACATATGACACTTTAAAATTAACAACCACTCCAAGTGGTGGTAAATGGATAAATAGTTTAATAATTAACGATTCATTGCTAATCCCATCAATTAATGATTCAAATTCAATCTTATACGTTGAGTATGACTATTTGGATAAATACTCATGTGCTGTTAAAAAGACTTTTGCAGTTGGAGTTTTACCTTTAAAACTAGCAAATGGCGGTTTTGATATTGACCTTTGTTTAAATCAAGAGAATTCCTATCTTCAACCGGTATCAAAAGGTATTTGGCAAGAGTCGCCAGCTATCAATGAAAATACGTTATTGATTAAGAACCTTAAGTTAGGTGATAATGCTTTTTTTTATTACTTAGAAAATGAGTTTGGATGCTTATCGGTTGATACTGTTATTGCTACTTTACATTCTCCTCAAAAAACTTTGATAACAAATGCTGACTCATTTTGCCAAAACAAAACTATTGAATTTTCAGGAATACCTGAATCGGGGAAATGGATTTTAGAAGGAGACACTTTAAAATTTCGATTCTTCAAGCCTTCAATAAATGATTCGGGCTGGCAAAATGTGATTTACATTGGAAAAGATGCAAATAATTGTTATGATACTTCATTTAAAGACATTTACATAGTACCAGTTCCAGAAGTGTCAATTTCAGGATTAGAAAATGACTATTGCATCAGTAATGATTCATTTTTAATAACTGGAACTCCTAGTGGCGGCATATTTACTGGAAATTCTATTATAGAAAAGAATAATAAAAAGTTTTTTGTCCCAGAAATTTCGGGCTTAGGTAAGACTTTAATAGTATATCAAGTCGATAACCATAATTTTTGTCCTTCTATAGATAGTGTATGGATTCAGGTAAACAATACCCCAAAAGCTGATTTTGAATTTACCGCTTTAAATTATACATTGCCCATTTCGGTTAAGTTTACAGATTTAAGTATTGGAAATCCTGTTAAATGGAGTTGGAATGTTGAGAATGTTGATATAGATTCTTCATATTTACAAGATCCTGTTTTTTCTTTTAATGATAGCACATCTGTTTTTACGTCATTGACAATTTCTGATTCTAACTTTTGTCGTGATAGCATTAAGAAAAGGATTAATTTATCAGAATTTGTGGGAATAGACGACTTAAACCATATTCATGACATCTATATCCAAATTGATTACGCCAGTAAGAAGCTGACCATAAAAAATAATTTAGTCCTTAATAATGTAAGCGTCATTTCGATTTTTTCATTTGATGGAAAGCTAACTAATCAATTTTTTGTAAATCAAAATACACGAGAAATTAATCTTAATAATCTACCTTCTGGATTTTATTTTTTACATGCTCAATTTGATAAATTGAATAAAATCTTTTTGATTACTCTATAATTTTACACTAAAAATACAATCGCCCAAGTAAATATTATATCGAAACAAGAGAATAATTTCCTTTGGAAACCCTCATTTTTTCTTACTTCTCAAGTTTCGCACCCTAAACACGGCTTGATTATCAACAATTTATGTTGATAAAAAGTAGCATGGTTTCCTAGCAAACACGCTGATATACAGTAAATTTGCTATAATTTCCAAAACAAAAAACCATGCTACACCACAAAGATATAAAGAACATTTCGGAGCTGGGCAGGTATTGGAGCCCTAAACGCACCGAGTTTGAATCGCTTTATTCTATTATCAACGGAAAAGTATTCTCCAAGGTGTTTGATAAGTTTGCCAAGCAAAAAGCCAAGGCTATGATTTTAGGTACTTGATTACCATCATTGAGACCTTTGCAAAAGTTGTCGCTTGAGTTATCCTCCGATTGTTAATTGTGTAGGTAAATTTTTTCCATTGAGGGGTATAGCTTTGTCATGTGATCAAAATAACGAGTCAAATGTCATTTACCGGCTATGAGTCATGCAGGATACGTTTTTCTGTGCAAGCGCTAACATAGGGCCAGGGTCTAAACGGAATGAACTACCGTAGGCCCGGCGGCACGTAGGGCAGTGTAAGCGCATGGGCAGGGAATTATTCCTTACCTGCCTACCCACATTCGTGTGCAACCAAGGTGCTTGGGGTTCTAATTTTGCCCCAGTGCTAGACCAACCCACCCACAATCCGAATGAACTCGGCAAGGAAATGTCCTTCTTGGACCACCTGGAGGAATTGCGGTGGCACATTATCCGTTCGCTCATAGCCGTTTCCATTGGTACCATATTGGCCTTTATTGGGCGCAAATGGGTGGTGGCCATTATCATGGCCCCTGCCCAACTCGATTTTTGGACTTATGACATGATGTGCCGTTTGTCAAGGTACGTAGGTACCGATATGCTATGCATAGAAAAACTGAATTTTAGCCTTATCAATCGCAAAATAATGGGGCAGTTTACCCAGCACCTGAGTATTTCGGTGGTGGTGGGCATCATCCTAGCCTTTCCCTATGTCTTAATTGAAGCCTGGCGATTCTTGAAACCTGCGCTAAAGTCTAGGGAGCGCCGCTATTTGAGGGGGATTATTTTTTCGGGCTCCCTACTGTTTTTCATGGGGGTCTGCTGTGGGTACTTCATGCTTGCTCCCATTTCCATTCAGTTTTTGGCCAACTACACCTTTATAGAAGAACTGGAAAACACCATTGATCTGCAGAGCTATATTTCCCTCATATCAATGGTTACCCTGGCTGCCGCCCTGGTATTTGAGTTGCCCATGGTGGTATATTTCTTGGCAAAGGCAGGATTGGTAGGCCCACAGGTTATGCGCCACTATAGAAAACATGCCATCTTGATCATATTGATCGTATCCGCCGTCATCACCCCACCTGATGTGTTAAGCCAAATCATGCTGTCGATTCCGTTTTTTATATTGTATGAGGTATCTATTCTCATAGCCAGCCGAATAGAAAAGAAAAGGGAAGCTTAAACCGTATGGGACCGCTTATTTTATCCCTGTAAGGGCTTATTGAGGTGTGGTTTACTTAAGTTTGGTCGCCAAGTATTTTGCCGTATGGCTTTGCTTTACGCCCAGTATGCCTGTTGGCAGGCCTTGGTAGAGCAACTGGCCGCCGTTCTTGCCGCCCTCAGGGCCCAGGTCTATCAACCAGTCAGCGCACTTTATTACCTCCAGGTTGTGCTCTATCACCAAAACCGTATGCCCCTGTGCCAATAGCTTATGGAATGCAGTTAGCAAGTGTTTTATATCGTGCACGTGCAAGCCGGTGGTAGGCTCGTCAAAGAAGAAAAATATGGAAGTACCCTTTTGCCCTTCTGCCAAGAAATAGGCCAGTTTTATTCTCTGGGCTTCACCACCTGACAGGGTGCTGGATGACTGCCCAAGGCCCAAATATCCCAACCCGATTTCTTGTAAGATGGACAACCTACGGTGTATCTCGGGTTTATCGGAAAAAAAACCTACCCCCTCATCCACCGTCATGTCAAGCACCTCCCATATGTTTTTCCCCTTATAGGTTACGTCAAGCAGTTCGGGCTTGAACCTTTTGCCCGCGCACTCTTCACATTTTAGGTGCAGGTCGGCCATAAACTGCATTTCTACAGTGAGATAGCCATCACCCTGGCACGCATCGCAGCGACCACCATCCACATTAAAGGAAAAATGTGCCGGTGTATAGCCCCTTTGTTTGGAGAGGCCCTGTTGGGCAAATAATATGCGTATGGGGTCATAGGCTTTGATGTATGTTACCGGGTTTGAACGAGAGGAGCGGCCAATAGGGTTTTGGTCCACGTACTCTACCTGTTTTATCCTTAGGGTACTACCGGTTATGTCGGCACAGTTTTTTATCTCATCTCCCATGTGCTGCACCTTGGCAAGTAAGGAAGGATAGACTACCTCGCGCACCAGGGTGGACTTGCCCGACCCACTTACGCCTGTTACCACAGTAAGTCTAAATAGCGGTATTTGCACGTCAAAACCCTTAAGGTTATGCTTAAATGCCCTCACTATTTGAAGCATGTGCTCTGGTGTGGCCTTTTTTGCAGGGGGTACTATGCCCATTTCGCCATTCATATACTTGGCGGTAAGTGTGTCATTTTGTGTGTCAAACACTGACTTGGGGCCCGAAAAGACCACTCGGCCACCTTGGTTTCCGGCTAGGGGGCCTATGTCAATGATATGGTCGGCATGGCGGATAATATCCTCGTCATGTTCCACCACAATTACGGTATTGCGCAGGTCGCGGAGACGTTTTAGTACGGCAATCAACTTTTCGGTATCCTTGGAATGAAGGCCTATGGACGGCTCGTCAAGGATATACATTGAGCCGGTAAGGTTGCTGCCAAGAGATGTAACCAATTGTATGCGTTGTGATTCACCTCCTGAAAGGGTTCGGGCATCCCGGTTTAGGGTAAGGTATCCCAGGCCTACTTCACACAGCATTTGCAAGCGGTTTTGTATTTCGAGCAGTATCCGCTTGGATACCGTTAGCCTGTGCGCATCAAGTTCCAAGCCCATAAAAAACACGCACAGTTCATCTATTGGCATCAATACCAGGTCTGAAATACTTTTTAGGCCTACTTTCACATAGGCTGCATCCTTGCGCAGCCGTGTTCCCCGGCAATCCGGACAGTTGGTCTTGCCCCTGTATCGCGACATAAGTACACGATATTGAATCTTATAGGCATTGGATTCTAGGTATTGGAAAAACTGGCTTATACCTTCACAGTGGCCCTGACCATTCCATAGCAGTCCCCGCTCTTGTTCACTTAGGTCCATATATGGCCTGTGTATAGGAAAACCCAATTTGCCTGCCTGTAAAAGAAAATCCCTCTTCCATTCCTGCATTTTTTCTCCACGCCAGCATACCACGGCATCGGCATACACAGAAAGGTTCTTGTCTGGCACCACTTTATCTTCATCTATGCCTATCACAGTGCCAAAACCTTCGCAGGTTTTACATGCTCCATACGGATTGTTAAAGGTAAAAAGATTGGTGCTGGGCTCTTCAAACTCCATCCCGTCAAGCTCAAACTTATTGCTAAACAGCAACATGGTGGGCTGCTCCCCTTCATACACATATACCATGCAAACACCCCCACCCTCGTTGAACGAGGTTTGTACCGAATCGGCAAGTCGTTCTTCGTATTCCTTATTGCCCTTATCCACAGCCAAACGGTCAATTACCAAGCGGAGCTGTTCAAACATGGGAAGTACCTCCACGGCATGTGTGCGTGTCTTTCCTTTACCATTTCCGTGTTCCAGGAAACCCATTACCTCTTCAATTTTCATTACCCTGTCCTTTACCATTACCCTGGTAAACCCTTTCTGCCTTGCCGTTGACAACTCATCGGCGGCATTACGGCCTTGTTCGCGCACCAGTGGGGCCATTACCACCAGTTTTGTGCCGCCCGGATAGGCGTTTACCGCGTCAATCACATCACTTACGCTATGGCGCTTCACCTCGTTTCCGCTCATCGGTGATAGGGTTTGCCCTATCCGTGCATACAAGAGTTTTAAGTAGTCATACACCTCTGTGGTAGTCCCCACCGTGGACCGGGGATTGGTGGTATTCACTTTTTGCTGAATGGCAATGGCTGGTGATAGGCCCCTGATAGAGTCAACCTCAGGTTTTTCTATTTTACCTACAAACTGCCTCACATAGGCCGATAGGCTCTCTATATACCTCCTTTGGCCTTCGGCAAATAGGGTGTCAAATGCCAACGAGGATTTGCCCGACCCACTAACACCCGTGATAACCACCAACTTGTTTTGGGGTATGTCAAGGTCAATGTTCTGCAGGTTATTCTGCCTTGCCCCACGTATTTCTATGCTTCTTTCCTTCCATGTGGGGTGGCCGTTGGTATGGGCATGCATGTGTTTGGCTGTAAATAATTAATTGGATGTGGTCAGTTTTGAACGAAAGCCTTATATTAGCCTCGGTTTTCACCAATAAAATCGCTCAAACTTACTTACAGAATACGCTTATAAGACAAGTTCTACGCTGACGAAACCTATTCAGGAACCTAAAACCAAACCATATGGGTCAGCGAACCATGAGCGATCAAGAACTTGTTCAACTCTATCTTACTGGACAAGAAAAGGCACTGGCAGTACTTATAGCACGCCACCAAGACAAACTGTTTTCAGCTATTTATGTACTGGTGAGAAACCGGGCCGTGGCAGAAGACATACTCCAAGATGCTTACTTCAAAATAGTTTCTACCCTTAAAGGCGGTAGGTACAATGAGGAGGGTAAGTTTATCCAGTGGGCCATGAGAATTGCCCGCAACTTGGTCATTGACCACTTTAGGAGAGGCAACAAGTTTCCTACAGTCACTGACAGTGAAGGGAATGATATATTTACCTATATCAACATTCCCGAAGAAAACCAAGAAGACCGCTTGGTGGCAAATGAAAGGGACAGCAAGCTCAGACAGCTTATAGAACAACTCCCCGCCGAACAAAGGGAAGTACTGGTACTAAGGCACTATGCCGACTTGAGTTTTAAGGAGATAGCCGATCTAACGCAGGTGAGCATCAATACCGCTCTTGGCCGTATGCGGTATGCCCTCAACAATCTGCGAAAATTGATAGAGAAGCACAACATAGCACTCTAGCAAGCCCGGACAATACTATCCCACTCTTTTGGGCGTTTCCCTTGGCATGAATCCCTTAATGGAGTTTTATGACCAAAAAAATTACCCAAGAGCGCATTATACAGTTTGTATATGGAGAATTGCCTTTTGAAGAAACGGCGGCCCTTTTCGATGAATTGGACAACGATACCGAAGGATTGGATTATCTGGAAAGTGTTGCCGGAATAGGCACCTTGCTCGGTTCCCTTATGGTTAGTCCCAGCAAGGCCATTCGTGACAATGTATTGGCCTTTTCAGCGCATTTCACGGAGGAGTAGCCCAGCAAACGGGGCACTCGCCTTAACCGGTGGATTATTCTCAACAATACTGCCTTTGCTGGGGGGTAATATTGGCACATCCAAAAGATTGCCATGTCTTTATACAGCATCATTGTTTATACAAACCGAGTGCCCGATTATCAGGATTTTCAATCGCGTGCCCTATCGTTAGGCCATTCGGTTACTTACTGCGCGCAGCTGGCCGAGATGGACGGTGACGCACTGGCCACCCAATTTAACCAAGTCATTTTGTTTGATTTGGAAGGTCAAAACGCCGGTGCGCTGGCTCAGATGGGTGAGCGGGTCGCCCAGAGGAAAACCCCTTTTTTTATTCTAGTTGGCTCAGGCACTGAATCTGAGCTACTAAGCCAAAAGTTGGCAAAACCTACTGGTTACCTTTCTAAACCACTTAATAGCACCCTCGTGTTTGTCAACATAGAGCTGGCGCTGGAGCAGAGGCGTAGCGCCAAAGCCAAGGAGCACAAGCTAGAAGAGCTTTTTGTAAAGAATGGAAAGGAGTACGTGCGCATAAGCACCGATGATATACTCTGGGTACAAGCCAGCGGAAATTATATTGAAATCTTCACTGCACAGGAGAAGTGTTTTCTGCTAAGGGTGGGCCTAAAGGAACTTGAAGATAGACTACCGGAACAACAATTCATTAGGGTCCATAAGTCATACATTGTCAATAAAAAGCACATCCTTAAATTTAACAGCGCGGCCATACGCACTGTGATGGGTGAGATACCACTGGCCAGGAGTTACTTTGGTTCGGTACTCACGGCCTTCACCGTTATTTAGTTCGGTCACATTCTTCACACCCCGAATTTGCTTCCCCTTTCAGCCGGGCGTTTTTGGGTGTATTGACATGTTTATGTCTTGTTCTGGGATGGGGGCATAAAACAAAGCCCAGTATTTTAGGGTTGAATAGGAAAATTTCATCGACTAAAATTCAAACTACTTCGGGCTAAAAAAAATATCCACAGGCTTTGCCAATTGGTACAAACATTGAGAAACCCAGTGCAGCTAATAAGGCACGAACAGTTGATCAAGATTTACCCATCAAGCTTCAAGGGCTTGTTCCCTAACTGGAAGATAGGTAACTATTGCTATTTAACTGTTTCTCTTTTAATGGATAACAAATGTACCCAAGCGCAAAACCTGTAGTTATGTACACAAGATTTACACTCACTGAAACAAGCAAATTCCGCCCGCTGGCCAAGCTCTTCCTGGCCCTGGTGCTGGTACTGGGAATGGGCAGTTTCTCAAAATTGGAAGCAACCCATTATCGGTATGGATCAATGAGTTGGCAGCCTACTTCAGGTAATACCGTCCAAATGAAGATCACCCAGGGATGGCGACGTAGCTTTTTTGGAAATCCCGTGGTAGGGGCCACCGTCAATACCGGCACCCTGTACTTCGGTGATGGAAGTTGGTCGGCCATTAACCTCACCGTTACTTCGGTTAACACAGTGGACGATTGGTTCTTTGGGGAGTTTACCGTAAACCACACCTACGCAACTTCAGGCAACTATACCGCATACTACCAAAGCTGCTGCCGTATAAGCACCCTTAAGAACAACAGGGACGGTAATTTTAGGAGTGAGACAATCGTAACGGTAGGCACGGGCAACAGTTCGCCAGTAACCACCATTGCACCAATTATCAACCTGCAAACGAACCTTTCGGCAGCATCATTTTTTCTGCCCGCCAACGACCCCGATGGCGACCCGCTTACCTATAGGCTTGCAACCGCCAGCGAAGCGGCAGGTGGTTCATTTTCAAATCCGAGTGGAATATCCATTAACGCCTCTACCGGTGAAGTTACCTTCAACACCATAGGGACAACAGTAGGAGACCTATATAACGTGGCCCTGGTAGTTGAAGACGGAAACACAAAGACTATGGCTGATTTTATCATTAAGATAGTCAACCAATCAACCCCTCCATATTTTGATTACTCGGTTACTCCCGCCAGTGGATATACCTACCAGGTGGCACCTGGCACCCCAGTGAGTTTTGACGTGTTGGCCCGCGACAATGATTTTGGCAGCACCGTGGTGCTCTCCGCAGTGGGCTTGCCTATAGGATCTACCATGAACCCAGGCTTGCCAGCAGGCCCATCCAACCCAGTATCCTCTACATTTTCATGGACTCCATCTTCTTCCCAGTTGGGCTCATTCGTAATCAACTTTACCGCCCAAGACAACAATGGGGTACAAACCAGCACATCGATAAGCATTCAGGTAAGCCTAAAACCTGTGTTTGATGTTCCCCCTACTCCGGCTGCAGGGGTGCATTTGGTGTTTGCGCCTGGCGATATGATCCAATATACCGTTCAGGCATCCGATCCAGATTCCTTGGATATAGTTACGATCAACTTGGTAGAAGGCAAGGCCATGAATGGCACCCATATAGCCCTATACTCAGGTGCATCCTTCAGCCCAATTCCCACCACAGCTGCCAATCCCACTTCTGGCGTGTTTACGTGGCAAACCCAAGCCTCTGATTGGGGGCACCGCCACGTGTTCTTTACCGCTGAAGACGGTTATGGAGATAAGGCCGTGCACGAAGTGAGCATGTTGCTTAACACCAACCCAGCTTTCCTTTCATCACCAATTTCATCAGTTAATATTGGCCAAACGTATTCCTATCTGGTAGTGACCAGCGATCCGGATACAGCCTATGGAGATTCACTTGAGCTATTCGGGTTCAACCTTCCTTCTTGGCTCACCTTTATAGACTATGGAAATGGCACCGGACTTCTTACTGGTACCCCGTCTATTTCCGATGTGGGCGCCTATAACGTGAATCTCGAAGTCCAAGACATTCACCACCATTCCAATGTGGGAGGTATTCCTTCACAAAACTTTACCATTACCGTTAATCCTTGTGCCATAGTACTTGGCTACACCGTGGTTGATGAATCCTGTTTGGCTTCAAATGGATCTATTCACGTGACTGCCAATGGTGTTAACCTCCCTGCCCAGTATAGCTGGACTGGCTCAAATGGTTTCTCCGCCAGTAGTTTATCTATTTCGGGCGTCCCACAGGGCAACTATCAGCTATCAATTACAGACACTTTTGGTTGTACCGCTTCCCTAACCGCAGCAGTAGGTGGCATTGTAGATACGGTAAAACCTGTTTTCGCGGTGTATGATTACGTGGAGATTGGCCTCGATACAGCCGTGAACTATTCTTTTTCCAGTGGCGAACTGATCATGTCTTCCTATGATGGCTGCCCAGTTGCCACTACATACTTCCCTTCTAGTGTTAACTGTGATGATGCCGGTGTAATTGATACCATTATGGTGGTTCAGACCGATGTGTACGGCAATTCCGATTCGGCATTTGTGGCAGTTAAGCCTTTGGATATCACCGCTCCTATAGTAAATATTTACCACAAAGTAGTGGTTCAGTTGGATGACGATGGCAATGCCATGGTATTCCCAAGCACCTTTGATAGCCTAACGTGGGACCGTTGTACAGACGTAGTCTTTACCCTTAGCCAAACCAAGTTTGACTGTACAGACTTGCCTATGGCAAATGTTACCCTCACGGTTGAAGATGAAAACGGCAACAGTGAAAGCGATATTTGGACTAGGGTAATTGCGGGCAATCAGATTTACTACCAAAAAACGGAATTGAATGACTACTACACGGTTACTGTATTTATCGATGACTGTATCCCTCCGGTAGCCATTTGCAAGGACATAGAAGTGCAGCTAGATCAATTTGGCAAAGCGAGCATACTGCCAGATGATGTGAACGATGGGAGTTTTGACAATTGCAACCTCTGGTACTTCACCCTGGACGACAGCACATTTACTTGTAGCGATGTGGGTAACCAATGGGTTAACCTACATGCCTACGATATGACCGGCAACATGGCCTGCTGTCCGGTCCAGGTAACGGTTAGGGACACTATCAACCCGGTTGCCGTATGCAAGGACATTATAGTGTATCTGGATAGCGTTGGCTCAGTGGTAGTAAAGGGAAAAGACCTGGATGGCGGTACCACCGGTAACTGTGATGTAGAAACGTTTGAACTGAGCGATACGGCTTTTACCTGCGGTTCGCTTGGTGTCAATTTGGTGCAAATGACCGCGATTGACAATAACGGCAACCAATCTTCCTGCCACGCCAACGTAACCGTACTTGACTCACTCAAGCCAGTGGCTATTTGTCGAAATATCAGTGTTGGACTTGACAGCAATGGCATTGCACAGATTCAAGCTGCCGATATCGATGGGGGTAGTTTTGACAATTGCCAAATCGTTTCCATCACCATCGACAAGTCTTCATTTACTTGTGGCGACCTAGGAAATAACTTGGTAAGATTGACAGTAACCGACCAATCGGGCAATTGGAGTGCCTGCGAGGCTTGGGTAAACGTTTATGATTCCATAGCGCCAAGCTTAGTGTGCCAGAACATCACGGCGCCGCTAGCGGCTAATGGTTATTCTACTATTACAGTGAACGATGTAATCGCATCATACAGTGATAATTGTTCTTCAAATTACTTCACTGCATCGATAAGCGACTCTATATTTGATTGCACATCTGGCGGAGTATATAATGTTACGGTAAAGGTTTGGGATTCAGCAGGCAATGTAGATAGCTGCGTAGCTACTGTAACAGTAGTGGACAAACCAATCGCCGAGTGCAAAAACGCCACCATTTACCTATCTGAGTCCGGTTCTGCCACCCTACAGGCAAACCAAGTGGACGGCGGTTCCTTTGATGCCTGTGGCATAGATACCATGTGGATTTCCAAATCCATGTTTACCTGCGAAAATCTTGGTACAAACTCAGTAATGCTCACTGTTTGCGATGCCGACGGCAACTGCGACAGTTGCTTTGCTTCGGTAACTGTGCTGGACACCAACGGTATGGGCACTAGCGCGCAAATACAGGATGTAAGCTGCTTTGGAGGTGCCAACGGCTCCATAGATTTGAGCGTAACGGGTGGAAATACCTTGGGCTGCCAAGGATTCTCTACCTTCACCCAAGGGGGGTGGAGCACCAGTTGCTCCGGCAATAACCCTGGCTGCTATCGCGATGCCCATTTTGCCAATGCATTCCCCGTAGGGCTTACCATAGGTTGTTCTACAGGTTTTAGTGCCACATTTACCTCATCTGCCGCCATAAGAAGTTTCTTGCCGGCAGGGGGTTCACCCTCCGTGCTAAATGCCAATCTTACCGATCCCTCCAGCACAAGCGCGGGTGTATTGGCTGGCCAGTTGGTTGCCGCAACCCTCAACATGACTTTTGATTCCTACGATTCCAGTTTTGCTTCATCCATGGGCCTACTGGCCAATAATACCATAAATCTACCTTCTTCGCCATTCCATGGAATGAAGGTTAGTGATGTAATTGACCTGGCAAACCAGTTTATTGGTGGCTGCCTTTCAGGATTCAGCGCAAGTGATATTAATGTGGTGTTGACGAAGATCAACGAGAATTACAACCATGGCAATAACCAGCACCTGAGGGCTCCCTACGCGTACTCTTGGAGCAATGGGGCTCACACAGAAGACTTAATCAATGTGCCAGCCGGCTCTTACACCGTTACCATAAGTGATTGTGGAAATTGCACTTATGTAGAGACTTTTGTTATTTCTCAACCAAGCCTACTGGAAGTGAGTGTTTCCGGAATAGATCCTACCTGCGCCACAGGCACCGACGGAAGCGCCAGTGCCTCTGTTACCGGCGGCACCGCCCCATATACCTACCTGTGGTCAAACCTCGACACATCAGCCTCTATTGTCGGACTGGCTGACGGTACTTTCTCTGTAATGGTAACCGATGCCAATGGCTGTCAGGCAACTGGATCGGTTAGTATAGCACGGCCAGTATGTTGCAATGTGACTTCGGGTGGCAGCATAACCGGCAATCAAGAGCACTGCGGCCCATTTGACCCTTCACCCATTGCCAGCAATGCACTACCATCTGGCGGACTTGGCGGCGTGGAATATATATGGATGCAGAGCAATGTGAATGTGCCCAATACGGTAGGTAACCCCTACTGGAGCCCCATACCGGGCAGCAATGGCCACACGTATGACCCAGGCTACATTTCGCAAACTACCTATTATATCAGGTGTTCCAGGTCTATTGGCTGCACGTTCTGGGCGGGTGAGTCAAATGTTGTTGCTGTGATTGTAAATCCAATACCTGATGTAGCCATTGCCTCTATATCCGATGTTTCTTGTGTATCAAACACTTGCCCAGATTTGGCCTACCAACGGTACGCCGATGCAAGTACGGGTTTGGCCGAGTTCAATGGCCTTTATTTCAGTGCAGAAGGAAGGAGCGGAAACAATGCCATGAGCGGCACTTTTGAATTGGATATCCATAAGATAACCCCTTATACACCAACAGTTTCATCCAACTTCGTATGGCCAAACGGCACACAGGTGCCTTTCAGCATTGATTATGATCCAAGCCTGTCTGGAAACGATAGGTTTGTCTTTACCTTAGGTTCAGGTGCCAGCCAAACGGTACTGAAGTATGATCCACTTACGGTATTCCCAAATAATGTGAATGGGGTTTACCTCTATTCACGGACTGCGCCCAATACCAAACTTATGATCACCGATTTGTCCGTAAACGGTAATTCGGTAGGCCAAGATTTTGGATATGCTTATCCTACCACAAGTTCGTTCGAGAATGTGGTTTTCAAGGGCACCGAATTCCAAAACGCGTTTACCATAACTGGAAATGTAGAATTTGCTTGGTCGGGCACCATACCCCAGAATTCCAACATGAACTTCAACTTCAAATTGGGCAATATAGACTGCACGGGCGGCAGCACCTGCGATGGGGCTGTTGACATAGATGTAACGAGCGGTACATCACCGTTTAGCTATGCCTGGAGCAATGGTCAAACATCACAAGATATTGATGACCTGTGTGCCGGTGACTATACCGTAGTGGTTACCGATGCCAAAGGGTGCGTGGCCACTGAAACCTTTACCGTGAACGAGCCATTGCCACTTACTGCCAGCTATACGGTGCTCCCGGCTACCTGTGCGGACAATAATGATGGTTCGGCTACCATAATACCTAGCGGAGGAAACCAACCTTATGGCTATGCATGGTCATCGGGCGCTACATCGGCCACGGCTGACAGCCTACTACCCGGTGTTTATTCTGTAATCATTACAGATTCAAAAGGTTGTCAAATTACGGTAAACGTAACCGTAGGGTATGAAGACACACAAGACCCTATTGCCGTTTGCAAGAACATCTCCATATACCTTGATGCCAACGGCCAGGCCGCTATTGTGGCTGCCGATGTGGACAATGGGTCTTATGACAATTGCGGAATTGGTAACATTTCCATTGACAAAGAAGATTTTACATGTGCTGACCTAGGTGCCAATGCAATAACCCTTACCGTGACCGATGTAAACGGCAATTCTAGCACTTGCACAGCAACGGTTACCGTGGTGGACGATATGGATCCCGTGGTGCTTTGCAAGAACATATCCGTGTTGCTGGACTCTAATGGCATGGCGTCCATTACCTATGCCGATATTGACTTTGGCACCACCGACAATTGTTCCATTGCCAGTAGGGTGCTCTCAAAATACAATTTCACTTGCGCTGACCTTGGCCAGGTTACCATCACTTATGAAGTAATAGACCAAAGCGGCAATTCTGCCATTTGCCAAAGCACGGTAACCGTGCTTGACTACATTTCCCCAAGGCTTGTGCATATGCCGGGCAACATTTTAGTGGTGGCCGACAGCAGTGACTGTAGCCCCAGTGCAAACTGGACACCTCCTACTGGAACTGACAACTGTTCTGTGGTAGTCACTTCAAGCCACAATCCTGGTGATGACTTCTCATTGGGAACTACTACGGTGACCTATACGGCCACAGATGGGTCGGGCAACAGCACCAATGGAACCTTTACGGTAACTGTAACCAAAACCCCGCTTTCTATTACAACCACCTCCCTCAATGTAGATTGCTATGGAGCGGCTACCGGTTCGGCCAGCGTGCTGGTGAAAGGCGGCTGCCTGCCATACTCATACCAATGGTCCAGTGGCTCCACTAGCTATACAGCAACAGGTTTAACCGCTGGTAATCACACCGTAACCGTGACCGATGGAAGCGGCGAAAGCCAAACCATCACCGTCACCATCACCCAGCCTTCTCAATTGTCGGCATCGGTTTCGGTGACCAATGTGAGCTGTGGCGGTAGTGTAGTGGATACCTGTGTGGTAACGCGTTACAACAGCAGTTCTCATGCTATATGGTTGCCAAACCTGCCAAACGGCGTGAGCAACAAGTTCTGGTTTGCCGGCAACGGCGGTAGCTTGGTGCAGTACCCCGACGGCACTGCCCATCTTAGCGGTGAGATATACAATGCCAATGATGCCAACAAGCGATTTGCCGTAAGTGTTTGGTTTGCCAACAAGCGCGATTGGGCTCAATGGTCGGCCTTGGGTAGGAGCTATAAGGACGAAGCCAACGTGGCCGGTTCCAACTATTTGAACTGGTGGTACTATGAAATGGACGTGAACAAATCAAATACCCTAACCGGATTGGCGGATTATTCAGGTGATGTGCTCTATTTGGCCCATATGCCTTCCAATTACATGTATGGTTTCCAAGTAGGTACCGCCGCCAATTCCAAAGATTCCGATTACGGCATGAGCGGTTGGTTTACCTATACCGGCGCATGGAGCGGACATGGTGACTTCAACTTTGATGGCAGCTGTGGCAATGCGGCCCAGTGTGACGGCGAAGCAAGCGTGACAGCGAGCGGTGGAACCGCCCCATATACCTATCAGTGGTCAACAGGGGGAATCAGCACCGTTGAG
Source organism: Bacteroidota bacterium (assembly GCA_016192035.1). GTDB lineage: Bacteria > Bacteroidota > Bacteroidia > CAILMK01 > JACPUW01 > JACPUW01. The sequence goes on from JACPUW010000037.1 coordinate 33,789, forward strand.
GGCAACCTATGTGCAGGAACACACAGCGTGGTAGTGACCGATGCCAATGGTTGTGCCCTAATAAAAGACTTTACCGTAACAGCGCCCGCCGAACTGGTGGTTAGTGTATCGGGCAACGACCCTACCTGCGCTACTGGAACCAATGGTAGCGCTAGCGCATCCGTAACCGGTGGCACCGCGCCCTATTCTTACTTGTGGTCCACAGGGGGTACTTCTGCCTCCGTTAGCGGATTGTCTGATGGCACTTACTCTGTAATAGTGACCGATGCAAACGGATGCCAAGCCACGGGCTCGGTTAGCATAGCCAGGCCGGTGTGCTGCAACGTGACTTCTGGTGGCACCATTTCGGGCAACCAGGAAAACTGTGGCCCATTTGACCCATCGCCCATTGCCAGCAATGCACTGCCATCAGGTGGACTCGGTGGCGTGGAATATATTTGGATGCAAAGCCATGTAAACGTGCCCAATACGGTGGGTAACCCCTACTGGAGCCCCATACCGGGCAGCAATGGCCCTACGTATGATCCAGGCTACATTACGCAAACTACTTATTACATAAGGTGTTCTAGGTCAGTTGGCTGCACTTTCTGGGCCGGCGAATCAAATGTGGTTGCCTTGACAGTGAACCCAATTCCTGCCGCCAGCGGTATTGTGGTTCAAAATGTAAGCTGCTTTAGCGGCAATGACGGGTCGGCCAGCGTAAATGTTAGCGGTGGCACATCTCCTTATGCATATGCCTGGAGCAATAGTCAAACAGCCCAGACTATCAGTGGATTGATAGCAGGCACTTATAATGTGGTGGTTACCGACGCCAAAGGCTGCACGGTTTCTGCCCAAGTACAGATAGATGAACCCAGTGAATTAACAGCGTCTTTATTGGCAGTAGATACCGTGTGCTTTGGTGGAAGTGATGGTTCCATTGATTTGACCATAGCGGGCGGAACTGCAACTTATGCCATAAACTGGACTAAGAATGGCAGCTACTATGCATCATCTGAAGACCTTACGGGCCTATCGGGAGGTACCTATATGGCTGCCATCACGGATGCCAATGGTTGTTCCATAAGCCTGTCTCATACCATAATAGAACGTGCCGCCTTTGCCTTATCGGCTACGGTATCTAATGCTGTGTGCTTTGGAAGCAACACTGGCTCCATTGACTTAGAGGTAACGGGCGGCTCTTCCAGCTCTGCTTCTACCGATTTCTGGAAAGAGACTTTTGAAGACAACAACTTGTGTGCAACAAGCGACAACGGAAGTACTGCGTGGTCAAGGTGGTATGGTTCAGGGAACAACTATGCCCATGTAACCAGCCGTAACGGCGGTAAAGCTTTTGAAATGTCAAATGGCGATGCCAAGTGGTATTCCGAGTCCATAGACATTTCCTCTTACAACACGGTGGATGTATCCGTTGAGTTGGGCTCTGTACAGGGCAACCAATTGGAAGCAAGTGGCCCATACATTGACTGGGTAAAAGTGTACTACAAGCTTGACAACGGCAACTGGACGTACTTCCAAACCAATTACTACACTGCCGGTCAGCTGAGCAGCTCCAACATACACGCTACACTGAGCGGTATAAGCGGCAGCACCCTCGAAGTGAAAGTTTGGGCTCACAGCACCAGCAGCAATGAATACTACTTTGTGGACAATGTAACGGTAACCGGTTATTCTTCAGCCAGTACCTATACCTATCAATGGAGCAATGCCGCTACTGGCCAAGATATTGACCAACTTGTGGCTGGAACATACGTAGTTACCGTTACCAATGACCACGGATGCGTGGTTACCGATTCGTTTGAAGTAGGGCAGCCTACCGAACTGGTGATGGTAGCCGACGTGGTGGATGTGTCTTGTGGTTCAAATGCATCATGTGACGAGGGAATAGCCACACTCAAGATCAAGTTTACGGGCGACGATGGTGCTACTGTGGTAATCAAAGATGAAAATGGCAATCCCATAGACACTTTTACGAATCTCTCGGCCAATGACATACTCTCGGTAAGCGCATCAGGCATGACCAATGGCATTTTTGGTAACGCTATTCAATTATGCCAAACCGAATGTGTGGGCATGGCATATGGAAACAATACCGCTAGCGGCTGCCGACCTGCAGTAAGCGCGTTGTTTAGCTGCGATAACCAGTCAGTGACCACTTATTCAACCAAAGACCTATCAAATGTGGTATTGAAATTTGCCGATGGCACCGAATATAAGTTTGACAACCTAAACTGTGGTAAGTCAAAGAATTTTAGCGGTATTGGCACCAATGACGGAAAGGAAATCGTGGGTGTGTGGATCAAGTCGGGCTGCAATAGCAGCGGGGCAGGTCCAGGTTACGGTGAGTGGGTAGCCAATCCAAATGGCGTAAACTGTGTGTCCTTAAACACTCTTTGTACTGAAAATCTCATTGGCTCTGCCAGTGGCGATTTTGAGATTGTAGGCTATATTGATACCTATGGCCGAGAGGCAGACGGCAATGGCCCAACGGTGTACTGTGACGGCGCCATTGACCTGACCATTTCGGGCGGAACCGCTCCTTACGTGGTAAACTGGGGCGATGGAGAAACTGGCAACGTACGGGGAGACCTATGTCAAGGCGACTATCTAGTGATGGTAACGGATGCCAATGGATGTGTGAAGTCCATGACGGTAACCGTGGGCCAAACCCAATGCTGCAATGTGACCGACGCGGGTACCATAGCGCAATCACAAAACGGATGTGGCCCATTTGACCCGGCAATCCTATCGAATGCGGTAGGTGCATCAGGTGGTGACGGCACCTTAGAATACAAATGGTTGTACAGCACTTCAAGCAGCAGCTACTCGCACAATGACAGTTCTTGGATAGAATTGGTAGGTGCAACTGCCGAAAGCTATGACCCGGCTACAATAGGTCAAACTACCTATCTGGTACGTCTGGCCAAAAGGGGTAATTGTACGGCATGGTTGGCTTCTAATATTGTAGCACTCACGGTTAATCCAGTACCTAGCGTGCAGATTGTGATGGTGCAAGCTCCTACTTGTGCAGGCCAATTGGCCAGCTTGCAGGGTAGCATTAGCGGAAGCTATTCCAGCTATGAGTGGTTTTTCAACGGCCAACCATTAAACCATACCAGCTTGGATTTGGTGGGCGCACCTCAAGGCATTTATGTGCTGGTAGCCTATGGCAACCTAGGTGGATGTACCAATGGCGACACACTGACAGTGGTTACCCCATCTGGGCCACAACTCACTGCCCAGATTACCAATTCACAAGCCCAGGCAACATCAGCGTCCTGCGATTGCAATGGCAGGATGCGGAATTTCACCGTGATATATTCTGGTACATCAGGAGTGACCATCAAAGCATATAATGCTAAGAAAAACACGGTAGTGGCCACGTTTACCAATGTACAGGACGGCGATACCCTTACGGTGAACGGTTTTGACAAGAGCAACAGGCTTGAGTCGAAAACCTTCCTGCGCATTGGCAGCAGCGCTACTTACACGGAGATACATACCTCATGCTCCATAGACATTCTCAACAAGACCTACGGTAGCTACTATGTAATATCCTACACCGATGGTGACGGCAACTACTGCAACGGTGGCGCAGGTTATGCTGCCTGTGATGTGAACTTTAACGGTCTGGCCCACGGTCAGCTAATCACCAATCAGTTGGCATCAAATGGTATAAGCCTGTCGGTGAACAGTTATGGCAGCTATGTGGACAAGCTCATTGTGTTTGATACCGATGAGGACAACACTGCCGATCCTGATTTGGAAGTGAACATAGGGAATGTGTTGATTTTCCCAGAAAACACGGTTGACCAGAACAATGACGGTATATATGATAGCCCAGATGACCAACCGGTAGGCGGCGAAATCACCATGGTGTTTGATGAGCTTAGGATCGTGAAGTCGTTCAAGTTTGTTGACAGCGAAAACAACCAGGGCCGGGCATATTGCTATGACGTGAATAACAACCTTCTTTCTACCACCACGATTGCTGCTACCGGCGATGGAACGGTGCAAACCGTGAATGTCAATACGAGTGGTGTAAAGAAGCTGAAAATCACCTTTACCACTTCAGGCGGCGTGGGCGACTTCAAGTTTGATTGCCCAAGCTCTGGCAACTGTGACGGGGAAATTGACCTTAGCATTGCCGGTGGCCAAGCGCCATACAGCGTTTCATGGTCCACCGGGGCCAGTGTTGAAGACTTGGATGGGGTATGCCCAGGCAACTACACGGTTACCGTAACCGATGCAAATGGCTGCACCAGCATAGAAACCTTTACCGTAGGCACCAGGACTACCTCAGCCCACAGCCAGAAAGCCGATAAGGAATACGATGTGGATGCCAGCGAAGAACAGGAATTTGGCAAGGTGGAGGGAGCAGGTATGGTTAGCTCATACGGGCTATACCCCAACCCCGCTACGCAAGTGGCCGTGGTGAGCTACGAACTCGTAAGCTCCATGGAAGTCAAGGTTTATATGACAGACCTTTCGGGTAGGTTGGTAACTACCATTTATGCCGGTGCCGTGGCAGGCGCGCAGGCCAACGCCCACTCCATAGATCTAAGCCAAGTAATGGCTGGAACCTATCTGGTAATTATAGAAGGCACAAACGGGGACCGAAACATACAGCGCCTGGTAGTAGCCAAGTAGCTGCCCCAAAGACTTACTGTTTTCATTGCAAAAAGCCCTGCCCATGTTGGCAGGGCTTTTCTTTTTACGAGAGTTTGGGATGGGCCAACAGGAAATATACATGACTAATTAAATATAAATCAATTAGTAAGAGAAAATATCCGGAATATTCAAGTTTGGCCTGATACTTGAGTTAAGCCCCAATGTTGATTGAAATTTAGCCCAATAATCGAAGCCTAGTTAGCCTGAAGAGCCCTTGGTCCCCAAACCAGGGGCTTTTCTTTTATTATCAGTTGTAGCTCAAGTGATAGACCGTGGTCTTGGTCTTGCCCTCAAAGCTCACTATGCCTATGTCCATCAAATCGGCAAAATCCCGCTGTATGGTCTTGCGGTCGCAGCGGTGCTTCATCACCATCTCCTTAGTAGTAATACCCTGGTCAAGCGCTAGTTGAAACAAAATGGAGCGTTGCCGATCATTTAGCTTCCCTATGTTTTTAAAGAACTTGCCAAAACCCATTTCAAACATGTAATTAAAACTGTTCTTTTGCTTGGACAGCAATTGCTTATAGCCTATGGCTTCCTTAACCGCTTCTATTACTTGTATTTCTATCTCGCTAAATCCCTCCAGCAACATCCTCAGGGTTTTTTCAAAAAAAACCGTAAGGTCGGCCTGTAGCCGTTCTTCTAAGCTTAGGGGAAACAAGGAACTAAGCTGTAAGGATTGATAAGACTTATTGGAACCAAACACGTGTTTCTCAAATACCAATAGCCCATTGTACCCATACCCCAACCGGTGCATGATTTGGTTAAAATACACGGATGCCAAAAGCTGATTGAAACGAACAAATGGCTGGATCACATCAAACAAGTAGAACAGCGACAGCGATGTAAAAATGGGATGATCGGCAGATTCCGGTCGGTTTAACCTTTCTAATAGAAAATGCACGGGGTCAATGATTGAGGGCTGGGACTGTGGCAAGCGCGACTCCTGTAGCACCCCTGCATACTTTTCATAGGTTGTTCCCCTTAACAGTATTTCATGGCTTTTTATTAGCCTGTCCAATTCTATTTGACCTAGGCGCTGCAACACATACTTTTCGCATTTCTGTAAGTTGTGTACCAATCTCTCTGCATCTGTCCCCACTTCGGTTTTCGAACTGGGCCTTAGGTAAATGGATGATGTATCTATCTGCTGTCCTTCTTGTTGTAGCACAGCATGGTATCGGTCGGCTTGCGCCCTTGCCGACATAGGTTGCAAGCCTTGCGACACGGGCGCTACAAAGTCTATGAGCGACTTTAGGTATTCCGCCTTTTGCAAGGCAGTGCGCATGAATTTATTGGGTTCGTAATTGGGGAAATGGGTCACCTAGGGGTCGAAAGTAACAAGCTGTTACTGTCACCGCCCTTGGCGTTATCCCTACCCCTGTGGCTAATCCACTTGTAGATTGGGTATATCTTGATTTACAGGCTAAAGGCGGCCTTCACCCTATCCACGTAGTCTAGCTTTTCCCACGTAAACAATTCCACATCCACGGTGGTATGCAGCCCCGCGTTGTTAAACGCTTTGGTTACCGTTTTGGGCTCCCTGCCCATATGGCCATAGGCCGCTGTTTCGCTATACATGGGGCTTCGCAATTTCAGCCTTTGCTCTATGGCATAAGGCCTCATATCAAAAATATCGAGTATTTTCTTGGCCACTTCGCCATCGGGCAGTACGGCCCCCTGGCCATTGCGTACCCGGCAAGTGCCGTAGGTGTCAACAAACAAACCACAGGGTTTGGCCACGCCAATGGCGTAGGATACCTGTACCAGTGCTTCGTCGCAAACCCCGGCAGCCACCAGGTTTTTGGCTATGTGGCGGGTAGCGTAGGCAGCAGAGCGGTCCACCTTGCTGGGATCCTTGCCTGAAAAGGCACCGCCCCCATGTGCGCCCTTCCCACCGTAGGTATCAACAATTATTTTTCTGCCCGTCAAGCCCGTATCACCATGTGGGCCGCCTATCACAAATTTCCCGGTAGGATTTATGTGGTAGGTTATATCGTGCGTAAACAGTGCCTGTATGCTGGGCTTTAGCTTGTTCACCACCCTTGGAATGGCATATTCCACTATGTCTTTCTTAATGGTAGCCAACATGTCTTGGTCATTGCCAAAATCATCGTGCTGCGTGGATACCACTATGGTGTCTATGCGCAAGGGGCGGTTGTGGTCATCATATTCTATGGTTACCTGGCTCTTGGCATCGGGCCGCAAATAGGTCATTCGGGTATTTTCTCGGCGTATGTCAGCCAGTTCCTTTAGAATCTTGTGAGATAGGTCGAGTGCCAAGGGCATAAAGTTTTCGGTTTCCCTGGTGGCATAGCCAAACATCATTCCCTGATCGCCGGCACCCTGCGCGTTGGCGCGTGCTTCAAAACCTTCACCCGCGCTTCGGTCAACCCCTTGGTTTATGTCTTGGCTCTGTTCATGTATGGCCGAAAGAATACCGCATGAATCGGCCTCAAACATGTATTCACTTTTGGTGTAGCCTATTTTGCGCACCACCTCACGGGCTATGGTTTGCACATCCAGGTATATCTTAGACTTTACCTCGCCGGCCAGGATCACTTGGCCCGTGGTAACCAAGGTTTCACAGGCTACCTTGGCATTGGGATCAAAGGCCAAGAAGTGGTCAATCAGGGCGTCGGATATTTGGTCTGCTACCTTGTCGGGATGGCCTTCAGATACTGATTCTGAAGTAAATAAATATGGCATTAATGGAGTGTTTTCTTTTTGTATCTATTCTGCGTTGCAACATTACGAAGCGCATTAATAATCCAACAATTGGCGCAAGGCCACAGCTACTTTTGAGGCTGAGGGAAGCATGGCGGCTTCAAGTCCGGCATTCATGGGCACGGCGGGAAGGTCTATGGCGCCAATGGTACGTACCGGCGCGTCCAGATGAGCAAAACAATGCTCCGCAATCCGGCCGCTAAGTGCCTGTGCAAACGAGTTGTACAAGGTTTCTTCTGTAAGGACCATACACTTGCCATGCACTTTCACCCTTTCATATACCATCTCATCATCCACCGGGTTGATTGACCTTAGGTCAAGTATTTCTACCATTCCGTCCAGCTCTTTGGAGGCGTGGAGTGCCCAGTGTACTCCCATGCCATAGGTTACTACCAGCACACTATTGCCTTCAGCTATATGTTGCCCATCGGCTGCCTTGAAGATCCGTCCTTTGCCTATCGGCACCACATAATGCTCGTCAGGTTCAGTGCATTTGGCGGCATTGGTGCCAGGCACCTTGCTCCAGTACAGGCCTTTATGCTCTAGTATCACTACTGGGTTGGGGTCATAATAGGCAGCCTTCAATAAACCTTTCATGTCGGCAGCATTGCTGGGGTACACCACTTTAATGCCCTTGATACAGGTTAAGGTGCTTTCATGGGAACCGCTGTGGTATGGCCCGCCACCGCCATAGGCGCCTATGGGCACCCTTAAAATGGCGTGTACCGGATATTTCCCCTGGCTTAGGTAGCAACTCTTGCTTAATTCGGTGATCAACTGATTTATGCCCGTGAAAATATAATCGCAAAACTGAACTTCAACAATGGGTTTCAAGCCCACAGCCGACATACCCGCCGTGGATCCAAAGATGTAGGCCTCCTGAATGGGGGTATTAAAAACCCTGTCATCACCAAATTTCTCAGCCAGGGTGGCGGCTTCGCGAAACACCCCTCCCAGTCGCCTTCCCACGTCTTGTCCGTAGAGCAATACGTTCACATCCTTTTCCATCAGTTCCTGGCAGGCATAGAGCGCGGCGTCAACCATGATTATCTCGCGTCCGCCCTGTGGGCTTCTTTCACCGCCCTCCTCTGCAATGGGGCTGGGCGCAAACACGTGTTCCCTAAGTGTATCAGGATTGGGTTCAGGAGCCTGTACCGCTTTTTCAAAGGCTTCCAACACATAGTTTTCGGCATCTTTTGCCAAATGTTGCAGCTCTTCAAGCCCAAAACCATTTGAACGCAAATAGGCCTCAAATCGTGGATAAGGATCGTCCAAACCATGCTTGGCCAAGTCTTCGGTAGTTCGGTAAAACTCTTTCCTAACCCCAGAAGTGTGGTGGCCAAGAAGGGGCACTTTGGCGTGGAGCAGTACCGGTTTTCGCTCATGGCGCACATAGTGGAGGCACTCCTCCACCGCTTGAAATGAAGCGCTAAAATCTGCACCATCCGTTCGCATTCGGCGCATCCCCTTAAATCCGGCAGCAAACTCATAGGCATCCATGGCCCGCATTTCTTCTTTGCTTACTGAAATGCCCCAATCGTTATCCTGTACCAGGTACATAATGGGCAATTGGTGCAATACCGCCATTTGAAAAGCTTCTGATACTTCTCCCTCGGTCACCGAACCATCACCCAACGAACACACTACCACCGGAGGTTCAGGACTGTTTTCTAGCCCCCTTCCTTCTTTGTATTTAATGCCTTGGGCCACGCCAGTGGTGGGTATGGCCTGCATCCCCGTGGCGCTCGATTGGTGGATAATGCGCGGAAATCGGTCACGTGACAGACTAGGATGCGAATAATAGGTCCTGCCTCCGGAAAATGGATCATCACCCTTGGCCAAGAGCTGCAGCATGAGCTCATATGGGTCTATACCCATGCCCAAGAGTATGCTTTCATCTCGGTAGTAGGGTGATACCCAGTCGCTGGGCCTTAATTGCACGCCCAGGGCCAACTGTATGGCTTCGTGGCCCATGGAGGTAGAATGTACATATTTGGTCACCGTTCGGTGGTGGTCATAGGTACGGGCCATGGCCCTGGCCCACGACATGAGGGTATATATCTTAGATAGGAATTTCTTATCGCTGAGCATTCCTGTTTTTTGGGGTGGGCAAAATTAGGCCCCTGGGTATTAAGCCCTGGAAAGGGCTGCCCTACTAAGTAAGCCTTCCATATAGGGCAGTACATGCCTGCTAAACCCCTACACGTAATTTTACCTTGCTGCATTGGTTCTCCGTTTTACTTTCGCCCTCCTAAATGGCATACAAATGAACATACCTGAATCACTCAAGTACACCAAAGAACACGAATGGGTAAGAATGGATGGCGACATGGCGGTTATCGGCATCACCGATTTTGCCCAAGGAGAACTGGGCGATATAGTCTATGTGGAGGTAGAAACCATAGGCGATAGCTTATCGGCCGGCGACACCTTTGGCACCGTAGAGGCGGTGAAAACCGTATCTGACCTGTACATGCCCCTATCGGGTGATGTGGTAGAATTTAACAAATCACTTGAATCTGAGCCTGAAAAAGTGAACAGCGACCCATACGGGGATGGCTGGATGGTGAAAATAAAGGTGTCAAACCCATCAGAGCTAAATGGCCTGCTCGATGCAGCGGCATATGCCGATCTGATTTCATAGGAATACTGGAGAACCGGCAGGTCATACCGCATTTTCCTGTGATATTCAGGTATATATGGTTTCCCGTTTTTTGGACCATGCTATTGGTTATGGCTCATGCCATACCAGGAAATCAATTGCGGCTCCCATCTTGGGATATGTTGGCATTTGATAAGTTGGGCCATGTTTTCCTCTTTGCCATGTTCTCCTTTAGTTGGATCAATGGTTTTTACAAACAATCGTACAGTTATAAACTGAAAGTGTACGGCCCTAAGGTACTTGTTGTTGTTTCCTTAATCTTGGGCCTAGTTTTGGAAGCCATGCAACAAGCTATTTTTGTCGAACGCTACTTTGAATGGCCCGATTGGATAGCCGATGGCATGGGAAGTTTCGCCGGAGTGGTTGTTTTTTATAGCCTTTACGGCAAGGTTTTAAAGTACACATCTTAAATTCTAAAGCACATGGAACCAAAAAAATCACCGTCTGCTGACGTCGAGCGATGGTCGGGTGTTTACCGCGACCTAGGCTTGGTCATTGCCTTGGCCCTGGTGCTTTCGGCTTTCACCTACCGAAAGACCACGGTCATTGAGAACACGCTCACGAGCAACATCGTCTTTGACGAAGAAGAAGACTTGGCCGACATTACCAAGGAAGAACAAAAGCCACCACCGCCACCGCCACCACCGGAAATACAAGTGGTGGAAGATGAGGAAATCATTGAAGAAAAGCAACCCGAATTTGAAGAGGTGGATATTGACGTGGATTTTGAGCAAGACCTGGAGGAGCCCGTAATTGAAGATGAAGCCGATGAACCGGTATTTGCCGTGGTTGAAGAAATGCCTGAGTTTCCAGGCGGTCAAGCCGCGCTTATTCAGTTCCTGAGCAAGTACGTGGTATATCCTGAAATGGAGAAGCAAAACGACATAGAAGGGGTATCATATGTGCAGTTTGTGGTGGATAAGGATGGAAACATTACCAATGTGAAGATCCTGCCGGGCACAGAGAGCAAAGGCACCCAGAACATGCACAACGAAGCCATGAGGGTAATTACCTCCATGCCAAAATGGAAACCTGGCAAACAAAGGGGCAAAGCGGTAAAAGTTAGTTACCAAATACCTGTGCGTTTTAAGCTTAGGTAAAACCCATTGCGCACATAAAATCATCAAACCCCGCCTCACCTAGCGGGGTTTGTTGTTTAATTTCACTTGACATGAACCGACTGCAATTTGAAAAAAGCCCATACCTGCGCCAGCACATGCACAACCCAGTAGATTGGCACCCCTGGGGCCCAGGTACGCTGCAATTGGCCCGTGAACAGGGCAAGCCCCTGCTCATAAGCATTGGCTATGCCACCTGCCATTGGTGCCATGTCATGGAAAAAGAGTGTTTTGAAGACACCGAAGTGGCCCAGCTCATGAATGCCCATTTTGTTAACGTGAAAGTGGACAGGGAGGAAAGACCTGAGGTGGATGACTACTATATGGACGCGGTACACCTCATGGGCCAGGGTGGAGGGTGGCCCCTTAACTGCGTGGCCATGCCTGATGGAAGGCCCATCTGGGGCGGCACTTACCTGCCCAAAGCCAGGTGGATGGACGTGTTGTCACAACTGGTGGACTTGTTTCTACTCAAACCCGAAAATGCCGAACAGTACGCCAGTGAGATGCATCAAACCATTGCCAGGATTAACCAGGGTGTGAGCACAGGGAGCCATTCGCAAGTGCCTAATCCAGCATCGGAAACCATTTGGGTTAAGCAGTTGATGCAAAGTGCCGACCGCCAATCAGGTGGCTTTGGGCACGCGCCTAAGTTTCCCATGCCCCATCTGTACCAATTCCTTATCAGGTATTTGTTGCATGAGGCACAGGATACAGTGCAAGAACACCTGGCCCTAAGCCTTGACCAAATGGCTGCCGGCGGACTGCATGATGTGGTAGGCGGCGGTTTTTCGCGCTATTCTACCGATGGGGACTGGTGGGTGCCCCACTTTGAAAAAATGCTCTATGACAATGCCCAACTTTTATCTCTCTACAGCGAAGGGTACGCACTAGGCCGAAATCCTTGGTACCGGCTTGTGGCCGAGCGAATTGTCGGCTTTTTGGAGCGCGAGTTATTAGGCGCAGACGGCGCTTTTCACAGCGCACTTGATGCCGACAGTGAAGGCGAAGAAGGAAGGTACTACGTGTGGACATACCAAGATGTGGTAGGGAAAGTGGGTCACCTAGGTGCCAATTGGGCACAAATACTGCAACTGAGCAAGCAGGGCAACTGGGAACAGGGGAAAAATATTCCCCGTGTGGACAGGACGGCGCTCCGGGATAATGCGCGAAATGAAAATGACCTCCTGCAAGTTTTTGAGGTGCTGCTAAAGGCCCGTAACCAGCGCACCAGGCCTTTGCTTGACGACAAAGTGATAACATCATGGAATGCGCTGGCCGTGATTGGATTGATAGATGCGGCCAATTATCTGAATGAACCCAGGTATGCGCTATTGGCGGCCAATACCCTGGCCCATATTGCAGCGCGCCTACACCATGCGCCAATTGGACTTCTTAGGCTTAACCACCAAAATGACAGTGCCTGGATTCCCGCTTATCTGGAAGACTATGCCTACTACATTGCGGCACTGATAAAAGCATTCGAACACCATCAAAACAGGGATTACCTATTATTGGCCAGGGAATTACTGGATACTGCGCTGCAAGTATTTCCCATGGAGGGCGGCCCCTTGCTATTGGCATCACAGGCGGGTACCGACATTCCGGTGAGAAAACTGCATGTACATGACAATGTAATGCCCTCGGCCAATGCGGTCATGGCTGAAAACCTATTCCTGCTTGGCCATTATTTTTCCCAACCTGCCTATATGTCCCGCAGCCAGGACATGCTCCAGGCCGCCGTGGGTGCCTATCCGGGCGAACTCAGTTTTTTCTCCTATTGGGCCAGGGTACACCACCTTTGGTCTCACCCTTTCTTTGAACTGGTGCTCACGGGGCCACAAGCACAGGATATGGCCAGGGAAATACGGTCTTGGCTCCTGCCCAATAAGATCCTGGTGATAGCACAAGACCACGATACACTGGCACTGACTATTGGAAAGGCCCACGCCACCGAAAACCGCATCTATCCCTGTGAGTTTGGTGTATGCCACCGCGCACTTGGCTCTACACAGGGCCTGCGCGCATTTATTAAGGAACAGGGATTTAGAGGGTAATTGCCAAATACATACCGCCAGGGTACGGCATCAAAGTGACTCCTTTGTGCTTTCCACCTGCGTGCAAACGAGGCACAGCCCAGCCCACCGCGCCCCCCAGCAACATGCCAGCCGCTACATCACTCACAAAGTGCTTACCCGCCACAACCCTTAGGGCTGCGGTACCCAAGGCCAGGGAGCAAAGTCCCGCCAATGCCCAAACGGGTTTGAACGATTGTTTGTTAAGCCGGTGCCATGTTACCGCGGTAAACACCACTAACGAACTGGCTACCGCTGTATGACCGGATACAAACGAGTGGTATGAATCAGGGCTGTGTGGGCCATAGGGCGAGGGCGAATAGTACAAATAGGGCCTGGGACGGGCCACAGCCCATTTAAGGCCAAACACCACCGCCGAAGTGTAAACCGCCGTTTCAAAAGCCATTACCGCCAGGGTAAAGCGTTGGCTTCGTTCGCGGCTGACCAATAGCAGGCCCAGGGGGGTGGCCGCAGCCAGAAGTGCCGTGGCATCGCTCACAGGATCGGCCCAGGCCCGTGGCGGCGACGCAAAGACCCTATCAAAAGCCCATACTGCCCCAATATTATTGTGTTGATTGTAATCTACTACCAAACCTGCCTGATGGTTGGCCATGCCATAGGATAAGCCCAGTAGCCCCAGGCCTCCTACCAGTACCAGGGGGTCGGCCCCTTTGTGTAGTTTGTATGCATTTCCTTGGGCATGTGCCAATTGGGGTGTGCCGAGGGCAATGAGATACAAGCCGGTTAGGATAACTTTCAAGCTGGTTCCTTAAATTGTTGCGAATTTACCCGCCGCATATTGAGCATTAGCTAAATATTTGTGCTGTTGGCGCAGCTATTATCCTTTATGGTACACAAGCTTTTGGACTTGGACAAATCCTTGCCTGGCATAGCTGTCTGCGTGATTTCCTTTTGGCCTATGGGTGCGGGACTATACGCCCAAACCAACGAGGGAGTGAATGAAGAACTAAGTTCTAAGCTAACAACAAATTTTTCACCTACATACAGGCAATATCTATCCAGTGATACCACCCGCACCAATGCCGTGAATTTTGACCAGTTCACCGGCAAAAAATTGATTTTCTATGATAACTTTATAGACAACCGCAATACCTGGCCCTACTGGTCAAGCATGGGCGACTCCATCCTGCAAGAATGTTTGGGCATAGACAACAATTTCATTTGCCGTACCCAGGGCACCAGATTGGCCGACTCTTATACCGACATGGCCGATGGCCAAAAGGTATTGGCTTGCTACACCCCTGAAAGACTGTTTAGGTACACCAACCAGGTGAAGCTGGGTAAAAACTATGTGGTGACACTGAACCCTTTATCCATCAAACAAGTATCACAATTGCCTTCAAGCTACTATGAGGGCTACTGTGAACATACCACCAGGGTGCACCGCAGTTTCAACGGCAAGGATTTCGCCATAGAAACACAGGTAGCGCAGGCCGTGGGCAACTGGGGCATCTTGTTTGGCGACATGGATTCTGACCGTCCGTACTACCTGTACAGGCTCAATACGGAGGGCTCGTGGGCTTTTTTTGCAGTGTATCCCAATAACAGGAACAAACCGGTGCAACTTGAAAGCGGGTCGCTGAACATTCCCTTTGCCCAGGTCCACAAAGTAGGACTGGTGTTTGTCAGCAATGGTCAGGGGGGGTTTAAGTTGGAGTTTTTTATTAACGACAAAAAGGCCGGCCAAACCAATGTTACCCGCATGCCGCTTGAGGTTATGGACATAGGATACCGACTGGACCACAATTCAATAGATGGCAACAACATACTAATAGCACGTGACCTGGCGGTATATGAAATACCGTTGGACACCTACCTGGAAGACCATTTGAGGCTTACCGGTGGATGGAACGGGGCCGTGTTGAGAAACAACAACGAGGTGTTGTACCACGTGAAAGGCTATTTCAACGAAGACCATACCGGCAACATTACCGGGCGCTTGGTTTTTACCCATGCCAAGTTTAGCGACATAGTAGTAACAAAGAAATTGAGGGCCAAGAGGACCAAAAACATTGTCAATTTTGAGGAAACCTCCTGCACCGTCAAGGGCATTCGCAACAAGGTGATACTATTCTCGGTGCTGCAAAAGGGGCATATGGACATTCAGAATCCCGATTCCCTCATCATTTCCTCCTGCTTGGCCAGCAATCTCCACCGCTACGGTGAATTTGACAGCCGGATAGACCTGCACACCGATAAGTTGTATATGGGCCGGGCAAAAAGAACAACCAAATCGGCAAGCATAGCCAAGTATGACTCCATCAATGTTAATAAATTAATAGAAATCAAGCGACTGTATTTTATACCCAATAGCGCTGAATTGGAAATGGGCGAGGAAACCAAGATAAGCCTGGACAACCTGGCCCGCGAACTGCGACGGTACTATGCCCGCAACAAGGAGGCGGTACTCATCATTCACGGCCATACCGACCTGGGAATTGAACAAACCTATTCATTGATCCGCGCCAAAAGCATTCAGGCCGAATTGGAATCCAGGGGCATTAGGGCCCCAATTTTCTGTATAGGTCACGGTTTTAGCCAGCGCGTTTCGGCCATACACGGCGATCCGCGAAACAGAAGGGTAGAGGTAGAACTGGTACAGGTAGATTCGGCCTGGGTAGATAATGACGCGCTATTTATGGGGCAGGGTGCCAAAAGCGAGTTAATCAAGAATTTACCTGATGAGTATATTGTCACGGCCCAGTTTAAACTGGCACCTGGTGCCGATGTGCGCATAGTAATGGCACACAAAACGGGGGGGGCGCCCCTGGTGTGGCAAATACCCAATGTGGCCGGCGGACAGATGCAAACCTTAAAGGTGCGAAAAAGATACCGTGCCGATCACGATGCCATTATCCTTGAGTTTGTGCTTGATGATATAAACTATCTATCGCAAACCCTAACGGGGTATGGATCATTTGGGTTTGATGTGCGAACAGGCTCAATGGAACTCAACAACCTGGTTATTTTTGGCCCGGAATGACAAGCGCAAGCCACCTGCCAGGGTCACAAGCCCCTGAAACCTGGCTTGTGGGCAATAGCACCCCGCTACTGATGGCTTTCTTGATAGACAAGGGGTTCATGCACCAACTTCTGCCACAGGAACACGCAGTGGAATTTTTTTCGCCATTGGGAAATAAGGTGATTAAACTCGGCCTGCCCTTGGTGTGGCCAGCCCTACAAGGGCACGAAAGCCTAGATGGGTATATGGAACATGGTGATGGGCCCCAGCCGGGCCAGCTGTCATGGGTGCTGCTGGTACGCGCAGGTGAGGCGGCACTGGGGTGGGTAATTCAGGGTAAATTGATGAAATACAAGGTGGTGAGAAAGTATATGGTGAGAAAAAAACAGGGAAAAGCCCAGGTAAGCCATCTCAAGACCAAGGGTAAATCAAGGGCGGGGTCGCGCATCAGATTGGCCCAAACGGAGGCTTTTTTTGAGGAAATCAACCACAAGCTACAGGAGTGGAAACAGCAAGAAGAGCCTCAATTGATAGTGATGGGCGTGGCACCCACCCTAAAGGCAGCCTGGGCCCAGCATCCCAGCGCCCGCGCCTTTGAGTTTGACGATCCCAGGCTGCGACGGGTCAACTGGACAGTGGGTTTGCCCCGTGAAAATGAGTTAAAGAAAGCCATTTGGCACTTGGACAAGGCGCGGCTAAGCATCTTTGACCCGCAGCTGGCCTCCCTGTTGGCCAGCATTGCCAATGCACATGGCCAGATTTACCGCCAAAACACTTAAAGGGCTAGAGCCTATACTGGCTGCAGAGCTATTGGCGCTGGGTGCCGAACACGTGAGCCCAGGCCGCCGGGTGGTGTCGTTTGCCGGCGACAAGGAAGTGCTGTACAAAGCCAATCTATGCCTGCGCACCGCCCTAAACATACTTGTGCCCATACACACCGTGGAACTCACCCATGCGGGTGACTTGTACCCGGCCATGCGCCAGGTTAACTGGTCAGCTTACCTACGGGTGGAGCAAACCTTTGCCATAAAGGCTACCGTGTTTTCTAACCTATTTGCCCACTCCAATTTCCCCGCACTCAAACTAAAGGATGCCATAGCCGACTGGTTTAGGGACAAATACGGGCGAAGGCCATCGGTGGATGCGGCAAGGCCCAACGTCCTTTTTGACTTGCACATTTCAGAACAAACGCTTACGGTCTCCATTGACAGTTCAGGCGATACGCTCAACAAAAGGGGGTACCGGCTCCACGGCGGCATGGCCCCACTCAATGAGGTACTGGCCGCAGGTATGCTCATCATGGCCGGTTGGCCACACCTGGGCCCCTTGCATGTGCCTATGTGCGGTTCGGGAACCCTGGCCATAGAGGCCGCCTGTATGAGCGCCGGCCTACCCGCCAACCGACTGCGCAAGTCGTTTGGATTTCACGAATGGCCTGACTTTGACCCCGCCCTATGGAATAGGGTGTACAGTGATTGCGCCATGCCAGTGCCTAAGGCAACGCTGCAGCCCACCATCATGGCCAGTGACCTGGCACCCGACATGGTGAGGCTTGCCAGACAAAACGCCACCACGGCAGGCGTGGAGCATCTTATAAGCTGGGCAACAGGCGATTTTGAGAAGTGCAAACCCAATACCGACCATGGACTTGTGGTAGTGAACCCACCCTATGGCGAAAGGCTAAAGGAAGATGATTTGATGGCACTCTACAAGCGCATGGGCGATTTCTTGAAACGTTCTTTCACGGGTTTTGATGCTTGGATCCTGAGTTCCAATGCCGAGGCACTGAAGTCGGTAGGCTTGAAACCAAGTGCCAAAATAACCCTTTTTAACGGCAAGTTGGAATCCAAATATGTCAAATTTGAACTGTACAGAGGAACCAAAAAACAAAAGGAATGATAGATAAGGCAAAACTGGCCCTGGTACTGCTGGCCTCCTGCAGCACCATGGGTTGCATTCAGGCGTCAAAACCGGGGTTGGCCACCATAAACGGCAAATCTGATCTGAACAACCAGTGGCTCTATTTGGTAGAGCCCAATCCCTGGGCCACCGCCGTGCATATATTGGATTCCACCAAAACAGATGCCAATGGCGCGTTTGCCCTTGAGGCCAACATACCTACCATGGGCGAATACATCATTTCGGGAAGGGGATTTTTTTTGGCTACGGTGTTTTTGGAAAACGGGTTTGAAATACAAATGAACGTAGGGGGCACCGGCAGCAACGGGACCGCCAAAAAGGTGGATTTCTCGGGCAATGGAAGCAACCTGAGCGCTTTTTGGCAAAACATGAATAAGCGCTATTACCAAAATGGAGGCTATGGCAACCGGTACAAAAAGCGGGTAGAGGCCAATGGGCCGGCGGAATTTGCCGCACTTACTTCGGCGCTCACCACTGAGCAAATCGGTGTGATTGACAGTTTTGTCAAAGCGGCCAGGCCCGCGCCCTTTTTTGCCAAATGGGCTACTTCCTTTGCCTATCACAGCGGGCTCAACCGGCACTTTACCTATCTATATCACAAACCGCGCATGGAGGCCAAGCCGGGCACCAATTACCTAGTGGTTGACGACAGCTATTATGGATTTCTTGACAAGGTGGACCTAATGGAAGCACCGGAATTCACCCATAGCGCCTTCAATGAGTTTGTTTATTTCTACATATCCGACCACAGGTTGCGCCAGCAAGGCGGCATGGAAGCCTCGGTG
Source organism: Bacteroidota bacterium (assembly GCA_016192035.1). GTDB lineage: Bacteria > Bacteroidota > Bacteroidia > CAILMK01 > JACPUW01 > JACPUW01. Next base: position 52,730 of record JACPUW010000037.1, read on the forward strand.
GAATCGGTGGCTCAATGGGCAAGGGCCAATATGCACCCCATTTTGGCCGACTTGGCCATAGCCCACGTTATCAAGGATTTGATTCAAAATGCTTCGGGCAAAAGCGATTATGACCAACTGCGGGATGCACTCGCTTCTTATGCCGAATTGGCCATGGGCCGGGCGTATTTGGAGTTCCTGCAAAAGGAATTTGCCCAGAAAGCGGTCCTGGCTCCAGGCTCTCCGGCCCCTGGTTTCACCCTTGCCGACCTGTACGGAGCAAATGTGTCGCTGGCCGATTTTAAGGGCAAGATTGTGGTGATAGATTTCTGGGGCACATGGTGTGGCCCTTGCAAACGCGAGTTGCCCTATTCCCGCGAACTGGAAACGCACTTTAAGGACAGGGATGATTTGGCATTTGTATTTGTGGCCCTAGAGCGCGGGGGGCGCGACTACTGGAAGCAATTCGTGGAATCCAACGACCTTCCAGGGGTTCAACTATATGCTACCAACGACATAAAAAGCCTGCGACCCTATAAAATCACCTCGGTACCCCGCTATGTACTGGTTGACAAGGATGGGAACATCATTGATGCTTTTGCCTCAAGGCCCAGCCAGAATATGAAGCAGCAAATAGAAAAGGCACTGGGCTTGTGAGCCTTGCAAACCCAGCCACACGATTGTTAGCGTAGCCCCCAAAGGGCAAAGAGGTGGTTTATATAGAAGTTCTCCTCCTTTGAAAAGGAATTGTCAGCTATGATAAGCCTTTTGGCATACTCTATAAACAATTCCCTTTCTACCTGGGTGGTCACCTGATAAAATGACCTGGCAGCATCTTCAAAAATGGCGAGCCTACTCACGGCTTCATGCGACTGATAAAACGCCAACGATGTGTCCCTAAAATGTGCAAGAATTTGATAATCATCTAATTCTAGGAATAATGGGTTCTCGTGTTGGGTGCCTATATACGGTCGGTGCATTTCCCTAAGGTATCCCAGGATTACCAGGCCTTCCCTGTCCACAAAATCACCATCCACCACGGCCAGTATCATCATCATATGGTAGGCCGATTCGTATCGGTTCATGCGCGCATTTTAGGGTAAAAGTACGGTGAAATGATACTTTTGACCAATACACTATCCCCATATGGACATCTACAAGTACCTTATCCTGGCGGCCTATTTTGCTGTGCTTTTTGTTATTGGCATACTGGCATCCCGCCGTATCAAAGGGCTGGACGACTTTTTTGTGGGCGGCAAAAACATGGGATTCTGGTTGGTATCCTTTTCTTCCAGGGCCACGGGGGAGTCGGCCTGGCTTTTATTGGGGCTAAGCGGGTTGGCTGCTACCATTGGCTATAAGTCCCTGTGGGTAGTGGCCGGTGAAATGCTGGGCGTAGGTTTGTCATGGGTGCTCATGGCCAAACCTTTCAAACGGCTCACCGACAAGTATCAAAGCATTACCATACCCGATTTTTTTGAAGACCACCTAAAACCAAAAGGACACGCGCTGCGCCTGGTGGCGGCCACTGCGCTTACCCTGTTTGTGATAATTTATGTGAGTGCCCAGATTGATGCCACCGGTTCGGCCTTTGAATCTTTTCTGGGCTGGGACTACCTGGTGGGGGCCGTAGTTGGCTTTGCCATTGTGGTGGTATATAGTTTTATTGGTGGTTATGTGGCAGTGGTGTGGTCTGATGTGTTTCAGGGTGCCCTTATGCTCCTGGGCTTGGTAGCACTACCCCTGGTGGCAATTACCCAGTTTAGTTTCACTTCTTTGGGCGCAGGGTTGAAACTCATAGATCCGGGTTTGACCAGCGCCTGGGGCACCGGGGGCCTTACCGCGCTCAACTTCCTGTCGGCCATGGGCCTGTTGTTTATTGGGCTGGGTTATTTGGGTGCCCCACAGGTTTTTGTCCGCTTTATTTCTGTTAAAAACGAAAAAGAGCTCGACAAAGGGAAGTGGGTAGCCATAGCCTATACCTTGTTGGCCAACCTGGGCGCCATAGGCATTGGCCTACTGGCACGAGTGGTATTTAGGGACCAAGGTATTGATGCGCTGGGCAAAGGCGGTGAGGGTTCGCTTATGCTTATGATTGAGCGTTTTATGCCTCCAATTATGGTCGGCGTGTATATTGCCGTAGTGCTCTCTGCCATCATGTCAACCATAGATTCGCTCCTGGTGGTGGCAGCCAGCACGGTTACCCGGGACTTTTACCACAAGATTTTCCATCCGCACATGAAGCAAGAAACCATGGCCAACCTTTCGCGCAGGTTTACACTAATCATGGCATTGGTAGCCCTGGCCTTGGCTATATGTGTGGCTACCTTAAGCCCCAACCGAACCGTGTTTTGGTTTGTCATTTTTGGATGGAGTGGCATTACCGCCACCTTTTGCCCTTCCATGATCTTGTCCTTGGGTTGGCGCCGTTTTACCGCAAATGGGGCATTGGCCAGTATGATCGTGGGTTTCGCCGCTGTCCCTTTGTTTAAGTTCGCCATGCCAGCCCTGCCCGTTATGGGGCCTTATTTTGCCGAGCTCGGTGAAATATTTCCATCCTTTATCCTGTCGCTATTGGCTGGAATCATGGCTTCATTGTGGCCTACACGTCATCAAGAGGCTAGTGGGACCGGATCAAAGCTTGGTTGAAGGAACTGCCAGTCCAGAGTTTTTCCAAGGCTTGTAGCTGTTTGTCCAGTTCGTCAAAACCACGCTGGTGACCGCTCAACTCATTGAAACCATATCGGTTAAGGGTTAGCGCCATATCTACAAAACGCATTTGGCCCACCTCCATGGCAGGCAGGTAGGTAGTGGGTGTTCCCGCTATGGGGGCTATGAGCTTGGCTTGAAGCAATCGCTGTACGTTCTGCTCTACCAGCGAAACCGGATAGTGCAGCGTTTCGGCCAACTGGTTTATATGCGGCGCCGCTTTTCTTTGGGTAAATGCCTGTGCAATTTCTGTAAGAAGGTGTAGGCTTATCAACAGTTCCAGCCTGGGGCTCAGCTTCTTATTGGCGTATCCAGACAGCAATAAACTGGATTGCTGCACGGCCCGGGTGATTTCGGCACCAAAAAGGATGATGAGCCAGCTTATTTGGAGCCAGATCAAAAAGAGGGGAAGTGCCGCAAAACTGCCGTAAATGGCGTTGTAGCGGGACATGGCCAACTGGAAATACACATACCCGTTTTGTAAAAAGGCAAAGGCGGTGCCTGCCAAAACACCCCCTGCCACGGCTGAGGTAAATTTCACAGATATATTGGGGATTACCAAGTACAAGAAGGTGAACAACACCCAGGTGGACACAAACGGGGCAAACTGCATTAGGCTGAGCAATACGGTACTGGTCATGGCCACCAGTTGGCCCCCGTTTGACAACTGGCTCACCGAGGTATTGATATACAGCGTGAGGCTGCTGCTGATAAAGATGAAAATGGGCCCTACCAGCATGAGGGTGAGGTAGTCGGTAAACTTGCGCAGGAAGGGCCTGGATTTCTCCAGGTTCCAGATTACATTAAACGCCGTTTCTATGTGGTTGAGCAACTTGATGACCGACCAAAGGAGAAACAAGATGGAAATGCCGGCTACCAGGCCGCCGCTCACATTGCTCAGCGTGCTTTGTGAGAATTCCAATATTTTGCTCACCACCTCTTCCTGCCCCGCAAAGGTGGTTCTTACCTGTGACTCCAGTCGTTCTTCAAACCCAAAGCCCTGGGCTATGCCGAATGCCACGGCAAAAACCGGCACTATGGACAGTGTGGCGTAGAAGGTGAGCGCCGATGCCCGCATGGAATTGTGGTTGGTGGCATATGACCGAAATGAAACGGTGAGCACCCGCATTGATTGGAAAAACCATCTATTGAACACGCCTTTGCTATGGGCGGGTTTCCAGATGGTATAGTTGATGAAATGGTGGAATCGCTTGAGTAGCTTCAATGTAAGTCTGCCTTGGTGTTTCAAATATACCAGGGCTGCTTGGCTAAACCGTTTGGCAACGCAGCACATATACGCGCCCGACCAAGGCTGTGGTCTTGGTGGTAGGCCCCGATGGCGTATTTTGGGATTTGCGCGCTTAATTCAGGAGAATAGTGCAGATTTTGGAATATTCTGCTTGACTGCATCCCCACGGATGCGTTATGGGGAAAGGACAACTATTGCCCATCGCTTTTTTGACTTGGTCCGTCCACGGTTTTGGCCTTTTCATCCACCGCCCCTCCGAATTGCGTCGGCACTGGCACGTGCTGGTATCCCATTTGACAACCGTAGGTCAAAACGAATTCATGTACCTCCCAAAAACTATAGGATTTCTCTTGGTGGGCTTGTCATGGGCCGTATGGGCCACCGGGCAGTGCACTACCTGCCACACCACCATAAGCAACAATCAGAGCGGTAGCATCACGGTATCGGCCGGCCAAACACTATGTATCACTTCAAGCGGTTCATTTACGGGAACCATCACCTTGCGGGCAAACAGCACCCTGTGCAACCAAGGTACCGTTAGTGCCAGCAGCCTTACCACCAATAGCTCTTCAACCATAGAGAATCATGGCAATTTTGCATTAGGCAACAGCATAAATCTCAATGGATTGCTAACCAATACCGGTTTATTTGAGGCTACCGGCACGTTTACCAGCAATGCAGCCATAGTAAACTCAGGTACTTTTTACAACACGGGCAATTTTAACAACAGCACCTCCGGCAATACATCGCTTTCAAACACCGGCGATTTTACCGTGGATGGCAATTTTAGCAACAACAATGATTTGAGCAATGACCTGGGAGCCGAATTTTACTGCTCCGGGACTTTTTCCAACACATCAGCAGGTGGGGCTTCGCTTATAAATGATGGCAGTCTTGCGGTGGGTGCGGGATTTACCAATAGCAATGACTTGGAAAACACGGGCACACTCACTATAGATGGGGATTTCAACAATACCAGTTCTGGCGCTGCCACCATTGTCAATTCTGGCTCGGCCACGATAAAGGGGGATTTTATCAATAGCAATGACCTAAACAATGCAGGCGACTTTACCATTAGCGGCGACTTTTCTCAGTCAAATACCGGGAGCGCCGAGATAAACAATGAAGGAAACCTATACTTTGAACAAGACGTGTATTCTGACAATGACATATTTAATGAGGGTTTCATCACCGTAGGGGGCACTTTTACCAACAAGAAATGGAGCGGCGCCTACTACTCGGCCCCCAATAGCTTATTGGTAGTCGATTCACTGGTGAATGAAAACACCATTACCTCCACCACCAACGAGTATGGACAAATTCAGGTGGTGAGTTACAGCCAGAATTCAGGATCGGTAGCCACCTATTTGGACGTGTGCATACTGGGCAACGGAGGCAACTGGAACAGCAATACCGGTACCGTAAATGGTAACGTAACGTACTGCACCACGCCAGTGGAAACACCCATGTATAGTTTGAATATCAAGGTGTTTCTTGAAAGTTGTTACAACCCTACAAATGGCCAGATGACCACTGCCCTTAGGAGCCATAGAGTGCTTCCGGCCCATACCCCGTTTAGCAAGGCCCCTTGGGGCCGAAACCTTGACTGCGAAGTAGAAGATTCCGTGGAGGACATTTCTACCGACATGGTGGACTGGGTGTTGGTAGAATTAAGGACGGGTACCTCACCGGACACCAAGTTCTTTGAAAAGTCCTTTTTCTTGACCCGTACGGGCAGCCTTACCGATGCAAAGGGCAATCCTGCCGCCATTGACACCTTTGCCCAGGCCTCCTTTTATATAGTGGTAGAGGCCAGAAACCACCTTGGTGTGATGTCGGCCAGCCAAGTGAGCGTGATTGGGGGGGCCATTCAGTACGATTTTACTGCTGACCTAGACCAGGCCTACTCTACTGGCGCTCCCGCCATGGTGGAGGTGGAACCTGGGGTTTTTGCCCTTATTGGCGGCGACGCCAATGCCGATGGCACCATAAATGCCCTGGATGCGATGGACTGGCATGATAACAACAATGACACCGGCTATCTAAATGCCGATTTGAACTTTGATAACCTGGTGAACAACAGCGATAAGAACATTTGGAAAACCCGCAATGGGCTGTCCATACAATACCCTAAATAATAAAGGCACATGAAACGCACAACCCTTCTTCTCTTTATTGTTTCCCTTATATACCACACAGAGGCCGGGGCACAGGCCTACGACCTCCGGTTGGAAACGGTGACCAATGACGCGGTAACCAATGGACATTTTGATGTCAAGGTCCAAATCAAGTCAAGCACCGGTTCTTTTAACCTTGGCCTTGGAAACCTGGCCTTTGCCTATAACGCCGAGGGATTGTACGCTTCGGTATCGCCCGATGACGGCAGTAAGGCCCCTGAGATTTACCAAGCATATAATTTTAATTCAGGCAACTACGATCCGCTCACCCTTACCGAACCAGTTAGGGGCCTACTCTCCCTAAATGTGAACTATGATTTTGAATCGTCGGGCAATGGACAAACCGTGGGAACTTCATGGATGGATGTGGCCACAATTCGGTTTACCATACGCAACACTATGGAAAACACTGGCTTGGAGTGGCAAGATGATGTAGCCGGAGGTGATTTGAACCCGGTGATCGTGTATAATGACGCACTACCGGGAACGGTGGTATCTCGCAGCTCTGCCACCGGCAATGCCACCGCCCTGCCGGTAAGCTACCTCTTCTTTACCGCTGCCGCCAGCGAAGCCGAAAACCTGCTAGAATGGGCTACCGCAACCGAGGAGAACTGCGAACGTTTTGACATAGAGTGCTCTGTAAATGCCCTAGATTGGGAAACGATAGGGGAGGTGCCGGGAAGTGGCAACAGCATCAATATATTGTACTACCAATATGCCCACCGGACTTCTTACATGGGTACGGTGTATTACCGTCTTAAACAATGGGACTATGACGGCAGCGCACACTACTCCATGGTAGTGAAAGTGGAAGGGGCGCAAATAGGCCAGCAGGTGGCCTTGTATCCCAACCCGGCGCGCCACCAGGTACAGGTAGTATTGAGTGGCTATGGCAAAGCCAGTGAGTATTTCATCTATAGCCCCAATGGTGTACCGGTGCTGGAAGGCTGCCTACCCGAAGGTGAACAAAAGGTGGATATAAGTGGCATATCGCCAGGGTTCTATATAATGGCAATAACGGGGTTGGGAAACTATCCGCTCATGGTAGAGTAGCGGCACGTATGGCCAGCGCGGATCTTGTAACAGGGCCATTGGCTAAGGGTTGTGCGTAAGGACATGGCAAGGCCCCATAAGGTCATAATCCTACTGGCTATGTTATGGGCCGTTCATGGTTTCGTCTGTGACCGGCCAAAGCCGAAACCCATTGTTAATCTGTTACAAAGAACCCACGAAAGGGGTGTCAGTATAATAGTCTCGGCCGCAGCGGGGCACAGGGCCTAGGGGTTTAAGGGTTTAGGGGTGTAGGGGGTGTATCGCAAAGAACGCAAAGGGATTAAGAAAAACAACGGGCGCAGCGGGGCACAGGGCCTAGGGATTAGGGCGTAGGGGTGTAGGGGCGTGTATCGCAAAGAACGCAAAGGGATTAAGAAAAACAACGGGCGCAGCGGGGCCTAGGGGTGTAGGGGTTTAAGGGTTTAGGGGTTTAAGGGTTTAGGGGTGTAGGGGGTGTATCGCAAAGAACGCAAAGGGATTAAGAAAAACCATGAACGCAGCGGGGCACAGGGCCTAGGGGTTTAAGGGTTTAGGGGTGTAGGGGGTGTATCGCAAAGAACGCAAAGGGATTAAGAAAAACCAAGGGCGCAGCCCGTGGTTCAGGGCCCGCCATTCGTTCCAAACCCCTGTTAGGGGTGACATATTCTCTACACAATCAGGATATTAAAATGGCATTTTCCGTGTCTTATTTAACCATCCCATTGCCCCTTAACCCTAATTATGCAAGGGGAGCGCAAGCCCAGAAACCCGCCGCAACCGTACGCCCCGGGCAAAGGGCACAGGGCGCACTGCTAAGAAGGCCTATAGTTGGTGGGGGTTTGGAATTTGAGTAACCAGACCGCATGGTTTGCCGCTTGTCTTTTCAATAGAAGAATAAACAAGAATGGGGGGGGGAACACTTGCCAGACAACACTACACGAAATGTAGCCAAGCTATGTACAAGTGGGCCAGGGCTTTGCAGGGCCATCCGAGATCGAGGCCATTCAAGGGAAAAAGCCGCGTCCCCACGCGGCTTTCCTGAAAAAAGCATTGTATGTGTGTTTTATATGTGCTATTTATTGTAGCAGCGTGATACTGCCTTCGGCGTGGGTAAATTTTCCGCTTTTGTCCCTAAGTACCACCCGGTACCTATATACACCTATGGCAACACGCTGGCCGTGGTAAAAACCATTCCAGCCCTGTGCTATGTCGGTTGACTCATACACCACCTCGCTCCAGCGGTTAAATATGGTCAACCTAAAGTTGTCAAATTCTGCCTCGCTGCCATTGAGCGCACCGGAGCCACTCACCATAAATACGTCGTTTACCCCGTCGCCATTGGGCGAAAAGGCATTGGGAATGAACACTTTCATATCGGGCAGGGTACTTACCGTATTGCTCCAAGCCTGTCTTTCTCCGTGTTGGGCACGTATCCGGTAGCGCAGGTTTTCGCCGCTCTTTTGATACACCTCTTCATCGGCAAACTGGGTAGCTGTTTGTGTGCTGTATATGGTTTCAAAATATCCGTCCTCACCCGCCCGCTCCAGGTAATACCAAGTGCCTATGGGCCATCCTTGAGCTAGGTTCCACTCGGCAACGGTGTGTAAATCATCGCGTTGTAACGCAATAACTACGGAGCCAATAGACGCGCTGGGGTCGGTTGGGCTATTGCAGTAGTCTGACCCTGTTATTTGATAACTATAGATATCGCGATCGGGATAAACCCGTATGGTGTCGAGGTAAAAAGTGTCGTACACCAGGGCATGGTTTGTTACTGTGCCAAAGTTTGGGTCGGTGCGCGTGACCACATAGCGGTTTACCTGTGGGTGTGGGTGCCTTTGCCAGGTGGTAAGCAGGTATTTATTGTCAATTACGGTGGTAACCCACATTTGATTGCTTCCTACAGGGGCTTGGTAATCAGGGCTTATGGTGTCGGTGTTGCTATACGTGGTATAGTTTGGGGCAGACCGGATGGCTTGCACCGAGTAGGTGTAGCGTTGTTGGCAGACTTGTGAATCGGTAAAGGCGCGCGAACCGGGGGGGAGGCTTGCCAACAGTTCCGGTTTTTCGCCGTTGGTGCTCCTAAATACTTGGTAGGCCGATATGTTGTCCCACCCTTCGTAGGCTGTCCACTCTAGCGTAGGAAAAAAATTGGCATCTCCTGGCGTGATGGTCAGCCGCACGGGGCGGTGTGCCGTGCCCACCTCCACCGTATCGCCACAGTCATTTACCGTGCTGAGTTGATAGGCCGGTTGGCTTGACAGTGGGCGAAACAAATGGGCACCAGGGCCCAGCAAACTGTCGCGCGGCCGGCCAATGGCAAACAATGCCTGGGGGCCTTGCGGCAACAATTCATGGGCCATAAACCCATGGGTGCCTTCTAGGTTGTCATTTTCTATATGCAAGCGTATCACCTTGTTATCATCATAACTGGCCAGGCCTATGCCCCCATGGAGTATGGGCCTTGGAGTGGTGATCAAAAGGGTATCTGACCAGGTTTTTTCTGCCTGGCAGCCAAACGCATCGCGCACCGTGAGCCTGATGGCCTTGAAACCTGCTTCCTTAAAAAGACGGACAACCCGTGCCCCGCTTGAGGTATCCGTGAGGGGACTAATTGGATTAAAATCCCACACATGTTTGGTAATGGGATTGTCGGCCAATGACAGATCGGTGAACGTAAGGGTGTGGTCGGTGCACTGCCGCAGTTTGTCCAGGCCAATGGCTACCATGGGGTTTCTAAACACCTGGATATAGGCAGGTTTCTTTTCGGTGCTGGCTATGCCTGCCACGTTATATGCCTTGAGTGTAATGGAGTGGAGACCAGGGCCTAAGATTAATTGAGGATTGCGCTCGTGGCTAAATGCGCTGTCGTCCTTGTTGAGGTACCAAGCAAAACTGTCGGTAAATGTGCTAAAGTTTTTAAGCTGAACGCTTAAGTGGCCGCAGCCTACCAGTGTGTCGGCCAAAAAACGGGCCTGCGCTGCGCTGTACACCCGTATGGGCAGTCCATCAAAGGAGCGGGAACATCCCCTGTCGTCAAAAGCCACCATGCGCGGGCGATACTCGGTGTACAACATGGAAGTGTCGCCGGCCAGGTAGAGGTGCGGACGGATCGTGTTGCTGTCCACGCTGCTCTGGTCGCCGTAGTCAAACAGGTAGTAGCTCACCCCTTCGTTAAAGGAGAAAAACTCCACGCTGAGCCGCTCGCTGCCCAGGGTGGTGTCGGCCACAAACCGGGGCCTGGGCCCGGCCATTTTTATAAATGAATCCTTTGATAGGGTATCGGCACAGCCGTGCTTGGATAGTGCCACCAGTTTCACATCAAAGTAGTATTCGTATTCATTGTCAAGGTTTAGTATGTCATAGAAATGTCCGGTTTGTTGCATGGAGGTGCCCAGGCTGCTCCCATCGCCAAAAAGCCAAACAAAGGAATCGACATTGGTATGGACTATGTCAAACTTGACCAAGGCCGGGGCGCATAACAAGCTCTTGGATTCATCTGAGGCAAATCCAAAATCAAAGTCAATCACGTGGATGTCGCGGTAGGTGGTATCGGCGCATCCCAGGTCGTTGGTGGCCACCAGGCCTACCTTGTGTTGGCCGGTGGAGCTAAATACCAGCTTGGGCGACGGGGCCCTAGGTTTGGGTTTGACCATACTGGAGGTATCAAATACCAACCACTGAAACTTATTGGCCCCCAGCTTTGATGTGTTGCTGGTGGCCAATGGGATATCTATACAGGCGGTGCTGTTGGATGCAAATGAAGCGATTACCCCCGCTTCATAAGCCCTGGTGTGGGTAAACTGGGTAACACAGCCTTCGCCGTTGGTGAGCTTGATGGTAAGGCCGTAGTAATCACTCTTGTCAATATAGATTTCCGTGGTGTCGTTATAGGGTTGGGTTATGCTGATGCCCGATGAATTGGTACTGCCCCAGGAATACCGTACTGAGGGATTTGGCTGTGTATGCTGCACGTTGTACAGGAGTAATACATGTGCCTGGTCGGTAAACGGCACGCACGAAGCCCTTGTGGAGGTGCGTATTTCCGCTTTGGCGCCGCTCACCTTAAACTGGCCGGGGAGCACTACCGTGTCGGCGCATAAATTGTTGAGCCGGGCTATCATATACACGTCAAAGGTGCCGGCCTCGGTGATGGGGAACTTGAGCCCGGTGCCTGTGCCGGTAAATCGGGATTTGGTATTGGGGTCGATCAGGGTCCATTGGTTGGTAGTAGCTATGTTAAAGGGCGCGTTGCTGCTCGTCAATTCTACCTCGCTGCCCATGCACAGGTATTGGCCCGAAGTAGTGACCGAACTTTTTATTTGGTACGATTTCAGGGTGTTATAGATTGTTTTGGAATCTGAGCAGCCGCTTTTGTTTTTTACGTATAGTGTGAGGGAGTAAAGCCCTGGCTGGGTAGGGGTGTAGTTAAACTTGCCGCCTAGCTGTGTGGCTACCACTTGCCCGTTTTTATCGGTAAGTGTCCAGAGAATAGTGTCTATGTTGTACAGGCAGGTGGTTTTTTCATTCACCGTGGCTTCAAATGGTTCTCCCAGGCAGAGATTCTCGGCATTGGTGGTAAAATCGGCCTTTAGCGGGCTTAGTTTCACCTTTTGGCTGGCCTCCGACTGGCAGCCCTTTTTGCCTGTTGCCACCAGCTTTAGGGTATATTCGCCGTAGCGGGGCAATTGAAATTGGGGTTCGGCCTCCTTGCTGGTAATGATTACTTTACCGTTTTTATCGGTAATGGCCCATTCATACCGTACTTGGTCCATTGGGTCGCTTGACTTGGATTTGTTTACTACGGTAAGTTGGCCCGGTGAGCAATGACAGGCGTATGCCGTGCTAAAGGCAGCCGTAACCTGTGTTACAATCAGCGTGTCTTCATATACCAGGGAGGTGAGGCAGCCACCCACTTGGTAGTCCACGCCCACCGAATAGGTGCCGCTGGCCGGGTAGCTAATGCGTTTCAACGTGTTGGCACCATTGGTCGAAAGGGTTTTTGCGCTAGGCAGGTTCCAAGTAATGGCAGTCTTATCCAATTGATTTCCTGATAGCAAAAGTTGTATTTCTTGACCGGCGCACACATTCGTTGGGTCAAGGCTAAGCCGCAGTTTTTCTTCGCTTCCTATCACCACGGCATCACTCATTTCAAACACTTCTGAGCATCCTTCATTGTTGCTAATGGTGAGTTTGGTGGGGTATTTCCCTTTGCCTTCATAGGCTATATTGCTTGGGTTGGGCAATTGCGAGGTGGAGGGTTGGCCCCCGGTAAACTCCCAGGCATAGCTTACCGAAGCGCTGTGGCTTAGGGTTGAGGTGTAGTTGACGGTTTTTTTATCGCAGGTCAAAGGATCGCTCACCGTAAAACTTGGCTTGGGTAGGTCAAAGGCTTTAAGCATGGAATCCACTACTACGTTTGTCTTACAGCCATTTGCGTTTTCAATTTCTAGAATCACCCTCTTGTACCCAGGGTGGTATATGGTGTGGCTCACTGCCGCTTTGGCCGATCGGGAGCGGTATAGATAGTCCAGGGCACCGTTGCCATGGGTTTCTATTATATAGGTGTACCATAGTCCAGACCCTCCTCCCTTGGCCGTGATGGTCACCGTGGCGGGCAGTTCACATAGCTCAGCGCCGGGTTTGGCCTCCAATGATAGCTTATCGGGTTTGCCCACCACCTCTATGGAGCCGCTGCCGCCCAATTCTACCTTACAACTCAGGTTCAGTGGGGTTTTCACCATGAGGTAAGGCTTAAACTCACCTGTTTTTATGGCCAGAAACCTCACTGAGTCCAGGTCGTCGTCTATAGTTTGGTTGCCAAAATACCAGGTATAATCACTGCCCGTGGGCACGCCCTGGGCCTGTAGCACCAGTGAATTATCCAGGCATACCTTGCTGCTGGGAGTAGAGATTGACATGGTGCCACACTGCGCATGTAGCCGTGTGGCACACAAGGAGCAACATAGGACAAGTATGACGGGGTAAGACTGGGGTAAAAGGGATTTCATGGAACATCAATTTATTGGGTCAATACAATGCTTTACCGACCAAAAGTAAATTTACATCGATTGATCTACCCCATTGACCGACCGAATACAAGCTACTTTTTTTTGAAAAGCACGTATTTTTTACGTGGTGGCCTTTTGCGCAAGTGTGTTTTCGATGAATGGGCCCCAAGGCCTGCCCTTGTTTGGTGGTGGGAATGCACGAGGAAGGATATGCCATCTCAAGGGCGCTTATTTAATTGCCAGTAAGATAGAGAGATGCGAAACGGAGTGGCGCGGATGGAGTGATCCTGGAACGGCAATGGCCCGGCATAATTTTGAAGTCAATTGATCCATGACATTGGTTATCAGCCGGTAAGACGGGTGTTATGGAGTAGGGACAAAATTTGGCCATAGGGCGCGTGCAGTCATTACAAATGATGGTGCCCCTATATTTTTACTGAACATAAACATGTATGAAACAAGGGAATAGAATAGAATTTTCGGTGATTGAGGCCAAACCGCCCCTGGAACGGATATAGCAAAGCGCTATTTGTGAAAACACAGACCGCACGCGGATGGGGTAGCGCTGTGATAGCCCAAAAAGCAGGAGTGAGGCTTGGGCAAATAAAAAAAGCCCCTTGACTTAGTCAAGGGGCTCGGTTCAAGTAATATTTGACTTGGGTGTTGTTCCTTATTTGCTGGCAACCAATTCTATCTGGAGCTCAATGTTGTCTTTTAGCAACACATCTTTCATAAAGTGGGCCCATGCCACACCGTATTTCTGGCGGTCGAACACCAATTTGCCCTTGGCCGAAACGGTACCATCTGGGTTCACGGTGGCATTTTTCAATACTACCGTTTCTTCATTGGTTACGCCCCTTATGGTCAAATCGCCTTTCAACTCAGTGTCAGTGGCTGAGGTGATTTTGAAACTGGCAGTTGGGTGCTCTTCTACCAAAAAGAAATCGCCCGTGGCCAAGTGACCTACCAGTTTTTCAGGGGTATTCTCTTCGTTGTACCCATCATCCTTGGGGCTAATGGAGGCCATGTCCACCACAAATTCACCGCCGGTTATCTTGTCGCCGGTCACCTCAAGGTTGCCGCTCTGTAGGGCTATATGGCCCCAGTGTGAGTAAACGGTTACACCTGAAGTGCCACCTTCCCAGCGAACAACCGAGCTCTCGGTATTCACTGCATAGGTTTCTGGTGTCGCCGTTGCGTGATCGTGTGTTGCCCCGTCCTCGTGGTCGTGGGCAGTTGCTGTTTCGGCAGGTTTGTTCCCGCCACAGGAAGCCACCACAAAGGCAGCTGCCATCAATGCAATTCCGAATTTTGTCTTCATTTTTGAAATCAATTTTGAGGGCGCAAATATATGGGTGTTCCAAACAAATTACATGTCATGACATGTAATATTTTTTCAATCTATTCATGTTTAACTTGTTAAATAGGTTTATTAACATATTTTTCGCAAATCAACAATGGATTACCATGTTGATAATCAGTTTGCTGGCAAAAGGAGCAGACGCGGTTCCTTATCAAAAAGGTTACATAGTGATGACACAAGGTGACACCCTGTGGGGAATGGTAAGGTACCTCCGCATAGACGTACCTAAAAAGGTGCGCTTTTACCAAGAAGCCTCGGGGTACAAAAGGGTCTATGCGCCAGATGAACTCAGTTCATTCTGTTATGGTACAAGGGAAATATGGCGATCGGTGCCGTATTATGAGCAGGAGATAGGATGGAGCGACCGGTTTTTTATGAAGGTGCGGGCCGCAGCGCCAGGGGTGGAATTGCTACTGGGCAAGATAACGGCAGAAGGATGTCACTGTAGCGGGAGTCAATTTGATGTGCGGTACAACTGGGTGCTCTACGACCCGCTCACCGACGAAAAGGCCATTATTTCACATAACCGATTTGGACACATAAGGTTAAACGAAGATGTATGGGCTTTTTTGTCGGCCCGCAATTGGGCGGCCTTGCCCCCCAGGGTACCCAGGGCCAAGCACTTGGTTCCCTATATTCACTAAACTTGACCACTGTATGAACAATGCGCTAAGTGTTGGCGGTTGGGGGGTAGGCCTTTTCTGTAGTGGCACTGAATTTGTTTGCTTGGCCCCCACAGAGCCATTCACCACCAGATTTTAATGTTTGCTAAAATGAATACCCCGCTTGCAGCGTTAGCAACCACTTTTGTATCCTTCCTGCGCTTGACCTACCCTTTCAACATGTGGCATAAAATCCTCGCCTTCCTCCTTATCCTTTCCATTGTGGCGACCCAATTTTCAGGGGCTCACGCCCATGATTTATTGCCCAAGGGCCAAAGGATCATATCATACCAAGTGAACAACAAACTGGTGATTGAGCTAAGCTCTATCAATACCGATGGCCTTCGTTTGCAGCTATTTAGTGAGTCGGGCGATATGGTAGAGTCTGTGCTGCTACGGGCAGGTACCGCCAGCCATCAAATGGAAAAACCCACCGCTGGGGTATATCTGCTGTTTCTTAAAAAAGAGAGTGCAGTAGCTATTAAGCGGCTAAGGGTAAACTAATTATATAGACTCACCATCCAGTTTTCCAGCTCCTTGCGCATGTCAGTGGCCGAACACGAATAGCTGTTGGCCATTGCGCAGAATGTCAATTTATCCCCTTGATTATTCACTAGGTAACCGCTGTAGCTTCTCACTTTGTCCATATACCCACTCTTGGCGCGCAAATTTCCCTCGGCCAGGGTGCCTTTAAACATGGAGGCTATGGACCCACTTATTCCAGCCACGGGCAAACTGGCGTAAAAGGTTTGCGGACCGCTCTTATTGGCCATGTATAGAAGCACCCTGCACATGGTTTCCGCTCCTATGCCATTGAACCGCGAAAGGCCCGATCCATCGTATAAATTGCACATATCCATATCTATACCTTTCTCTTTCCAGTATTCCTTTAGTGCATCAACCCCTGCTTGTGTGCCCCATTCGCCCTTTTTCACAAGGCCTATTTGGCTCAGTAGGGCCTCGGCAAACAGGTTATTGCTTTCCATATTGGTTATCTTCACTATGTCAGCCAGTTTGGGGCCCACAATCTCCCCTACCAAGTGTAAATCGGTGGAGGCAGGCAAAACCGGACTGCTTGTTCCCATGCCTTGACTGAGGGCTATGCCCGCTTTTTGTATGGCCAGGTATGCCCCGCGCAATGCCGGAAATTCGGGTTCGGGCAAGGAGGCCTTTATCACAAAGCCTTTTCTATGCTCGGGCAGTGCTCCGCCTATCCAACGTCCGTACTGGCCAGGCCCCCCATACACGTAGGCATTGTCGTATCCTATTCGGGCCGCCACTACATGGTTTTCAAATTGTAGGTGGGGAACCCACGGCCTGTACGACACCAGGGTGCTTAGGCCACCGGCCTCGGCAGTGTTGAAAGTGAGCCATATGCTGTTGTCGGCATAGTTGAGCGGGGCCAATGAGGCGCCGTAGTAATTGCCCAGGTCTAGGTATGACCATGTTGGAGGTATGCGGTGGCGCGTGTCGCCAGGCATCGGCAGCATACGCAGTGCCCCTTCCACTTGGTTGATTCCCATGTTTTTCAATTGATTGATCCAATCGTTAAACATAATAAGGGTATCGGTGGCCGTAAAATACCGGGAGCCCCAGGTGGGGTCGCCCCCTGGCTTTACATACAAATCTCCGTGTAGCACACCCTTTTCTATTATTCCGCTATGGTACAGCTCAGTGGTAAACCTAAAGTCATCACCCAGTACTTCCAGGGCGGTGGCCGTGGTAATGGCCTTAAGGCTTGATGCGGGGGCCAGGTTCAACTGCGCCTGATATGCGTGTAAAACAGCCCCCTTAGAATTCAGCACACAGAACCCCAGTACGCTCTCAGGGTGTCGGTTGGCAATTTCACGGCCTACCTGGGTAGCGCTGGGCCCGCCTAGGTTACCTGCCATAAGTGCCGTGCAGGTAATGAGTGCAATTTTATGAAACATCATGATTTTCAGTAATATACTTTGCCATTGCCCTGCCGGCCTCCCGAAGGGCCGTTTCAGGATCAGCCATGGATTGTTCTACACTTATCCCACTTTCAATTATTGAGTGTATATACCTGGCACTCAAATTTTCCCGGACCAAATGGGCATTTAAAATGCTACCGCAAACCAATAGAAGGGGTTTTCCATGGGCCTGGCACAGGGCTGCCAAGCCATGCACCACCTTGCCATCAAGGGTTTGGCTGTCTATCTGTCCTTCCCCCCCAATAACCCAGTTGCAGGCTGCAAGGCTTTGTTCAAGCCTAAGTGCGCCTGCCACTACTTTAAATCCAGGCTTTCCTTGGGCTCCAAGTAGGTTTCTGAGCCCAAAACCCATGCCTCCCGCTGCACCGTCGCCCGGGTGATGGGCCACATCCCTGTCCATTTGCTTAAGGCACTGGCTCACTTGCCTAAACCCTTTGGTTAGCAAGTCTATATCTCCTTGGTTAGCTCCTTTTTGTGGGGCATAGCGGTCTAGGCAGTTGTTGGGCCCTAGCAGGGGCACGTCCACGTCATATAAATAGGTTATGTCTATGCCAGCGGGTTTGTTCATGGCCATTATCCTGTGTGCCTTTAAGAAATCCTCGGGTCTATGCCCAAGCATAATGCCCTGTTCATCGTGCATTTGTAGCCCAAGGCGTGTCAGGGCGCCCAAGCCCATATCACAAGTGGCACTCCCCCCAAGCCCTATCCATAGGTGCCGGGCCCCCTTTTCCATGGCATGGGCCATCATTTGTCCTGTGCCATACGTGCTTGCAAATAGCGGGTTTCGTTCGGCGGCCGCCAGGAGGCTTAGACCGGATGCCGATGCCATATCCATCACGGCCAGGCTTTTTTCTTCATGAAAATACCAGCCTGATCTAAGCGGTCGTCCAAGTGGGTCGGATACTTCCACTTCCAGGTAGTCCATATGTAGGGCCATGCCCAGCGTGTGTGCGGTACCCTCCCCGCCGTCGGCTAAGGGCTGGGTAACAATATTGGCCGGTGAAAGGCCTCCTTCCACCAAACCTTGTTTGATGGCTGCCGCTACCCCAGGAGCATCCAGGCTTCCCTTAAAGGAATCAGGGGCTATAAGTACCTTCATGCCACGCGGTGCTGCACCCGGTGGTTCAAGAAGCCAAGAATATTTGCCAACGAAATGTCCATGAGCCGTTTGCGTGATTCCAAACTTGCCCAGGCCATGTGTGGGGTTACCAAGCACCGGTGAGCGGTAAGCAGGGGGCTTGCGCCAATTGGTGGTTCCTGCTTCAACACGTCTATGCCCGCTCCACCCAGCTTTCCGCTGTTCAGCCATTGGGCCAAGGCCGTTTCGTCTATTAGCCCCCCACGGGCTGTGTTAATTAGTATGGCCCCCTGTTTCATTTGGGCCAGGAAGGAGCTGTTCACCATTTCCCGGGTTTCTGTGTTCAAAGGGCAGTGTAGCGAAACCACATCGGATTGGGCCAGTAGCTGTGGGAGTGAGCAGTACAACACTCCCTTTGGGGAGGGTAGGCCCTGCTGCCTTCGGTGGGCTACCACCTGCATGCCAAAAGCCAGGGCTATGCGGGCCACCTCCGTACCTATCTGTCCGAAACCAATAAGCCCCAGTGTTTTGCCCCTTAACTCCGAAACTGTGCCCAAGGTATAGCTAAAGTGTTCTTGAGCAGCCCATTGGCCCATTTGCACAGCATCCTGGTGATGTTGGTACGGTCTATTCGTTATGGACAGAAGCAAGGCAAATACATGTTGCGCTACGGAGTGGCTGCTATATCCCGCAGCATTGCACACCACTACGCCTTTATGTTTGGCGGCCTGTATGTCCACCACATCATACCCCGTAGCCAACACGTTGATCAACTTCAAGCTGTCAAGTTTTTCAATGACCCGGGCTGATATGGGAGTTTTATTGGTAGCCACCACCTGGGCACCCTGTGCGCGTTCCAGCACCAGCGATGGCGGGGTGTAGGAGAACACCTGGAGGTGGAATTGTTGGTGCCATTCCTCCCATGACAAGTCGCCGGGGTTAAGCGTTTGCCCGTCGAGCACCACTACAGATACAGGGTATGCGGTTGGCAATGTGTATGTTGTTTAATGAAATAGAAAGCGTTTTATTGGCTTGGTAATCAAATTCAAAAGCATGAAAACCCTGATTGGGGCAGAAATGGGGTGATAAAGGGCCATTCCTCCTCTGCCAATCCTCATTTGGCCTGGCTGGTTGCCAAACACATGGAAATTATGGCCCTCAAAGAGCCTAACTATACAGGGCCAGACTAGCAAGACACCGGCTGCCATGGCCACTTTTCCTATGAGTTGGTGCACAAAACAAATATAGATGACTGCCGTGAATGCCAATTTTGGCGCATGGACACAAAAGAGTTGCGGGTAGTGGTGCGGCGCACCGCTAGGGTATATGCCAGGGGTATGGGCGGAGGTGAAACTTCCCAGTTATGGATAGCACTGCATGGCTACGGCCAGTTGGCTGCCCATTTTGCACAAAAATTTGAGGCTTTGCCATACAATACGCATTATGTCCTTGTCCCTGAGGCCATGTCGCGGTTTTACCTGTCGGGCACCGAAGGCAGGGTAGGGGCTAGCTGGATGACCAAGGAGGCACGGCTGGATGACATAGCCGACTATGTGGCCTACCTGGATAGCACCGTGCAGTTGGCACCTGAGGGGGTGGCCAAAAGGGTGGTACTAGGATTTAGCCAGGGCGCAGCCACGGCAGTGCGCTGGGCGGTAATGGGCCATAAACTGCCCGATGTGCTGGTGCTATGGGCGGGCTCATTCCCCCCCGACTTAGACCAAGTACACATCAATAGGCTCAGAAACACAGAAATATGGCTGGTGAGGGGGAGTGATGACCCGTATATAAGCCACGCTCAACTCGCCACCATGGAACAGGTAATGTCTGCTGCTGAATTGGAATACAAGAACTTACACTACAAGGGCGGTCACCGCCTGTATCCTGAGGTAGTCATGGAGTTGGCCCAAAAGATTGGGTAGGGTCAGTGGTTTTTTCGCGGATTGGGATAGTTGTCCGCCTCGTCTTCGCCCCGCTGTGGGTTTATGCAGGCATAGTCCTTTTCAACCAAAATGTGCAGGGAGTCACCACCTTCCAGGGATTGTACATGCTCAAAGTGGACCATTTCGTCATCAATTGCCCATTTTTCGCCTATTTCATAGGGCACCTCTATGGAGAGGGTATTATTGGTGAGGTAGGCATTTGGCTGCTCCACCTCGGCCATATGTACTTGATAGATAAGGGCGGTGTTGCCCAGTTGTACCTTGTCAAAGCAAATTTCGGTTTCCCTAAACTGTTTGACCTCTGACTGTGTGAGGCGCAATCGGATGGTGTTTCCTTTTATTCTCAGCTTCATATATTCACATATTTAATTCAATTCTCTGGTGGTGGCTATACACATTAAATCGGTCGTGGGCAAGAAAACCGACCAAGGTCATACCTAAGTCGTTAGCGGTTTGTACGGCCAGGCTTGAGGGGGCACCCACGGCTACCACAACAGGAACCCTGGCCATGGCCGCCTTTTGAATTAGTTCAAAGCTAACCCTTCCGCTCAATATTAAAATGCTTTCGCTCATGTTCACGGAATTATTTGCCATACATGCGCCTATCAGCTTATCCAATGCATTGTGACGGCCTACATCTTCGCGCAACAGGTGTATCTGTCCGTCAAAGGTAAAAAAGGCGCAGCCATGTAGGCTACCTGTGTGCTCAAACACGGCCTGCCGCTGCCTGAGTACCAGTGGGAGTTTGCATAGCGTTTGCCGCTTCACCTGATGGCTTTTAGGGCTTAGGGCTTCGCGCCCGGCAAATGTTTTTAGCGCCTCAATCGCCCGCTTGCCGCATACCCCACAGCTTGATGAAATGTAAAAGTTGCGCTCTAAGGATGAAAGGTTTACCTCCATACCAGGCCTCAAATCTACCATCAAGGTGTTTTGCCAGGCTTCGGGCATTTCGGTTTCGGTGCAGTAGCGCATATGGACTATATCAGTGGCATTTGCCACTATGCCTTCGGTAAACAAAAAACCCATGGCAAGTTCAAAATCGTGGCCAGGCGTGCGCATGGTAATGGCCACCGGCTGCTTCACCCTTTCGCCTGCCGGCCCATGTACCAGCCTAATTTCCAGGGGTTCCTCTACCGATACCAAGTCTGGTTGGCGCAACACCCCTTGGGGGTTTACTTTGGTTACCTGCACAGAGGCTACACTGGCTTTCATCATTAGTCAGCAATTTTTATGGCAGCCATTATTCCATCGCGTATGGGCAGCACCACGTTGAGTAGGCCGGGGTGATTTTGTACAAGCAGGTTGAATTGGCGCAGCCCGTCGGTATCCTTATCCTGAGCGGTGTCATCTACCACCTTACCACTCCAGAGCACATTGTCGGCCAGGAGCAGCCCGCCTCGTCTCATTTTTTGGTACACCTGCTGTAAATAGTGGGGGTAGTTTACTTTATCGGCATCTATAAACACCAGGTCAAAACCATCGGGCAGCGTGGGAATGATGTCAATGGCCTTGCCCAGGTGCAGGTGGCATTGCTGGCGGCAACCGGCCAATGCCCAGTATTTTTTGATCATTGTTTCACGCTCGGGGTCTATTTCTATGCTGTGCAACTGCCCGTTGTCATCCATGCCCTGGGTTAGACAAATGGACGAATACCCAGTGAACGTGCCTATTTCCAGTATATATCGGGGCTTGCAAAGCAGTGACAATAACCGCAACAACTGCCCTTGGTGATGGCCTGAGAGCATTTGGGGCGTGTTCACCTTGAGGTGGGTTTCGCGGCAGAGTTGGCCCAGCAGCGCGGGTTCCTCGCCACTGTGCGCCTCCATATAGAGCACTAATTCTGGCGGCCAAAAGTCCATATTATGCCTCGTTGTTTCCTATATACACCAACTGGTTCAAATTGTTTGGGGCAAACACCTCAGCGGCTACCTGGAGCAGGTCGTCACTGCTTACCTCCTCTATCAAGTCAAAGAGTTCGCGCAGCAAAACTACCTTGTTGAAATGCAGTATTCCTTTGGCCATGTTTTGCATTTGCATTCCAGGGCTTTCATTGGCTATGGCCAGGCTTCCCTGGAGTTGGCGCTTGGCCTTGGCCAGGAGTAAGGGGCCCAAGGCCTTGCTTTTCAGTTTGTCCAATTCTTTGTGTACTATGTTCAGGGTAGGCTGAAGGTTTTTCTCGTCGCAGCCAAAACTCACCATAAAGACCCCTGTATCGTCAAAAGCCTGGTAACTGGCGTTTATATTGTAGCAATAACCATATTTCTCACGTACCGAGAGATTTAGCCTGGAACCCATGTTATTGCCGCCGAGCAGATTGGTTAAAAGCATCAAGGCAAACCGCTTGGGATGGTACCGGTGGTACGCCAACCCGCCAAGGATGCAGTGCGTTTGCTGGAAGTCTTTGTTAAAACTAAGCTGGAAATGTGGGGCAGGGCTGGGGCAGGCCCTGGGGGCCAATGACAGGTTAGAAGACTGGGTAGAGAGGTATTTATCAACCAATTGTTCCACCCGGCCATGTGGCAGGTTGCCCACCACGCCCAGTACCATGTGGGCCGGGGTATAGTGTTGTTTCATAAACAAAGCCAACTCTTTAGGGCCAATGGAAGCCAAGGATTGCTTGGTGCCCAATATATTGAAACCCAGTGGGTGGGTCGGAAAAAGCCGAGAAAAAAACTCGTCGTAGATGGAGTCGTCGGGGCTATCTTCATACATCTCGATTTCCTCAAAAATCACTTGACGCTCCTTATCAAGCTCGTGGCCAGGCAGGGCAGGGTGAAAGCACATATCGGCGAGCAGGTCTATGCCCCTATCTACGTACTTCTTGAGGCCAGAAGCATAAAATGCCGTGTTTTCTCTTGTGGTATAGGCATTTAATTCACCGCCCACCGATTCAATTAAGTCAAATAATTGCGCCGGACGCCGCCGGGTGGTACCCTTAAACAGTGCATGCTCAATAAAATGGGCGGAACCATTGGTGCTCTCGTCTTCATCTCGGCTGCCAGTTTTTATAAAGAGACCACAATGAACCAATTGAGTAGTCTTTAGGCGCAAGTGAACGACCCTAAGGCCGTTGGAAAGGGTAAAAAGTTGAACCTGTGATTTATTGTTGGGCATGGTAAAGCTGGTCCATTATCCGCGCCAGCGCGTGGTCTTTATCTGTTATGGTATTGCCCTGGCTATGGGTGCATAGGGTCACCGAAACCCGGTTCCAATGATTGGTCCATTCAGGGTGATGGTCTATTTTTTCTGCCCATAGGGCCACTTTGGTCATCCAAGAAAAGGCTTCAATAAAATCGCTGAAGACAAACTCTTTGAACATTTTGCCGTTGCGGTTGCTCCATTCGTGCATGTTGCGCAAAGGTATGCCCACCGGTCCATGCGCTTTTTTTGGATGTGGCCTTTGGGAAAACGACAATGCAAGTGGAGGCACTCCCTATTTTTACGTGTATGAACAGAATGGTGTTTTTGCTGGTGGCCATGCCCATGCTAGGGGGGTGGGCCCATGCCCAGGTGCCCCCATGGAGCCTTGATCTGGGTATGTACGGATATTATTACCGGGCCCCGCTCACCATTTCACTAGGGGGAGCTTCGGTACAGGGCCAGTCCCGGCGGGCCGACTTGGACGCCCAGCTAGGAGTCTTTGTTTTTACCAATTTGGCAGCGGGCATCAGGTATAGCCAGTCTTATGATTTTTTGCAGGTGGAGCAGCAGTTTTTCAATTCTGCCACCTCAAGCTATGAAGACTATTTTCAATTGGCCAACCGATGGATAGCGGGTGTGTATGCCAGGTATTACTTTGACCTGTGGCCCATACTATCAGTTCTGGCCCATGCAGAATTCGGCAAAGGCCAAGGAGCGCTGAAGTACAACCAGGAAGATGGCAATGGCGGGATTGAGGTAGTGCAACTGCCCCGTAACCTGGACGATGTGGCTTTTGGGCTTGGTGTTTCCCTGAGGCCGCACCCCGATGTGGGTTTGGAGTTCATGGTCTTGCGGCGTTTCCGCAATGAGTATTACCAGCCCACAGGAGCAGGGCTTACGGGCTTGCTACAGGTAGAGCAGTACCAGGGCACCGAATTAAGGGTAGGCCTGCGCATCCATCTTGATGTTGTCCACATGCTTGGATCTAAGGAAAAGCCCAGCTCAAGGCCTGTTATCCGTTGAGCCAATATTAAATTTTCCTGTAGTTCACCGAAAAAAAGGTAAACTATGGGAGGGGTAAGAAACCTTGCCTTTATGTTTACGTTAAATCTGCATTCAACCCACTAAAGTTTGCGCCCATGAGAACCGTAATCCTGCTGCTTATCTACCTTGTAGCGTATGTAATTTATTTGGTTCTCAATATACTATATGCTCCCCTAAAGGCCATTGAAAAGTCACAGGCACTGGTGAGCCGCATAGGAGGGGCGGCCTAGCGCACCTCATACTGCAGCACTAGCCTGGACTTGCCAAATTGCAGTGCTATACTGCCATTGCTGCCAAGCACATCTAGGGAACCCACCCAAGTGTCCATCACGGCTTCGCCAAACACTCCGTCACTTTCCACTACCGATATTTCCCACCTTTCGCCACCTATTTTCAGCGATTGACTGAGTGAATAGGCTAAGGGGAGCACATCCTTGGTTACATCATTTTCTACGCTGGTATTGAGCGCGTTGTCGCTGCCTCTTTTAAGGCGGATGCTTATGTCGGGCTCAGGCCCTATGCCCGGTATGGGCAGGGGGAAAGGCAATTCGGGGTCCCAGGTGTTGCCGTCAGCCGAAAGGATGGGATAATCAAGCAAGACTACATTGGCGAGGTATCTGTCACCCACCTTTATACGCAAGGAAGTAGTATCAGTAAGGGCTCCGTTGGCCGATTCGGCCTGCAACACCACCCGGTATTTGCCGGGCTGCAGATAGGTATGGGCAGGGTTCAGTTTGGTACTTTGGGTGCCATCACCCATTTCCCAGATAAACCTAAAAGCATTTTCTGAACAATTTAGAAAGGAAATCTCTTGTCCGGGCGTGGCAAGTGTGGTACTGGGCGCAAAACAGGCCACCGGCAATCCCATGTCTTCAACCAGCACGTTAAGCGTTTGTACTTTATTGGTGTTGGTTCCCGGTTCATAGGCTGTGAGCGTTACAGGGTAAGTACCGGGTGCCGCATATTGGTGCGTGGGGTTGATTTGGGTTGATTGTTCCCCATCGCCAAACTGCCAAGTATAGCGTGAGGCCCCCTCAGAGCAATTGATAAAAAACACTTCCAATAGAGGCAATACTTGGGGCAGGAAACAAGCCTTAAGTGCTCCGGTATTGGGATCTTTTGCCACGCTAACCTCCTGTGTTTGCACCGATACATCCTGGATTGGATCTAAGGGGTAAGCTATAAGGGTAATGGTGAATGTGCCTACTTGTTCAAACACGTAGTCCACCTCCTTTTTTTTGGTAAGCAGGGGGCCTTTGCCAAAATAGAGTTCAGTATAGAGGGCGTTTTTGCTGCAGTCGGTTATTCGTATGGTATCGCCCAGGGCAATGGCGTTGGCACTAAGTTGCAAGCAAGCCTCAGGCGAAGGGCCTGGTTCATGGGGTTTTCGGCAGGATAGCAGGGCTATTAACCAAGCCAATACAACCAATAGGGCGGAGCGGGCAACAAGGCGCTGGTGTGGTATCATACTGCAAATAAAAGAAATAAAGGAAAGGACGGGCTAGCAGGCGGCCAAAGCCGTTGAACATATTAAAACATCAAGCGCCAAAGGCCTCTGCCCGCCAATATCATGGCCAGGCTTCCTATGATGTTTAACCCAAAAAAGGCCAAGTTTTTTAGCCACTGGCCCTGTAGGGCCATTTGAATCACTTCATATGAAAAGGTGGACATGGTGGTAAGCGAGCCACAAAATCCAATGGCCAAGAAAAAACGCATGGAATCTGATAAAACGCGGTGGGGTAGTGCGCCCAAGAGTAAAAAACCGAGTAATAAACTGCCCACTAGATTGGCCAGAAGGGTGCCCCAGGGCAGATGTGGGTAGATGGAAAAGAAATGCGCTAAGCCAAAGCGGGCCAAAGCACCCAAAAAACCGCCTAATCCAACATAAGCGCAATGCAGCAGCACGGTTGACATATCAAAACCGGGTAAAAGGTTTATATAAACTCATCGCGATAACTGTTTATGGTGGTTTTCACCTCCTTGCGCAGCCAGAGAATACCTATCAGGTTGGGTATGGTCATAAGGGCAATGGCAATTCCTGAAAATGTCCATATGAGCTGTGTATCGGTAAACGAGGCCAAAAAGAAACCCAACACATAGAGCAAGCGGTAGGGCAATACCCATTTGGCCCCCAATAAGAAGATAACGGCGCGGTCACCGTAGTATGACCATGATATGGCGGTGGAAAAGGCAAACAGCAGGAGGGCTATGGTAACGATATAGGCGCCGCTTTGGCCAAACAAACCTTTGCTAAAGGCTATACTGGTGAGCGGCGCGCTGTGAACCAGTGATTTGCCTGTTATTTGGATGCCCGAATTGTTTGACACATCCCCTTGCTGTATGTGCAGGTCGCCGGTAAACGGCTTAGGGTCATTGGCATCTTGAAGCACCCGAACGTCACTGGCTACCGACCGGGCGTGTAGTATGGTGATACCCTGAGGCAAGGTACCGTTGTCAATATGGACCAAGCCGGTGTACCGCGAAAGTTGTTCTCCCCCGTTGAAATGCGCATAGAGTCGGTCAAGGTCTGTGGATTCCTGTAGGCTGCCTTCCACCACGGTGATTTCAGAAAACTGAAAAGCGTTTTCGTATTTTTCTTTCCAAACACCTGATGCCAAAATGGTGATGCCGGTGAGGCTACAAATGATAATGGTGTCGATAAATGGCTCTAAAATGGCCACCATTCCTTCTGATACCGGTTCATGGGCCTTGGCAGAGGCATGGGCTATGGGAGCAGATCCTTGGCCGGCCTCATTGGAAAAGAGGCCCCGGTTCACACCCCTGTTGAAAGCGTAGGCCACCGAAGCCCCTAGGAACCCCCCGGCTGCTGCCGTGCCGTTAAATACATGGGCAAAAACAGAAACAATGGCAGGTAGGATATTGTCATAGTTGTGAATGAGGACCGAAATGGCGCCAAAGAAATAGATGAAGGCCATGGCCGGCACCAGTTTTTCTGATACCTTAGCTATGCGCCGTATGCCACCTACTATCACTAAACCCAGGCATACGGCCAAAACGCCTCCGGTTACCATATGGCCAATGCCAAAAGTGGCTGACACCGCATTGGCTATGCTGTTAATCTGTGGAAGGTTACCGGTGCCAAAAGACGAAACGATGGTGGCCACGGCAAACATGGCTGCCATCCATGATAGGTTGACCTTCTTGCCAAAAAGCCTGAAATCGGCTTTTTTCATAAAGTACATGGCCCCCCCGGCCATAGTGCCATCACTTACTTTTTCGCGGTATTTGTGTGACAAGGTTACCTCTACAAACTTGGTGGTCATGCCCAGAAAAGCGGTGACCAACATCCAGAACAGGGCTGAGGGCCCTCCAAGGTGAATGGCAAAGGCCACTCCGGCTATGTTACCCGTGCCCACGGTGCCCGAAAGTGCGGTTGCCAATGCCTGAAAATGAGAGGTATCACCCTCATCCCCTTGTTTGTCGTACTTACCCCTTAAAATGCGGATTGCCCTACCGAAGTACCTAATCTGCGGAAAACCAAGGTACAAGGTGAAAAAAAGTCCGGTGAAAAGCAGGAAAAACACAAACCACGGGCTACCACCTATATATCCATCTATGGTGGCGAGCAAGTCATTGAGATTTTGCATGGAAGGCATTAAAGCGTTGGGCAATGATACTTTTTTTATTGTAATACGCCCAAATCTTGGCTGGATTGATGATTATCAGCCTGGTCAATTTTGGTTCGGGTAGCTTTGGCCCTTAATTAAAGTTCAACACCATTTCACGCATAGTACTTCATCTAAAGGCAAAGTGGGGCCTTCGCACGGGTTGGCAGGTAGTGGTCATTTTCATCGTATTTGCCATTACGGGAACCCTGAGCGTGCGGGTCGGTGTCCCTGTGCTGGAATGGTGTGGCGTGGATAGGGCCCATATGTCGCCCTGGTTGTACTGGCCATTGCGCCTGCTTATTATATTCCCTATTTATCAGGTTTTACTCATACTGGTAGGTACCGCCTTTGGCCAATTCAAGTTTTTTTACCTGGTGGAAAAGAAAATGCTGGGGCGGTTGCTCCCCTTCCTTTTTTCGTCGAAGGAGGGCGACGTAGCCTAACCTCTAGATTTTGTACGCAAAGCCATTGGTGAGCCTATAGGTAAATGCCGGTACAAGTGCATTGTCCACAGGATTAGAATCGTAGTTCATGCCAAATCGGGTAAGCATGGATAGCCTATGGTTAAGTTTAATCTCCAGGCTGCTGTTCACCATTACCCTATAGTCGGTCACATTGCGAAAAAGCGGTTGATAATACGCGGTATTATACCAGTGTAGCCATTCTTTCAAGGTAAATTTAAGGTTTAGGTAGGTGCTAAGCCGCATGTAGGCCTCACCCGTTGAACTATTGATTTCTTGTTCATACTCGCCCATGGCGGTTATGCCATAATAGGTTGCCAACAATCCCTTTTCCATAAACATAAGGCGGAGCCCAGCCCCTGCCAGCAGGCGGTGTTTTATGCGCTGTATTTTGTCATACTGGTTTTGAACAAAGGCCTCCAAAACCAGCGGGCTATCCACCATCCATCCATAGCGCAAGTGCTGAAAAGTGTTTTGTTCAAAATTGAATGTGCTTGACATGTTGATGTTGATGTCGTGGAGCAATAGCCATCTATGAGGGCCTTTTACAAACTGAGTCCGCAGCTTGTTGTTGAGTTGAAACAAATGGGCATTGTTTTTCAATGCCATAAAATTCAGGTCCACCAAACCCTGCCAACCCGATTGGTTTTCGTCAAGACGCGCTGATTCTACGTTGACAATCTGGCCTTTGAGTACGTGGTGAACGAGAATGAGGCAGGCTAGCAAGCCTAATGACCGCAAGGACATTTACTGTAAAAGAAACTTCTTAAGGCCCAATATGTTGGGAATTTGTGAAGAATCACGGCGGTTGGCATGGGCTATCTGTAATGATAGCCAGTCAAAAAGATAAATTCCTTCCAACAGGGCACTTAGGGAATCCGTTGCAAGTTCCAAGCAAATGTAGTTATGCCCTTGTTCCCTAAGTACTTGCTCAAGGTAGTCAAACCGGAGCAAATTTCTTGGGTGCTTGCCTGACTTTACCAGGATCCAAGGCCCCATACGGGTTTCTCCTGTTATGGCTTCTATGGCATTATGGCACATTTCGGGCACTTCATGCACTTGCGCAAAGAGCTTACTGTTTTCGTTTAGCTGCTGTTGTGCGCGTATGCACATGGCGGCGCCGGGCGCATCTACGGCAATATGTACAATCTTTTGGCTATCAAGTGACAATTGACCCATCAAAGCCAGTGACCGGGCTTTTATTCCTTCTTCCTTTTCCCTTAGGCCACGCATGGCATTGCGCAGTTCCACATCCATGGGTACACCACCAATTTCACCTAGTATAAGGCATAGGTAGGTGAGCGAATATCCAAGCGCCATGCGGGGCTGCATACCGCCTACTGATTTGTACAGGGGGTGCCCATTTTCTGCCGCCCAATCAGATAACTGGCCGCCACTGCTGATGCACAATATTTTACACCCCAATGCTTGTGCCTGCTTATAGCAAGACAAGGTTTCTTCTGTTTGCCCGGAATAGGAGCTACAAATCACCAGTGTTTGCTGGCGGATATTGGCCGGAAGGGTATAGTCAGCCACCAACTCAATAATAAGGGCGCTGCGGCTGGAAAAGTAGTTTTTTACAATTCGACCGGCAATACCAGAACCGCCTAAGCCACAAATGACTACATGCTTTGTGCCATGGAGCCCAACAACTGGGTTTTGGGCATATGATTCTAATGCAAAGGAAATTTGATCGGGAAAAGTGGACAAGTGCTTGCCTTGGAACTCCATGTGAAATTAAACTGGTGAATTGGCCGCAAATATAGGTTTGCCGGGGGCGGCAGTAAGGCCATAGGTCGGTTAAGGACTATGGGTATTTCCGCCTAAGTCTCAATCCATCATTGCCATAGCTGAGCTCATAGTCAAGTGCCACCCGGTTTCCGAGCCTAAGCCTTATCCGGTATGGGTGCCCTGATTTTTTATAGACTTTGTCTGATTTCTTTTTCTGCCCCAGCACGTTGCCTATGCCATATTCTACCCCTTTTTCATCGTCGCCTTCTTCGTTTGCCAAGGTGGTGCCTTGTCCTCCCTGGGTTGATTTAGTGAATTTTTCACATTGCCGGTAGGCCATCTTCCATTTGGAATGGATGGAATCTGGTGTCATGGATTGTGCCAAGCCTCTGGATATGCCCATTGCTGAAATAACCGCCAAAAGGAGTACGCGAATATTGATGGGTATGTGGGTTGGGGCTGGCACAGATTGAAAAATATAATAATGAGGTAAATGTAAGGTGGGCCAGAAACTGGTGGCCTGCCACAATTCATAAGTGGCTTGTTTAACTTGATAAACTAAAACTTACACCTAGACGCATATTCAGCGACTCCGTTTTAAATTTTTCCTGTTGCCTGTTGGTGTGCGTGTTGGGATAGTAACCCTTAAGGGTGCCTATGGGGAATTTCAATTCTGATGGGGAATCAAATGGGGGGTCGTAAGTCGGTTTTTCCAAGCCACCAACTAAGCCGTCATAGGATCCGCCGATTAAGAGATATAGGTTGTTGGCTTTATTGATGGGAAACTTTATGTCAACTGACAATACGTAAGATGCACTTACGCGGTAAAAGGCATCAGACACTGGATAACTGGTTTCGATGACGGGGCCTGTTTGAGGGGTAATGGTAAATGGAGCGGCCATCAAATAATTGATTTTGAAACCGAAACCCATATGGAAGAAGAATTTATCGGTCTCTTCACCCGAGTTTACGGCAAAGTTGGCCACGACAGGCACCGACAGCATGTGAAAGTGCATCCGGGAGGTATAAGGCAAAAAGAAACCTTCCTCCAATTCTACCGTGCTCGAAGTGAACTGAATATAGTCTAAATACTCAATACCAATGCGGTAGCCAATGTTCCTGGAATTTAATGAGGTATAAAGCAAGGTAATTCCGGGGCTGTAAGAACTGGGCTGCTCTATATCGTTGCCCAGGCCATTAACCGGGCCAAAGTATTTGTCCAACCTGTTGTTGGCCATGGTAAAGTTGTTGTTGAAATGGACGTCGAGAAACGCGCTTTGTTGTGCCCACACATAAAAGGGACACAGGGTTAAGCAACACAGTGCAACAATGGTGCGCATAGGGCAAAGATTAACGGCGCAGGGGGAATTCAGTTGTGGGCTATTGATTATTGCCCGTTAAAAAAGGCTAGACCTCACCGATTCTATTTGGTTAATCACCTCGCCCAGTTGCTCTGGGTCATCAGCAAAATTTGTTTCGTCGCAGTTTACTATCAGCAGCCGCCCCTTGTACCCTGATATCCATGCCTCATATTTGGCATTCAATTTTTTGAGATAGTCTAGCCTAATGGAGTCTTCATACTCCCTGCCCCTTTTTTGGATCTGGTCCACCAGGGTGGCAATGGAAGCCCTGAGATAAATAAGCAGGTCAGGGGCTTGGATGAGCTCATTGATGGTTTCAAACAATGATTGGTAGCAGGCATAGTCGCGTTCGGTCATAAGGCCCATTTCCCGCAGGTTGGCCGAGAAAATAAATGCATCTTCATATATCGTGCGGTCTTGGATCACAGGTATATGGTTCTTTCTGAACGAGAGGATTTGCTTGAAGCGGTCATTGAGGTAATACACCTGCATATGAAACGACCAATGCTTCATATCACGGTAAAAATCAGAAATATACGGATTGCCCGCTTCGTTTTCATAGTGCGGCATCCAGCCGTAGTGTTTGGCAAGCAACTTGGTCAGCGTGGTTTTTCCTGCGCCAATGTTGCCGGCTACGGCAATGTGCGAAAGCGGGTATTCTATGCTCATATCCAGTGGTTTAAAAATAAATGGGTTTAAGTCCTATGGCCTCCCGGGCCATGTTTAGGGTACGCCCGGCACTTTCCTTGGCTTTTTCCATCCCTTGTGCCATTACCTGTTCCAGGTAGCTTTCATCCCGCCTCACCTCTTCTATCTGCTTTTTTATGGGTTCAATAAAATTCCATAGATCTGCGGCCAGATGTTTCTTGAAATCACCATACCTAATGCTGCCATCGTGGTATAGGCCAGTATAGTATGCTGCCGTTTCGGAGTTAACCAGATGAGATATTTCCAATAAGTTAGCTATTTCAACAGGCATGGCTTCACCTGGCCCCTTAGGGCCGGTATCGGTTTTGGCTTTCTTTATTTTGTTGAGTATAACCAATTCATTGTCAGTTAGAAAAAGGGCGTTGTTACCCGTTTCCGATTTCCCCATTTTTCCGGTGCCATCCAGACCAGGCACCTTTACCAAGTTACCGGTAAAGTGAAAGGCCTCGGGTTCCGGAAATATGTCCACCCTATACAAACGGTTAAAGCGACGGGCATAGTCACGTGCCATCTCCAGGTGCTGCTCTTGGTCTTTTCCCACCGGCACCTTATGGGCACGGTGCAGGAGTATGTCTGCAGCCATGAGCACCGGGTAGGTGAGCAAACCTGCGTTGATATTTTCGGGGTGTTTTCGGGCCTTTTCCTTAAATGAGGCCGTTTTTTCCAGTTCTCCCTTGTAGGCATGCATGGCCAGGAGCAGATAGAGCTCGGCCGTTTCAGGTACATGTGACTGCACATACAGGGTACAAGCATTGGGGTCAAGCCCACACGCCAGGTACTCGGCCAGCACCTGCTTCACGTTTGCTTGCAGGTTGGCCGGGTTAGGATGCGTGGTAAGGGAGTGATAATCGGCTATCATGAAAAAACACCGGTGCGTATGCTGCATCTGTACAAATTGCTTCAAGGCGCCGAAATAGTTGCCTAAGTGCAAGTTGCCAGTTGGCCTAATTCCACTGAGTACGGTTTGGGCTGGGGGCAATACGGGTATTTTTGGGCAAAAATAACGGGGTACCCCCCAATAAAAGTGGCCCTTTTACGGGGCCACTTTTCTGTGCACGGCCGGCGGTGATTAACCCTTTCGGCCAAAAACCATAAACTGCTGCGCTACTACCTCTGTCAATTTTACCTTTTGGCCATCAGCATTTTCATATTCCCGGGTTGACAGTCTTCCCTCTACCAGTACCTCCTTGCCTTTTTCAAGTAGTTGCTGGGCCAATTCTGCTTGCTTGCCCCAGGCCACCACGCTGTGCCAATCTGTGGTGGTTACCTTGTTGCCTTTGGCATCGGTGTAGTTTTCGTTGGTGGCCAATGAGAAGCGCGCCACTTGCTTGCCGCTTTCCAGTTTTTTGATTTCGGGGGCTTGGCCTAGGTGGCCAATGAGTTGTACTCGGTTACGTAGGTTCATTGCGTTGATTTTTTTAATTGTGAAACAACGGCCCAAAGGTGAAGGCAGGTGGTTTCCTGCTTCCGTATGGCAAACGAAACCAAATGGATATATACGTTTACAAACGCTTGCAAACGGAAATTGGGGGATATATTTGGCTAATGGAAAGGAAATGCCAGGAATGCGGCGAAACGCTTAACGGCAGGATAGACAAGCGGTTTTGCGACGACCAATGCCGGAGTACCTACTACAACCGGAGCAATGGGGCAGGCAATAACCTAATGCGGCGCATAAACGGGATACTAAAGAAAAACCGAAGAATCTTAGAGTCGCTCAACCCCAATGGCAAAACCGTGGTATCGGCCAAGGATATGCTTGACAAGGGCTATAATTTTTCCTACCACACCAATAGCTATACCACCAAGAATGGCAAAACCTACCATTTTTGCTATGAGTACGGGTATCTGCTATTGGAAGACCAACGTGTAAGCCTGGTGGTGAAGGAAGATTGGGTAGATCAGCGGTAGGGCAGTGCCTGGAGTTTGCCTTTGCTTATTGTCCATACTTGCGTAGGTCCTGGGCTAAACCCGCAATTATCAATAGGTGATGAGGCATCTAAGCGTACTTTCTCCCAGTTGTAGTTGCTGAGTTTGTACAATGAGTTGCTGCTCCTGATCCATAGCTGACCAAGGGCAAAAACCATGTCATCCACCTGGCTGTTGTTGAATTCTTCGGGCAAGGCAATTTCCTTTTTTAAAGCATCCATCAGGGTGGTACTCAGTGTACTGAGATATAGTTTTGGCTTATTGCCACCCATATGGCTTAGCACGTAGATTCCTTGGGGGCTTTCAGCCAGGCGATCAATAGGGTTGCTATAGGCTTCGCTAGCCAAGAAGCCCAGTTTTTTTTGCTTGGATTTATGTATATCGGTGAGGAAATACATGCCATCAAGTGATGGCACCCACAAATACCCGTTGTTGTCCTTGGCCAGGCCAACGATATTCTTGGCCATATCGCTTTTGGGCGCTCTCAGAACATGTTGCTCAAAACTGCCCGTGGGCGAAACCCTAAATACGGAGCCTTCCAGTGTGGAGGCCCACCACTTTCCTTTGGCAAAGGCAATGCCGTTCACGGTGTGGGGGGTTCCGTTGGCTTGGACCGGAAGCTCTACGGTTTGAATACCGCTATCGCCAATAAAGTGCAAATAACCATTGAATGTGCCCGCGCATGCCAGGTGTTGATTGATATGCAGGGAAGTAACCTTATCGGTAGGGGTGGGCAGTACTATTTGCCATTGATGCCCGTCATACGTACTTAAACCATGTTCAAAAACCACATAGGCGCCATTCGGGCTCGGATATATTGTCAAGGCACGGCCCGATGGAATTGCCGGGGCCAGGCATGTAAAGGCCCCTAATAGAAGGGCACCGAGTGCGTTGGCAGATTTTCTACTGAACATAGAATAACTGTGAAAGTACCTTGTTGCCAGTATATTCTACTATTACTTCGTGTTTGCCCTTGGTAAGTGGCCTTGATGGCAATAGCGAAAACTCCCCGCTTTCCTGGTCGCGCACGCTCACCTTCACCTGGGCCAATTCTTGAGGTTTTTCGTTCGCCAACACATAGTAAAGATAGACGGTAGCTACTTCAAAAGGCTTGTAAATCTCCGCGCTAAGGGTAAACACCCCATTTATTGTGCGAATGTCACCGGCGATATTGTGGTCTTTTTCGCTGCCCGTGAGTTGGCGTCGTCTGGGCTTGCTCAGGTTGTCCTTTTCAAAATACCAGAGATTGAGCTTATTGGCCAATGCCGCGTTTTTCCTGGCGGCTTCTAAGAGTTGGGTGTAGGCATCGCCCTGCAGCTTGAGTGCGGCTGTAAGGCTATCTAAGGCGGCGGCCTGTCGGCCTGATACTTTTTGCAATGAATCCGAGAAAAAGTTAAAGCGCCCTTGAACCTGTTGCAGTGCCTTCAACTTTTTTTCGTATTCCGAAATTTCGGTATTGAGCCGAATTAATTCTGAAGAAGGCAGGGTTTTATTGTTTCGTTCCTTGTTTATCAGCTCTTTAAGCGAGTCAATTCTCTGCTTGTAGCCGGCCACGGTGACTATGGATCCCAAGATTTTGCGGTGTTCGTTTAACAGGTTTCTCCCCGCATTTCTTAAATCCCTTAGGTCTTCCAACTCTTTGATACAATACATCAAACCCAAGGAATCGCGCACCTGTGACATATCGGCTTTCAGGTCGGCAGCTTGATCCCCAAAGTACTGGAAAGTTTCGGCCAGGAGCTCAGTTAAACGGTGACCTTCAGATTCTTGGTCCATGGCCGAGGACAGGCCGGTGAGGCTGTCTATGTTCCTATCCCATTGATCCACTATCTTGTCTAGGTCTTGCCCCAATTGTTCCATCTGTTGTCTGGCACCCAGAGGCAGTGGGTCTGGCTCGGGGGAGCCAAGCATGCCACGCCCCATAAGTATCGCCACCAGCACCAATATGATTGCAGCAACAATGGCCACCGTCCGCTTTTTAGGTGGAAGGCTTAGCATAAAATAGTTCTCATTGATTATGCAATTTGCAACAAACTCCCCATTCCAAATAAGTAGTTGCTGGAATGTTGCCCAATTTACCGCTCCAAACGGATTTCTACCCGCCGGTTTTTTGGTGACCTGGGATTGGTGGGGATTTTTAGTTCATTGGCCCCCAAGCCTTTTGCGCGAATCCTTTGGGGTGCTATGCCATGTTCCCGTAGGAAATTGGCCACCGCACGTGCCCTAGCCTCTGAGAGTGCCATCAAATAGGTGTCTTCCCCATCCTGGGCCGTATGCCCGGTTAGTTGTACCAATAGGGTGGTATCTGACTGCAATACACCTACCAAGCCGCTAAGCTGGTGGTGCGATGCGGTAGAAAGCGTGGAGTCGCCTGGTGCAAAAAAGACCATGTCCAATTCCAGCGACTTACCCAGTGTGAGATGCTCAGGATCAAATCTCTCATCTACTTTTTCTCCCTCCTTTTCCTTTAGGTCATAGCGCAAAACACCGTTGTCGGTGGTGCTTATGTAGAGATTTCCTTCAAACAAGAGCATATCGCTGGCCCTAATTCCCACATTTTCACTGGGATTTATGTAGTACTCTACCATGCGGTCATTTGCTATATGACAAATCTTTTCGGTTAGTATCCAACAATCGTTCATGGAAACAACCTGAATGGCACGTATATAGCCCTTGGGCAACTCCTTGCGGCGTGTTATGCGCAAATCAAAAGCGTGTTTACCAAATTTAACTGCGCCTAGGTAATTCACCGCCCCCTTTTTATACGCCACATAGGTTTGGTCTTTGGCTATTTGTACGGCATAGGGTCGGTCCTTTAAGCGGTTGCTTTTTACGTATTGGAGTTCGTTTTTCCGGCCAAACACATTCATGATGAAATACAGCCCATCTTGGCCTAAGGCCCAGGTAATCCCGTTGTCAAAAGTTTCAAAGCCATATACATTGATGCCCGTGGAATCATCATCGTAGTCCAAGGAAAAATGCCTTAGCGTATCGTTTTCGGGGTCGTAGAGCAGTACCCCTTTTTCCAGGGTGCCAAGCCATATGCCGTGCTCATTCTGTGCCACACAATTTACATAGAATGACACATCGCCCACTATCTCCTTCATGCTCCAAACCGATTGACATTCATTTCCATTGGTCTGGGTAACAAAGAGAAGGTCGCCCTGAAAAGTGCCACAAATAAGCGAGTATGGCGACCCGCTATACAGGGAGGTAATCCGATCGTTGGATTTCACGGGTACTGCCACGTGCACGGCTTCATGGTCTTCCAGTCGGTACAAGCCTTGGTCAGTACTTGCCCACACGTGGTCCTTCCATATGCATATATCCGTTATGCTGTGTCCTTTAAGGTATTCGCTTATGAGATGGAGCTCCGGGGCCTTCCCTAACACAATGCCTGCTTGTGCCAAGAAAAAAACTGCGATGACCAGAACCTGCCGTAGCATAGATAACGAATGTAATTATTTAGTTGAGATTGACACTGCTTAAGGTTTTCCTTGTGCCATTTTTGTGGCGAATGGCAAGGGAACTTGGGAAAAGGGCTCAAAAAACAGGCCAATTGACCATATTTGCAGGAAACATACCCCCATGGAGGCAGAAGGACGTTTGATTGAGATTTTCCCCGCGCAACAAGTCACGGCCACGTTTCGAAAACGGGAATTTGTATTGGAACTTGGGACAAACAACAATTACCCAGAAACGGTGATTTTCCAACTGGTGCAAGACAAGTGCGACTTGCTGGACAAGTTTGAAAAGGGAGACAACATGGTGGTGCAGTTTGACCTAAAAGGACGAAAGTGGAATAGCCCCAACGGCGAATTGAAATATTTCAATTCGTTGCAGGCCTGGAAAATAGATAGGAAAGGCGGAGGCAAGACACAGGCAAATGACCTGCCTCCCGGTTTTGACGACCTGCCTTTTGACAGTGCCCCACCGCTCGACGACGACCTGCCATTTTAGGCCTTGGGCCAGTTTCTTTTCAAACAATTTTCCATTCGGCACGAGAGAAGTGCCATGAAAGTGGGTACCGATGGGGTGCTGCTAGGGGCTTGGTGCCGGTTGCACCAGGTGGCCACACTCTGCGACATAGGTACGGGTACCGGATTGCTTGCCATAATGGCTGCCCAACGTTACCCCAATTTGGTGGCAACAGGCATAGAAATTGACCCCGGGGCCGCTGGGGAAGCCACTCATAACGCCAATAATAGCCCTTGGGCCAATCGGATTAGAATCACTTGTCAAGATTTCTTGACTTACCTCCCTGCCGAGCCCTTTGGGCACTTTGTGTGCAATCCGCCCTATTTTAGCCAAGGGCCAGGTGCTCCACACTTTGCCCGGAACCTTGCCCGCCACGCCATTAGTTTGCCATTTGATGCACTCTTGGCACACACACAAATTCTGGGAAGCCCTGGCCATGGCGTAAGCCTTGTTTTGCCATTGGAGTACTATAACAAACACTTGGGCACCATGTTCCTGCATGGTTATGGAATCGTTAGGTTGTGCAGGATAAGGGCCACTCCCAATAAACCATTTACAAGGGCACTTGTGGAATTGTGTCAGGGCTATACACTGCATACCGAGCAAGCTGAACTCACCATATCTGGGCAGGGAGGAGAATACACCAACGAATTCAAGGCCTTATGCCGGGAATTCTACTTGACCGCGCATATGGGTTAACGGGTTTTAACAGGATATAATCTTATTTCAGTGGCAAGGCATAGCCTTTCACAAACATACCGAGCCAAATTTGCCAACATTACCGTAAGAAGTGGTAAACAACAATGGAAGTACTTGAACCAAGCATAGGACACGACATAAGGGCGATTACCGAACAGATAGAAAAGGAGTCGGCTTTTTTGGATTTGGTTTCTTTTGAGGTACACAAGGCCGTAGTGGGCCAGAAGTACATGATAGAGCGGCTCTTTATAGGCATCCTCACCAATGGCCATATCCTGCTCGAAGGCCTTCCTGGTTTGGCAAAAACACTCACCATCAACTCGCTATCACAAGCATTTGACGGCAAGTTCAGCCGGATACAGTTTACGCCTGACCTATTGCCTGCCGATCTTGTAGGCACCATGGTTTACAACCAGGCTACTGCCGCTTTCCAAGTGCGCAAGGGCCCCATTTTCGCCCATTTTGTATTGGCCGACGAAATCAATAGGGCACCTGCCAAGGTGCAGTCTGCACTGCTTGAAGCCATGCAGGAGAAACAAGTTACCATAGGCGATACCAGTTTCTTGCTGCAGGAACCCTTCCTGGTATTGGCCACCCAAAACCCCATAGAGCAAGAAGGCACATACCCTTTGCCAGAGGCACAGATTGACCGGTTTATGCTCAAAATAAGGGTGGGATACCCCTCTATGGAAGAAGAACGCCTGATTATGCGCCAGAATACCACCGATACATTTAGGAGTGTACAGAAGGTGGCTTCGCTCGAACAAATCATGAAGGCCCGTAGCCTGGTGAAACAGGTCTATCTGGATGAAAAAATAGAAAAGTATATCCTTGATATAGTGTTTGCTACACGGACACCGGCCAAGTACAAACTAGATAAGTTGGACAATCTCATAGCCTATGGCGCATCGCCCCGGGCCTCCATTAACCTGGCCTTGGCCGCCAAGGCCCACGCATTCCTTAAAAAGCGGGGATACGTGACACCAGACGATGTGCGGGCCGTGTGTGCCGACGTGTTGCGGCATCGAATAGGGCTTAGTTATGAAGCCGAAGCCGAAAATGTGGGCTCCGAACATATTATAGCCGAAGTGCTCAATGCCGTTGACGTACCTTGACGTTTTAACCCTACCACATGGAGCAGCGTACCATTAATACCGCCGAGCTTCTTAAAAAGGTGCGCACCATTGCATTAAAAACGCGTGGTATTAGCAACAACCTTTTTGCGGGCGAGTACCACTCAGCCTTTAAGGGAAGGGGTATGTCGTTTGCCGAGGTGCGCGAATACCAGTATGGCGACGACGTGAGAAACATAGACTGGAATGTGACGGCGCGCTACCAAAAGCCTTTTATCAAAACCTATGAAGAAGAAAGGGAGCTCACCCTCATGCTGTTGGTTGACACCAGCCCCTCGGCCTATTTTGGCACCCACGGCGGGTTTAAAAACGAATACATAGCCGAAATCTGTGCGGTACTGGCGTTTTCAGCCCTGTCTAACAATGATAAGGTGGGCCTTATCCTCTTTGGCAGCGGCATTGACCTGTACATTCCTCCCAAAAAGGGCAGGTTTCATGCCCTGCGCATTATCCGTGAATTGCTCAACCATAAACCCACCCCAGGTGGTACGGAAGTAGGCCATGCAATCAGGTTCTTTAGCAATGTCACTAAAAAGCGGAGCATCGCATTTCTTATTTCTGATTTCATGTGCAACGGGTTTGCCAATCCCCTGAGCATTGCATGTAGGAGGCATGACATTACCGGTATTCACGTATATGACCGCGAAGAGCGCGATTTGCCTGAAGTGGGCCTCCTTAGGTTTATAGACGCAGAGACCGGGGCCATGCGCTGGCTCGACTCCGATTCCCTGCGTGTTAGGACCGCGCTGCGCCAGGCTTTTGATAAAAACCTGGAAAGGGTAAAAATGGATTTTACCAAAAACGGGTCATCGCTCATCTCCTTATCCACCGGCGATTCCTACACCAAGGCACTCCACAAGTTTTTTAAAAACAGGGATAAATAAAGACTACAGGGAATGACACATACCATTGGATATCAAATGCATCTAGTCCGGATAAATATCGCTGTAGGTACTTTGGTTTTCCTCTTCTTGAGCATGTTATCCCTTCGGGTCGAAGCACAGCAAGTGTCATATTTTATAGAGAGTGACACAACGTTCTACCCCATAGGGACAGCCATAGTGCTAAAACAAACATGGAAATACCCCGGCAATGAACCGGTAGAGGCTCCCGGCGTGCCCAAACGATTGGGCAAATTGGAATTGCTTACCCAAGGTGAGGCTGAGGTACACACGGATGAAGACATGAACCAAGGTACCCGCCTTAGCACCTTTATTTGTTTTGATACGGGGTATTTTCATCTTCCGGGCTTATCGTGGAAAGTAGGCCGCGATTCGGTGATTTCCAATCCTTTGGTGCTTGAGGTGGCCATGCTGCCAGTGGATACTACACTGGATTTTAAGGACATTGACCCGCCAATGCAGGTACCCTATACCTTGCGCGAATTGATTCCCTACATAGGCGGGGCACTGGCCGTATTGCTCGCTATCGCTGGGCTTGTGCTCTTGGTCCGCAGGAAAAAAAGAAGGGTTAACCCACAGGCAAGCATTGACCTGAGGCCTGCGCATATCAAGGCATTGGAGCAATTGGAATTGCTTGAAAAGGAAAAACCCTGGCAATCTGGTGAGGAAAAAGAGTACCATGCCAGGTTGTCGGCCATTTTTCGGGAATACGTCGCTGCCAGGTTTGGCCGCGATACCCTTGACCTCACCACAGGTGAATTTCTTTCGCTCTGCTCAGGGCTTGGTTTTTCTGCACAGGCCATTACATCGCTGGGGCACTATCTATCATTGGGCGATTTGGTCAAGTTTGCCAAGGCCAGGGCTACGCCGCTTGAACATACCGAATCACTGGAGGCCGTGCGCCAAGCCGTGGCCCAAACCGCTTTGGATCCATTACCCATAACGCAGCCCAATGGATAGCATAATTGCCTATATAGCCCAAGTACAACTGGCCAACCCACAGGTCTTGTGGTTATTGCTGGTTTTGCCAGCCTATTGGGCATACTATTGGTACCGGTCCACCGCCTGGTATCCCCAGGTACGCTTTTCCAGCCTTAGGGCATTGGCCCACATTCGGGCGGGCTGGCGTGAGCGATTGGTACATGTGCCTGTAGTGCTGCGTTCCATGGCCTTGGCTGCCATCATATTGGCCCTAGCCAGGCCGCAAATGTTGCTCAGCAAGCAAACAAGCCATTCGGAGGGAATAGACATAGTGCTGGCCATAGACATTTCTACCTCCATGTTGGCCCAAGATTTTAAGCCCAATAGACTCGGTTCGGCCATAGCAGTAGCCAAGGATTTTATAGGCGGGCGGCCTTCTGACCGCATCGGGTTGGTGGTATTTGCTGGCGAAAGTTTTACCCAATGCCCCATAACCACCGACCATAAAGTGCTCGTAGAAGCGCTTAACAACCTGGAAACGGGATTGATTGAAGATGGAACCGCTATTGGCATGGGCCTCACCACGGCGGCCAATAGGCTCAAGGATAGCCGGTCAAAAAGCCGGACTGCCATTTTGCTCACCGATGGCGAAAACAACCAGGGTACCATAGACCCCAAAACGGCGGCTGAAGTAGCCGCTTCGTTGGGCATAAGGGTCTATACCATAGGCATTGGCACCCAGGGCATGGCACCGTATCCCGTACCCGGCCCCTTTGGCAGGCCCACTATTCAGATGGTAAAAGTGAGCATAGACGAGGAACTCCTCACCTATATTGCCGAGTTAACAGGGGGCCAGTACTATAGGGCTACCAATGAAGACAAGCTCAACCAAATTTTTGAGGAAATAGACCAGATGGAAAAAAGCCGGATTGAGGTAGCTACCTTCAATAGGTACCGCGAATCGTTTTTGCCCTTGGCCATCATTGCCCTGGCTTTATTGGTGATGGAAATGGTGCTCGATAAATGGATCTTAAAGAAATTGCCCTAATGCTCATTTGGGAACATACATGGGCCTTCTATCTGCTTGCCCTGCTCCCGCTCCTGGGATTGGGGTACCTGTGGGGCCACTTTCGCCGTAGGCAGCGCTTGCACGCCTTTGCCGACCCCCACATTATTCCTGTGTTGGCACCTGAAATGCCCCTGCACAAGTACGGAATCAAGTTTTTATTGTTCATCATTTCATTGGCCTGCATCATACTGGCTATGGCCAACCCCCAAATGGGCAGCAAACTGGAGGAAGTAACCCGTAAAGGAATTGAGGTGATGGTGGCCCTTGATGTGTCGCGCAGCATGAACGCCACCGATGTGGGCCCTAGCCGATTGGAAAAATCTAAGTACTTTGTGGAGAAGCTTTTGGGTGAACTACAGGGTGACCAAGTGGGCCTTATTGTATTTGCCGGCAACGCTTATGTGCAGATGCCAATCACCTCTGACTACGCTGCTGCCTCTCTCTTTTTAGAAAGCGTGAGCACCGATATAGCGCCCCGGCAGGGTACTGCAATAGGTGAATCAATCCGCTTGGCCCTGGAATCCATGGACATGGAGAACGGAACCAACAAGGCCATACTGGTGGTTTCGGATGGGGAAAACCACGAAGGCGATGCCATAGAAGCTGCCACCGAGGCGGCAAACTTGGGGGTAAGGGTATATTGTGTGGGGGTAGGCACCACTAAGGGCGGCCCAGTGCCTTTGTTATCGAACGGAGATAGATATGATTATCAAAGGGATAAAGAAGGAAGTATCATTACGTCCCGCCTTGACCCCGCCATGCTTGCCCAGGTTGCTGAAGCGGGCAAGGGGGCCTATATGGGCCTGGACAATACCCGCGAAACAGCCCAACTGATCAACGAAGAATTGCTAAAACTAGAGAAATCCGACATGGAAACCCAGGTCTTTACCGATTATGAAGACCAATTCCAGGTATTCATGGCCATAGCACTGGCGCTGCTCCTGGCCGATTGGCTCACCGTTCCACGTAAAAACAAATGGTTAAGAAAACTTAAACTATATGAGTAAGAATATCTTAAACCCTATTGGTCTTGCCTTGTTTCTTTATCTTGGCCTATGGCCGCTGGCCTCATGGGGCCAGTCGCCAAGTGGCCATGTGCGCCGGGGCAATGAAGCCTATGGCAAAGAAGACTATCCCGGCGCCGATGTACATTACCGCAAAGCACTGGATGCCAATAATAACGATTATAAGGCGCAGTTTAACTTAGGCAATGCCCTGTACAGGCAAGAAAACTATACCGATGCGGAGACCAAATACCAATCGGCGGCTGAAACCGCTGAACATGCTGCCGACAAGGCTTCCGCGCTATATAACCTGGGCAATGCCCAGCTTAAGCAAAAAAAATATGGTGAAGCCATAGAAAGCTATGAGCAGTCCCTAAGGCT
Organism: Bacteroidota bacterium; assembly: GCA_016192035.1. Lineage (GTDB taxonomy): Bacteria > Bacteroidota > Bacteroidia > CAILMK01 > JACPUW01 > JACPUW01. Next base: position 96,979 of record JACPUW010000037.1, read on the forward strand.
CAATCCGGGCAACCCAAGCGCCATGTACAATCTTGCTTATGCCAAGCAAATGCTTGACAAACAACAAAAAGGGCAAAACAACAACAACAAGGAACAGGACAACGACAAAGAACAAAACAAAGACAACAAGGGAGAAGACCAGGAAAAAGAACAAAACCAGGGAGGAGGTGACAATAAGGAACGGGAACACGAACAAGACGAAGGCCAGCAGGACGACAAAAAAAACGAAGGCAACAATGGCCCTAAGGAAAAGGGCGACAAGGGTGAAGAAAATACCAGCCAGCAAGCCCCACAGGATATGGGTATTAGCCCTGCCGATGCCCGTAAGCTGCTGGAAGCCCTGGAAGGAGAAGAAAAAAAGGTGCAGGCCAAGATTATGGAGCGAAAGGGCAAGGGCACCAAACAAAAAGCTGAAAAAGAATGGTAAGTAAGGCTTGGATACCTTTTATTGTGATGGCCTTGGCCTCCGCTGCCTGGGCCCAGGAATACCGCTTTGCCGTAGAAGCCGATAAAACCACCGTAACCCTGGGTGGTGTGGTCACCCTGACTTACCGACTGGAGGGCGGTAACCCAACAGAGTTTAAAGAACCACAGGCCCAGGGTTTTGACTACGCCAGCTACGTTTCCCAAGGTATGGAAATGCGCCAGTTTGGTAGCCGCTTCACCAAGGCCATAACTTTCTCGGTATCTATCAAGCCCAAACAAGTGGGCACCCTGGTGGTGCAGCCCGCCAGCGTGGTGGTGAGCGGCAGCCGGTTGGAATCGGACAAGATTGTTATCCAAGTGACCGACAAAGGCCAAGCAGAAAAGGATTTCTACGCAAGGATAGCCCAAGGGCTATATATAAAGGTATCGCTGAGCAAAAACACCGTGTATGTGGGCGAACAGGTGCGGCTCACCTACACCCTATACCGTAACGCCAGCACCCCCATAGCCAACCTGGAGTACAAAACCCTGCCTGAGTATGATGGATTCTGGAAGGAAGTGCTCGTGGACCGTCAAAAATTTCAACTTACCGATGAACTGATCAATGGCGAGCGATACCAAACGGGCATCCTTGAGTCTGTAATCCTTTTTCCACAAAAAGCCGGCACATTTACCCTTGACCCTTTTGTGCTCCATACCCGCATTCCTGTTCCAAGCCGTAGGCGTACCAATCCTTTTTTCTTTGATTTTGATGATTTTTTTGGGTCGTACAACTACCTGGACTACGACATCGAATCACCCATAACCAAACTCACGGTCAATCCTTTGCCACAACCACAGCCCAGTGCCTTCTCTGGTTTGGTGGGCAAGTTTTCGTTTACCGCGGCCCTGTCGGCACAGCAAGTAGAGGTGGACGATGCCATCACACTCAACGCCACCGTAACGGGTACGGGAAACCTGCGTATGCTAAACCCATGGCGCCTCCAATTGCCCCTGGGCCTGGAAGACTATCCCAACAAAACCCATGACAACGTTTCTACAAAATCGGGTGTCATGCAGGGTAACCGCAGGTTTGAGTACCTTATGTTCCCCCGCCGCGAGGGAGTTTTTAAACTGCCCGAGTTGTCTCTATGCTTTTTTGACGTGGAAACCGAAAAGTACATTACCCTGTCAAGCGGTATCCTCTCTTTTCAGACCGGCAAGAGCAGCGAGGTAGTGGGCACTAACGCCCCCACCGCCGGCAAGGGCCCAGTGGTAAAATCCGATATAGCATTCATTAACAATGATATTCAGTATATCATCCCTGACCTATCCAGGCTATATCCATTGGGTTATAGTCCTTTTCTTTCCTCATCCCATATCCTTTGGTCTTCCGTTCCATTCATAATTCTGGTAATGGCCATTTGGCTGTACCGCCGGTATGGCCCCGGCCAGCAGCTTGGCCCCGCATACGGCATGCGTCATGCCCTCATACTCGCCAAAAAGCACCTGGACCAGGCCCAGAAACACATGGTATCGGGCCGCGAAAACCTGTTTTATGATGAGGTATCCAAGGCCCTGGCTACGTTCCTTACCCAGCGGCTTGGCCTGCCCGCAGGGGAATACTCCCGCGACAGGGTAGAGCAGGCGTTACAAGAGAGGGGCTTTACTCCACCTGAGGCACAGGCCATAGGCCAAGTCATTGACCTATGTGGGTTTGCCAGGTTTGCCCCTGGCACCAAGGCATTGGTCATGCATGATGTTTTTATCCAAACCAGCCAGGCCATGGCACAGATAGATCAAAAACTGGGGGCATGAGGATGAATAACGCAGTAGCCATTGTTTGGGCCGCAATTGCAGTGGCCATACCTTATTCGCTCAGGGCCGGCGACCCGCCTGCCCACTTGGCCGACAGCCTGGCCGCAGGCAATGCCCATTATGTGAAGGACAATTTCAAACTGGCCGCTGCAGCTTATGGCTGGGTGCTGGCCCAGGGATATGAAAGTGCGGCCCTGTACTACAACTTGGGCAATGCCTACTATAAGGGCCAAAACCTTCCCCTAAGCATCTGGTGTTATGAAAAAGCCCTCCTGCTCAGGCCCAACCTTGAAGAGGCCAGAATAAACCTGGACCTGGCCAACGGGCAATTGCCCGATAAGGTGCAAGCCCTGCCGCGCATGTCGGCATGGGTGCTCTGGCAGCGTATGGTAAACGCCATGAGTCCTTTGGGTTGGGCACTGTCCACCGCCTTGGCCTGTTGGCTGGCCGCTATGGGTTTGGCTATGCTGTTATTGGGGCGCGCCGCCCGCTGGCGCAGATGGGGCCTTTACCTGGTGCTTGCCGCCGCACTGGCACTACTGGGGGCTGGCACCCTAGCCTATGCCCAGTGGGCACACCGCAAAAATCCCAGGCAGGCCATTGTCATTACTTCTAATGTATATGTTAAAAGTGCCCCTGAAGCCCACGCCACCGACCTGTTTCTTATACACGCCGGGCTTAATGTGCATACCGATGACCAAATTGGCCCATGGGCCAAAATCAGACTGGCCGATGGTAAAATGGGCTGGGTGGAGCTCACTGACATAAAACCGCTCTAGCAAGGGCCAACCCGTACTTTTGGCTACCATTTTGCCCTGGGCGGCCAACAATTTTTATTTTTAACAACACAACACATGCCTAAAATTCTTATAGTGGATGACGAAGAAGTAATCCGCCAAACCTTGATTGACATATTGGAATACGAAGGATATGAAATAGATACCGCCGCCGACGGCGCACAGGCAGTGGCTAAGATCCAGGCAAATGGGTATGATGCCGTGTTGTGCGACATTAAAATGCCCAGAATGGACGGCATGGAAGTGCTTGACACTGTGGCGCCACTGCATCCCGAGTTGCCCATTGTCATGCTCTCGGGGCATGGCAGCCTGGATACTGCAGTAGAGGCAGTGAGAAAAGGGGCCTTTGACTACATAGCCAAGCCGCCCGATCTGAACCGGCTGCTCATTACCATGCGCAATGCGGTGGAAAAGAATCATTTGGTGGCTGAAACTAAGGTGCTTCGCCGCAAGGTGAACAAGAGCTTTGAAATCCTGGGCCAGTCGGGGCCCATACAAGCCATAAAAGATACCATAGAAAAAGTGGCAACTACCGAGGCCAGGGTGCTCATCACCGGTGGCAATGGTTCGGGCAAGGAACTCGTGGCCCGCAACATACACGAGCTCAGCAACCGGCGTGAAGGGCCTTTCGTGGAAGTCAATTGCGCCGCCATTCCAAACGAACTTATAGAGAGCGAACTGTTTGGACACGAAAAGGGCAGTTTCACATCGGCCCACAAGCAGCGTATCGGCAAATTTGAGCAAGCCCACGGTGGCACTCTTTTCTTGGACGAAATAGGAGATATGAGCCTTTCTGCCCAGGCCAAGGTGCTGCGCGCCCTGCAAGAAAACAGGATCACCCGCGTGGGCGGCGAAAAGGACATTGCCGTGAACCCCAGGGTAGTGGCCGCCACCAACAAAGACCTCATTGCAGCCATTGCCGAAGGCAAATTCCGCGAAGACCTCTACCACCGACTGGCCGTCATCATTATCCAGGTGCCCAGCCTAAACCAACGGCCAGCCGACATCCCCCTATTGGCCCATCGGTTCCTGGCACAAGCTATTGAAGATAATGGCATGTCCCACAGAGAGATAACACTAGAAGCGGAAGAAGCCCTAAAGCGAATAAAATGGACCGGCAATGTGCGCGAACTGCGAAACGTGGTGGAGCGCCTGGCCATACTTTGCCCAGAAAAGATTACCGCCGCCCATGTGCAGGCATACGCCAATCCCCAGCATTCGACTGCCCAGGGCCGAGGCCCCCTGCCCGATACCAGCGCGTTCACCGACTTTCAAGAATTCAAGTCCGCCATGGAGCGGGTGTTTATCATCGATAAGCTCAACCTTACCGATTGGAATATCTCCAAAACCGCCGACCTCATTGGCATTCAGCGCAGCCACCTCTACACCAAAATGGAGAAGTACGTCATTAGCAAAGACGGGGATTAGCTTGGTTTACCAGGGCCTCATGGCCGGTATGGCCGGGCTAGTCATGGCCGGGTAGGTGACCGCAATTTGGATTGACCCTTGTGTACTGTTGCATTGCCATATCCATATTACCTGGATTTATGGCAATAAATGCCTGTTAATAAAAATGTTGGGAACCAGGCTTTGGGATGGCAGCCATGCGCTACCTGTAGTGGCCCCTTTATTCCGTAGCTGCTATTAAGCAGCAATTAGCCGTGTTTGATTGGGCGGTTAAAAAATTGTTCAATTATTCATCGGTCAAATGCGCCAATCCATCCTCCTGTATGATTTGTTTAACAAAAAATATTGAATAATTGGGGTATTTCATAACCGCATGGCTTGATTTCGTCACATTTTATTCAGATTAATTACGGATGTTTGTATCTGTTTAATGGTTTGGGTTATGTGAACGGTAGGTGGTTACATTATGGCATTTGCGTATTAAGTAATTGGTTGATTTTTTGTGTTATTATTGACAATAAATATGTTATGGGAATGAATGTCGAGTTAAGGACATCGACATGCAGCAGGTCAAGTTCCAATCTTGGATTTGCTTGTACGGATTTGACCAACGTAAATGAGATCAATTTGTCGGCCATTTTGAAAAAACCTACGCTCAGAAATGTAACAAAGTACTTCACATATATAATTATAAAAGTAACTTTTATGCCTACCAAGTCAAGCATCTGTCGCCCCATTGGGGTCGTTTTTACTGAGCAGTACACCTCACGCCACAGGCAGGTGAATAAAGTGGAGGTAGAGCGGCCGGCCGTATTCGCCTCTAGGCCTTCAAAGGTTTTTTCATCAATTATGCATATAACATTATGAAAATCAATATATCTACCTTAACGCTCGTACTCTTTGCAGTACTCAACATGGGTTATGTCCATCTTGCCATTGGACAAACGAACCAATGGGCCTGGGTCTCGGGCAGCAATGACACCAACCAAACCGGCACCTACGGCACCCAGGGCACCGCCGCCAGTTCCAATGTGCCCGGTGCCCGATATGATGCAGTTACTTGGGCCGATGCTTCCGACAACCTATGGCTCTTCGGCGGCAATGGCTATGCCGCATCTGGTTCTGGATATCTCAACGACCTATGGAAATGGGACGGGACCAACTGGACCTGGGTCTCGGGCAGCAATAGCGCCGGCCAAACCGGCACCTACGGCACCAAGGGCACCGCCGCCGGTTCCAACGTGCCTGGCGCCCGGTATAGTGCGGTATCATGGACCGATGCCTCCGGCAACTTCTGGCTCTTCGGCGGCGTTGGCTATGCCGCATCTGGTTCTGGAAATCTCAACGACCTATGGAAATGGGACGGCAGCAACTGGACCTGGGTCTCGGGCAGCAATGGCTCCGGTCAGTACGGCACCTACGGCACCAAGGGCACCGCCGCCGGTTCCAACGTGCCTGGCGCCCGGCAAGCTGCCACATCCTGGACCGATGCCTCCGGCAACTTCTGGCTCTTCGGCGGCTTCGGCTATGCCGCATCTGGTTCTGGAAGGCTCAACGACCTATGGAAATGGGACGGGACCAACTGGACCTGGGTCTCGGGCAGCAATAGCGCCTACCAGTACGGCACCTACGGCACCAAGGGCACCGCCGCCGGTTCCAACGTGCCTGGCGCCCGGTATAGTGCGGTATTATGGACCGATGCCTCCGGCAACCTCTGGCTCTTCGGCGGCGATGGCTATGCCGCATCTGGTGCTGGATATCTCAACGACCTATGGCGCTTAGACCCGGTCATATCGGCACCTGAAATTGACGTGCTGGGCAACGGCACCTCCATAGCCGATGGCGACGCCACGCCGGGCACGGCAGACCACAGCGACTTCGGTTCTGCCACCACGGCCAGTGGCACGGTTCCGCGCACCTTTACCATAGAAAATACG